>NZ_KB235922.1:0-600000 GCF_000332195.1 Pleurocapsa sp. PCC 7319
CTGTATTTTGTAGTTGTATGTAAGATTAAGCATTTCGACCAAGATGCTATATTGTTTAGTCATTTTACAATATACTTGTCCGTTTTGTAAAACAAAGTAAGATTAACTTACAACTAACCCGTGATTCATCCCTGCGCGGGACGCGAGGGTCTTCTCACGTAGAATGATAAAAGAGACAATATGCACAAGGCTAATTCACACCAAGGTATTAATTACATTTCTCGATATAGATATTATTGGCAACTAAACAAATGTCCCAAATTTATTGGACTCAACTGCACTCCAGATTACATCAAACCTTACGCCAGCGATCGCTTTTACCGAAAAAAGCCAGAGTTTTAATTGCGGTATCTGGTGGACAAGACTCTCTATGTTTGGGGAAGTTATTACTCGATCTGCGTTCTAAGTGGGATTGGCAACTGGCGATCGCCCATTGCGATCATCAATGGTCCACGGATATGGGAATTGCCGCCAGAGTCAGTGAAGTGGCAGAAACTTGGCAACTGCCTTTTTTTCTCAAAATCGCTAATGTAGTTAGAGAAACAGAAGCAGCAGCCAGAAAATGGCGTTATCAGGCTTTAATCGAAATTGCTGAGGAAAAAGACTTTCAATATATTGTTACAGGACATACCAAAAGTGATCGTGCAGAAACTCTGTTATATAATCTCATTCGAGGTGCTGGAGCAGATGGATTAGCTGCTTTAGACTGGAAACGTCCCTTAACTAAAAAAATCAAGTTAGTGCGTCCAATTCTAAATGTATACCGTCGTGAAACTTTAGAATTTTGCCATCAGTTCGACTTACCCATCTGGTTTGATGTAGTAAACGAAAATCATAAATATGCTCGTAATCGGATTCGCCAAAATTTGATTCCCTATCTGCAAAATAACTTTAATCCTCAGGTCGAAAACTCTTTAGCCCAAACAGCAGAAATATTAAGGGCAGATGTGGAATATTTAGAAGCTACGGCCCAGCAATTGTTACAAAAGGTGCGAGTAGACAAAAGCGATCGATTAAATCGCTTAGAGTTAAGTAAATCTCCTCTAGCTATCCAACGTCGGGTAATTCGTCAGTTTCTGCCGCTTGTAATTTCCCAACAACCCAATTTTGAGCAAATAGAGGCAGTAGTAAACTTAATTCCCGCACCCAACAAAAGCCGTACCTCTACTTTGCCAGGAGGAGCGATCGCTGAAGTAGCTGGAGAATGGATTATGTTTACTAATGGACATTGACATCTTCCCATTAAGCCACCTGAAATATACTTGTTATACCCATTTTGTAAATTACTGGTCTAAATTGGTATCAATACAACACAATTATCATTTTCGCACGCAATATCTTCATGACTACTTTACCGATAATTACTCAACCCATTGATGATCTAGTCGTCTCGGAGAATGGAGCGAATACTACAATTGATTTATTCCAACATTTTGACGATCCCCAGACAACTGGTCAAATAGCACGTTTTGAACTTGCTGATAGTTCTCTGGGAGGGGGAGTAACTAATGTCTTGTTATTCGACCAAGCTGGTGCAGGTGCCCCGGCAACAGTAGCCAACTTCCTCAATTATGTTAATGACGGTGATTATGTAAACTCAATTATTCATCGGTCAATTCCCGGCTTTGTGGTTCAAGGAGGAGGATTTACATTCGAGGAATTGATTGTAGAATCAATTTCCGCCGATCCACCTGTAGTTAATGAATTTAGTGCGGATAGATCTAACCTCAGAGGTACGATCGCCATGGCCAAGTTAGGCGAAGATCCTAACAGTGCTACGAACCAGTGGTTTTTTAACTTAGCTGACAATTCAGCTAACCTTGATAGCCAGAATGGTGGATTTACAGTTTTCGGTGAATTACTCAGTGAAGAAGATCTCGCTCCCCTAGATGCGATCGCTAATTTACCTGTATATAATGCTAGCAATGTTCAGCCTGCTTTCACTGACTTACCTTTGATTGTTGAAGATCCTACTAATCCAATTGTAAATAATGATGATAATCTGGTTCGCTACAGTGATATTTCGGTAATACAACTAGATGAGCTGGAGTTTGAAATCCTGAGTAACTCTAATCCCGATTTAGTTAATGTAACCATCAACGAAGGAGAACTTGTACTTGATTATGCTCCTAATCAAAGCGGTACAGCAGAGATTACACTCCAGGCTACCGATCTACTTGGTGATGCGGTAGAAGATACATTTTTGGTAACAGTTGAAGAGATTATTTAATAATTTAAAATTAGCATGGGAGCTTTTTCAGAGCAGAAAGTGCATGAAGTTGAACTTTACGATCTTCATCCTGTGCTAGTTGTGCTAAAGTCTGTTGAGCACATTGGCAGCCTAATTCCCCTAAGGATGTAGCTATTGCTTGCCTGATTTGAGGTGGGAATACTTGATGGTTTTTATCTTGCCAAAAATTTATTAACACTTGAGTCGCTTGGTGCTTTAATTTTTGGGAATTAATTCTACCTAAAACAGTAATAATTTCTTGGGTCACTAATTCGCTAGAGTTAACTAGTTTTTGCTCTAAATAATCAATCGCCAAACTAATTTCACTCCAACCTAAAGCTTTTACTAAATCTAGCTTCAGACTTACAGGAGTTGGATCTGCTTGTAGTGCTGCAAATAAGGCAGTGGTTGCTGCTTTTTGCTTCATTCTCCCCAATGACACTGCTGCTTGACGGCATACTTCCAGGTTTAAATCGTAGAGCAAAGGTTGTAGATGAGTAATTAAGTTTAAATCATGGCAGAGATCGGGGCGAAATCCTAAGGCGATCGCTGCTTCTTTTCTGACATTACTAGAAGTATCTTGAAGTGCTGCAATCAATATGGGAGGGACACGGGGATCGTGAAAACTTCCCAAAGCTCTAATCGCAATACTGCGTAGTTCTGATTCTGGAGCAGTGGCAACTTTGAGTAAAGGTTCTATAGTTTCAGAGGTGCGAATATAAGATAGGGATTGAACCGCTAAGAAACGATATTCTGGTTGAGCCAATAACTTTACCAGAGCATCAATGGCACTATTACCAATTCTGCTGAGGGTTTTACCTGCCATGACGATTAGTTCTTCATCAGAGGTTTGCTGGAGCAGTTCGACCAAAGTAAGAACCACAGTTTCACTTTTAAATTGTCCTAAGATCTGACAAATAAACCAGCGTACCTCAGCTTCAACATTTTCGTCTTTTACTAAAGTAGTTAGAGGTGGAATGATATTTTCCCCAAACAGTGGTAGGAACTTAGTAATCTCCCATTTGTGCTGAAAGTCGGCTTGGATTAGCATAGTTACTGCTAGATCGAATGCTACTTGCCAGTTTTTCCAATTCAGAACCAACAATTTGACCTGATCGTCAGTTTTAGTCTGAGGCAACAGCCTCAGGGAATTAATAACTTGCAACCAATCTTTCTGTTTTACTGCCGTCAATCCTAGATTGAGGATCTCTTTGATCGAAGATGGTAATTGATCCGGTACTGTTTCTGGTTTAATATAGGTCACGCGATCGCTACTCTCATATTTCAATTAATCTTTAATAACTGATGTTACGCACTAATTAATTTGTTGAGGATGGTTGAGGGTTAAGAGTTAAAGGGAACATTGTTCTGTTTTTATCGATAATTCAAATCATTGATTTCTCGTTGTACTGCGTAACGTCAGTTAATAATTAGCCTAGGTAACTAGAACCCAAATTGCCTGATTTATTATTATTTTATTATTCGCCCATATTATGTAGTGTAAACGACTAATAACCAGTTCCATATGTATCAAAAGCATTAAGTAAATGTATTTTTATCATCTAGTTCATTTTTCTTGTGGGGTGGAGTAATTATTAGTCATGACCAATAAGCCTCAGACAATAGTGGTTAAAATTGGTACTTCCAGTCTAACAACAGGGACAGGTCAAATTGCGATCGCTACCATTGCCTCGTTAGTAGAAACTTTGAGCCATCTGCGTTCTCAGGGTCATCGGATTGTCCTAGTTTCTTCAGGTGCTGTGGGGGTAGGATGTGCCAGACTAAATTTAACTGAGAGACCACGTAAAATGGCATTAAAGCAGGCTGTCGCTGCCGTTGGACAAGGACGTTTGATGCGGATTTATGACGATCTGTTTAGTAGTTTGCAACAGGCGATCGCTCAAGTTCTTTTGACCCGTCGGGAGTTAATGGAACGCAATACCTATGTTAATGCTTCCAATACTTTTAAAGAATTACTAAGTTTAGGGGTCATCCCTATTGTCAACGAAAACGATACGATTGCAGTAGATGAATTAAAGTTTGGTGACAATGATACTTTATCTGCTTTGGTAGCTAGCTTAGTTCATGCCGATTGGCTATTTTTATTAACCGATGTAGACCGAATGTATTCTGCCGATCCCAGAACAGTCCCCGATGCTCAACCAATTAAATTAGTCAGTAGCGAGGAATTCCATCAACTACGGGTGGAGGCAAGTTCTACTGGTTCTCAATGGGGGACTGGTGGCATGGCAACCAAACTAGCTGCTGCTCGGATTGCCACTAGTACTGGTGTCAGGACTGTGATTACCCAGGGAAAATATCCGCCAAATATTCCCAAAATTTTACAGGGAGAAGACCTGGGAACCCAATTTGAACCCCAACCCCAATCTGAGAATGCTCGCAAACGCTGGATCAGCTATGGTTTAATTCCCATGGGAAAATTATATTTAGATGCGGGTGCAGTCAAAGCAGTTACCAACCAAGGAAAATCATTACTACCGGCAGGAATTACCTCGGTAGAAGGAGAATTTTCCGCTGCCGATGCAGTACAACTATGTAATACAGAAGGACTGGAATTAGGAAGAGGCTTAGTTAACTACAGCAGTAGTGAAATTGAGCTCATCAAAGGGAATCATTCAGCTAAAATTGCTTCAATTTTGGGTTATGACAGCGCAGATACGGTAGTGCATCGCAATAATTTAGTCATGAAAGATTCTTAGTAACTTGGTAGAAATCCAAAGAAATACAATGAGAGATTTATATCCGCCAATAGAACCGTACAATCAAGGAAAGCTCAAAGTTTCCAAGTTACATACTATTCATTATGAAGAATCTGGAAATCCTCAGGGACAGCCAGTGATATTTTTGCATGGAGGACCTGGTGGTGGCATTACTCCAATGTATCGACAGTACTTTGACCCGCAAAAATGGCGGATAATTATTTTTGATCAACGAGGTTGTGGACAAAGTACTCCTTATGCTGAGCTAAGAGAAAATACGACCTGGGATTTGGTCAGCGATATTGAAAAGTTACGAGAACATTTAAATATAGAACAGTGGGTGGTTTTTGGTGGGAGCTGGGGGAGTACTTTGGCTTTAGCCTATAGCCAAACCCATCCAGACAGCTGTAAAGGGTTGATTTTGCGGGGAATATTTATGTTGCGCTCCTCGGAAATTCGTTGGTTCTATCAAGAAGGTGCAAGCAATATTTATCCTGACGCTTGGCAAGAATATCTAAAACCGATTCCCCCTGAAGAGCATGAGGATCTACTCTCAGCTTTTTATAAAAGGTTGACCAGTGAAGATCGGGATATACGTTTAGAAGCAGCTCGCGCCTGGTCTGTCTGGGAAGCAAGTACTAGTAAACTGATTCCCTCAGCAGCTAGTAAAGAAAGTTTTGCCATGGCAGAATTTGCCGAAGCGTTTGCCCGCATTGAATGCCATTATTTTGTCAACCAAGGCTTTTTTAGCAGCGAAAATCAATTATTAGACAATGTTGATCGCATTCGCCATTTACCGGGAGTCATTGTTCAAGGAAGATATGATGTAGTCTGCCCGATGATTACCGCTTGGGAGCTACATCAGGCTTGGCCAGAAGCAGACTTTATCATTATTCCTGATGCCGGACATTCGGTATCTGAACCAGGGATCAAAGATGCTTTGATTAAGGCAAGCGATCGCTTTGCTGCGTTATAGAACCCATTTGAGATCTCTGTCTGTAACCATAAGCATCCTGAAAACACTGTCACATTAAATGTTTCAAAATAGCTGGTTTAAACCTTATTTTATCGTTCAATAAATCAAAACAAGGAACTCTGAAATAACTGATTTTTCGTAGAAAAAGATCCCAAATGGGTTCTATAACTAAGAGACAATAGGTCATCATGTTTCAGAATTCTGAAGCTTTTAATTATTAATTTCAAAGGGGAGTTCAGGGTATACTGTTAAACCCCTGCTACAAATGCATTGCCATTGCTATTGGTTAGGTAGCAATACTGTTCGGTTAGTACTTCAAGTTATTTTGTTCGCCCCCTAAATCCCCCAAATTTGGGGGAGGCTTGGCCGAACGGTATTGGGTTAGGTAGTCCCTACAAACATTGGAGAGCGAGAAATAGCCTACCATGCAGGCAGGCAGAGAAATAAGTAATTTAGGCAAATTTGCTTAAGCGCGTTCGCTTTCTAACGAATAAAAATCGATCAGCATCATAAAAGCTATTCACTTATAAGGTAAAGGTAGATAGTTCTTATAAATAAATTCTTTTCCTCTTAATTTATTACCAATAATGCTGAAGTACAGCAGAATTTCCCGCCATCGTTTTATGTAGCCACTCATATATCTAGGAGTAAATATATAACGACTTTGTAAAGAGCCAGCTTCTAGAGAATTATTCAGCAGATTAAATACTTCGTAGTACTTAGTCTCTTGCCGTCTGGTTTTGATTTTTAGGCGTTTGCTGACTCCCAAACTATTCCAATGTCTCTGCGCCCAAACGTCATTAATTACTGCATTATTGACGTAAACTTGAATGGGATTATTATTCATGTCCCACTCTTCAATAATTTCGTAGATCTTCTTATACAAATCTAGATGAAGACCTTTCTGTTCTACTTCGCTATATCCAATAATAGTTATGGGATGATCTTTGAAAAATCTACGAATAAACCAGGGAGTTTCAGCAATCATCCTCTCAGCATATTTTTTAGCCAAGTTCTCCTTAAATTTAGCCCGATTTTCTCTTTCAGTTACTTTGTTAAGAGTTTTTGCTTTTACTTGCTGATAGCTACTGATTTTTGCAGTTGCATCAGTGTACCATTCGGTATTATTTTCTAAGCAAAATCCAGTTTCAGAGTTCCAGCTATCTCCAGGAGCCATAACCACGCATTTTGGATTAGTTATTTGGTACTTTTGAAAATATTTTTCAACTTTATGAGCGTAGTTATTGTATTGGTTATAATCAATAGTCTCAGGATGCAAACAACATTGATTGCTAGCAAAAGGTATAGCATATTTAGCATTTACCGCTTGGGCAAAATAGGCAAACTCTTGACTGTATTTACCTAGATCGTCAGTATGACCACCAGCTTCGTCAATCAACTCATAGCAAACTCTAGAATTCGCTGAACTATGGCTTCTGAATACAAAATCAATTTTGGGATGAAGCTCAAGAACTTGCTGTAAAGGTAATCCCATTATTTTAGCATCATTGCTATTAAATAATACTTGGTCTTCGGCTTCAATAATAACTACTGAATCAGCAAATACAGGTCCAAATTGATAGCTAGTTAAACGAAAATCTTCTGCCAATTGAATAGATTCACCGTGTTCGACTTCAATAATGTTTTTAAAACCAATATTTTTGATATCCTTAAGCAATCTTAATTCAGGTGTTTTAGGGATAATAATTTTCTTATCAGTACCCAATTTTCTTAATGTAGGACCATGAAAATGATCCCAATGAATATGAGTCACATAGATATAGTCAGGATTTATTTCTTCTAAAACATTTGGTTTGAGAGGTGGGTAATTCCACCAAGAACGCCAGTATGCGCTACCAACTAACCAAGGATCACAAATAATTGACTTGCCAGAAGCAATGACTTCTAAACAAGCATGACCGTGTACTTTGAATTCCACCATTTCCTAAATATTGAAAAATACTAGTTTTTTAAAATTAAACGCTTTTGCAAGGTATCTCAGTTGATAGTATCTAGGATTCTACAAGGTAGCACGAGAAGATGCAAAACTGTGCTCTATTTAACCAAGTATATAGATATAGCGAAACAGATAAGCAACATCCCTGACTGCCTTACTACAATAAATGTGTCAGGCAGTCAGGATACAATGTAGTCTGCCCGATGATTACCGCTTGGAAGCTACATCAGGCTTGACCAGAAGTAGACTTTATCGTTATTCCTGATGCCGGACATTTGGTATCTGAACCAGGGATCAAAGTATCTTTGATTAAAGCAAGCGATCGCTTTACTGCGTTATAACTAAGAAAAATAGGCTATCTATTTTAGATATAAATGTTTGCTCTAACTAAAAACACTTCTCGCCAGAGAGAGATTGCTGAAGTAGTATTTCGTAACGGTTGGGATTATGCGCGAGGGTTATTAACTGGTGACAAGGCAGATGAACCCCGTTTACCCTCTCCAGAAGTTTTACGCAACATTCTGATTGAATTAGGACCCGTATACGTCAAGTTAGGACAATTACTTTCGACTCGCCCCGATATTTTACCAGGACGTTATGTAGACACCCTAACAGCTCTTCAAGCAAAAGTGCCTCCTGCTCCCTGGGAACAGGTCGAAGCTCTAATTAGACAAGAATTATCTCAACCCTTGGAAGAGGTTTTTCGTGATATTGATCGTAATGCCGTTGCCGCAGGGTCTATTGGACAGGTTTATTGTGCAGTTTTAATCAATGGGCAAAAGGTAGCTCTCAAGGTGCAACGCCCTGGCATAGAAGTGGTAGTTGCGCAAGATATTTCCTTAATTAAAAGTTTGGCGGAATTAGTTTCCTTGACTGAATTTGGCAAAAATTTTGATATTGTGGGTCTAGCTGATGAATTTAGTAATGCTCTGCAAGCTGAACTAGACTTCACAACAGAAGCTGAATACACTGAACAGTTACGCTGCAATCTTGCAGAGAGTAAGTGGTTTAATACTCAACAATTGTTAATTCCTCAGATATATAACAATCTCACTACCGCCAAGTTACTAACTATTGAGTGGTTAGAAGGAGAACCCATTCTAGACGCGAATTTACCTCAGGTTAGAAATCATCAAGACGAAGCTACTCAACGTAGCGAAATGACAACAATTTTATTTCGAGCTTTTTTCCAGCAAATATATATTGATGGTTTTTTTCATGCCGATCCCCATCCAGGAAATATTTTTTATTTAGAGGATGGTCGAGTAGCTCTTCTTGATTGCGGTATGGTTGGTCGTTTAGATCCTCGTACTCAGCAAATCTTGACAGAAATGTTGTTAGCTATTGTCGATCTTGATGCTCGTCGCTGTAGTCAGTTAACTCTAGAGCTAGCCGAAGGCGGTCAAGAAGTTAATTTAAATCGTTTGACCCATGATTATGACCGCATGCTCAGGAAGTATTACAATCGCACTATTTCTCAGATGAACTTTAGCGAGGTGATTTATGAAATATTACAGGTGTCTCGTAATAATAAAATTCGACTTCCTAGTAATATGGGATTGTATGCAAAAACCCTCGCTAACTTAGAAGGGGTGGCTAGAGGCTTTTATCCCCAAATTAATCTTCTAGATCAAATTAGACCTTTAATGGTGGATTTATTTCGCCGTCAATTTCTAGGGGAAAGACCTGCGGAGACACTATTACGGATTGGTCTGGATCTTAAAAGTCTGTCATTGCGATCGCCTCGCCTAGTAGAGTTACTGCTAGATCGGATTACTGCCGAAACCCTCAAATGGAACATCAGTATTCGCCAGCTAGATATTCTAGCCTTGAGTCTTGAAGATTCAGCCAATCGACTTTCGTTTAGTATTTTGGTTGGCTCTTTAATCATGGGGGCAGCGATTATCTCTACAGGTTCTGCTACCACTCAAGTTTCTATTTTGAGTAATGTCCTCTTTACTGTAGCTAGCCTTTTAAGTATCTGGTTAATTGTCAGTATTTTACGCTCGGGCAAACTCAAGTAAATTTTGTGTTCTGTCTTACGTTCTGTTGGCGCTTTACAAAAAATTTATATATACATCTTAAATGTAAATTAGCTCTTTTGTTGATTTGGATATCTGAACCACAAATGCTTTTAAATCAATGAATATAAGTCACCAATGAAGGGCTATGTTTTGATACAGATCAATAGCTTTATTAAGAATTACTTTTGATAAGTAGACACTTTACATAAACTCTACATACGAATATATACTTACAAATGCCTAAGTAGTATTATGATTGTTACAACCTAAATCAATATCTTGATTCTTGTCTAAAATGTATCAATAGTTATGATTAGGGGAGTATCTGCATTTGTAATCTATTAATAGTGATCAGCTAATTTACTTAAGCTGTGTCTCAACGAATTTACGTAAGTTTTTTTGTTTATTGCATAACTAGTGGTATTTGACGGTCAAGATTTTAAATACACCTTATAAAAATAATCATAAAAGCTTAGTAAGGAATCAAAAATGAGGCTGAAAAAGCTGAATAAAAAGCTGATAAAGCTAGATAAAAAGCTACTTAATCTCAATAATCGTCATTTTTTAATCTTAGATACGATTATTTTCTCTCTAACCCCATTGTTAGGGATTATTCTACGTTTAGATGACTTTGTTGCCCTGGAAGAATATCGTAACGGTCTGATCGTGGCAACAATTATTTTTTCACTGATTAAGTTAGTTGTTTTTACATCTTGTGGATTTTATAAGCGATATTGGAAATACGCTAGTATCGAGGAATTAACTGAAATCGCAGCTTTAATTGCAGTAGCAGTAATTTCAGAAATAATTGTTCTGGGCTTTTTAGAATATTTACTAGGAAACAGTGTCGAAAAGTATTTAGTTCCTCGTTCTCTACCTTTACTCGATGGTATTCTCACCTTCATTTTAGTTGGGGGAATTCGCTTCAGTATCAGAGCTTCAGAAAGAGCTAATCTGAAGAAGAAAAATTTCTATCGGCGCGATCGCGTGTTAATTGTGGGGGCAGGGGATGCAGGAGTATCAATTCTCCAGGAAATGCGACGCAATCCCAAATTAGGTTTTAATCCTGTTGCTTTTATAGATGATGACCCTCAGAAATTAGGTCTTAATATCAGAGGAGTTTCAGTATTGGGAAATCGTTACCAAATTCCTGAAATTGTTGCCTCCTATAGCATTCGTCAGGTGGTAATTGCCATGCCCTCTGCCTCGGGGAAAACAATCAGAGAAATTGTGGATGTCAGTCAGGCGATCGGAATTAAGGTCAACACAATGCCCTCTACTAACGAGATTCTCGATAATAGCAATAGAGCTAATATCCTAAGGGAAGTTAAAATCGAAGATTTGTTGAGACGTGAACCGATCCAGACCGATGCTCAAAGCGTCTTTTCGCTTTTAGAAGGTAAAACAGTTTTAATTTCAGGAGCTGGTGGTTCAATTGGGAGTGAACTGTGTCGCCAAATTTTCCGTTGCCGTCCATCTCAAATGATTTTGCTGGGACACGGCGAAAACTCAGTATTTAACATACGCGAAGAATTAGAACAAGTTCTACAGATTTTAAAACAGGAAACAAAGCCAGATAAAGAATTAACCGAGTTAACTCCTTTTATTGCCGATTTAAGGATTAAAGCTCGACTTGAAGATGCTTTTCGCCTTTACCAGCCAGATATTGTTTTTCACGCAGCAGCTCATAAACATGTTCCCCTGATGGAGCTAAATCCTCCAGAAGCAATTACCAATAATGTTTTAGGCACAAAAAATTTGTTGGATTTTTCCATTAAGTACCATGTTAATAACTTTGTGATGATCTCGACAGACAAAGCTGTCAACCCAACTAATGTTATGGGAGCAAGCAAACGTACTGCCGAAATGCTGGTACTACAAGCGGCTAAAACTAGTGGTAGACCTTATGCTGTAGTTCGCTTTGGTAATGTTTTAGGTAGTCGAGGCAGTGTGGTTCCTACTTTTAAGCGACAGATTGCGAAGGGAGGTCCTGTGACAATTACCCATCCCGAAATTTGCCGCTACTTTATGACTATTCCAGAAGCGGTTCAATTAGTATTACAAGCTTCTGTTTTGAGTAACAAAAATAGCCAGGGTCAAATCTTCATGTTAAATATGGGTCAACCCGTCAAGATTGTTGACTTAGCTAAAGATTTAATCCATCTTTCTGGATACGAAGTGGGTAAAGATATCGAAATTGTCTTTACTGGATTACGCCCTGGAGAAAAGCTATATGAAGAGCTGCTGGTCGCTGGAGAAGAATATCAACCTACTGCTCATGAAAAAGTTTTGGTAGTGAAAAATGCTAGTCATATTATTCCCGAAAATCTAGATTTAACTATAGAAATACTTGGTGAGGCGGCAGAAAGGAACGATATTAATCTAATTGTCTTTTTGTTAGATCGATTAGTAGTCGGATACGCCACTAAGTATCAGCAAATCGATGTTGAGCGAGCCCAAGAAAGCTTTGAAAAAATAATCAGCGAAGCTTGCGAGCTTAACCCACTTACAACTGATTTAAATATAGATTTCAATTCTCAAGTAAAATTACCGACTCTCAACTCTTTAACTCGATTAACAGTTGGAGAAATAGAAAGAGGATTAAGACAAGCGTTGGAAAACGAAGAGTTTTGTCTTTATTATCAACCAGTGATGGACTTAAAAACTGGTGCGATCAAGGAATTTGAGGCGTTATTACGTTGGAATCATCCTAAATTCGGATTAATTATGCCTCAGAAATTCATGGCAACGGCAGAAGAATCGGGAATGTTGATCCCTATTCAACGCTGGATTATTGAAGCAATCTGTATACAGCTAAAGACATGGCAACAAGAAGCTAGTTTTGACTCAAATATTTCTATCAGTATCAATATTTCTAGTCAGCAACTCCTGCAAACAAGTTTAGTCAAGCATTTAAAATACAATCTGGAAACCCATCAGATTAACCCTCAACTTTTATCTTTAGAAATATCCGAATATCTAATTACAGAAAATCCACGGGCAGCAATGACTGTTTTACCTCAATTAAAAAGGTTGGGTATTCGATTGCAGATTGATAACTTCGGTAAGGTAGCCTCAATTTATGGTCGGGTTCAACCCAATTTGTTATACAGAGAATTTGATCGAGTTAAGATTGACCGCTATCTAGTAAATAGTATTGATCGAGATCAGCAAATGGGGGATGTTTTCCAAAATATTGTGATTGAGCTTGAGAACTATGGACTAGAAATAACCGCAACTGGAATTGAAAATATAGCTCAATTAAACAAAGTAAGAGAAGTTGCTTGTGACTATGGACAAGGTTATTTTTTAGCTCAACCTTTAAGTAGTAATAATGTGGCTAGATCCAAAAGTATCGAAAGCCAAAACATTTTGTAAAAAAGCAATTAAAATTCACTTTTTTACTGTAAACTACCAATTGCAAAGTATTTATACTTAGTTGATTACAAACTAAACATTCGCTCCTGGAATTTTCTCAGTGTTGGCATCAATAGAAATACCAAAACTCTGGTCATAAATAGTATTAGAAAATACAAAATTATAAGATGAAAATTACTTTAGTCATCTCATCCCTTGGTTGTGGAGGAGGAGAAAGAGCTATCGTTTTGCTTGCTGAAGGTCTTGCTAATCTCAAACATCAGGTTACTTTAATTACTCTGGCAGATAAAAGTACTGATTTTTATCAATTATCTTCAAAAGTTTCTCGCCTAGATTTAGGAATTATGGGCAAGTCATCTAGCATAGTAGAAGCTCTAGCCAACAACATTAGAAGGCTTTCTACGCTAAGAAAAGCAATTGAGTCTACTAAACCTGATGTTGTTGTTTCTTCTTTAAGAATAACCAACGTTTCCGTAATTTTAGCTCTACTAGGCAAAAAATATCCTGTTATCGTTACCGAACAAAATGACGTTAAAGTTTTTTCCTATGGATTAGTTTGGGAGACTTTGCGTCGTTTAACTTATCCACTTTGTTCTAAGGTTGTTAGCGTAAGTCAAGGAGTTGATTTGGGTATAGATTTATTACCGTCTAACAAAAGAGCGGTAATTTATAATCCTATAACCATTAAAGACGATCAAACTACTCCTCCTCTACCTCCAGAAGTTGATTCAAATAAGAATTGGATTGCTAGTATGGGCAGATTAACAGACCAGAAAGGACATGATCTGTTACTACAAGCTTTTCATAAAATTGCTGACAAACATTCCAACTGGCAGCTACTAATCTTAGGTCGAGGGGAACTGGGAGAACAGCTAGAAAAAATGAGAGACGAGTTGGGCTTATCAGGTCAAGTTATTTTCACTGATGCCCTTAGTAATCCTTTTGCTGTTTTGAAAAAAGCCAAACTATTTGTCATGGCTTCACGTAACGAAGGTTTTCCCTTAGCTCATGGAGAAGCTTTAGCTTGTGGTTTACCCGTAATTGCTACTGATTGCCCTAGCGGACCAAGGGAGATGATTCGCCACGAAATAGATGGTCTCTTAGTTGATAACTATGACATAGATGGATTAGCTGCTGCAATGAATTATCTAATGTCTGATGAACAGGAACGAAAACGACTTGCTGCCAAAGCTTCAGAGGTAGTTGAAAGATTTGGTCAGGACAAAATAGTAGCCGAGTGGGAAACTCTCATACAAAAAGTTGTTGGAGGAAAAAACTAAATAACCGTGAAAAAACGTATCACCTTTTTTATGGACGCACTACATGGTGGTGGCGCAGAAAAAGCTGTAGTTAATCTCCTTAAAGGTTTAGCCAAAAGAGATGAGTTTGACCTGGATTTAGTTTTATCAGCACTAGAAGGTCCTTATTTAGACCAAGTACCCAAGAAAGTGCGCATTGTTAATTTAAATAACGGTAGAGTCATAACTTCTATCTTGCCATTAGCTAATTATCTTAGGAAAAATCGTCCTTGGGCTTTAATTGCCAATATGAGTCATGTCAATGTGGTAGCATCGATGGCTAGGGAATTAGCTCAAATCAAAACTCGATTAGTTTTAGTCGAACATAACAATTTATCAGCTAACAAAAGTGATTTGAGACGGGCCAAATTGGTGCCACCTTTAATGAGATGGCTTTATCCTCGTGCAGATGCAGTTGTGGCAGTTTCTGCTGGTGTTGCCCTGGACTTAGAACATCAATTGGGTCTGAGGGCAGAAACTGTTAAAGTACTGTACAATCCCGTCGTCGATGAAGATTTAGTTACTCACAGCCAAGATACTTTGACTCATCCTTGGTTTGCCGGAAATTCACCTCCAGTATTTCTAGCAGTGGGCAGATTAAAGCAGCAAAAAGATTTTTCCAATCTATTACATGCTTTTGCCCTAGTGAGAAAACAAAAGTTGGCTCATCTAATCATTTTGGGAGAAGGTCAAGAGCGTCAAAAACTGGAGAACATCATTGATACCTTAGGTATCAGTAAGGATGTCTTATTACCTGGCTTTGTTAAAAATCCCTATATCTATATGAAACGAGCTAGTTGTTTTGTTTTATCTTCCAGACATGAAGGATTACCCACTGTATTAATTGAAGCTATGGCTTGCGGTTGTCCTGTTGTCGCTACTAATTGCCCCAGTGGACCAGATGAAATTCTTGATCGTGGAGCTTATGGTTCTTTAGTTCCGATTGAAAATTCTGAAGCTTTAGCTGAGGCGATGCTTAAAACATTAGAAAATCCTCTTCCCAAAGAGATTCTGGTAGAACGAGCTAATGAATATTCCACAGAAAAAGTAGTAGACACTTATCTGTCATTAGTTAATGTCCTTTAAATCAATAAGAATAAATTTAGTTATTAATCAGGAAAATATATGTCTAACAAATCAAAA
Source organism: Pleurocapsa sp. PCC 7319 (assembly GCF_000332195.1). NCBI lineage: Bacteria > Bacillati > Cyanobacteriota > Cyanophyceae > Pleurocapsales > Pleurocapsaceae > Pleurocapsa > Pleurocapsa sp. PCC 7319. The sequence continues at coordinate 15,727 of NZ_KB235922.1, forward strand.
TTTTGCATAATAACCAGCCAGAGAAGTAGTTCAACTTGGCTAACTAGATTGTTATCTCATCATCGTTTAAAGATTCTCTTTTTTACCTTTGTTATCAGGAGACTTTGAAAATAGTCACTGAAGAAGTGTTCTCTTCTTCAGTAAAAATAATGCTCGTCGTATTCTTGTTAGTAACTTTGGTGTAGTAAAAATTAAATGTTAAAAACAATTACCCAAAAAATTCAGCCAATATTGATATCGACTGAAAAAAGTAATCACAGTCTCAAAAATAGATTGATTAAAGGTGCAGCCGGATCTTTTGGACTTAAGATTGCTGGTACTGGTCTTGCTTTTGTTATGAGTATTATATTTGCACGTTTTTTGGGAACAGTCGGTCTTGGAACTTACTCCTATGCTACTACTTGGGCAAATCTATTAAGTATTCCTGCAACTTTGGGTCTCGATCAACTTATGGTTAGGGAAATAGCTATCTATCGCGCCAAATCTCGATGGGATTTAATATCAGGTTTATTGCGTTGGTCTAATTTAGTAGTTTTAGCTTCTTCTATAACCTTAACTCTAGTTGCCATAGCTGTGATTTGGGAGATGAAAGGAGAGTCAAATACCAGCATAGTTATAGCAGTGGCACTGGCTATGGTAACTGTTCCTATTATCTCCCTAAGAAAACTTAAATTGGGAACGATGCAGGGGCTTCATCGAATCGTCTTAGGACAGATGCCTGATGGGCTGTTTGCGCCAATTATAGTTATTTCTTTAACTAGTATTGTTTATTCAGTCTTTCCGAAGAATTTTAATGTGTTTTGGGTGTTGGCAATCAAAATTGTAGCCATCACAATTACCTTTTTTATTGGAGCTTCATGGCTCTTAAGATCGCTTCCTCCAGAAGTAATGCAAGTTAAACCTCAGTACGAAAGGAAACAATGGTTAATTGCGGCATTACCCTTTATGTTTTTGGGGACAACACATCTCATAAACTCACGGATAGACATCATTATGTTAGGTGGAATCAAAGGTGTTGAAACAGTAGGTATTTATACCATAATCGTAGCCATTACCAAACTAACTATTTTTATTAATCAAGCGGCTAATAATGTTCTAGGCCCCACAATCGCCTCTCTTTATTCAGAGGGTCAACTCAAACAGCTAGAGCGGCTCATTCATAAGAGCGTACTATCTGTATTTTTATTATCCTTGATAATTGGCATAACCATGATGGGAGTAGGAAAATACTTGCTGCTGATCTTCGGTTCAGATTTTATTTCTGGACGCACTGCGATGAACATCCTAATTGTAGGCCAAATTTTCAATGCTTTTACGGGACCAGTTGGTTTAGTACTTACTATGACAGGACATCAAAACTATACAGCTACCAGTCTAGGGTTAACTGCGGTTTTAAACATTATACTCAACGCTTTAATGATTCCTAAATGGGGCATTAATGGCGCAGCAATAGCAACCACAACAAGTCTAATTGTGATTAATATTATCAATGTTATTTTCATGCAGAGAACACTAAACATTTCACTATATTCCCTAAGGCAGAAAAAAACATAAGCCAGAAAAATCAATCTAATAAAATCATCGATTTTGTATATACTATCTGCATATTAAACAATAGTTAAAAAATAAATATGATTGTAGCCGATCAAAAAAAAATCATTTATGTACATATTTACAAAACAGGTGGGAGCAGTATCACTAAGCTTTTACTTCCTCACATAACAGAAAAATATAGAAGTAAAAATCCCAAAACAGCAGGTATTAATTGGCAGAAAACTTGGCATATCGATAATAGAATGCATTCTAAATTTTCTGATGCCTTACCATTTGTTGACGAATTAAATATTGATTTAGAGGAATATTTTAAATTTACTTTTGTACGTAATCCTTATAGTTGGGTTTTATCAGTGTGGAATAGCTTTTTTTGTTCACCTATGGGAAATGGTTCAATGACTTTTAAGAAATATTTAATTACTCAGTTTGCCAAAATAACAAATAGTACTAAGTATGGACCACCTGCACGATATTTTTATAAAATGTATCCTGATGGTGGCTTTAAGAATTTTGTAATATTTATCGAGCATATGGCCTCTAGTAATCCACAATTAGCTCGAAATTTTTGGGGCTGTAACGATCAGTATAGTTTCATTGAAAATAATCGCAATATTCAATTTGACTTTATTGGAAAATTCGAAAACCTTGAAAAAGATCTAAACACAATTTTTAAAATAGTTGATGGAAATAATATCTTGGATATTCCCCATGTAACTCATGGTAGTAGTCATAATCAAAAAGATAGACAAAACTATCTTAAATATTACGACGAAGAGTCAATTAAAATAATTAATAAAGTTTTCGCTAGAGACTTTGAAGCTTTTGATTATCAACCTATCTAGAATTCATTATATTTTTGGAGATATAAAATAGCTAAAAAGAAAAAAGCTAATTATAAAATCTAGTATTTGATATATTTTTAGGAAAAGAATAATCGCATGAAATTACCAAACTTAATCGTTGCTGGACTTCCAAAAGCGGGAAGTAGCTCTTTGTTTCATTGGCTTGCAGCTCATCCCGAAGTCTATGGTGCTCCCTCTAAAGAGACATTTTATTTTATTGATCGCGATAGCCCATTGTTAAGATTAGAAGCCAATTACAATTTCCACGGTTTAGACTTATATGAATCTTTTTTTTCTAATTGCCCTGATGATGCCAAGATTGTTTTAGAAGCGACTCCTCACTACATTTATCAAAAAACCGCATTGGATTTTTTTGCTAGTTGCAATCCTCAGCCTCACGTTGTTTTTTTATTGCGTAAACCATCTAAGCGAATTTTTTCTGCATTTAGTTTTATGCAAAATAACCTGGCTCGTTTAGACAGCAATCTAACTTTTGAACAGATCACAGATTTGCTTTTAGATCAAACAGGTAATCTTGTCCAAAAGCTAGATTATCCTCAAGATAGTATTTTTTATGAATGGTTAAACGATCAGCTACCACATAATCGTTATTATGACTTTCTTACTTGCTGGTCAGAGCGTTTCTCTAATGACAAAATTCACATCATACTCTTTGAGGAAATGATAGCTAATCCTCAAGCTACGCTAATTAAGTTAGCTGAAAGTTTGGGTATTGACGCTAACTTTTATAAAGAGTTTTATTTCGAACAAAGAACTAAAACTATCGTAATAAAAAATAGATTTGCTCATGAGATGTTACTTAAGCTTGCTCCATATATTGCTACTAGCAAAATTAGAGGTCTATTAAAATCTTTATACATTCAGCTGAATAGCTCTGCTCCGAAGCCTGCTACATCTGAATCTCTAACACGCTTAGATAATTATTTTCAACCTTATAATCAAAAACTGGCGGAAGAATTTAATTTAAATCTTGAAAGTTGGAAGTAAAAAAAGAGTACTCAAACTAATTAAAAAAAGTTAATTCAGGTTCATACTAAGAAAAATAGTTAATTAAGATCAAGTACTAGAAACTTTAGAAGCAGCTAAGTATACTCTATTTCGTATGAGCGAGGCTAATGCGAAATCATAAAAATTTCAATAAGATTATATAGATATGGTCAAACCTAATTTCTTTATTGTCGGTGCGCCTAAATGTGGCACAACAGCCCTTAGCGAATATTTACGAGAACATCCTAATATCTATATGTGTGACCCAAAAGAACCTCACTTTTTTAACTATGATTTTGAGCAGTATCGAGTAGTTAAGACACTGGAAGAATATCTGAGTTTATTTGAAGCTAGCACTTCAGAACATTTTGCTATTGGGGAGGCTTCGGCTCTATATTTATATTCTTCGGTGGCTCTTGAAAAGATACAACAGTTCGACCCTCAAGCAAAGATCATCGTTATGCTTCGTAATCCAGTAGATTTAGCATATTCTTACCATTCTCAGTTATTGTATGCATCCGATGAGAACGAACAAGACTTCGAGCAGGCTTGGCGATTACAGAGTATTAGAAGGAAAGGTAAAAAAATACCTAAACATTGTAGAAATTCTGCTATTCTGCAATATGCTGCTGTAGCCAGGCTAGGGGAGCAAATAGAACGATTATTAGGTATATTTCCTCGTAAACAAGTAGAGATTATTTTTTTTGATGACTTTACCAACTCTACAAAGCAAGTTTACGAAAAAGTTTTGAAATTTCTCGAAGTGCCTGGGGATAATCGCACAGATTTTAGGCGGATAAATCAAAATAAAAGTCATAAACTGAGGGTAATCGGTAATTTTTCCGAAAGACCTCCTGAATTCCTCAACGATCATGTTATGCGAGCCAAAAAAATCTTGGGACTTGAAAGACTTTATATTTTGGATGCTGTCCGTTACTTCAATAACAAAGTTACGACTCGTCAACCTCTTTCTGCTAGTTTTCGTGCTGAGTTAGTAGCCGAATTTGAATCCGATATCAAAAAATTATCTCAATTACTAGATAAAGATTTAAGTCACTGGCTGTTAGAAAAAAGCCCCAAATTAAAAAAATAAAAAATAAATTATAAGTAGAGAGTTTAAGAATTCGGATTTTACTTACGAATGAAAGAAATCCTTATAGAACAAAAACTCATTTTTATAAGGGTTTTAGCGAGTATTTCTTCAGAAAGATTATCAGAAAGATTATTTATATGACTAGTTTTACCCAGCACAAAAATCAGCAAAAAAATACTTTGATGGTTTACTATCAAGGGCAGGGCTATTTCATTCTAGGTGATATTGTAATTGTGGTAGTGTAAATAAACTAGAAAAGTGAGTGAAATAGCGATAATAGAAGCATTCTCTCGAATGCCAGATCGTAGAAGAAAACAGGGAACAAGGCATTCATTACAATTATGTTTGGCTCTGTTTACACTGGGGGTGACAGCAGGCAACCAAGGCTTTCTTGCGCTCGGAGATTGGCTAAAATCGTACAGTGAAGAATTAAAAGAGTTATTTGAAGTCAGAAGAATCCCTTCTTACAGCACAATTAGGAGAGCATTATTAAATTTGGATTACGAGGAGTATTCAGCTAGATTAGCAAGTTTTTTTGAAATCAAACCGTTAGCAGGTGAGACTTTGGCATTGGACGGAAAAGTGTTAAAAGGCTCATACTTACTTTCGTCAGACAACCCTCATTGTGAGCCACACAAGGCAATCACATTAGTTACGGCTTACCTAGTTGAAAGAGGACTAATCCTAAGACCAGAAAAAGTTAAAAACAAGAGTAATGAAATTACCGCAATACCCAAATTTATTGAGGCTTTAGCCGTTGAAGGGGTAGTTTTTGCATTTGATGCAATCAATACACAAAAAAACTATTGAAACAATTATCAATAGCGGAAATCACTATCTTGCTGCTGTCAAAGGAAATCAACCCAAACTAGATCAAGCTGTAAAAACGAAATTTGTCGAACATGACAGTTTTTACAATATTTTTAAAGGTCACGGAAGAATCGAAAAACGCAGAGTTAGTACTGCTTACTTAGATTTGAAGTTGCCTAAATGGTCGAGTATTAAAACGCTCATTAAAGTAGAATCAGAACGCCAACTCAAGTATAAAACGGAGTTTAGTACCAGATACTATATCTCTGATTTGACCGAATCAGCCTTCGAGTTTTATCAAAGAATTCGTGGTTATTGGGGTGTAGAAAATAAAGTTCACTATGTTCGCGATGTTACTCAAGGAGAAGACAAATCTAGAATTCGTACCTTACCATTACCTCAGATTTTAGCGATCGCACGTAACTTAGCTCTCAATTTATATCGAGATTCTGGATTTGACAATATGGCTCAGGCACAACGTAAATGCCAATTCAGTTTAAAACAGATTGCTTCTCTTTTTAGAATGAAATAGCCCTGCTATCAAGGGTTGCTGGCAGTGATAGCCGTATTAGTTTTTTTTACAAAGTTGAGTATTTATTTGCAATATATTGGTATCGGAATACCCTTATTATGGCTGATTGGTTTTCTATTTATTTCTATTCCAGTATTAATAACAATTCCTAATAGGTTAAAGTACATACCTATTTCTATTGTGGTTTGGTGTGCAGCATATTTGGCAATCCCTTTGATTTCAATTTTGATCTTTCCACATATTACCAATTTGCAATTTATGGAAGATCGAATTAGGTCAATCGTAGTGTTGCTCCTAATGTCAGTGATTTTTTCTCAACATTTGTTAGTTTTAAGATGGACTAAACTAACAATTTTATTAGTAACGCTCAGCAATGTTTGTATGTTCATTTATGAATTCTTCAATCCTTTAGCTTTCTATCGAGAAGAGGATGTTATAGGAAGAGCTTCAGGACTTTACATGGATGCTAATGAAGCTAGCTGTGCCATAATTTTGGGGATGATTTTTACTATTGATTTTATCAAACCCAAATATCGCTTATTCTATGCTTTATTCGTGGTTTTGGGAATTGCTGTGGCTTTTTCTCGTAGTGGTATGATTGGTTGGCTAATAGTTGTATTATCATTTGTAGCAACTAAAGTGATTCCTCGATATCAACTACCTATTTTTGTTCTGTCGCTCTTGGTCTCTATTACCATTTTGTCAAGTCAATTAAACAATTTGATCTATATGAAAAATGCTGATGGTATAGATCTATTTAGTCCGGGAACTATCGCCAGAATTGAATTTTTAACTAATCCTCTAGGGCAAGAAGACGATTCTAGTGGGAGCCGTATATCTCATGTAGATGAAGCTTGGCAAAAATTCGCTAGAAAACCTTTTGTTGGGAATGGCTTAGGTTCTGGAGGAAGTGAAACTAAAGTTGCTAACTTTAACCAAGATACAGGACAAAGAAGTCACAATATATATTTAGATCTGATGGTGGAATTTGGATTTTCAGGGGCTTTAATTTATCCTTTGTTACTTATAGCCTCTGTATGGAAAGCACGTGGGGAACTGACAAAATACACATTCCCTTTTATAATGTTCCTGCTCATGTGGGGATTTTTCAGTCATACAACCTTGAATTCACCGTTTTTATTGATATCTTACGCCATAATGGCAAACTTTACCCATCAAAGCCGTTTAAGAAATCTTTAATTTTATTTACTCATCAAAAAAATTCTAGGATGGAAAAATTGACTAGACTAATAATTTGGACTGTTTAAATCTAGTAAATCTGTTATCGCTTGAAAATTATCCCTACAGATTTAAGACTTTTCAAATAATATAAATAACTTCTTATGAATCATTAGCACTTTATTTCTATTAAAAAACTTTTTGTCAACCTGCTCACCAAAAAAAATCATTGTTTAAATCATTGACTAGAAACATTTTTTTAATGTTTATAACTCTAGTAACTATAATGTTTACCTATCATGTAGCTAAAGGTACTAACGTTGCTAGTCCTTTTAGAGTATGGGCAGCACCAGCCTTAGAGAGTATTAGTAGAGAAGCTAATAATCAATGGCTTAACAACTTTCCTGTGAACCAAAACAGCAATGCCAATAGCTTTCAAGGAGAAGGGATTCAATTATTGGCAGCTCGAGGTGAATATGAATCCTTTCAGATAGTAATTCAAGCACCAAAAAATAAGCAACTTAGCAATATCGATGTTGTTGTTTCTGATTTGCATAATGCTGACCAAGGAGTGATCGAACGCGAAAACATTACCTTATATCGGGAACACTATGTATACGTCGATAGACCTAGCCGTAAAAATTCAATTTTAGGAAAGGGTTGGTATCCAGATGCTTTGATTCCCTTTATCGATCCTGCTACAAGTCAAGATCTTGAAGGAGCGACCTTTGATGCCGTCCCCTTCGAGCTGGCAAAGAGTGAAAACCAATCTATCTGGGCAGATATATATGTACCGAGAAACACACCTCCAGGAAAATATCAGGGTTCATATACCGTTACGAGCGACCAGGGCAAAAACGCGGGTACAATCAACCTCACGATCTGGGATTTTGAGTTACCCTTGAAGCCAACAATGCATTCTTCCTTTCCTGCTTGGCAAGAGCGTGGAGAAAATTTGGCAGAGGAATTACTCAAGCATAAAGTCATGCCAGTAACACGCGTTAAACCTCACCAACAAGAAGAATTGATTAACAAATGGGGCTTAAACACTATTCGCCTACCTTTCTGGAGTGGGGCCGATTATCATACTTGCAAGTTGCGTCCTGCGCCTTCTATTGAAGAAATCCAACAAGCATCTGCTCTATATGATGAAAGCCTTTTAAAATTTATCAAGTCCTCGGACGAGGTTGATAAATGTCCTAACATCGAACAGGCTATCAAGCAGTGGGGTAAGAATATTCATCAGGCTGGTGGAATAAAGCATCTAGTAACAATGTCTCCTAGGCCAGAACTATATGATGATATAGATATTTGGGTGGTAAACGCCCAAAGGTATCAGAATTCTCAAGCTGAAATTGCTGAAGTCATGGACCAAGGAAATGAAGTCTGGTTCTATCCATCATATCAGACTGATTCTGCTCCCCAATGGAAAATTGATATGCCGCCAATTAATTTCCGTATTGCCCAAGGATTTATTGCTCCAAGTCTGGGTTTAACAGGGGTTTCGTATGCTCGTATTGACGGCTGGGCTGATGATGCCACTCAACTGCCTTTGTGGTCTGATGATCCCTGGCGTAAACCTTCAGTTTATCAGCTAGGGAAAAAGCAAAATTTCTTCTCTGGGGAAGGGATGTTAATATATCCTGGTGCAGAAGTTGGTGTTGAGGGAATTGTTCCCTCGCTGCGCTTAAAACGGATTAGAGATGGCATCGAAGATTACGAATATATATCCATACTTAAACGCTTAGGGGATGAAGATTGGGCATTAAAAACGAGTCGTAGAGTTGCTCGGGATTGGTACAATTGGACAAAAGATCCCCAGGTATTGGAAAAAGTTAGAGTCAAGTTGGGAAATCGGATTCAGCAATTAATGCAGAATAAACAAGTATCAACCTTTTGACTCGTAACTTATAGAAACGCTTTGCGTGAATTAGCTTCGTTGAGATTTAATGCATTTTAGCTTTTAGCTACTACATAAAGAGAAAGTCAGTTTGAAAGCAATTTTTAATTCACAGTAGACGTAAATAATAAATTAAGTAGTTATTTTTAGTAATTAAGTTGATGAAATTAGATCCAAATCAAACAAACGCTCAAAGTAAGAAGATCAAAGTCTTATTTTTGATTACTGCTTTAAGAACTGGCGGAGCAGAAATGATGCTTTACAAATTATTATCTAAAATTGATCGGAGCAAGTTTTCCCCAACAGTAATTTCGATGATTGAAGGAGGTGTATTTGTCGACCGTATACAAGCTTTAAATATTCCCATATACTTTCTGGGTATGCAGCAAGGAATACCTAATCCTCAGGCATTGGTCAGGTTAAATAAACTATTAAATAAAATTCAACCAGATTTGATTCAAGGTTGGATGTATCACGCTAATTTGATCGCTCATTTGGCTAATGTCTTATCCAGAAGCAAAGTCCCTGTTTTTTGGAGTATCCATCACTCAGTTGATTCTTTATGGGCAGAAAAAATAACTGTGGCAACGACAATCAAGCTGACTGCGATACTTTCTCATCAGATTGACCAAGTGATTTTTTCTGCTGAAAAAAGCCAAAGACAGCATCTTAAGTTGGGGTATCGCTCTAATAACGCGATGACAATTAGCGATAACTTTGATATTTCCAAGTACAAACCTGCTTCGGAACCTCAAGAGAATTTACGTCATTCTTTAAATTTACCAGAAAGCTCTATTTTGATAGGTTCTATCGCTCGATATCATCCAATGAAAGACCATGCCTGTTTAATTGAAGCAGCAGCAAAAATTGTTGATGATTATCCTGAAGTACATTTTATTTTAGTAGGGCCAAACGTAGATGATAAAAATACTGTTTTGACAGAGCAGATTCAAAAATTAGGTATTGTAGATCGAATTCATTTATTAGGAGAACGTCAGGATATTCCTACTCTAATGACTTCACTAGATATTTTCACCTCTAGTTCGGCCTATGGCGAATCTTTTCCCAATGTGCTTGGAGAAGCAATGTCTTGTCAAATTCCTTGCGTTACTACCGACATAGGTGATTCTCAAACTATTGTTGGTGATACTGGTGTGGTAATTCCACCCAAAGACCCCGAAGCATTAGCTGAAGCTTGGCGGAAACTAATTTTTATGGGTATAGATGAGCGACAAAATTTGGGGAAAAAAGCCAGAAAACGTGTTGAAATACATTTCGATTTGGATGGGGCAAATTCTTTTGTCAAAAAATATGAAAGTATCTATAAATCTGCGCTTTATCTTTAATATTCTGCTTTAGCTTCTAGTTGATTAAATTACCAAAAAATATTCTGACTTAAAAAAATATAAAAATAATGCCTAAAACCCAATTAGATTTTGTAGCTGTAGGACCATTTAAGACAGGAACTTCTTGGATCTATAATTATCTACTTAACTATCAACAAATAGCTTTACCAACCAAAGTAAAAGAAACCTTTTTTTTTGATAAAAAGTTTAGTCGAGGTATAGATTGGTATTATGCACACTTTAGTCGACTTGAGTCCAATCAAAAGATTGCTGAAATAGCGCCTAGTTATTTCCATTCTATTGAAGCTTCTGAAAGAATATATAAGCTAAATCCTAAATGTAAAATAATTGTCACATTACGAGAGCCTGTTTCGCGCTTAGTTTCTTTTTATCTTCACATGAAACAAAGGGGAGAAATTAAGCCTGATGTATCTTTTTCTGAAGCAATATCCCAGAAAAAAATTTTACAAGATACTTCTCTCTACTATTTTCATCTATCTAGATGGATAAAAACTTTTGGTGCGGATAATGTTCAGGTTATTTTCTTTGAAAGACTTAAAAAATCTCCCGAAGATTTTGCGCAAGATCTATGTAATAAACTTGATATTAGGTTAGAAAATCGATCTAAAAACCTGTCAAAAAAAGTCAATCCTAGCCAAACTCCCGTTAATCATGAACTTGCTAAGGTGATCTATTCAAGTGTTAGGTTGTTACATAATCTTGGATTACATAAGATTGTTGACTATGGTAAGAATCTGGGAGTCAAGCAGTTACTTTTTAGTAAGAAAGAAGAAAAACTCCAACTCAGTAAAGACGAATTCATTTCTATTTTTAACTTGTTTAAACGAGACATTCTCATGCTTGAAACTGTTTTTAAATTTGATTTGTCTGATTGGAAAGAAATCTGGAGAGAACAAGGAATTACAATTAATTGATTCTATTTCTTGACGACATAACCAGATGATTTTTTAGAAGTAGACAAAGATGTGCATAGTAGTATATCAAAAACTTTTAGCGAAAATGTTCAAGTTTAATTTTTTGTCCAGTATTCACTAAATTACCTAATATAAATAATAATTTCCAAAAGAGGTTTTTAAAATGCATATTTCATACGCAGATAATTTTTTATTCATTCATACCCCTAAATGTGCTGGCTCTAGCATACAACAAGCCTTAAAAATCACAATTTTCAAGTCAGTTTTTAAATTTAAAAAAAGTGCTTATGAATTATTAATTCATGAAATAGATCAGGGCTTTTTCATAAATGCACTTAGAAATCCATTTACATATGACAACGTTACCAACAAAGTTGGAAGACATGCGTGGGCAAAGAGGTTAAAGAGAGAGCTTGGAGATGAAAAATACAGCAAGCTTTTTAAATTTGCTTTTGTTCGAAACCCTTGGGACTGGGAAGTATCTTGGTACAAATATATTAGTAAATCTCATGCACCAATATACCAGAATCATCCTATCAAATCAATGAGTTTTGAGGAATATATTGAGTGGATAACAAATGACACAACAAAATCTTCTAGAAAATACTTAAGGTCACAAAAAAATATAATTACAGACGAAAAAGGCAAGATAATCGTTGATTTTGTGGGTAGATTTGAAAATCTACAATCAGACTATAATAAAATCTGTCAAATAATTGATTTGCCTACAACCAAATTGCCAGGAAGAAATAAATCTCAGAAAAAGAAAACAAAGACCTATAAAGATTACTACAATGATAAAACCAAAGATCTTATTTATAATTATCATCGCGAAGATATAGACCTTTTTGGATACTCTTTCTGAACTTGATGAATTTATTCTATAAAATTTACTTATACATACAGTAATATATCTGATCGGGTCTTTTAGTAAAAAATGAGTAGACTTATAAAAAATATTGCTGATCGCCTGGCAGCAGCGATCGCCCTGTTAATATTTTCACCATTGATTTTAATCGTGGCACTATTAATTCGTTTCAAATTAGGTAGCCCGATATTTTTCACCCAACTTCGCCCTGGTAAAGACGGAAAGATTTTCACTTTCTATAAGTTTCGTACCATGACCGACGCGAAGGATGAGGACGGTAATTTATTGCCCGATGGCGATCGCATAACACCTTTGGGAGCTTGGTTACGTAAAACTAGCTTGGATGAGCTACCTCAAGTATTGAATGTTCTTAAAGGAGATATGAGCTTTGTCGGACCTCGTCCTTTATTGGTACGCTATCTTGAGCTTTACAATGATGAGCAAGCTCGTCGCCATGATGTTTTACCAGGTATTACTGGTTGGGCGCAGGTCAATGGTCGTCGCAATTTAGATGGAGATTTCCTCAAAAAGTTTCAACTGGATGTTTGGTATATCAATAACTGGAGCCTCTGGCTCGATTTCAAAATTATTTGGCTAACCGTATTGGCTGTAATTGTCCAAAAAGATATCGATCAGGATGGTTATACCACAGGTGGAGGAGAGTTTCTCGGAAACGATCAATAACTCATCAGAATAACTCTAAAATCGCCATATTTTTTCAAGGCATATAAAACATATAGAATAATCCTTATAAAATTTCGCTTTAAGAAACAGGCTTATAAACACGACTTGGCAATTTTTGGTCTTTCATAACGAGAAATCGTCATTTTAGCCTTCTCCAAAATCTCTGAAAGCGAATTATTTCGTTATTATCTTATCTCCCTTTATTGGTATTTTGGCGATCGCTATTTACTTCAATATGGGTAATCCGATAATTTTTTTCCGACCTAGAGGAGGTAAAAACAACTCGACTTTTACCTTTTACAAATTCCGCACCATGACCGATGAATGAGATCGCATTATGAAACTGTACGCAGATATATACGATCGCATTTTAACCAATTGAACTAATTTACGTGAATTTCTAATTTAGAGCAAAATCGGATTTTAATACAAAGCATGAGTAAATTTATCAAACATTTAGCAGATCGTCTGGTAGCTGCAATCGCCCTTTTAATATTTTCACCGATACTTGTATTCGTAGCATTGCTAATTCGGGTGAAACTTAGCAGTCCCATATTTTTCACTCAACTTCGCCCTGGTAAAGACGGCAATATTTTTACTTTTTATAAGTTTCGTACCATGACAGATGCTAAGAATGCAGAAGGTAATCTTTTACCTGATGGCGATCGCCTAACTACTTTAGGAGAATGGCTGAGAAAAACCAGTCTCGACGAACTACCACAGCTTTGGAACGTATTAAAAGGAGATATGAGTATAGTAGGTCCCCGTCCTCTGTTGATACAATACCTTGATCGTTATACTCCCGAACAAGCTCGTCGCCATGAAGTTCTACCTGGAATTACAGGCTGGGCGCAGGTGAATGGTCGTCGTCAATTAGATGGAGATTGGGAAAAAAAATTTCAACTCGATGTTTGGTATATCAATAACTGGAGCCTCTGGCTCGACTGGAAAATTCTTTGGTTGACTGTATTTGCCGTGATCGGGCAAAAAGATATTAGTCAGGAAGGTCACACTACAGGAGAAGAATTTTTCAACAACAAAGAATCTCTTTAGCGTTTCTCAATTTTTCAATACAAATTTTAAGATCATATTTATTGGTAAATAATCATGAATAGATGGGAAGTTGGTTCCGAATTTGAGTGGTCTAACCGATTTTTAAAGTCCACAGTAGACTCTACTTGGTTGCCTGATACTTATGAATTGTATTCTACAGGAACTGCCTCTATTTTGGCGGTTTACCACCTATTCGTGCAGCAACAGAAACGACCTGCAAGAATTCATTTGCCCTCATTTTACTGTATGAGCGTTGCCGCCAAATTGAGAAAATTTTTGCAGGTTTTTTGGTATCAGGACATTCCTACCCAACCAGCTCCTAATTTTAAATCTTTGCAAACTCAACCAGGAGATTTAGTAGTTGCCTTTAATATCTTTGGCATTAGAAGTAATCAACCCTGGTTAGAATGGAGTGCTGCTCATCCAGAAGTAACTCTAATTGAAGACCATAGCCACGATCCTTTTTCCGACTGGGCAAAACAGAGCAAAGCTGATTATGCCATATCTTCCTTGCGTAAAACATTACCCATTCCTGATGGTGGGATTTTATGGTCGCCCCAGAATTTACCTTTGTTCACCGCTTGGGGTCAAGAATCATTAGGAGCATACAAAAGACTTACTGCAATGCTACTCAAACGAGCTTACTTAAAGAATAATAATGTGGCAAAAGATGCTTATCGGCAATTAGAACTTGAAAGCCATGGTGAAATGGGTTTTATTGAAGATACAGTGGTTTCTAGCTTTACCGCCAAGATTTTACCTTGTCTAGATGTGGTCAACATGCGATCGCGCCGAGCCGAAAATATCAATAAATTTATTCATCTCAGCTTAAACAATCCCAGTGACGATTGGGAACTACTATTTGATAGCTGGGGACCAGGGAATGTTCCTCTAAACAGCGTAATTGTTTGCCACACTGGTGAAATTAGAAATGCCCTTAGAAAGTATCTGATCGAACATAATATTTATACCGCTGTACATTGGAAACAGCCAGATGAAGGAATTTCTTCAGAAGATCCCTTGACTCTCGATCTAGCTCAACGCATTCTTACTATTCCTAACGACCACAGGTACGACACAGAAGATATTGTAAGAATGTTCAACACGATCTCCGCTTTTACTATTTAAAATTTAAATCAATTTTTAACAGTGTGAGTGAGAACTCCCCCACTTAGCGCTAGCAAGTGGCGGGATGAGATACGAACTTAGCAACTTAGCTAAATGAATATAAGTGGTTAGATTAATCTTACCGAAAGCTTTATCTAACATGAGTTTTAGTCGTTATATAATTGTTATTTTTAGATAATATGACCTGCTTGGCGAGGTCATAGCAGTTCATTCACGATTTTCCAAAAATATGTCAACCGAAAGTTTAGTTTCTAGTTTATCTCCCAAACAAATGGCTTTCTTACCTACCGAAGTCGATATTGCTTTTTACGAGGAGCATGGTTGGTATACTACTCCGCCCATTCTCTCCAAAGCAATAATCGATACAGCAATTGTAGGAAGCCAGAGATATTATGCTGGCGAACGGGATTTTACTTTGCCTCATCAAACAGGATTTGTCGATTGGAAATCTGAAGAAAGTACTGTTTTACGGAACAATGAATTTGTTTGCTTGCAAAATCGAGAATTACAACAGTTAGGATTCGAGTCAATTATTGCTGCGATCGCGGCTCGTTTGGCAAGAACAAAACAGATTCGGATGTTTGCTGATTCTTTACTGTGCAAGCTTCCTTCTCAGAAACAAAATCGAGGAGTGGTAGGCTGGCATACCGATAAATCTTATTGGCCGACCTGTAGTTCCAATCGATTATTAACTGCTTGGATACCTTTTCAAGATTGTGATAAATCTCTCGGTCCATTAGTAATGATTGATCGCAGTCATAAATGGTCCGAAAGCAAAAATCTCAAAAATTTTTATGAAAATAATTTACAGGAATTAGAAGCTTATATGCGATCTCAAGGAAGAGATTTTGTTAAAGTTCCTATGACACTTAAAAAAGGACAAGTTAGCTTCCACAATTGCAACACTATTCATGGCAGTTATCTTAACTCTAGCAATTCTAAACGCTTGGCTTTAGCCGTACATATGCAAGACTACGATAATTGCTACCAAGAGGTATTAGACTGTCAAGGAAAGCCAATTCACATTGGTTATGATCGCCTTTGTCGCCAATTACCTAACGGCAATCCTGACTATAGCGATCCCCAATTTTTTCCTCTACTGTGGACTGAATAAAGCGGTTCTTTAAGCGATAAGGTACATTAGGCAAATTTTTAAAATCAAAGTAAACTTTTTTCCCTTGGGAGCACATCAAACATATCGATACAAATGAACTATACTATTGCTAACTGCTAGTTACAACTGAGGAATTATCTACTCGGTTCAAACTTTCTGACAAAACTGACATGCTCCTTCTCCCTTTAAACCTTTTCCCAATTTAAAAGATTACTGTACTTCGCCAAATCGAGAATCGCTGTAATCATTAAAACTATTTCAAATTTCAAGACATAACATTAATCTTAACTTTATAATCGATGCTTAGAAAAATTCTCGATTTAGATAAACCTTTGTGGCGAGAAACGCTACAGCAAATACGTCACGATGTTTATCATTTACCCGAATACGTAGCCTTAGAAGCTAAACGAACTAACACCTCACCACAAGCGATTGTTATAACCGAAAATGATAGTATTTTCTTCGTTCCTTACTTACTTCGTTCCTGTGAAGACATTGTTTCTTCAACAAATGTACAACCCGTGTTTGATGTAATTTCTCCCTATGGCTATCCTGGTATTTTATTAAATGAAGCTGCCAAACACAATTCTGATTTTCCCGATCTAGCCTTCAAAGAATTTAAGCAAGTTTTAAAATCCCAAGGAGTATGTTCGGCTTTTTTAAGATTACATCCTATCTTGGGAGAAAATTTTGCTAATATTTTTCCCCAAAATACTTTTCAAGAAAATGGAAAAACTGTCTCGGTCAACTTAACT
The DNA here is from genome assembly GCF_000332195.1 of Pleurocapsa sp. PCC 7319. NCBI lineage: Bacteria > Bacillati > Cyanobacteriota > Cyanophyceae > Pleurocapsales > Pleurocapsaceae > Pleurocapsa > Pleurocapsa sp. PCC 7319. Next base: position 32,528 of record NZ_KB235922.1, read on the forward strand.
TTAGATGAAGAGAAGATTTGGGCAAAAACTCGTAAAGGTCATCAAAGCACCATCAATAAGTGTATTAGATTAGGGTTAACCGCCAGAATAGTTTCATTTGCAGATTACATAGATGAATTTATTTCTATCTACGAAGAAACAATGGATCGGGTTAAAGCCAAAGGAGTCTACTATTTTAGCCGTGACTACTTTCAAGGTTTACTCAAACTAGGAGATAAACTACACTTGGGAATTGTAGAATCTGAAGGAAATATAGTTTGTGCTAGTTTATTTTTTGAATCATGTGGAATCGTTCAAGCCCATCTAGGTGGGACAAAGACCGAATTTCTCAAGCAATCTCCCTTTAACTTGTTGCTACATCATATGCGTTTGTGGGCGAAAGCAAGGGGCAACCAATATTTACATATAGGTGGTGGTGTAGGTGGTAAGAAAGATAATTTATATACCTTTAAATCGGGCTTTTCTAAACAAAGACATGAATTTTTGACCTTAAGATCGGTAATTGATAATAATAACTACAACAATCTGATTGAATTTAGAGCCCAATCGATTAATAAATCTGTAGAAGATTTAAAGAAATCTCAGTTTTTTCCTGCTTATCGTGCAAGCTAAATTTTTCTAGCTTACTGATTATTTAAAGTATTAAAATCAGTACTTGATAACTTAGGAGGTGTATATACTTTGAATCCACTCCCATTCTTTAGTTAAACCTTCTGTTAAAGACACTTGGGGAGAATAACCCAAAATCTGCTTGGCTTTAGAAATATCAGCACTGGTATGACGGGCATCTCCTACTGCTCGCTCAACGTAATTTTTACGAATTGGTCGCCCAATAACTTGCTCCATAATAGTTAAGAGCTCAATTAGAGTAACTCTGCTACCGCCACCAATATTAAAAGCTTCGCCAATAGCTTCTGGTATTTCTCCCGCAGCTAGATTAGCTGCTACGGCATCACTAACAAAAGTATAGTCTCTGGTTTGCTTTCCATCTCCATAGATAGAGATCGGTTCATCATTAATAGCTGCTTTAAAAAACTTGTGAAAAGCCATGTCAGGACGTTGACGATGTCCATAAACCGTAAAATATCGTAATGCTGTGGCAGGTACACCAAAATTTTGCTGGTATAGCCAGCATAAACGTTCACCAGCTAATTTGGTAATGCCATAGGGGGAAACTGGTTGAGGACATAAAGTTTCGGGAGTAGGCATAGTTGCCGCGTTGCCATAAATTGAGGAACTAGAAGCATAGACAATTCTCTGTAATGACTTCACTTGTTTAGCTGCTTCTAAAATGACTTGGGTAGCATTAAGATTCCTGGCTGTATAGTTAAAAAAATTCTTCCCCCAACTAGCTCGAACTCCTGCCTGTGCAGCCTGATGATATACAACATCCACCGTCTGTAAAAGCTCTTGCCAATTTAACTCCTGAATATCAGCTTGAATTAACTTAAAGTTGGGATATTGTTGAAGATTAACAATATTTTGGTGTTTGAGTTTAGGATCGTAGTAATCATTAAACTGATCGATACCTATTATGCCATCCCCTTGTTTTAGTATAGTTTCAGCTAAGTGAGAGCCAATGAATCCCGCAACACCTGTAACAATATGAGTATTCATGACGATCAGTTTGAGATTAATAAAGCTCTTGAATGCTAGATTAGACCAATTTACATTATTGTCATTATTGTCATTGTCAAGAACTCTAATTTGTGATTTATATCCTACTCTAGATGTTGATTTGCTGTGTTGATATTAATTAATTTCTAACTATCAAATTCTTTTGCCATTAAAAATTTGAAACTAGATTAATCCTAGAGTAAAGTAAAACACAAAGTTAACCTTTATGGATATTTAAAAGTATTAATAATAAACTATGTCAAACTATGTGCCAACTGATCAATTAAATTTGAATTAATTGGGACTGCAGGTATCGTTTAATTAGTGTTTCGCTTCTGCAATTATAACGATACCTATACATTTACATTCATTTCCCAAACCTATTAAGCTTTTATTTTTATTCTCATAAATCAATAATTATGACTAAACTATGTGTAGTATTCACATGTGTTACTTGGGAAAAGTATAAACACTTATCTTTTAGCCAGGTTTTTTTAGAGCAATAGAAAGAATTGTTATAAATTTGACTTAATACTTATTTAAATTGATACCTGCTTCTTTTGCCATGGCATTAATTCCTCTTTTCTCTAAAGTTTTGATTGCCTTAGTAGATAAACGCAATCTAACCCAACGATTACCCTCTGACCACCAGACTCGTTTCCATTGTAAATTAACACCTTGCAATTTCTTTGTACGACGGTGGGAGTGGGAAACCGCCATGGCGTTATTTGCTTTTTTTCCTGTTATTTGACATTTACGAGCCATGATTAACCTCAGACTAAAGACCACAATTTCCAATTATACATAACTTTTACCTAAAATTTGACTAAAAAAAGGGACAAACAAAATTATCTCTGTCCCTTACTTAGATTGTTTTAGCAACTTATACTTATTTTTTAGTCAAATTAGTTAATACTTGATTGGAACGCTGCACAAAAGACTTCATTCCTTCTGCATCAAAAGCTTTCTGAGACATTAATGCCAGATCATAGATATGATTGCACATTAAGTTGACCATAGAATTGGATTCATCGCCACTTTGAATAATAGTGCTTTTATTTAAATCCAATAGATTTTGAATTAAGGGGTGAGAAGTATTAATCATCAAAATATGATCTTCAGGGAACGCCATCGTTTTTTCCTGCATTAAAGCTGCCATTTCCTGCATTCTGCGCATGGCTTCAGGTAGTAAGACCATTGCTGGAGGAGTACCCTGAGGATCTTCTGATTTGATAGCTTGGGTTTTTATGTTGACTCGGGGTTTATTAATCGCTTTCTCAAACAACTCTTTAATTATTTCGTTGCGAGTTTTATTGGTGGTAGGGTCAACAATTTCTTGAGCTTTATCTTCTTCTACTAAGGTCTCATCTAATTCGGAATCAACACGAGCAAATTTCACTTCAGAATATTCTCTTTCGAGGAAAGGTATAAAGTAGTTAGCATCTATAAATGAATCGAGGAATAATACTTCTAAACCTTGATTCTTATATAGTTCGACGTAAGTATTTTGAGTACTAGGATCACTACAGTAGATAACGCGATTTTCTTGTTTCTCTTTATTACGTTCGAGATACTCATTGAGAGTAGTATAAGGTTCAATTGATGCAGAATCTTGGTTATCAGAAATATCGGACCAGGCATCGTCACCAGCTGACTGTACTTCTACTTTAGGAGCTTCTTCTTTGGTAACAGTATCAGCCTGATAGGTAGTACGGTAAATAATCAAGTCTTCTACCTGCTTTTTAAATTTCTCGTCTCTAATAGCCCCATATTTGACAAAAGTACCAACATCAGACCAAGAACTAATATATTTTTTGCGGTCTTCGTTGTAAAGAGACTTGAGACGATTGCCAATTTTCTTGGTGATAAAGTCTGCAATACGACGGACAGTGCGATCGTTGGTTAAAGCACTACGAGAAACGTTTAGGGGTATGTCAGGACTATCAATTACACCCTGTAATGGCATCAAAAATTCAGGAATAATTTCTTCGCAATGCTTGCTAACAAATACCTGATTACAAAATAGTTGTATTTGTCCTTTGGAAAAGTCTACATCTGGTTTTAGTTTGGGGAAATAGAGAATTCCATTCAGCAAGAAAGGATAATCAGTATTTAAATGAACCCACAGTAAAGGATCTTCTTGGAAAGGATATAAGTATCGATAAAATTCTAAATAGTCTTCGTCGGTCAATTCTTGGGGAGATTTTTTCCAGAGTGCATCCTGCTTATTGATTTGTTCATTGTCGAGCACAATCTTGACCGGCATGAAGTCACAGTAGGTTTTGACTAACTGTCTAACTCTTTGGGGTTCTGCGTACTCCAATTCTTCATCTTGCAGCGTGAGGGTGATAGTTGTACCCACAGTAGTGCGATCGCTTTCGACTAGTTCAAATTCAGGAGAACCATCACAAGACCAGTGAACCGCAGTTGCACCCTCTTGATAAGAAAGAGTATCGATTTCTACTTTTTGTGCCACCATAAATGCGGAATAGAAACCTAAACCAAAATGACCAATGAGTTCATTGGCATTTTTCTCGTATTTTTTAATAAAATCTTCGGCGCTGGAAAAAGCGACTTGATTAATATATTTTTTGATTTCATCGGCAGTCATGCCAATGCCATTATCAGAAACCGAGATGGTTTTGTTGGTTTTGTCTACGGCAATCTTAACTTGCGGTTCGGCAATATCTCCCTTCACTTCTCCTGCCAGAGATGCCATTTTTAGTTTTGAGATTGCATCAACGGAGTTAGAGATTAATTCCCGCAAGAAGATTTCGTGATCTGTATAGAGAGACTTCTTGATAATGGGGAAGATATTCTCGGTATGGATTGTAATGTTGCCTTTTTCAAGTACAGCCATATTTGCTACTACACTATCAGTCATAAATTGCTTTGTACTCATAATTATTGTCTGATTCCCTCTGATCAAAGGTTCAAGAATACCCACCCACAATCATGCGGATTACCCTACCTTAGTCAACTACTCAACGCTTTTGCTTCGCAATTGATAGTTAGTCAATCCTGGAATCAATTTTTCTTGTTGAAGTAGAGTACAGCATCTTTGAACCATAATTTCTTCTAATTGATTGAGATCGTCAAAAGTTCTAGGGGCGATCGCTTCGTTAGTTAGAGACCATCATCTTTCTGCGGGCTGTAACTGATTAATTACAAATAAACCGCTCCAAAATTAACTAGAAGCGGCAAAATAATAATTTAATTATGAGGTTTGTTAACTGTTAGTTAACCGTAATTAATCATTACTGTTTATAGCAATCAACAAACGCAGAATAAACACGAAGAGGTTGATATAGGTAAGGTACATCGAAAGAGCTGCCGGTAAATACTGCTCATCTTCGTAGGTACGGGGGAGGATATAAAAATCTACTACTGCAACCCCGGCAAATAAAGCAACACCAATACCAGAAATAGCAATTTCTAACCAACCAGGAGTATACACTCCAAAGAAAGAGAGCAGTAATTGTCCCACTAAGACAACCAACAAGGCCATAACGCCGAGTTGCACTGTCTGAGTTAGCGCTAAACCATCTTCGTCAGACAGGTTAGAACCAATGTTACGTCCTAAAATGAAGGTGACACCGCAACCAAGAGCAGCAATACCCACTCCCTGAATTCCTACTCCTGAATTACTAAGAGCGAGGAAAACAATACCACTAAGGGTATAACCAGACAAAAGACTATAAAGTGCTAATAACGGCAAAGCGGTGCTATTATTTCCCTGCTGAGCAACTCCCCGTGCCACAAAGAAGAGCACTAATTCTGCTATTAATGCTCCAAAAAAAGTGGGCATAAACAAATCTGGACGAGAAGCAATCACTCCTAAACCACCATAAGTTCCTAAGGCAGTTAAGACGAGACCACCACCTAAATAAGGAAGCGCATTAGGAATAACATTAGGACCAAGGATCGCCTGTCCTTGCGCCTCCTGCATTGCTTTTCTAAAGTTACTAGTATTACTCATGAATTTCTTGATTGAACTCTATTATTGATACTCTAAACTTGCTTATTTACTAAGATCATAATTCAACTAGCAATTTTAAGGTGCATGAGGATTACCGAATCATTATCACTACCCTTGGTTTAAGTTCTAAAATATAAACATTGGGAGAGGTGCAGGTCTGCTTCCAAATAATCCTCATCCCCATCCTTCATCCCTCATCCTTTTGTTGACTCTGGGAAGTCTGCCAATTTACCCAATCTTGAGGTTTTAGAAAAGTTTCATATAGTTCTGCCTCAGGAGTATTGGGTTCTGGTTGATAGTTATATTGCCAACGAACTAAAGGTGGTAAAGACATCAGGATTGACTCTGTACGTCCATTGGTCTGTAAGCCAAAAATAGTACCCCGATCATATACTAAGTTGAATTCGACATAACGTCCGCGACGATATAGCTGGAAGTTACGCTGCTGTTCTCCATACTCAATATCCTTGCGTCGTTCAATAATCGGCAAGTAAGCCGGTAAAAAAGTTTTACCGCAATCTTGAATAAACCCAAACAAATCTGACCAATTACGATGTTCAATCTCCCCTAGCTGCTTGCTATATTCTGCTGCTGCTTTATTCGGGTGAGGACCTTTATATAATTCTCCTGTACCATCTTGATAATCGAAGAATAAGCCTCCCACTCCTCTAGTTTCCTCACGATGCTTGAGATAGAAATATTCATCGCACCAACGCTTAAATACAGGATGGTATTCCGGATTATGGCGATCGCATGCAGCTTTAAAACTACGATGAAAATGAGCTGCATCTTCGGCGAAAGGATAGTAAGGAGTTAAATCTGCACCACCGCCAAACCACCAAACGGGACCAGCCTCAAAATAACGATAATTGAGATGAACTGTTGGAATATAAGGGCTATAGGGATGCAACACCATCGAAGTTCCCGTAGCATAAAAACCATGTCCCTCTGCTTCGGGACGTTGTTTAAGGATAGAGGGAGGTAAATGACTGCCCCAAACTTCCGAGAAATTGACTCCGCCTTGTTCTAAAATCCCTCCATCTGATAGAACGCGAGAACGTCCGCCACCGCCTTCTTCTCTTTCCCAACTGTCTTCCCTAAACTTGCCACCTCCATCAACTTGTTCTAAGCCAGCGCAAATTTCATCCTGTAGCTGTTTCATGAACTGACTCACTCTTTCTTTAGAGTCAGCAGGAGGGGTTGAAGGTTGAGATTTCTTGGTTGAGTTAGTATCTATAGCGGTCATTAGGTGATAAAAAAATAAAATTAAAACTGCTTCACTCAGACTATCTTGATTAGGTGTTATCACACCACTACTGAGACAAGGTAACGATAATATCTTTATGAATTTGCAAAGTTTCTTAATGAATATTTGGATTTAGAGAATATTTGGATTTAGAAATTGAAAATCAAGGGTAACGATCAAAATTAACTCAAGATCACAATCTTTTGGTAATTAGATTGCCTGCTACCACAATAAAACACTTTTAAAATACAAGACAACTACTTTTAATAGCTGAGTATTTTAAAAATCTAAATTCATGATCACCGCAAAAATGAAAGCCAAGTCACTACTAGGAATAGCTTTATTAACTGGTATGACTAATATAGGTTGGCAATCTACTGCTAGAGCAGAACAAAAAAATATTTCCGAACTCTTGGTTCAGACTGCCAACATGATGAATAAAAACTTACCGATGATGATCGATCAAGATACTCAGTGGGATTCTTCTTTTGCCGGACCAGGAAAAATGTTGAGTTATAACTATACTCTGATTAACTATTCTGCGACTCAAATTGACGGCACAGAATTTGCTAGAAATATTCGTACACCTTTAGCTAACACCATTTGTACCAATCCCGCTACACAAATTTTTCCTCAAGAGGGAGTACTGCTGAATTTTAATTATTACGACAACACTCGTAACTTAATTGCCAGAGTAAAAGTTGAGCCTTCTGATTGTGGTTATTAGGATGCAACATCATTAAGCAAACACTCGGTGCTGCAAAGAAGGCATCTGCTGGCGTACCTGTCGTATACGATTCGGATTAATTTCCGCTACTGCCACTCCTGGTGAGTTGCCAGCGTCAGCTAAAATTACTCCCCAAGGGTCAATAACCATAGCATGACCATGAGTGTAGCGACGTTCATAGTGATTCCCTGTTTGAGCAGGAGCAATCACATAACAAGTGTTTTCGATCGCTCTTGCCTGTAACAAGACTTGCCAATGATCTTTACCGGTAAAAGCAGTAAAAGCTGCCGGAATGAACAAGACATCAGCACCTTGGCGAGATAAATAGCGGTAAAATTCGGGAAATCGCACATCGTAACAGATCGACAGTCCTAATTTACCAAGACGTTCCGAATTATAGATTGTGGGTATTTTCTTACCAGCCATTACCGTACTAGATTCTTGGTAGGTATTACCATCGGGGACATCGACATCGAATAAATGAACCTTTTGATAGTGAGCTACTTCTTGACCATCAGGGGTAACTAAAACTGCTGTATTGTACGCTTTGTTGGGGTTGCCTGATACTGGTACTGGAAAGCCACCACCTAAAATCGTAATTTGAAATCTCTGCGCCATTTTTTTGAGAAATTGCTGAGTTTTTACAGCAATTTCTTTTGCTTGTGCTACTTTATCGACTTCTTTCCCCAAAAAAGCAAAATTTTCTGGCAAACTGACTAATTCTGCCCCTTGGCGTACTGCTAGTTCAATTAATTCTTCGGCTTCAACCAAGTTTTTAACAAGGTCGGGCTTGCTGGTCATTTGAATGGCGGCGGCTAGATATGACTTCATTACAGACTTGATTTGTTGATAATTAGCTTCTCTAGAATATAGCTAAGAGATAAGTTTACAATGCTTATTTACAGAGAAAATCCTTCAGGTAGCAATTCCTCTATAGTTGAATCTTGCCACCCTTGTTTTCCCAAAAAAATAACTTGAGCTTCTTGACCAAATTCCCAGATTACTTGCCTGCAAGCACCACAAGGTGAACAGGGGACATTCTGGCTATTAACTATAGCGATCGCTCTAACCCTTATTGTATCGCTTCTTTCTCCCATTATGGCATTGGCAATCGCATTTCTTTCAGCACACATACTTAGACCATAGGAAGCATTTTCGACATTACAACCAGCAAAAATTTTTCCTGTTTCGGTTAAGACCGCAGCACCAACGCGAAATTGGGAATAGGGAGCATAAGCCTTAGATACAGCTTGAGTTGCAACTTGGATCAGCTTTTGTCGCTCTGATTCGGTTACTGTGGATAGATTCATCGAAAATTGCTTATTTTCCGGCAACAGAAACCATATTTTGCTTAATTCCAGGTCTACCTTTAGCAACCGAAGCCGCTAGAGAATGAAGCATAGTTTCTGTAGTTTCCCAACTAACACAAGCATCAGTAATACTCTGACCATAGACTAATGATTTGCCATTTTGCGATATTGATTGATTGCCAGCAACTAAATGACTTTCAATCATTACGCCCATAATACTAGAAGAACCAGCTTCAATCTGTTGAACAACACTATCCAAAACCAAAGATTGTTTGTTATAGTCTTTGCTACTGTTCCCATGACTACAATCAACCATTAGGCTAGAATTTATCGCTTTTTGTTTGAGAGCATTAGTGGCGGCTGCGATATCGGCAGGCTCATAATTAGGTTTAGTTGAGCCACCTCTTAAGACCAAGTGTCCGTCAGGATTCCCTGTAGTTTTAACGATACTTGCCAGCCCATGTTGGTTGATGCCCAAAAAATGGTGGGATGTCTTGGCAGCGAGCATAGCATTAATAGCAGCAGTAACACTGCCATCAGTACCATTTTTATAACCTACTGGCATCGATAGACCAGAAGCCATTTGGCGGTGAATTTGGCTTTCTGTAGTTCTGGCTCCAATGGCGGTCCAACAGATCAGATCCGCAATATATTGGGGCGTAATCGGGTCGAGTAATTCTGTAGCCGCAGGCAAACCGATATTGGCTAAATCCAATAGTAATTCTCTTGCTGTTCTCAGACCTGTATTAATGTCGTAGCTATTATCTAGATGAGGATCATTGATTAATCCTTTCCAACCTATAGTAGTACGAGGTTTTTCAAAGTAGACTCGCATCACAATTTCTAGCTGCTCCTTAAATTGCGATCGCAATTTAACCAATCTTTGACCATATTCTTTCGCTGCGGCAACATCGTGAATAGAACAGGGTCCAACAACAGCTAAAATTCTGGAATCTTCGCCTGCGAGGATATGACGAATGGAGTCACGAGTCTGAGTGACTAATTTAGCCACCTTTTCTGGCAAAGGAAATTCGCTTTTAATAAATGCTGGGCTTAATAAAGGTCTGGTTTCAACAACGTGTAAGTCGCTGGTAATATCCATATAACTAATATTATTTTTTGTAGAATTTTCACTATGAGAACAGATATAGGGCATTAATACCCAGTAATAACTGCTTAAATATTATTTTATTTTGATAACTTTAAATTCGTTACTACTCCTGAATAGTTTACAGTTTTTTGCGGTAGTAACCTCTATCTAGATAGATAAACTGATAAACTCTGTAAAAAATAAGTTAAGTTTCGCCGCCACAGGTCAAATATAGCAATACAGACTGACATTAGGACACTTATTACTCATTACTCATTACTCGTTACTCATTACTTACGAGCAATCAAATAAACTTTTCCTAATACAACTTTGTACGACTGTAAATATTACAGCTACCCTGGTCAAGTTAATTCTAGTTAGCAATAAAGTAATTCTCAACCACCTCTTGAAATAGTTTGTTCCCTCTAATATTGTCAAAATCAGAGTCTTGTCGACTCATTTCTCGATACTTATTGCGGTCTAAGGTCAATGCCTGTTGTAGATAAGCGATCGCCCGATCAATATTTCCCTGTAGTGCCTGAAAACAAGCTTGATTGTAGCAGGTACTAGCAATACTTGCTCCAGGAATCGGAATTTGTTGCTGATGCTCGGCGAAATTCGCTATTTTTTCATCTTTGCCATCAAATTTTCCTAAAGCCCGATCAAAGCAATTTTCTGCTGCTTCCAAGCATCCTACTAGTTCGAGCATGAAATCTATTTCACTCCAAGCTTTGTAGTATTTGGGCTTAATTTTCATAGCTTGCTCATAACAAGTTAAAGCTGCTTTGTGTTTGCCTAAATTCGCTAAGATTTTACCTCTGCTTAACCATCCTTGGCGATCGCAATCTAGAATTTCCATGGGTTAATTGGTACAGCTTAAATATTGTGCAATTTATAGAAGGTCAACTTTTACTTATTACGCTCGATTTAAATACTTTATGCTACATAAAATATTTTTTTGCTACAAAACTATAACAATCTTGACATCACTTCAACTAACTCAACATCTATCCCTAGAAGCAGCAATTAAGTATATAAATCCCCTACATATTCTCCATAACCGTTATAGGGCAGAGTTTCCTTAATTTCCCAAGATATCCCAGGACCAGAACTAATAAACTTTTCTGTCGCTTGAGACCATCTAGGATGAGGCACATCAGGATTGACATTAGCTTCAAAAGCATATTCATTAGAATCGATAGTATTCCAGTAAGTAGCAGGTTGATTCTCCACAAATTCAATTTTGACAATCGATTTTGCGCCCTTAAAGCCATATTTCCAGGGAGTAACCATGCGAAGCGGTGCGCCATGCTGCTTTGGTAAATCATGACCATAAATGCCCACGGCAAAGAAGGCTAAGTCATTAGCCATTTCTTCAATTCTTAATCCCTCCGTGTAAGGCCAAGGTAAGGAACCAATGTGAAAACCCGGACCTTTAGTAATCTCAGGGTCATAAAAAGAAGTAAAGCGCACGAACTTAGCCTTTGGCGTCGGTTCAACATCTTCCAATAAAGCCTTCATGGGAAAACCCAGCCAAGGCAAGACCATTGACCAAGCTTCTACACAACGAAAACGGTATATTCTTTCTTCTAACGGAAATTTTTGTTTTAAAGTATCAATATCATAGGTACGGGGATTCTTAACTAGGCCAGCTACTTCAACTTTCCAGTTTTCGGTTGGCAACTTTTGAGCGTCAAGCCAGATTTTTTTCGTACCACCAAACTCATAAAAGTTGTTATATTGTGCTGCAACTTTTTCATCGGCAATGGGTCGATCTACTTTGAGAAAGTCAGGATTTTTGGTAAATGACTCGATCTTCGGTAAATTAATGCTTTTTTCCAAAGCCGTCTCAGAGGCAGATTTGCCAATTCCTGAAGTTCCTGATTGACAACCAGCTAGGGGTAAAAGGCTAGCTCCTATACCTGCACCAACAAGAGTTTTAATAAAGCTACGGCGATTGTAATAAAGTCTGGGTGGAGTGATCTGATTTTCTGATATTTCCCACGATTCTGGGACGCGAATTAAAGTCATTACAGAACTAATTAATGAATATATGAGTAATCTATATTGCTGAGAATTAAGATCGGCGGCGTTGCTGATTTGAAACATGAATTTTCTAATGTTACTGTTTTTAGCTATTAGCTTTTAGCCGTTAGCTCTTAGCTTTCAAGAAATTCAATAAGCCACAAATTTAATGATTCATATCTCTATTTAGCAACGCCAGATCGGCAAACACCTTAATTCTAAACAAATATCGTCCAAATCTATTGTTAAAAATGCTATTCAATTCAGAGGAGTTAAACTCAGCCCGTAAATGTTTAGTTGACAAAGTTGTTGAGTATTTTCTGGCACAGGGCGGTGTTGAAGCTATATATATTCAAGGTTCTGTTGCAGCAGGTTCAGCAGACGAATTTTCAGATATTGATTTTCGGATTGTAATTCAGCAAGAAGTTTATGAGCAGTTCATCTTAGAGCGTTTTTCTGCTCCTAAACATTGGGGAGAATGGCTTTTCAACGAATGGGCAAGTAGATCTTGGGTTTGTGTCTCTCACTTTAAACCATTTAACAAAGTTGACGTGCTTTATTTCAAGCCAGAGGAACTTAAGCCTTCACCTTGGTTTTTGCTACCAACTCAAGTAATTTACGATCCTAAAAAATTAGTACAGCAAGTTATTCAACTTTCTCAAGAATCGAAGTTTACTCTGCTGAATATTGAAGACGTTGATAGACTAATAAGCAAAGGTTTAGCCTATGCAGAAGAAGTATACCGTCGAGTTATGCGTGGGGAGCTTTTTTATGCCCAATCTCAATTAGATAGTTTTCGATGGATTCTAATTCAATTCGATGATTACTTGCATCACAGCCTTCCATCATCAGGCTTCGGTTCCCCATCTCACTTCGAACAACGTGGGAGCGAAATGTTGATTGAGGTTATGCAGCTTTCATATACTCTTCTAGAGCAAAAATCCATACTTAAGGCTTTAGGCTTATTACTACAGGCTTATCAAACTCAGGTTGTCGAGCTTCATCAAATATTAATTTTAAAAAGAGATCGAGATCGAGATTTATATTGGATCGATACTATCTTAGAACTATGCAATTCTAATTACTAGGTATTTTTTATTTGTTCGCTTGGAGTGGAATTAATTTTATGTATAATTTTGAATTTTTATGTGCTACGTTGTGATTATGATTATCTTAGGTATTAAACCTTAAAATCAAGATAATCATAATGAACCGTTGGTTAATAAGTTTATTTTTAATTGTTTCTTTCTGGATATTTAGTGCTGCCGAATCTAGTATTGCCCTCACCAATCCAGTTTCTGACCTTACCGAACAACAAATTACTCAAGGGGAAGAAATCGCCAAAAAAGCATTTCGTGCTGCCGAGCAAGGTGATTTTGCCAAGTCAGAATCCTATTGGACAGAACTAGTTGATAAATTTCCCGAAAATCCTGCTGTCTGGAGTAATCGAGGTAATGTTCGTATTGGTCAATACAAATTAACAGAAGCGATCGCTGATTTTGATCGTTCTATTGAAATTGCCCCAGAATACCCTGATGCTTATCTGAATCGTGGTATAGCCTATGAAGGAAAAAAACTTTGGGAGCAGGCGATCGCAGATTACAATCAAGTATTAGAAATTAGCCCTCAAGATCCAGTTGCTTTGAACAATCGGGGAAATGCCAAAGCAGGACAACAAAAGTGGCAGGAAGCTCTGGAAGATTATAGTCAAGCAGGAAACATTGCCCCTAATTTTGCGATCGCACGGGGGAATGCTTCTTTAATGATGTATCAAATCGGCGATCGCCCTGAAGCCATTCGTCAGATGCGTAATCTAGTCCGAAAATATCCCATGTATTCTGATATGCGGGCAGCATTAGCAGCAGCTTTATGGGTAGAGGGACAGCAAGGAGAAGCAGAGAGCAATTGGGTCGCAGCAGTAGGATTAGATAATCGCTATCAGGATTTAGACTGGATTGAAAATATTCGTCGTTGGCCGCCCACAATGGTTCAAGCGCTAGAAAAATTTTTGCATCTAGTAACAAAATAGCTTCATAGAAAATTTCATCTAAGACTTACAGAAAAATTAAGCTGACGTAAATAAAATAGCTACCTCATCATTTTGCTTGCTAATGTGTTCAGAAACAATGATCGGGGAACACTATGTTGGGAAGTCTTGGTAAAATCCAAAATCCTCTACTCAGAATTATCACTGCTGCGAGTACATCATTCGCGATGGCGACTTTAATAGCAGCAGTGGCAATTGGTTTGAATAATCCTAAAGATAAATCAGCTAACCAAGTTGGTGTCTACGCATCTTTGTTGGCATTTATTGCTGGTGCAGGTATTGGTTTAGTAGTTAGAGATAATTCCCAGTCTAGTGTTACCTCAACCAAAAGCCAATCTTCAAGCCAAGATACTGCTCAAAATACTTGGAAAGACTGGCGCGACTTCAAGATTGTCAAAAAAGAGCCAGAGAGTAAAGAAATTACTTCTTTTTATTTTCAGCCAGTAAATGGAGGTGAATTTGCTGATTTTAAGCCTGGTCAATTTTTAACCATTAAGCTTGATATTCCAGAACAAAAACGCCCCATAATTCGTACTTATTCTCTCTCAGACTACCCTCAGCCTACGGACTATTATCGCCTATCGATCAAGCGTGAAAGTTCTCCCAAAGGTTTAGATGTTCCTCCAGGTGTGGCTTCTAACTTTATGCACGATCGCATTAGTGAAGGCTCGATTATTCCTTGTAAACCGCCGAGTGGTAAATTCTACATTGACGTTGATAGCTCTGTTCCTGCGGTACTAATTAGTAATGGCGTGGGAATTACCCCCATGATCAGCATGGCAAAAGCTTCTGCCAGACTAAATCCTGAGCGTCATATTTGGTTCGTTCACGGAGCGCGTAATGGAGAATACCATGCTTGCCGTGAGGAAGTGAATGCAATTACCGAATCTTATCCCAATCTCCATATTCATTATCGCTATAGTCGTCCTCGTCCAGAAGATGAAGGACAATATCATTCACAGGGTTACGCCAATAAGCAATTGTTAGAAGATACCATCATTCCAGAAATTCGTGAGACACATAACGGTTCAGCTAACGCCGTTTATTTCTTATGTGGTTCTCCTGCTTTCATGGAATCTCTGCAAGAAGGATTAGAGGAATTAAATGTACCCGATGACAATGTCTTTACTGAGTCTTTTGGTGGTGGTAAGACTAAAGGCAAATCTCAACCGAAAAGCCAGGAACAGCAAACAGTAACTAGCTCGGAAGTGGTTTTTGCTGATTCAAATAAAACTGCCTCCTGGACACCAGATAACGGTACTTTATTAGAATTTGCCGAAGCCAACGGACTCGATCCTGACTATAGCTGTCGCCAGGGAGTCTGTCAGACTTGTATGTGTCAGTTACAAGAAGGAGAAGTGGAATATATTGAATCCCCCGCTAGTGAACCCGATGAAGGTTCGGTATTAATTTGTATTTCTAAACCTAAGACAGACAAAGTTGTGTTGGATTTGTGAAATACCACAAATAGCAAATAGCAATTAGCAATTAGCAAATTCTTGTACTTTTTGCCAAACTTCTGCAACTAAATTGGGACTAGTGTTATCAAACCAGTTTATTTTCTGGTTTTTTCTAAACCAAGTTCGTTGACGTTTAGCAAATTGGCGAGTGTGAGTAACGGTTAAAGCGATCGCCTGTTGTAAATTAAGATCGCCCGCCAAATATTGTTTAATTTCTGAATAACCTAGAGTATTTAACAAAGGTAAATCGGCACCATATTTATGGCAAAGATAATCCACTTCTTTAACCAGTCCCATCTCAAGCATCTGGTTGGTACGAGTAGCTATTCTTTGATCTAATGCTGCTACATCACAATCTAAACCAATTTGTAAAATAGGATAATTAGGCGGATTTTCGCCCTGTTGTGCGGAAATAGGGATTCCTGTGACATAAAATACTTCTAAGGCTCTTAAAGTTCTAAACTGATCGTTTAAATGAATTTTTTGGGCTGCTGCTGAGTCAACTTGAGATAACCAAGCATGGAGCTGAGTTTGTCCGATAGCCGATAATTGCGATCGCAATTCTGGTTGTGGCGATACTCGGGGAATTTTTAAGCCCTTAGTAATTGAATCTAAATATAACCCTGTGCCACCAACGAGAAGAGGGGGAAAATCTGTTGAAAAATTCTCAATGATTTTTTGAGTTTGCTGTTGATACTCAGCAAGAGTCAAGATCTCAGTCGGCTCGCAGATATCTATCTGATAGTGAGGTACTAACTGTTGTTCCGTTAGGGACGGTTTAGCAGTACCAATATCAAACTCGCGGTATATCTGGCGAGAATCAGCACTAATAATAATTGAATTTAGACGTTGTGCTATTTCTAAAGCCAAACCAGATTTACCGCTAGCAGTCGCACCACAGATAACAATCAGCATATATTTGATAGTTTTAAAAAAGCCACTGTTAAGACTAAAACATTTTGCAGACTTTAGGCTTATAACTACCTGATCGGTGGAATTCCTCTTGCTTTTAGGGAGAAGATTATTAGCCCTAAGCAGCCTCCATAATTACAGATTACTCTTTCTTGGGTCTTGGAGCAGTATCAAAGCTAAGCCAATATTTAGCACCTGAATCCTAGTAATCAGTAATCAGTAATCAGTAATCAGTAATCAAGAAATTTACTGCCAATGACGACCCATTTTACCTTGATGTTGCTCCATCAATTCTGCCATTTGTGTACGTTGTTCAGGAGTAAGTACTTCTCGAACTTGGAGCATAGTTTCAAAGCGATTATTACCTAATTGCTGATGTAGATCTTGAACCTGCTGATGTTGTGCTCTTAATTGCTCGGATGTAGCATCACTAGCCATAAGCGATCGCATTTCTTGATGCTGTGTTTGCATTTGTTGACGCAAAGTTTCGTTGTCGGTTTTGAATTGTTCTTGTATGGCTTCAATTTGCTGAGATTGTTCTGAGGTGAGATCCAATTGTTGGAATAATTTTTTCATTCCAGCACCTCTTCCCCATTTTCTCCCGTGCTTACCATGGTTATGAGCCAGTTGCACACTATTTGTTCTAAATTCTTGAGTACTATTGACCTCTGGATTTGGTTGAGCAGCATAAGTACCTAGAGGTAAGATGACCAAAGTTGCTGTAAGTACTGAAAAAGTTTGCCAGTTCATTGATTAAGGTCTCCTGAGAATTGTCTAAAAGCTCTAATACTCATATGTTAGAAATTTAAAGTATTAAACCACCTCGATCTAAACTCCCAAATTTTTCTGGTACTTAAGGACTAGTACTCTAACAAGTTTGAATTGAGGGGTAAATCTTTTGACTCTGGATTAACCTATAACCTATAACTTCTAATTCCGAATTCCGTTGCGCGACGCGACAGCTAGTCCTTTAGGGTAGCTTCTCGCTTAGCGAGTACTCTGAACTTTTTTAGCATCTATCATTTCAAAATTGGCAGACTACTAGTACTAGAACGATTTAATTTTGCTTCGAGAGACAATTCAGTTTGGAGAGTATCTTGAAGGAATTCGTAATCAGCAAAAAAATCGATGAACAATATAAGGCTAAAAGCTAATAAATAATAGCTCTTAGCTTTTAGATAGATACTTATCTAAATTTAGAAAATAGCTCAAAACAGATAAAATTCTTGAGCCTGTTCTACCTCTAGTCTGACCATCAATTATTCTGCCGTTGCTTCTTTTACTTCATCGGCTTCTTTAGCTTCTTTAGCTTGTTTCTCTTCTGCTCTTTTGGCTCTTTTTTTGCGACTAGCCTCGAGAACATCTTCAATCACTTTCAGCAACTCACCCATTTTTTCTAGGTTGCTACGATATAGCTCTAAATCTTTTTTCATTTTTTCGCCGGATATACCAAAGTTTTCGGCAATAGTATCTAAAACTTGGTTCCGCTTTTCCTGATCTTGAACTAGCTCATGATCGCATTCTTCTAAAAGAGTGTAAATGCCAATAGCAAAGGGACGGCTATATTTAAAATTATCATTAGTGGCGATCGCCTTAATTGGCTCAACGATATGACTACTATCGTTTTCTGCTGTGGGGTTACTCAGCCAATCTACTAGTTCATCTGTCGATTTATCTTTTGCTATAGAGAGCAAAGCTCCTGCTTGGGATTTATAAGTTTCTGGATCGCTATCTGTAGAAGTGCACAAAGCATTAAAAATTTGCTCCTTATCACTTTCTGGTTGATATCCCTGCATCAAACGCTCAAAAGAAGTAACAATTCCCAAATAATAAATAGGATCTAACTTAAAATCTGCGTTAACTGATAGTAGATGCATCTCTACTAACAATTCTTCGATCACTCGGCGATAAACAGAGTTAATGGGTCGAGGATAAGAAGCATAAAAAGCCCTTTTACTATCGGAAACAGTTTTCATAATGAGTATTAATTTGTTCTATCTAGGAATTTATTTATCCTATGAGTCTTGAGGTGTTACTATCTTTTTGAGCGATTTATCCCCACAAAACTCTTAGCATATCTTTATATTATGCAATGATTCTGCCCCAGTATCTGAGATTTATGATCTCAGACCAGGAAAGAAAGTGTGAAAATGGGTTGGTAAAGTTATTTTGATGTCAAAATCCATTTTATGCAGTCGTCAAGTATTGAACAACAGAACCAACAACAGCAACTTACTTGTCTTAACTTACCTCTAGCAGTATACCGAGAAGTCGCAGCTCATCTACGACAAGTCGAGGGAGTTAATGCGAGTTTAATTCTTCGCTCTACAAATCATAATCCAGCAGAAAAGTTCGACTATTATCAAAGCCAAGTGGCAGCTCTACAAATTAATTATGCAAAAAACATCGAGGAAAACGCCCAGCAAAAAGTTACAGCCATTTTAGATTACTATGGACAACGTTATCACCCCTGGGAAAAATATAATATCTAAAATTTTTGCCTAAATATTTTAGTAATCTGAGATCGAGTCAAACTTAATCAAGACATCATAGTGATTCTAATTTAGTATAGTCAGTCCTTCTCCTTCATTATCGGGTCGAGCTTCAAGATTATCTTGACGAGGAGCGCAATTATGAAAAATTAAACGTTCGGCAGGACCAGGATTAAGACCGAGTTGGGCAATCCAAAATCCGGTTGCTAGAGTACTGAATGGAGGAACGCTTAAACAATGGATTTTAGCAGAAGGAAGCTTTTGGTATAAGCGTTGGCTAACTTCAGAGAATGCAGGGTCGCCAATACCGTAATCAGCAATAAGATTAATAAACATTAAAATATTATTGGTTTGATTGAAGCAGTATTCTATTCAATAGTATTCCTTCTATGTTCTGGAGAAAAATAGTCTCATCAAAGCTGATTAACTGATTAACTAACATGACTTTGAGCCATTTTTTTAAGTTCATCGGTTGAGACACAACGACGTTCGGAACAATAAGCCATCAGGCTAACGCCGTTGAGCATTTGCACAGTACTAACTCGAACTCGAAAGTCATCTGTTAAAAACCAACAGCGTTCCTGTCCCTGATTATTATCGTAGTCCGTGTTGATAGTGAGAATGCCATCTTCCCCAAACCAATAGCGACTAATTACCGGTAAGCCATCAACATAACCTTTATCTCGGATTAGTTTGCCACTGCGTCCTATCTCATCATCGGGAACATCAATTAAAATTGCCGCATAGTTAGGATTGGGTTCTTTTTCTTCTAAGTTATCTTGCCAGCTAAAGCTACCACCTCCTTTCGCTTTTGTAGGGTCAATACCCTGCAACTCGCAAACCTGCTTAACTTTGGGATCATCGGGTTCCACAACTTTCACAATCAAGTTGGACTCTCCAGATTCATCAGCTACTACATCAAAGTGATGAACACTTCTTTCGGTGTACCATTTACCTGCACTTTTACGAAAAAACTCCATCATGGTCATCGGTACAGTCAGACGCATAGAAAATCTTACTCCTAGAAAAATCGTTATCTTGAAACTAGTTTAATATCATGCAGATTATTTTTATCAGCTTGAAAGATAAATAGGAATCGTCATCTTTAACGCAGTAATACTAATTTCCAAAAATACTGCTACACATCAATTCTCTGAATCTGTTGCCTATTGCCTGTTGCCTGTTCCCTTTCCTAAATGAAGTGTAGCAATCTTAAACGAAATTGGTATAAGGAAGGTTAATGTAACAATAACAGTACAATCTAGACTGAGAAAGTAATAGCCACACTAAAAGCTGCAATGGCAATTAAAAGATCCTCTGACTCCTCTAATCCCAAGCCTCAACTGCCACGTCAACTTCCCAAACGACAATCAGATCCTAACTTGATGTCTGCCCAGGCTAACACGCAGGAAACTGAACAGAACGAGGATAAAATTCGTCCTCAGCGACTAGAAGACTATATTGGACAAAAGGATTTAAAAGGTATTCTCAATATTGCGATCGCTGCAGCCAAAGGTAGAAAAGATCCTCTGGATCATTTGTTACTCTATGGACCTCCTGGCTTGGGTAAAACGACGATGTCGTTGATTTTGGCAGCCGAGATGGAAGTTAACTGCAAAATAACTTCGGCACCCGCTTTAGAGCGTCCCAGAGATATTACGGGATTACTAGTCAATCTTAAACCCGGAGATATTCTGTTTATTGATGAAATTCACCGCTTGAATCGCATGACAGAAGAATTGCTTTATCCAGCAATGGAGGATTTTCGCCTGGATGTAACTATCGGAAAAGGTCAGACAGCTAAAACTCGTAGTATTCCCTTACCTCCCTTTACCTTGGTGGGGGCAACTACTAAGGCGGGTTCCCTATCTTCACCGTTACGCGATCGCTTTGGCATGATTCAGAGGCTGAGATTTTATGAATTAGATGAATTGACCTTAATTGTGAAGCGTACGGCAGAAATTATTAACATCGCTATTAAAGAAGAAGGGGCAGAGGAAATTGCTCGTCGTTCTCGCGGAACCCCTCGGATTGCCAATCGTTTATTGCGACGAGTTAGGGATTATGTCGAAGTGCACAAAGCAGAAATCATTACCGAAGAACTGGCAGCAACTGCTATGGAGCTATTTGATGTGGATGCTCAAGGTTTAGATTGGACTGATCGTTTGGTGTTAAATACTATTATCGAGCAGTTTCATGGTGGACCTGTAGGCTTAGAAGCGATCGCTGCTGCTACTGGAGAAGACCGTAAAACTATTGAAGAAGTATATGAGCCATATTTATTACAAATTGGGTATTTAAGCCGAACCCATCGCGGCAGAATGGTCACAGAAAAAGCTTATCAACATTTGGGATTTAAAACTGATGAGCCAAGTCAAACAGAATTACAGTTTTAACGTCTTAATGGGAATTAAAAAATTTAGAGATGAACTTAATAGCTATAAGCCATAAGCTACAAGCTATAAGCCTTTCAACGTGAATTCGATGAGTACAAAATTTAATGGTAAGAAGTAGGGAATCGGGAATAGGCAACAGGCAATAGGCTATATTTTTCGTTCCTATCAGCATTGAAAATAGAGAATATTTTCGAGAATTGCTACCCAAATATCCTTTGTCGAACTGACGTCTTTCAGACAATCTTTACTATAGCCGTATAAAGTTGTATTAGGACAAGTTTATTTGATTGCTTGTAATACTAAATCTGAAGTGTTAGTAGCAAAGATTTGGCGATCGCGAATCTCATGTGTATATTTGCCCGATTAATTAGTTCGTAATCTCAATACATTCAAAATTATCACAGTAATAACAGTTAGATTTTTACCAAATCTAATTTGAGAAAGAGGTCGCTTTTACTCGCTTTCTACTGATGACGCTGCTGTTGTCACCAGCTTATAACGGACAAGAGGTCGTGAACACGAATTACAGCAATATCATCGGCTAGTTTTGTGATCGCATTTATTTCTAATTTTTTATCAACAATTATTAAATAAAAATTATGTCACTGTCAGATTTATACGGCATATTTTACCCAGGATTTGGAGCAGAATATTT
This sequence comes from Pleurocapsa sp. PCC 7319, assembly GCF_000332195.1. Lineage (NCBI taxonomy): Bacteria > Bacillati > Cyanobacteriota > Cyanophyceae > Pleurocapsales > Pleurocapsaceae > Pleurocapsa > Pleurocapsa sp. PCC 7319. Next base: position 54,484 of record NZ_KB235922.1, read on the forward strand.
AGAAAATTTTCCAAATTTTATTTTGTACAAGGGTGAATCATTTGAGGGAAATCTATCTATTGGTAACGGTGGTACGGAATCAGTAGAAGACTTTGATGTAGATTTATATATTTCTACCGATTCAACTATTGATACTAGCGATTATTTCCTTGGTCAATACAATTTTGCGGACGGCATCGATGGAAAAAGCGAAGACAGTACCGACATTAAATATGTCAGAGACAGTTTTACACGAATGCGAATTTCTGTAACTTTGCCTAATCCAGATAGTACTTTTTGGTCAGACCAAGATATATATTATTTTGGAGCAATTATAGATCCGGACAATAAGATAGTTGAATCTGAAGAAAATAACAATTCTGAAAGTCCAGATGCAGTTCACGATCCAGATAAAATATATGATTCTTATTCCAGTGCTATTTATATTGAGGAATCCAATTTACCTGTAGTTAGCTTCACCCCGGATGAGAATACTCTAAATATAAACCTTTCTAAACCAGCACCAGAAAATGGATTTATTATTAATTACAAGAATTTAACTAAAGAAAATTATTTAGATAGATCGGCTATTCCTGCTGAATATCAAGATCTTTACTCACATCGATACATTGGAAATAATTTTTATGATCCTGAATCTAAACACTTATTTATTCAAAAAGAAAACTATTACGATCTAGCAGACTATAAATATTATGATGCAGATGGTGGATATTACGATCCGGCTGAAGACAAATATTATAATGCTGATGGTAGCTTCTATGATGTCAGCGAAAAACTTTTTTATGACGTAGATGGAAATTCTACTGAGTTAACAGACAACAGTGCTGAATATAATGATTCAAGTTCTTCACCCAGACATTATTTACCAACTGGAAGCTATATATCTCTAATTAGCGGAATTTTTTATGATGCTCGCGGAGGTTATATAGATGAAACTAAAGAAGAATATTTTTTTAGAGAAGGCGAAAATGGGTTAGGGAATTCTTCTGCCAGATTGGATATTTTAACCACAAGAGTTGGTAGTCTTGAATATGGCTTTGGTTTCTTACCGAAGATCGCAACTCCTAATTTAGATTACGAAATTATTCTAGGGGAAAATATTGCAAATATTACTGACTCAACTATTACTATTGTACCAGGGGAAACCAATGCAACAATTGACTTCAATTTTCTGTCAGACTCTGTTTTCGATCCTAATGAAACAATAGAATTTGAGCTTGTAGAAGACGAACAAAAGTATATTGTTGGTCGATCTTCTTTGTATAGATATTTTGAACCCAAATTAGATGTAGATGATTTAAAAAATCCCCGTTCGGGAGATTTGAACTTTAGCATCGATAAAAATGCCACTCCCGGAACTATTGTTGGTCAGATTAACTTTAGTGATCCTCAGGGGGATGAGCTTAACTATTCCTTAATTGCTGGCAAACCCAATCTAGATTCTACTCAAGATGATGATGATCCAAATTCTACTCAATACTATAACGATCTAGATTTAGATCCAAAGTTAATTGAAACTAGCAATCAAGATTTAGATGGTGATGGCATACACCCTTTCAATATTGATTCCAATACTGGGACAATCACTCTAACGGATTTTGAGGATCTAGATCGAGAAGCAGCTAATAATTTTACCGAAGGAAAACAATCTCAATTATACAATTCTGGTTATTATCAATTGTTCGTTCGAGTTGCCGATAAGATACCCACAGCAAATGACTTACGATATTCAACGGCTGATTTATACGACACCAGTGTTGTCAATGTCCAAGTTGTTGATCGTTCTCCCATTCCAGAAAGTGATAAAATACTAGGCTCTTTGAATGATGACATTCTCGATGGTTTGACTGGTAGCGATACCATCCAAGGTTTGGAAGGAGACGACACCCTCAATGGTGACGAGGGAAATGATTTTCTGCTGGGCGATTCAGGTAACGATATTCTCAATGGTGATGATGGGAAAGATTTTCTTAATAGTGGAAGTGGAGAAGATATTCTCAATGGTGGTAATGGCGAAGATTTGGCGATCGCAATGACAGGAAATGACACTCTTAATGGAGACGAAGGAGATGACTTTCTAGTCGGAATGACAGGAAATGATCATTTAAATGGTGATGATGGGGAAGATTTTCTGAATGGTGGTCTGGGAGATGACATCCTCAGAGGCGGTGCCAATCCAGACATTTTATTAGGGCAAGATGGTAATGATACTCTTTATGGAGACGCAGGAGATGATTTTCTTAAGGGTGGTGCGGGAATAAATTATCTCCATGGAAACGGCGGTGCAGATATTTTTGCTTTGAAACCAGGTTTAGGGCAAGATTTTATTGTTGATTTTGAAAACGGTATAGATTTAATCGGTATTACCGAAAGTATATCTTTTGAAGAGTTAAACATTGTCTATATGACCGAAGATGGGGCGACTACGATTCAAAACAAAAATAATAATCAAGTTTTAGCTGTTTTAGAGGGTATTGAGGCAGATTTGATTGGGGAGGAAGATTTTACAGTGCAATATTCTCAAATTCAGATTAACTACTCCTGACCCCTGACCCCTGACCCAATTAATTCAGTTTTCTAGTTGATTATAAGCAGCATAGACTTCCTATAGATTTTACCATTAGCTTTTTTAAGCGGAACTTTCAGCATACAAATGAACTAAAACATACTCAAAGCTATATATAAAAGTAGATTGGAGGATTGAGTTTCCCGGTTTGTAGCCATGTAATTTTAGCATTTTTTAATTGTTGTGGTGGGACATTTTTCGGCATAATGTAGTCATGTATATAGAAAAAGTTCCTAACAGAAATTCTCCTCCTGCCGTTCTTCTCAGAGAGTCCTATCGAGAAGGAAAAAAAGTCAAGAAAAGAACCTTAGCCAACCTCTCTAAATTGCCAGATGAAGTAGTAGATAATTTACGTCTGTCTCTCAAGGGTTCATCTGTCGTTAATCAAGAGGAATTGCCTGAGTTATGTACAGTACTGAGGAGTTTACCTCATGGTCATGTAGCGTGCGTATTAGGAACAATCAATAAATTAGGAATTCCCCAATTAATTGAATCAAAAAGAACTCGTTCACGGGATTTAGCCGTAGCAATGATTGTCTCCAGAATTATCAACCCAACTTCAAAACTAGGAACAGTTAGAGGCATCAGAGCCGAAACAGCTAGTTCCAGTTTAGGGGAATTATTAGGATTATCTCATGGGGACAGAAATGAATATTATGAAGCTCTAGATTGGTTACTATCAAAACAGCTCGATCTTGAAAATGCTTTAGCATCAAGACATCTGCAAAACGGGTCATTAATTCTCTATGACTTAACTTCAACCTATGTAGAAGGAACGGAATGCTCTTTGGCAGCTTATGGCTATAGTCGAGACAAGAAAAAAGGAAAACTTCAGATAGTTTTTGGGATTTTATGTAATCAAGAAGGTTGTCCAATTGCCGTAGAGGTATTTGAAGGGAATCGTTTAGACCGTCAAACTTTAGCACAACAAATTTCTAAAGTACAGAAACGTTTTGCCATCTCTCAAGTAGTGTGGGTAGGAGATAGAGGGACGATTACCAACGCTAATATTTTAGATGAGCTAAAAGCCAAAGATGGATTAGATTGGATTACAGCCTTAACCAAGAGTCAAATTAGAAAACTGGCAGGAGTTGACCAGATTCAATTGGGATTATTTGATGAAAGAGATGTCATAGAAATAGAAAGTAATGATTACCCAGGAGAAAGATTAATTGCTTGTCGTAACCCTTTGATTGCTGAGAAAAATGCTCAAGTTAGAGAAGAATTATTACTCGCAACAGAAAAAGAGCTAGACAAAATAGAACAAGCTATGACTAGAGAAAAGAGAGCATTAAAGGGAGCAGATAAAATTGGCTTAAGAGTAGGAAAAGTTTTAAATAAATTTAAAGTAGGAAAGCTATTTGAGATTGAGATCTCAGATTCTCATTTTGCTTATCGCAGAAAATCAGAAGTAATCGAAAGAGACAAAATCTTAGATGGAGTCTATATTATTCGTACTTCTGTTGAGTTGGAAAAAATGGATGTAGCAACCACAGTAAGAGCATATAAAGGACTATCAAAAGTCGAACAAGCTTTTCGATGTCTGAAAACAATTGATTTAAAAGTACGTCCCATTTATCACTATCTAGACCATCGAGTCAAAGGGCATATTTTTCTCTGTTTTCTAGCTTATTATGTCGAATGGCATATGAGAAAAGTTCTTGCTCCCATTTTATTTGAAGAAGAAGACATCGAACAGATTTCCTCCTCAGACAGAGAGGAATTATTGAGATATCAACCCTCACCAATTGCCAAGCAAAAAGCTGGTAATAAGCGAAATCAAGAGAACTTGCCTGTTCACAGTTTTTCTACTTTATTGAATGATTTAGCCACAATTGCCCAAAATAAAATTCAAATCAATTTACAGGGAGAGAGAGTGACATTTGAGAAGATAACTCAACCTACAACACTACAACAATCATGCTTAGATTTACTGGGTGTTTCCCTGATTTGTACCCAGTAAATGACTGGCTCAACAGGGCTGTATCCCTCACGATGCATAGCTTTTGCTGTTTTGTCAATCTGAAAGTTCCGTTTAAGCGTACTCCTAACTCTAAATCTTCTCAACCATGGAGTTGAAACCCCGTGTCGGATAAACCAGCTTCCTCTAACCATTTACGAGCGATCGCTACATTTCCTGTCGCGAAATAGGCGGAGGATTTTGAATAAATAGCCCTATGGTGAAGTAGATTAAAAGCTAAAAGCTCAGAGCTAAAAGCTCAGAGCTTTTTATCAAACTTTACCGAATCGTCTATCTCGCTGTTGATAAGTCGCCAGAGCTTTATGAAATTCTACTCGATCAAAATCTGGCCACAGGGTTGGGGTAACATAAATTTCGGAGTAAGCCATCTGCCATAGTAAAAAATTACTAATTCGCATTTCCCCGCTAGTGCGAATTAATAGATCGGGATTAGGAATTCCGTGGGTATATAAATGCTGCTCAAACAACTCTTCATTAATTTGCTCTGGTTCAATATCTCCTTGCTTTACTTGTGCAGCGATCGCCTTACAAGCCTGAATAATTTCTTGTCTGCCACCGTAATTAGTAGCAACGGTAAACTGAATCCCTAAATTATTTTTAGTATCTTCCATAGAACGATCAATTTCCTGGCGGAGAGAATCAGGTAAACCAGCCAAATTACCTACAAAACGGATTTTGACATTCTCCTCTTTCATTTCCTCCAACTCGCGCCGAAGTACACGCTCAAATAAGGTCATCAGAAACTGCACCTCTGTTGAAGGTCTGCCCCAGTTTTCGGTAGAGAAGGCATAAGCAGTTAGAGCAGGAACCCCCCAATCTTTACAGCAACGCAACAAATCTTTAAGAGCATCGACGCCTTTTTGATGACCGATAATGCGTGGTTTTCCTTGGTTTTTAGCCCAACGACCGTTACCATCCATGATTACCGCTACGTGTTTGGGTAGACGGTTCACGCTTAAATCCGTGGGTAATTTTTGTAAAGTAACTGGCTCAACGCTCATTGTTAAATAGAACTAAAAATTGCTGAATTGAGAACACAAACAAAAGAATCAATACTAGTGATTTTTTTTACGAGAACCTGATGGTCGTAGACGCAAAATACGTTCTAGCAAAATTTTTCCCTGAAAGCCAATTTTACGACTCAGACGAACCGCATCTCGTTCCACTATAGGAGTAAATCGAGCTTGTAATAGCTCTTTCAGTTTACTACTGGTTAGGGGTCTATTTAACGTTCCTTTTTCTGCTAAAGAAATTGAACCAGTTTCTTCTGAAACAACAATACACAGGCATTTTTCTACTCTTTCAGTGATTCCCATCGCCGCACGATGACGAGTTCCTAGCTGCCGAGAAGCTGTACGCTCCGATAGAGGAAGAATCACTGCTGCTGCTAAAATACGCGAACCACTAATTAAGACCGCACCATCATGTAACAAAGTTGTGGTTTGAAAAATAGTTTGTAAAAGCTCTTTAGAAACCTCCGCATTAAGCGCTACTCCACCCGACACAAAGTCTTCCTCTTCTAACGAGCCAGTAGTTTCTATTAGCACCAACGCCCCTGTCCGATTTTGAGATAGTTCTTTAACCGCATCGACAATGCGATCGATAACGCTATCTGGTTGGGTCTTAGGTCTACCTGACCCCTGAAATAATTGGATAATTTCTCCTCTGCCAATTTGTTCCAGGAAACGACGAAATTGTGATTGGAAAATAACTGCCATTGCCACAGCAGAACCCAAAACTAATTTTTCTAATAGAAATTTCAGTAGCTGTAACTTAAATTGTTCGCTGACTACGGTTGCCAACATGAGGACGATAAATCCTCTGACCATCCACAAACTACGCCGTTCTCCCTCGCCAATGATGAGGAGAAGAGCATAACTCAAAGCTAAAACTAGGCCCAAATCAATGATATTAACTGGATCGGGCAACCAGGAAGAAATCCAACTGAAGTCAGGAACAAAACCCGACAATGACATTATTTTAATTACTCGACTACTTATGGTTGGCGGGACAAAAACCTTGAAATTTAAGGTGTTAGATCTAGTCTAGAAAACTAGACTAGTGACTCTCGCATATTATGCTGGCTACTATACTAAATCTACTCTTGGTGTTTTACCAGTCTTTCAGGTAAGCGATCTTGCTCAATTAAATCATGATAAGTTTCGCGTTCAATGATTAAGTTTGCTTCCCCTTCGTAAACCACTATTGCTGCGGGTCTACCAATACGATTATAGTTCGATGCCATACTATAATTGTATGCCCCTGTATCCATTACCGCCAATATGTCACCCGGTTCAGTTTTGGGCAAAGCAGCATTTTTAATCACAACATCTCCCGATTCACAGTGTTTTCCTGCCAGAGTAACCTCCTCAGTTATGGGAGCAGACATCCGATTAGCAACTACTGCACGATATACGGACTGATAGGTAATGGGGCGAGGATTATCAGACATTCCGCCATCTACCGCTATATAAGTATTAAACTCCGGAATTTCTTTGCGACTACCCACTGTATAGGCAGTGACACAAGCAGAACCAATGAGCGATCGCCCAGGTTCAGCAATTAACTTAGGCAAAGGTACCGCAGCTTGATTACAAGCATTTTCTACTGCCTTACTTACCGCACTAACCCATTCTGATATACTTGGTGGATCGTCAGACTCGATATATTTAATACCCAAGCCGCCACCAACATTAAGAGTTGTTACAGGCAAGCCATAACCCTGAGCTTTTTTCATCCAGTCAACTAGCACGGATGCTAAGTCTTGATGGGGCTGACGTTCAAAAATCTGCGAACCGATATGGGCATGTAAGCCGATACAACTTAAGCTTTCCTGCTGACTAAGATAGGTAAATACTTCATCTAGCTGATTAGGATCAAAACCAAACTTGCTGTCTAAGTGTCCCGTACGAATGTATTCATGGGTATGACATTCAATCCCAGGAGTAAGACGAATCATAATCGGCACTGGTTGCTCGCTTTTAGCAGAGGCAATTTGCACTAAGTTTTTCAACTCCAGCCAATTATCTACCATAATCGTACAGCCTACCTCTACCGCAAACTCTAATTCGGTAACGGACTTGTTATTCCCATGAAAATAGATTTTATCTTTATCGACCCCAGCTTCCAGAGTAGTGTAGAGTTCTCCTCCCGATACCACATCAAAACCTAAGTTCTCGCTGTCGATGATACGGCAGACTGCTAGGCAACTCCAGGCTTTAGAAGCGTAAATCACTTGGGATTCACCACTGTAATAGGTAGTAAAACTATCGCGATACTGACTACAAGCTGTTCTCAGGGTAAATTCATCTAAGATATATAGAGGAGAGCCATATTGCTCAACTAGTTTTCTGAGTTCACAGCCACCAATTTCTAGATTATCGCTGCTGTTGACCTTAGCAGTTAGAGGAAGTAACTCTTGATTAGGAGAAGGAGGAATGTCTAAACTTGTAATTTGGGGAACATAGCGATGTCCAGTATTTGGTAAACTGCGATCGGTCGAAAGCATAATCTATAATTTTTTGGTTAATTGGTGAAGTTTTGTAATTACCTATTGTCTAGTTTACAGTTAGGGACTGTCAAAAAATAGAAAATTATTCATCCTATTTCGTGAAAATTTTAGAGATCGAGCCTTTAATTGCCTCTCAAGTGAGGGAAGTCGTAGCTTTAGACCAAGTTTGTTTAGATGGCTTATGGACTGCTGAAGGCTATCTTCGAGAGCTTGATAGTCCTAACAGTAGTTTATTAACTTTATCTCTAGCTGACACTGCATCTGAAAGTTTTTCCGCTAAGATAATTGGGTTTGCTTGTTTATGGTCAATTGTTGAAGAAGCTCACATTACCTTGCTGGCAATTCATCCTGACTATCGTCGACAAGGATTAGGACAATTACTTCTATTGACTTTACTACGAGATGCGATCGCTCGAAAATTAGAATGGGTCACATTAGAAGTTAATAATAATAACTCTAATGCTATTAGCTTATATAAAAAATTTGGTTTTCAAGTTATAGGTACCAGAAAAGGATACTATCAAAAGACAGAAGAAGATGCTTTGATCCTCTGGCTAAAAGATATCCAAAAACCTGATTTTCAGCTCAATTTATCTCGGTGGCAGCAGAACACAGACAAGAACCTACGCAGTCAGTATTATTACTTAAAATGATGTAAAAATTGTCAATTTTAATACCGTATTTCTACCACCTATAAGCGTAGTCAGCAAACTATTAGGCTGTGCTAGAATCACCATACAAGGGCAAGCAGCAGGTGGATGGAATAAGACATGTTTGAACGCTTCACAGAGAAGGCAATAAAAGTAATTATGTTAGCCCAGGAGGAAGCACGCCGCCTGGGTCATAACTTCGTAGGAACAGAGCAAATCCTCTTGGGTTTAATCGGAGAGGGTACAGGAGTCGCCGCCAAAGTTCTCAAATCGATGGGAGTCAATCTTAAAGATGCTCGCATTGAAGTAGAGAAAATCATCGGGCGCGGTTCTGGTTTTGTGGCAGTAGAAATTCCCTTTACCCCCAGAGCCAAAAGAGTTCTGGAATTATCTTTAGAGGAAGCACGCCAATTAGGTCATAACTATATTGGTACAGAACACCTTCTTTTAGGGTTAATTAGAGAAGGAGAAGGGGTTGCTGCCAGAGTCCTCGAAAACCTGGGCGTAGACTTGTCGAAAGTCCGTACTCAAGTAATTAGAATGTTAGGTGAAACTGCGGAAGTAGCCGCAGGTTCTGGTGGCGGTCAAGGGAGAAATAAAACTCCTACCCTAGATGAATTCGGTTCTAACTTAACTCAGATGGCAGGAGAAGGAAAACTCGATCCTGTAGTTGGTAGACAAAAGGAAATTGAGCGTGTAATTCAGATTCTAGGTAGACGCACCAAAAATAACCCTGTTTTGATTGGTGAACCTGGAGTTGGTAAAACAGCGATCGCTGAAGGATTAGCTCAACGCATTGCCAATAAAGATATTCCTGATATCCTCGAAGAAAAGCGAGTCGTTACTCTGGACATAGGTTTATTGGTGGCTGGTACCAAGTATCGTGGTGAATTTGAGGAACGCCTCAAAAAAATCATGGACGAAATTCGTCAAGCTGGAAACGTCATTCTCGTAATTGATGAGGTACACACTTTAATTGGTGCTGGTGCAGCTGAAGGTGCAATCGATGCTGCTAACATTCTCAAACCAGCTTTAGCTAGAGGAGAACTGCAGTGTATTGGTGCTACTACTCTAGATGAATATCGCAAGCACATCGAAAGAGATGCTGCTTTAGAGCGTCGTTTTCAGCCAGTACAGGTTGGTGAACCAACAGTCGAAGAAACTATTGAAATCCTCTATGGTTTGCGAGAACGTTATGAGCAACACCATAAATTAAAAATATTAGATGAAGCTTTAGAAGCGGCAGCTAAGCTGTCAGATCGCTATATAAGCGATCGCTATTTACCAGATAAAGCGATTGATTTAATCGATGAAGCTGGTTCTCGTGTGCGCTTGATTAACTCTCAACTTCCTCCAGCGGCTAAAGAGCTAGATAAAGAATTGCGGGAAATTCTCAAACAAAAAGATGATGCGGTTCGTTCTCAAGACTTTGACCAAGCAGGAGAATTGCGCGATCGGGAAATGGAAATTAAAGAGCAGATCCGCACTATCGCTTCCAACAAGAAAAATGAAGCCGACGGAGGAGAAGATTCTCCCTTTGTAGATGAAGAGGAAATTGCTCACATTGTTGCTTCTTGGACTGGAGTACCAGTTAACAAGATTACCGAATCTGAGTCGGAGAAACTAATGCACATGGAGGATACTCTCCATCAACGTATTATCGGACAAGAAGACGCGGTAAAAGCGACATCAAGAGCTATTAGAAGAGCTAGGGTTGGTTTAAAAAATCCCAACCGTCCTATTGCTAGCTTTGTCTTCTCTGGACCTACTGGGGTAGGTAAAACTGAGCTAACTAAAGCTTTAGCAACCTATTTCTTTGGTTCTGAAGACGCGATGATTCGCCTCGATATGTCTGAATACATGGAACGCCACACAGTTTCCAAACTGATCGGTTCTCCTCCAGGGTATGTCGGCTACAACGAAGGTGGTCAGTTAACTGAAGCCGTGCGTCGTCGTCCCTATACCGTAGTCTTGTTCGATGAAATTGAGAAGGCTCACCCTGATATCTTCAATATGCTGTTACAGATACTTGAAGATGGTCGCTTAACTGATGCCAAAGGCAGAACAGTAGACTTCAAAAATACTCTACTAATTTTGACCTCTAACATTGGCTCTAAGGTCATTGAAAAAGGTGGTGGTGGTCTTGGCTTCGAGTTTGCTGATGACCAAGCAGAAGCGAAATACAACCGCATTCGTTCTTTGGTAAATGAAGAGCTGAAGAGCTACTTCCGCCCAGAATTTCTCAACCGTCTCGATGAAATCATTGTCTTCCGTCAGTTAACCAAAGAAGAAGTCAAAGAAATCAGCGAAATCCTACTCAAAGAGGTGTTCCAACGCTTAACCGAGAAGGAAATTACTCTAGAAGTAACTGAGAAGTTCAAAGAACGCCTGGTCGATGAAGGCTACAATCCTGCTTACGGTGCACGACCCCTACGCCGGGCAATTATGCGTCTGTTGGAAGATGTCTTAGCAGAAGAAATTCTTTCTGGTCGTTTGAACGAGGGAGATACAGCAACCGTGGATATTGACGAAGAAAATAAAGTCCAGATTACACCCCAAAAAGAAAAGGTAGAATTACTTCCTTCTTCGTAGTCTGCAAATAACAATTGAATAATTCGTTTACTTAGGGTAAAGATAATTTATGTCTTTACCTTTTTTATGGAAAGATTTTTATAATCAAAATATAAAGTTCTGGCTTTTAAAAGATTTTTTGGCATTGTAGATATAGCCGTACAAAGTTGTATTAGGGCAAGTTTATTTGGTTACTCGTAAGTAATCAGTAATCAGTAATCAGTAATCAGTGTTCTAATGTAAGTCCGTATTGCTATATGTGGGCTAATTTTAGATTTAGGAATAAACCCCCTAATTTTAGGTTTTATTGAACTTACCCTCCCTTACTTATCATGCGGATTCTTTTGGTTGAGGATGACCCAGAACAGTTAGAGCCATTGCAGATAGCCTTATCCCGTTCTGGTCATATTGTAGATGGTGTAGTAGATGGAGCAACGGCTCGCTGGTTGATGGGGGAAAAGGACTACGATCTGCTTATTCTTGACTGGATGTTACCCCAAGAGAGTGGGATCGATCTTTGCCAGTCCTTTCGCGCAGCAGGAGTCGCTACTCCAACCCTTCTACTCACTGCTAAAGATACTATTGCTGATAAAGTCACTGGCTTAGATGCAGGAGCGGATGATTACTTAGTTAAGCCAGTAGATTTAACCGAACTTTTAGCCAGGGTACGAGCCTTACGAAGGCGATCGCCTTTGTGGACAGGAGATCGACTCAAACTAGCAGACTTATGCTTGGAGCTAGATACAATGCGTGTTGAATGTCAGGAAATCTCTTTCAAGCTTTCCAGCAAAGATTTTCAACTTTTGGAATATATGATGCGTCATCCTCGGAAAATTCTGACTCACGATCAGATTGAGCAAGCATTGTGGGAATGGGGTTCAGAACCAGAGAGTAATGCTGTCGCTGCTAGAGTAAGACGCTTAAGAAAAAGTTTGCGAAAAATCGGTGTAGAAGACTGGGTTAAAAGTATTTACGGCGTAGGATATTGTTTTGAGCCACCCAAATCACCTTAGTAACAGCAATGTCTAATTGGATTAGATTGAAGCAATGGAAAGCACTACCCGTTCGTCTGCGCGGTGGCATTATTATCGCCATTCCAGTTGTCTGCTTGTTTACGTCTCTTGGCGCTTTTGCCTGGTTAAAAGCTAGCTTGGAGGAAGAAGAAACAGTAATACAGCACACCAAACTAGTTAAGCTAGAAACTAAACGTCTGCTTACAGCCCTAGTGGATACAGAAACGGGAGTGCGCGGTTATGGACTAACTCATCGTGAAGAATTTCTTGCTCCGTACAATCATTCCCGTGAGGTTATTCCCGTGTCATTGAATGAACTAGAGAGTCTGGTGCAGGACTATCCTCAGCAAAAACAAAGACTAGAAGAAATTCGGACTAAGGTTGATCGACATCTGGAGATTTTACAGCAAAAGTTAACTCTGCAACAGGAACTTAAACAAACTCGTGAAGAAGCAGAACTATTGGTTAATACCGTTCTTCTGTACGACTGGCTAGAAGAGGGAAAGGACAAGATGAATGCCACTCGGATCGCGATCGATGACTTTACTACCAAACAAGAGGAATTATTGGAAGTTCGTCAACAACACCAGGCATTTTACCGTCAGATTACCTGGATTGTCCTCTGTTTATCAGCGATCGCAGGAACCATGGGGGCATTATTGGCTATTCTTCTATTCTTGCAACTGGAAAGAGAATTGAGAGAACGAGAAACTAGGCTGCAAAATACCAATCGAGAATTGGAGTTAGCTTGTGCTCAGTTAGATCGCTTCACTGCCAATGCTTCCCATGAACTACGCGCTCCTTTAGCTGCCGTATTGAGCAATGCTCAGGTGGGATTAATGGAACTTGAGGATTTGACAGAAGATACTACTTTCCTGGATCAACGTTTAGAGAAAATTGTCCATTTGACCAAGGGCATGAGTACCCTCGTAGGTGACTTACTGTTTCTGGCACGACAGGAAAGCTTATTGTCTCTCGACTCCCTAGAGCCAATAAATGTAGTGGATTTGCTGCGTACTTTAACATCTGATTGGAAGAGTAAAGCGCGATCGCAAGATCTTACTCTCACCGCTTATCTGCCAGATCAACTTGTGATGGTGAAGGCAGATGCTAATTTGCTGCGTCAAGCCATTGACAATCTCCTTAGTAATGCCTGTCGTTATACTCCAGCAGATGGTAGCATTTCCCTGCGACTCAATTCTGACAACGATAAAGTCTTTATTGAAGTAGAAGATACAGGAATTGGCATTTCTCCCCAGTCTTTGCCTCATATCTTCGAGCGGTTCTACCGAGTTAACCAGACGGGAACTAAAGCTAAGGGTAGCTTTGGCTTAGGATTGAACATTGCCCAACAAATTGTTCAGGCGCACGGCGGACAGATTACAGTTACCAGTAAAGTAGGTCAGGGGTCAACGTTTCGAGTTGTTTTGCCATCAAGGAATAGGACAATTGAAGATTAAAGGGGTTGCTCATTAAATAATGTTCTACGGAAGCTTACTGTTCGTAGCTTTAAGCTATAAGCCATAAGCTCTAAGCTTTTTAAATCCAGGTTTACTTCTTTAGAGATAGAAAACGCAGCGATAGCATTACGCATTCACCAACGCCAGATTAAATTTTAAACGGACTTCATATCATACTAAATTCGATTGACAGAGGTTATTTATGTAGGCTGAAGCTCTTGACTGGGAAACTAGGGGAGTAATCAATACTTATTACTCATTACTCAATACTTATTACTTCGTTTATTTAAGTAACCTACACCAACAAAATTTAGTATCAGTGGTCATTTTTTGGTCATTTTTTTTATTTAACATCAATATCAAGAACAAAACAAGAAAGGGAATTCAAAAATGCTGGAATCATCACTCTCTATCAGCAATGAAGTTAATAGCAAGAGAAACCTAATAACAAATTTTTCTAGCAATAGCCCGGAAAATTTTATTAGGGATGAAATTAACGAAATCCAAGCAGGGTTCGCCTATCATCGGCGGAATAACTTAGATACAAGCAATAACCAAGAATTTCAAAATTTTGTCAACCAAATGATTCTTAATCTGGTAGCAAAAACTGAGGCAGAGCTAAATATGATTTCGACTATAACTCAGCAATACAAAGAAGCCGCATCTTCAACAATTAATTAGAGAGAGCATTTTCGATTGCTCTAAGTGAATTACAACCAGACTTTTTATTCTGACCTATTACTTATCAAATTTAAAATTTAGCAAAATGAAGACTATCAAGAAATTAACATTTGTCGGACTGACCTTTGCGGGTATAGCTATTCCTACTTTTTATTCAGCTGTCCATGCCCAAGGTAATACCTTCACTGGTACGGTAGAACAAGTTTGGGAAGATGGCTTTCGTCTGAATACAGGCGATCGCACGTTTAGAGTAGATTCCTGGGATGTCTGTGGCGACAATACAATGAATTATCTGTCAGCCAAGGATCCAGTTAAGGTATCAGGCGAATTTTCAGGACTAGAGTTTGATGCTTTCTCCATCACAGACAATCAAGAAACTCCAGTTTGTACTGCGTCTGAGTACAGAGAGTAAAGTATCTACAACCGATATTGTCTGACTTTAGCAACTACAACACTATCTTCTACTCTGACAAAGCCAATATTTTTTAAAGCCCTAGAAAAATATTGGCAAATTTTAACTTGATTATAGATTTGAGTAATTTTGCTTTAATTGAGGTACTCTATCAATGCTTTCAACACTACAATCAACCCCTTGTATTATTACTTGTGCTATCAATGGCATAACATCTCGTCAGATGAACTCTCATGTTCCGATTACACCGAAAGAACAAGCTTGCGCTATCGAAGAAGCCTTTAAAGCTGGGGCAAGAGTCGCTCACGTACATCCAAGAGAGGATGATGGTAGTGAATCCCATCGCCCAGAAAGATATCAAGAAGTATTATATGAAATTAAGTCGAGGTGTCCTGAAATTATAGTGGAAATTTCGACTCGTGCTACTAGCATCGAGGATGGAATTGATCGCGGTACTTGCGTCGAACTAACATCAAAATTGTGGGGCAATGATGACAACCTTAAGCCCGATCTAGTTTCACTGAATGCGGGAACATTGAACCTTCGAGACCAAATTTTTCTCAATTCTCCCCTAGATATTGAATTACAAGCCCGACGAATTTACAATGCGGGAATTGTACCAGAGTTAGATATTTTTGAAATCGGACAGATGGAAAATGCCTTTGAGCTTCTCCGCAAGGGAATATTACAAAAGCCGCTTAATTTTCTGTTTGTACTTGGCAGTGGTGGTATATCGGCAGATCCAGCAAACTTGTTGCATTTAGTACGTGCTCTCCCCCCTGGAACTCATTGGACTGGATTGGGTGCGGGGCGATACAATTTGGCGATCGCTGCTCTGTCTATTCATTTAGGTGGTCATGTTCGGACAGGGCTAGAAGATACAACTTATATTCGCAAGGGGGTTAAAGCCGAGTCTAATGCGCAGTTGGTCGAGCAGGTAGCATCTTTGTGCGAAATCTATGGTAGACCAATTGCTACACCTCAAGAAGCTCGTGAACTATTAGGATTAGCCTCCACCAAACCTGTATCTAATTTAAATCTGGTTTATGCTTAACTATCAAACTGAAACTGACACATCGACTGATAGAGTTTTTGGGGTTTTTGCTCTTGGAGATAAAGTTCCCAAAATCCACAAAAAAGCTTGGATTGCACCTACAGCTTTAGTTATTGGCGATGTCGAAATCTCCGAAGGTGCGTCAATCTGGTTTAATGCTGTACTACGAGGGGATAGAGCGCCTATTTACATTGGCAAGTACACCAATATTCAAGATAGCTGTGTGATTCACTCAGATGGAACACCTGTTTACGTGGGCGATCGCGTTAGTGTTGGGCATCGAGCTACTCTCCATGGATGCTCTATTGGAGCAGGATCTTTAATTGGCATCAACAGTGATGTTTTTGATCGCGTAACCATTGGCTGCAATTGTATTGTTAGTGCTGGCAGTCTGGTAACAAAATCTCCCACCCCTCCAGATGGCGTTGTTTTGCGGGGAGTACCCGCTAAGTTCTATCGGCAAACTCGACCAGAAGAAATCAAAGAAAACATGATCCGTTCCCAGAGATATGCAGAGACAGCAGAGCTTTATCGGCATTCTCTAAGAAAAATTAAATTATAGTTATATGTTACATCTTTTAGGACTATTGCCCTTAGGAATTGTAGTTGGATTGGTTGCAGCCATATTAGGAATTGGGGGAGGCTTACTCTATGTCCCTGCTCTAACCTTAGTTGGGGCTACACCAATTCAAGCGACTGCCACTAGTTTACTGGGAATCTCCCTGGGTGCAATCTCTAGCTCTTTTCAGAATTGGCGTTCAAAATATTTAAATACCAAATTAGTGATTTTACTTGCCATTCCTGCGATGTTGTCTGTGGGAATTGGGGTGGCGATCGCAAATCAAATTTCTGAGAATCATCTATTGTATGGCTTTGCTGGATTGCAGTTAGTGGCAATCTACCTAATTAACTTAAGACGGAATTTAGCGCGCGCACATTCAGCAACAACAACTCAATCTGTCTCATTACCAAAAGTGACTTCCATTGGTTTATTGGCGGGAATTTTATCGGGCTTGTTCGGAGTTGGCGGTGGAATTGTCATGGTACCCTTGCAAAGGACATTTTTAGGGGAGTCGATTAAAGCATCCGTTAGAGCCAGCTTAGGGGCAATTGTTTTAATATCTAGTGTGGGAGTGACTCAACATGCAATGGCAGGAAACGTGCTTTGGCTTCCTGGGCTACTTTTAGGTGTCGGCAGTTTAATTGGCGGACAACTGGGCGCACGGTTGTTACCCAAACTGCCAGAAATCTGGGTTCAATATCTATTTACCGGATTATTAATTTCTCTGGCTATTTATATGATTCAGACAGCAATGAGCTGACGAGGTGACATTCTCAAGAACCTTCTCGTTTTGCTTCTCAACGTTATTCAGTTTTTGAGTCTTAGCGATTGGCTCTGCCAGTGCGCTTCGCGCAATCGCCTTCAGCCTTTAATTATTCTGAGCTACTTAATTTGACCAGCAAGAATACCAAGGTGTTGAGCCGACTAATCTTAAGAAAATCTAAAATTCGGTTGTCCATTCGTTTATTACTACCTGATGTAGTTAATCTTGGGATAATATAGACTTATATAAAATAAATAAAAAAATAAGCAAGTGTGAACTAAATTACTCAGTCGAACAATAGTTAACGACGGAGGTAATAAATAATGAAACTAAGTCTGATTATCACCTTGGGATTGCTAGTTAATCTGACTATGGCTACTCCCGTAACAGCAGCCAACCCTGTTCATGTTGAACAGCTACAAACGACAGGGGAATGTATGGGTTGCGATCTATCGGGTGCAGATTTGCGTGACGCACATTTAATTGGCGTTGATTTGAGGAATGCAGATTTAAGAAAGGCTAATTTAACCGGTGCTAACTTGGAAGGAGCGGATTTGACAGGCGCCAACCTTAAGGGTGCAATTCTGAATTCTGCGTTTTTGACCAATGCTAGTCTTAATGACTCGAATCTAGATCGGGTTGACTTGACCGCAGCTACAATTATCGATGCTGATGTTACTGGGGCATCGATGGCTGATTTAAACTTAACTCATGCTCAAATTTTCAATACAGGAATTGCGATCGGCGGTAGTGATGAATAAGAAAAGGGCAAGTAATTAGCTTCAGAGAAATCGTCAGGATATCCGACTTTTTCCTACTGAGCT
Source organism: Pleurocapsa sp. PCC 7319 (assembly GCF_000332195.1). Classification (NCBI taxonomy): domain Bacteria; kingdom Bacillati; phylum Cyanobacteriota; class Cyanophyceae; order Pleurocapsales; family Pleurocapsaceae; genus Pleurocapsa; species Pleurocapsa sp. PCC 7319. The sequence goes on from NZ_KB235922.1 coordinate 72,532, forward strand.
ACTACAGGAAACTCCCGACTTTTACCGACAGACAAATTACTGGAATTTACTTAAGCTGTTTTGTAATCAAACAAAATACAGTTTTCCAGTAGATTTATGAACTATCAACCATCTATAGATTTAGCGGGAGAAGTTTGTTTCCGTCCCAACTTTTTCCAAACCAAAAATCGAATTAATTATTTAATTGACGAATATCTAAGCCTTGAGCAATTATGCGATCGCCTAGAAGATTTACCCCAGCAGTTTAGGAATCCTCAACCTCGGCAGTGGGAGCCCATAAATTGGCAAGATATTAATCTTGAACAAGTTATCGGCATCGAGCTGGATATTTTTTTATCTATTATTCAAGGGGCATTAGATACTGAAGCACCGATCAGAGGCTACACTCAAACTAGTAGAAAGTACCTCCAACCAATTCATCCTTCCATGGCAAAATTTGTGGGAGGCGCAATTAGAGCAGATGGCACAATAGTAGAGTTGGGTTTGTGGGAAAAAGAAGAGCGTCAACATACTCCAGCCTTAGCCAAAATTTATCAGCATTTAACTCAGAAAAAAATTACTCCTCAATTACGGCAAGTTAAATCATATCAACCGAGAGAAAATCCTTATCAAGACTTATACGGTCATGGATTACACCGTGTAGTAACCGAATATAGTGCTGCTTGCTTATATCTCTGGCTGATGTCCCATACTACTGGTACAACTCAGCAAGTAATTGCAGAAATATTACAGGATGAAATTAATCACATGACCAAGTTTTGGGGGATGGGAATGTGGTTATATCCTGACAGTGCTCAGCAGCTAATGAGATACATCCTTAGCCAAATTCACACCATCTTACCGTTATCCTATGAACTAAGTCCAAAACCTCAATCAAATTTAAAACCAACATTTCAACGTATGATGTCAGTTTTAAATTGGCAATCCTGGTCCATCTTATCTAGAGGGGAATTAATTTACACTTTTATTGGGATTTTGAAACGTATGTGGCAATGGAGTAGAAATTTAACCCCAGAATATTTACAATCTTGCTGTGCTTCACCAGACTTTTTTGTCAATAATAATCTTGAATCACATCAGTATTTAAAAAGCAATTTATAAGCAATAATAGCCACTTTTTATTTGTACATTCCTATTTTAGATAATTCCATGACAGCTCAATTAATACCAACTTTATCCAGTAATCTCAATCTAAATAAATTACCCCAACACGTAGCAGTAATCATGGATGGGAATGGTCGATGGGCAAAACAGAGAGGTTTACCCCGCATTGAAGGACATCGTCGAGGAGCAAATACTCTCAAAGAAATGCTGCGCTATTGTAAAGATTTAAAGATAAAAACTTTAACTGCTTATGCCTTTTCGACAGAAAATTGGGGTCGTCCTACTGCCGAAGTTGATTTCTTGATGACATTATTTGAAAGACTTTTACAAAAAGAACTCAAAGAAATGGAAGCGGAGCGAGTTTGTATTAACTTCATTGGGGATTTATCTCCTTTGCCTCCATCTTTGCAACAAGAAATGCATCGCTCAATGGAACGTACTAAAAACAATCGAGACATATATTTTAACGTTGCTATTAATTATGGTAGTCGTCATGAAATGGTCAAAGCCTGTCGTAAAATTGCTGAAAAGGTGCAGCAAGGAAAAATATCTGCAACAGACATTGATGAAAATATGATCGCGCAACATCTCTATACTTCTTCTAGTCCCGATCCTGATTTATTGATTCGTACTAGTGGCGAAATGCGTCTGAGTAACTTTTTGCTGTGGCAGCTAGCGTATACTGAAATATACGTTACAGATACACTGTGGCCTGATTTTAATCATGAGCAATTTGAGCAAGCTTTAGAATCCTTTCAACAACGCGATCGCCGTTTTGGGAAAAAAGTTGGCTAGTAACTTCGGTTGTTAGTGAAGACAAAAGTAATAGAGGGGTTTATTATGATTGTTTACTAAAGATAAATAGTAGTGGTGATGCGAAAAGAAATCTAAAGTAAGTCTCAAAAGCCGACATAAAGACATAAGTTAGATAGAGTTATAGCTATCCACAGTGCGATCGCGTGAGGATTCAAACAGATGAAGATTTTGGTGCTTGCTTGGGAATTCCCTCCTCGTCTTGTAGGAGGAATTGCCCGTCATGTGGCGGAATTGTATCCAGAGATCGTTAAATTTGGATACGAAGTTCACCTAATCACTGTCGAATTTGGTTCTGCTCCCAAATATGAAATAGTTGAAGGTATTCATGTTTATCGTTGTCCTGTTGCCCATGGCAATGACTTTTTCCATTGGGTTGTCAACATGAATGACAGTATGGGCAGATTAGGTGGAGAAATCTTAGTCAAACATGGAGATTTTCATTTGATTCATGCCCATGATTGGCTAGTAGGAGATGCGGCGATCGCGCTTAAAAATACTTTTAGATTACCCCTCGTTGCTACAATTCATGCTACAGAATATGGTCGCCATAATGGTATCCATACAGTTGAACAGCAATATATCTATGGCAAAGAAAAGCTCTTAACTCACGAGGCGTGGCGGATAATTGTCTGTAGCCAATATATGCGTCAGGAAATCCAGCGTGTCTTCTCTTCGCCAGTAGACAAAATTGATGTTATTTACAATGGTATCCGTCCCGAAAAAAAACATCATGACCAAAAATTTGACCGGGTTAAATTTCGTCGTTACTTTGCTAACGATAAGGAGAAAATTGTCTATTATGTCGGACGAATGACCTACGAAAAAGGTGTTTCTGTCCTGCTTAATGCTGCTCCCAAAATACTCTGGGAAATGGAAGGCAATGTCAAATTTGTAATTATTGGTGGAGGCAATACTAACCACCTCAAACAACAGGCTGAAAATTTAGGAATTTGGGAAAAGTGCTATTTTACTGGTTTTATGTCTGACGGAGACTTAGATAAGTTTCAGACAATTGCCGATTGTGCCGTATTTCCCAGTCTATATGAACCCTTCGGCATCGTGGCATTAGAGAGCTTTGCCGCTCGTGTACCTGTAGTGGTTTCCGATACGGGTGGTCTACCAGAAGTAGTACAACACAACTATACTGGTATTGTTACCCGTGCTAATGATTGCCATTCTCTGACTTGGGGAATTTTAGAAGTTTTGAGGTTTTCGGCTCATGCTAAGTATCTGGTAGAGAATGCCTATAAATCTTTGGCTGAAAAATTTAGTTGGGATGATCTGGCTAAACAAACGGCTTTAGTTTATGGTCAAGTTGTCTATGAGCGATCGCAAGTAGAATGGTAGCTGGGCAAAATGGATTTTAGTTTCTCTTAAGAGAAAATTGCGAGTATGCTCTTGATTGAGGAAACTCTGTTGAATATTTAAAAAAGATGCCAAAAAAAATTTAAGGGCAGTAAATAGAAATGTAGTTAGCTTGTTAAATAGCTAGATTTATAGTCTTTTTAGTATAGACCTACTAATTTAAGAGTGTCAAATTGGCTTGTTCAACTGGAACTATTACTTATTGTCAAAGTTGATATTTTTTGCGATCGCAAGTCAATTATGTAAAGTAAAGACATAAAGTTGAAATACTTCTCAAGCTAATAACAATATCAAAACAATTAATAGATATTCAGTTCCGAGTTTGTCACCTTATTGAATCTAAGCTTGAAATGAGATTTTAAAGATTTGATACGTCTTGAGAGTAAATTGTATATACCTTGAAAGTAGCATTTAATTTTTAACAATCTTTCCTATATTCAATAAATCGAGTCACTAAGTATCTATAAATGTTTCTAACGACTATTTCTACTCACTTTTTAAAATCAAGTTTTCCTAACTCATCAAGACGTTCAATCTCGCGTTCAATCTTGGTCTATTTAAGTGCTGCACTAGCTATCATAGGTCTTTCCGATTTATCCTCGTATTTTTTTATAATTCGTAATCTAGAACAGCAATCAAATCAAGAACTGCTAACTTTAGTAAAAGTAGCATCTCCCAGTTTAGATATAGTTAAAACTGGAGGTATCAATGATTTGTCACAAGAAGTCCACTGGCAAGAATTATTTGCCAAGCAAGACCGAAGTATAGAGTGGTATGACCCTGACGGTAAGTTGCTGGCAAGAGAGGGAAACAGATTTTTAGAATCAACCTTCAAGCAAAGCATTGCTGCTGGCAAAACCCAAGAAGACTTTCCTATTTTCAAAAAACAGGGTCAAGTGAGGAGCGCAAGTATTGCTGTGTATAGAGAAAGCCTTGACAGTGAAACTGTCGTATTAGAAGGCTATATTCGAGCCAGTGAATCCACCGAGGAGTCGGATTGGCTCAACCATAAGTTGCGGTTGGGATTAAGATTAGGAGTGCTGCTCGCACTGATCTTAATGATTTTAATGAGTATCAGTAGTACTTACCTGACTCAACAGAATGCAACGCCAGTAGATCAAGGCTTTATGAAGCTAAAAAGGTCGACTACCGACATTTCCCATTATTTACGCACTCCTCTAAGCAGAATTAGTATGGCAACAGAAATGATGCTGACAAATACCGATAAAATTCACGCCTCGGACACCCGAAAATTGAAAATCATCGAAGATGCAGTCGAGCAACTCAGAAGCTCAATTGAGGATTTACTGCTTCTGATTCGCTTGGATCAAAAATAATGAACAATAATTAATTGTTTGAGAATTGTTCCAGGTTCAAGGTAACTTGTAGCTAGCTACTCGGATAGTCAATTCTCCTTGTTGTGGGTCGTGGCTAAAAATAAATTCTCCCGATCTTTTTTCTTCGCGAGATAGGAAATCTATTTGCTGCCTGCCAGTTTCAGCTATTCGGTCTTTAAATAATAAATTAGCAACAATCTCAACAGATTCGGCAGTTTCTCCCCCATAGTTATTTACGGTAAAAGGTATATAGTATTGCTGATTGACTTGTCTAATATTAGAATCCGTTGTTACTGATAAAATCGGCGGATTATTGTCTCCTGTTATCCAGGTATAACAAACCAAGGCAACAATAATACCTACAATTGATAAGGAGATACCAAAGCTAACTTTTTCAGCAAGAGATCGCCGCCAATAGTTTTTTTGCATCACACTGTTAAACGCCCTGCCGCTCCTCCGATACTAGCAGGTAAGGCTAAAATTATACCGTAGCGCAACCAAACAAACCAAGGATCGCTAAAAGCTACTTTCTGAAAAAACCACAGCATTAACATTCCAGCTATCAAAGATATTAAATAAGAGATGACGGTTTCACTTTGAGGAGTTTGAAATAATCCCTGTTGTTGGCGACGTTGCTGATAGTTGGTAATAGTGGAGGCGAACACAATTCCATAAGAAATCAATAAGGATGCGGCAATAATAATCAACAACCACAGAGGAGAAGCCGAGGCGGCTAATACAGTAACCTCATCTGTGGGAGAGATACTGAAGGCGATAAACAAGGCACCAATTAAAGTAGCAGTACAATCAGCTAATGTATCTCGCCAGATTAGACGATGACCTTTATAAGATTGAGATGGTTGTGATTTATGAGCGTCTAAATCAACTTCCGCATGACCACTCAAAAGCGATCTCGAAAATGCCACTCCTAGAGAAAAAGGTACGCCTTCAAAAATAATTTTGCCTAGTGCTTCAACCAAAGAAGTTTGAAAATCGATGCGTCTTAAAATAATTAACATCAAAGTAGCACAGGCAAGCCCAATCGCTAGAGTTTCTATCGTTTCTGCGATCGCCCCTGGTAGAGTCTCACTTTCTTGGGTACGAAAACCTTCAATTCGGTTGAGCAACAAAATAAGAATAAAAGTAATACCCAAAATACCTAGTAAAATTGGTGGTTGGACATAAGAACCAATAAACCAAACTTCCATCGTATATAGCAGAGGTATCCCGAAAAGAAAACCACCCGAAGCTCCACTAATGATTTCTGTGATTTCTTGTCGCCAATTGTCACCGTGCTGGTTATTCTGTTGGCGAGCAAGCGGTTTGGTTGGAGTCATTATACCACCGTAATTTTGGGATTCTTTTTTTTGAGCTGATCTATTCTTACTTTAACCGTATTTATCTACCTTCTATCTTCAATTACATAAACATCGGGACGACTATAGCCCATGTGATTAGGTTTGTGCATTGAGACGGAAAGAGATTGAATCTTGAATCTTCGCGCTCTCATTCGGCGGTAAGCATCGACACAAGCCATATCCACCCCCGCCATCATTGAAGAGATTCCTAAGGTGATGGATAAGACTTCACATTCATCTACTAACTGCTCAAATGCTTGAGCTGATTTGGCTGCTGCCAACTTAATATAAAAAGTGTCTTTTGCCGCTTCAGAACCAGCTCCATAATGACAAATAGCCAAGCCGATTAATTCCAGATCATCCCAAACCAACAAAGTATCTCCAAGAGACTTTTGTTGTACCAGCAGAATTTCCGAACGCCAATCCAATCCTCCATAAATCTTGTCAGTTAGCTGGTAGCAAGCATTTAAGCTTTCTTTTTGCTGTTCAGGTGACAGATGAGAGTATCGCTGAGATTTGAGACGGGGTGGTTGAATTGGAAGCAGCGTTTTAGTACATAAAGCAATTAAAAATCGAGGTTCGGCACCAAATTTTCCGTAAAAGTGTAAATGTTTGGGGCTGTTGGCATGGGTACAAAAAAGAATCTGTTGACTTTCCCATTCATAAAATTTTGACCATGAAGCATCGATCAATTGAGAACCAATACCTCGATCCCAATAATCAGGATGGGTAACAATCGGTCCAAACCCAGCACAACTACCCCAATTAGCTACCATGCAGTGACCTACAAGTTTTCCATCTGCTTTGGCAGCGAAAGCTCCTAAAGACTCTCGATACCAACGGGACATATATTCTGCTCCATTGCCAAAGCTCATTGGCTCTTTTAGTCCCAAAAAAGTTCCAAAAGAAAGTTTTAAGAGTTTTGCTGCTTCTGGTAGCTGGCTTTCTTGTAGTAAACTAATCTCGACAGAATTCATTAGATTCGAGCATATTAATGCTCTCGTTTACTACTATTGTTTCTAATATCATATTATCAATGATTTAGATGTAGCCACAGCTAGCACAATCAAAACGAATCATAGAGCATCCAAGGAACTTTCTTCTAGTTCCAGGTTTTCCGCAATACGCTGTTGCTTATGAGTATGAATTAGACAAATTACTAGAGAGTAATAACTATATAGCCAAAATCCTGCATATATCAATAAAATCAGCCAGGATTCTGAACTATCTAAATTGAAATTAAGTTTATTAAACTGCATTTTTTAAGATTATCTTGGAAATATATCTTATTCAAAGTTAACCCATAGTTACAATCATCTATGTTTTGAGCAATACTAATTTGGCAACAATTTGAGTTCAATTAACATTTATTTTACTTATATTCGAGATTTAGAGATTTATCGGGCACACTTCGGTTAGTTGAGGACAAATTTTCCTACACTAGAAAATAACAGAGATAAAATTTTGATAGTAAATATGACAGATAATACTGCCCGCGATCGCTTTCGTGCTGCTTATGAAAATCGGTATACTTGGGATAGTAACTTCCCTGGTTACACCACCAAGTTGGAACTAAAACAAGGGGAGGAAGTATATACAGCCGAGATTAAAGTTGATAGTGATTTATCCGTAGAAGTCACTGGCATCGAAGACGAAAAAGTATCCGAAAGCGTCTATAACCATATGAGAGATGTAATTACTCATCGTAAGCGGAATACTTTTGAGAACGCCCACGGAAAAAATACCTTTTCCTTAGGAGAGCAAGATGCTTCCGGTGCAGTTGAAATTTTGGTAAAAGGAGACTCTATGGGGTCTAACTACAAAATTCGCGGTACCGAAATCTGTCAGGTAAGCCGTGTCATGGGTCCCATGGCATTTGTGATTAATACGAACGAAAGTCTTGATACTGGCGAGGGTTATATTTCTACTGGTTATAATGCTGTTTTCCGTGACTCTAAAACCAATGATTTAAAAGCTAAACGGGAATTCAACGAAAGCTATGAAAAGTTGGGTAACTATTATCTGCCTAAGCATCAGATAATTGAATCTATTGATGCTGACAACGATAAAATTACAACTGAGTTCATTTTCTCTGAAACTAAGTTGTTAGAACCCGCAACAGTAGCTTAATCAGAGCAATTTGCGAATTACCCCTAATAGGTTAATATCACGCTAGGATCGAGACAATAATACAAACAAATCAAGATAATAATTATGGCATTAGCATTAACTCAAGATAACGTAGAAACCGTCCTAGACGAACTACGTCCTTATCTTATGGCTGATGGCGGTAACGTCGAATTAGCTGAAATTGAAGGTCCAATTGTTAAATTAAAATTGCAAGGGGCTTGTGGTTCTTGCCCCAGTTCAGCAATGACTCTCAAAATGGGAATCGAACGACGTTTGCGAGAAAAAATTCCTGAAATCGCGGAAGTCGAACAAGTAATGTAGTAATTTAACAGCTTGACACTCTCCCGCTAACCCTACGGGTTTAACGGGAGATTCTTGACTCATCGGCTGCCAACTAGATTGAACAACGAAAGTTGAACTATCCCCGTCGCATCGCCTCCGCAAGCATTTTTTACAGTTTTACCCTGCTTGACGGTATGCCCTACCGCCAACTCACCACGATGTTGAATTACTTTAGCCGAGCAGGTGTCTCTCGACTCAGTGTGTAAACAAGCTGGATTAGTACAGACGTGAATACGCTGTCCTAATTCTTTTTTACCAGTGTAAGCATGGCACTTACAACATTCTTGAGACGTGCCATTTTTATCTACTTTAAGATAAAATTTTCCCTGCTTCGAGGCTACATAAGGTAAGACAGTATTGATAAACCCACCAATACCAGAATCCAGAGATTGTTTGCAGAACAAGCCTTTTGACCAAGATTTAAAATCAATGTCTTCGACAAAAATATTATCTATATTTTGGGTGACTTGGTGCGCCAATTTAAAATGCCAATCACGTCTAGTATTAGCCACTTTTTCATGCAGCCTAGCTATTTTGTTTTGTAGCTTTTTCCAGTTATTTGAGCCTTTGGTTTTATGTTTCAATCGTCGCTGGAGCAATTTCAGCTTCCTAGCTTTATGGTTTAAAAACCGAGGGCTTTTAATTAACTGCGTCGGAGTTGCCACAAAACTTTCAATCCCTGCATCTAATCCAATACTTTTATCTCCAGGAACAGCATCAGGGACAGATTCAGATGACTCAAAATAAATCACTAAATAATAACCACTGGATTTTCTGACAATCTGTAGCTGTTTGGGTGTAAAACCAACTGGGTATGGTCGAGACTGCCTAATTTTAATCCAGCCAATACTAGGGAGCTTGACCCTACCAGCATCCAAACAAACTGTATTTGGTTTAGGAAATTTAAAGCTTCGATACCTGTTGGCATTACGAAACCTGGGAAATCCTCTACTCGGCATTTTGAAAAAATCAATCCATGCTCTATCTAATCTCTTCAATACTTGCTGTAAGCATTGAGCATTTACCAATTTTAGGTGGGGTAATTTTTTCTTGGCTTCTGTTAACGCCTTTGCTTGAATGTTGTAATTAGGAAAAGGTTTTTCGGCAGGGATTATATATTCACTATTTATCGAGCAACGATCTACCTGACACTTACGAGATTCAATCCAAGCCTTACGTTCAGAATGAGCAAAATTGTAAACGCTTCTACAAATACTTAAATATTGCTCGAACTGTCTTATTTGGTTTGGTGTCGGCTTAATTTTGTATCGGTATGCGTAGGTAATCATTGCTGTAAACAGGCGACAGCGGAAGCCCAAATGCATTCGGGCTTCCGTGCGCCTCGACCTCAAATGATATTATTATGACAATATTTACGATGTGCAACTTTATCGTCCAACTCCCTGGATTACTGGGGTAATTTCATTGCTGTTAAAGGGTCGAGGATTACCTCGCCAATTAAAATCACTAATCCGTAAACTGATGGAACCAATTTCTAATACTGGATTGTAGCGCAGGGTAACATTATGAGTCCGACGACTATATTCAATCAGATAATCGGTATTAATTTCATCGCTATCATTTAAATCAAGAGAAGTTTGAACTCCCAAACGAATAGGACCATAAATTTGCTGGGTAACACCTAAGGAAAGAATTTGTCGATCTACCAAGCGATCAAATAAAAAGGGTGACTCATCGCCGCGAATATTTTGTGAGTAACTTATTTTAAATCCTGTATAGTCAAGCCAAGGACGAGAAAAGTGACCTAGTTGTCCTTGAATGCCGATATCTCCTTGTAAAGATAGTTGATTATCACTGTTGCTATAAAAACTACCAACCCCCGAAACTCCCGTAAATAATTGTAGGTAAGGCACAACTGGAACAGGTGTATAACGCAATCCTTGGTCTTTGGTGGGGGGCAATGCCTCTCCCGACCAGAGGGGAAAGGCTTTATTAAGAAAAATTGCTCCTTGGTAGCGAGTTAAGTTAACGCGATCATTATCTCTTGCTGCGCCTAATAAATCTTGGCGATCAGTATCTGCATTGATGTTTTGAATTGAGGCCTGATAAGTTAGATTTATCCCAGTATCAGCGATCGCAATATTAGGTGAAGTTACCACTGCACCGATACTGTTAAATACGGTCTGAAAACCCAGAGAACCATTGAATAGGCGATCGCGAAAATTATATTCAAGATCGAAGGTATAGGGATTATTTAGATTACCTACCCTTTGTTCAATTCCTACTTGGGCACGAAAATTATCTTCAAAGTCACCAAAATCAAAACTAGTTAAAGAAAAATCAGCTTCTGCTCTTGTTCTAGGGGAAAATTCTGTATTAAGCTCGCTTTTAAGACCAAAGACTGCTGGATCGAATACTCCTCCTTCATCTGAGTCACTAAACCGAAAGGTGGTCGGAAATAAAGCTCGTTCCAAAAAGTATTGGGGAGTAATCTCCCAGTTTACTCGCTCCCCATCAATAATATCAAAGCTCCGTTCAATAAAGAGGCCGCCTCGCTCGTCGCCGTCAAAACCAATATTGAACAGTCCGGGGCGGCGAGGGCGACCATCAAAGACAAATGAACGGGTTAAAAGGGGGACAGTAAAACTATCATCAATTACTAGGCGAGAATTAGTAGTAGTTAATGTATTTGTCAGAGCATCAACCTGTTGAAAAGTTGCTGTCTTGGCTCTTAACTCTAGCTCAGGTGGAGAAAACGGATCGTTAGTTAGACGTAAATTTTGTGCTTCCCAGGTTGAAGTTTCAAAATCTACTCGATCTGCTTGAAATCGAATTCGGTTAATATTGCCGCCAGTGGAGTTATCATCATTCAATAAATTAACATCCCTTGAACTACCTATAGTAGTCCCGATGCCTTCGTTGGCAGTGACTCCTGTTAGGGGTTGATTATTTGTCAGTCCCTGACTTAAAGTTTGGTCAAAAACCCTTTGTTCGGGTGCTAATTGTTGCTCTAAATCTAAGTCTTGACTTAGACTGGGTTGATAAATTTCTCCCCCCGCATTAAAAATGACTCCCCGATCAGTAACTAAATAATATTCAAATTTTTCTCCTCGCAGAATTTGTTCCCCTCTTGTCAGCACTACATTCCCCGTGGCTACAGCCAGATTGTCCTTGAGATTTATCTCTAGGCGATCGCTAGTCATTACTGATTGAGCAAAGCGCATCACGACATTTCCTTCGGCAGTGATTACTTGTCTTTGTTCATCGAATTCTTGGCGATCGGCAATGACCTCTACTACTTCAATTTGGTCGATGGGAATCGAGGGATTAAATTCTGATTCATTATTTGCTGGTATTTTATATTGTTGAACCTCTCCCTGACGCTCTTGGGTAATGAGATGGGTAGGAGATTTAAACTTAGTTAGGCTAGATAAATTATTTACAGGATTTTGGCGTGATGGGCGGGAATCATCATCAAAAACCAAGATTGTAGTCCCGTCTAATTTAGGTAACTCTGAGGCTAATAAAGATAGTTGAGATAAAAATGTCCATAACAATATTCCAACCCAATACCTCAAAAAACTAACCATAGACTACTTTCGGCAACAATTCAGTAGTATAACTCTTCCTGCGCTAAAAATTGTCTAAACTCAATCGATCGAGATTCAACTTTTGGCAACATCTTACTAAAGCGATCGATAATCAAGAAGTACGACCATTTAAAATTTAAGACCTAAAACTATAGGCTCAAACTAACAATCTGTGAATGTATTTCAAGAAGAACATCTTTTGTTTTCCCCCGCCAATCCAGAAGCTAATGCTATTCCGACAATCTTTGCTTTCCCCAATGAATATACCATTGGTATAACTAGCTTAGGTTATCAAATAGTTTGGTCGACTTTAGCAATGCGTTCTGATGTGAATGTCAGTCGTTTATTTACCGACCTCAACGAACCTCTACCCAGAAATCCTGAACTACTAGGTTTTTCCGTATCTTGGGAATTAGATTATATTAATATTTTCGATTTACTAGAATCTTTAGCCATTCCTCTTCATAGCGCTGATAGAGAGAATAATCACCCTCTGGTATTTGGTGGAGGAACTGTTTTAACTGCTAATCCTGAACCACTGGCAGATTTTTTTGATGTCATTCTGCTAGGAGATGGGGAAGATTTACTCGATAATTTTATTGATGCTTATCAACAGGTTAGAAACGCCGATCGCCAGACTAAATTACGCCAATTAGCACAGATTCCAGGGGTTTATATTCCCAGCTTATATGCAGTAACTTATCATAACCCTGATGGTGCAATCAAAGCGATCGCACCTATCGCTGAAGATATTCCCAAGCAAGTACAAAAACAAACCTATCGTGGCAATACACTTTCTGCCTCTACCGTAGTCACGGAAAAAGCGGCCTGGTCAAATATTTTCATGGTCGAAGTTGTCCGTAGTTGTCCTGAGATGTGTCGCTTTTGTTTAGCCAGTTATTTAACCCTGCCATTTCGTACTGCTTCTTTATCAGGTTCTCTAATACCTGCGATCCAAAAAGGTTTACAAGTTACTAACCGTCTTGGTTTATTAGGAGCATCAGTAACACAACATCCCGAATTTGAAGCAATTTTAGATTATTTATCCCAACCCCAATACCAAGATGTCCGTCTTAGTATTGCTTCGGTAAGGACTAACACTGTTACCGAAAAACTGGCTGCTACCCTAGCTAATCGCGATACTCGTTCCATTACCATCGCCGTGGAGAGTGGTTCAGAAAAAGTAAGACAAATCGTCAACAAAAAGCTAACTAACGAAGAAATCATTCAGGCAGCAATTAATGCTAAAGCTGGAGGCTTAAAGGCCTTAAAACTTTATGGGATGGTCGGTATTCCCGGAGAATCGATGGCGGATGTAGAAGAAACTGTTGCTATGATGTCAGCTATTAAAAAAGCTGCCCCTGGATTACGCTTAACTCTGGGATGCAGTACTTTTGTGCCTAAATCTCATACTCCATTTCAATGGTTTGGGGTTAATTCCGAGGCCAAAAAAAGACTAAAATATCTGGAGAAAAACCTCAGAAAACAGGGGATTGATTTTCGCCCCGAAAGTTATAACTGGTCAGTTATTCAGGCTTTAATTTCTCGTGGCGATCGCCGATTAGGTAAATTACTGCAATTAACCAGAGAATATGGAGACTCTGTTGGTAGCTATAAAAGGGCATTTAAACAGTTAAGAGGACAAATTCCCCCACTAGATTACTATGTTCACTCTCAATGGGACTGGAACGAGCAAATTCTTCCCTGGCAACATATACAAGGAGCATTACCTCAAAAAACTTTAGTGAAACACTTAAACGATGCTATGGCAATTAATAATGAAAAACTAGTAATTAGGAATTAAGCTTTTGTTTCAGTTTATTTGTCCCTGGTCAACTATTAAGTAAGAAAATATGCAAACTACTGCTGAATATTACTGCGCTTTTTGTGGCGAAACCAATAGTACTTTTGTCGATATTAGTGCAGGAATGCAACAGTCCTATACCGAAGATTGTCAGGTATGTTGTCGTCCAAACGTTTTATACGTTTATGTTGATGAAGATACTCTAGAGGTTCAAATCAACAGTGACTATGAGGAGTAAATTTTTGGTACAAGAAGAAATTAAATAGTTGATTAAGACAAGATAGACAAGGAAAATAAGTAAAGAAATTGATTCCACTTCGTTTTGAGGAAATCTTAAAAGCATAAAAAATATTGAATTGCCAATTTTATTTTTGCGAGAAGTCTAGTAAATACTCAATATTTAGAGATTAATATTTAATTATGGAAAGTTGGCTAATTTTTGGTATTGGTGGCATATTTTCGGGTATTTTAGCGGGATTACTAGGAATAGGTGGCGGATTTGTAATTGTTTCTTTACTGGTGACATTAGGTTATCCTCCCATTCAAGCTGTGGCAACTAGTAGCTTTGTCATTATTATGAGTTCGTCTACTGGTAGTTTCTATAATTGGCGCATGGGCTATTTGGATTTGCAAAGAGTGGTTTATCTTGCCTTGCCAGCTATAATTACCGCCCAATTAGGGGTTCTTGTGGGGGTAAATATACCAGAATATATTTTATTAACAATATTCAGTATCTTTTTACTGGTAAATCTGTTTTTGATTAGGCTGCGAAAAAAGTTAGCAGTACAAGAACAACAGTCAACAAAGTTATTTACTCCAATAACAGCCAAGATTACGACAGGAGGAATTGCTGGTTTTTTGTCGGGTTTATTGGGAATCGGTGGCGGTACAATTATGGTTCCTTTGCAAATGTTACTGCTGAACGAAGAAATTAAAGTAGCAATTCAGACCAGTTTGGGAGTAATCGTCACAGCGACAATTTCTTCTTGTATAGTTCATGCAACTCAGGGTAATATTTTGTTTTTTCAAGGAATAATGTTGGGTATTGGTGGGATGTTAGGCAGTCAAGTAGGTACGAGAGTATTACCTAAGTTACCAGATTCGGTGGTCAGGAAAATTTTTAGTTTGTTTATAGTAATGATGGCTGTGCTGAACTTTTGGCAAGCATGGAAAAGTTATTCGAGTTAAGTTGAAATTAACCACGCCCTTCGGGCTAAAGTAATGAGTAATAAGTAATGAGTAATGAATATAAAAGCCCCAAGTTGGTCTCAACACATGGGGATTAAGCCTTTGTTACTCATTACTCGTGACTAGATTTTGATTTTTATTAAAGATATTTTATTTCAGTTTAAGAGATAGGTTTTTTAACTTCAGAAAGCATTATGATCGTGGTTAGTAAACAAAACAAATGTTCTAAATTTTTAATGCCGACTACGATTAATACCAATCATTTAAAAGCTATAGATGATCAGCTTTCTAAACGTCCGATTGCTCTAGATCCTGGTGGCTATTACATCATTTATGTGGATCGAGAAGCAGAATTAATCTGTGCCAAACACTATACCAATATCATCAACGAAAAAGGTTTGGCAGTAGACCCCAATACAGGAAAGGTAATTGCCTGCGGGGGTGAAAAAGTAGAGCGTGTTGCAGAGACACTCTATACAGCTAGAACGGCTAAAGAACTTTGTGTCAAGGTAATTGAAGAACCTCAACCCTGCCCGATTACAATGTTAGATCATGCTGCCTATTTAGGTCGAGAATTTACCAGGGCTGAGTATGCTTTAGTTAACGGTACTGAGTATATTCAGGATTAATTACCAAATCCGACGTACCAATAGTAGGTTGCCATAGGGATAATGGTAGCAACTATCAAAAAACCTACTACCCAAATAGTTGCACTACCTTGGTCAGTATCTTCCGCTGTGGTAAATGTACCCTCGATTTGAATTTCATCTTCCATAACTGGAGGACCTGGATCTTCTTGACCAGAAAGTACAGCTACTAAGCGATCGCCTGCATCAATAAAGGCTTGGTTGTATTTATCCCCTTTGCGGATATTGTAGCCCACAGTTTCATCAACAATACTGGTAGCAATATCTGCATTGACCAATTCTTGAGCTGATTCTCCAGTGCGGATAGCAACGTTGTTAGTTAAGGTATCTAATACCAGTAAAGTTTGGTTAGCTTGGGCTTCAGTACTAGGATACCAATCTTTAAATATTTCCTCTGCTAGACTATCTACAGTTTCTCCATAGTCTAAGCGACGGATTGCTACCATTCTGATCTCTTGACCCGTTTCGTTAGCAAATTGTTTGAAAGTTTTACTTAGCTTACCTTCGTTAGAAGCACTAATAGCATCAGCCGTGTCAACCACCCAAACTCTTTCTGCATCAAAATTGGGTAAATCAAATAAGCCAGTAGCGATCGCTGGTGCTGCTAAACAGGAAATCGCCAATACCATCAATAAGCTGGAAACAATCCAGGTCTTTAGACGCAGACTAGCCTGTTTAATGGGCATCAGGGATAGTTTATATGGTTTCATGGTGTCTTTCTCAAATACTTACTTATTTTATACTTTTAGCTGAATACCTTTATAAATAATAAAGCCCAGAGTTCCCTCTGGGTTGTAATCTATGTGATTATTAGATAAATTTTTTAAGCTATCTCAAACTTAACCATCCTAGTACTTCAGACAATCTAGAAAAATTAAAATCTAGAAAAATTAAAGACCCATGAGTGATTTGATATCTCCTAAATAAGCTGAGGAGAGCAAGAAATAAGCGAAGAATGCTCCACCAGTACCGCCAAGAAAGAAACCAGTACCAAATTCGCTCCAGCCTTCTTTAGAGGCAAATGCAGCAGGAACTTTAGGAGCAGTTAGAGTTTCACTCGGTTTACCACCCATTGCACTAGCATAGAGAGACAAACATAAGGTCAAAATTGCTACCAGACCAATAGAAGCTAGTAAAGCTGCAATGTCTGCATTTTCAGTGTTACGTAATGGACCTAATACCAGAAAAGGACCGTATAACAAATATCCATGCGCCATTCCTACTTCTAACCCACGACGAAGTGGTGCTAAACCTTCGCGGTAAGCAGGTAAATTGCGGATTAAAGATGTACTAAAATCAGACGAATTTAGGGGAGTAGCCAAATTTCCTACTTGAGGATCTCCACCAGATGTGATTGCATCCATAAAATTGAGTTCTCCTTAAAATTTACAAGATTCAATGAATCCTTTAAATAGCATTACTCTAACTTGGTTTAAGTTCGCTTTTTGTTAAGAATCTTTATAACTCAACCTATTCGGGTTTCTGTTCGCAGTAATATCCATGTTGTCAACGTTTTAATCCAAAATAGGGAAATTAACATATGATTGGCGATTACGCAGCTTCCTGGTTACCAGTTGCTATGGTTCCTCTTGTGGGCATAGTAGGTGCAGCAGTTTCTATGGCACTTTTATTTATCTATATTGAAGGTGAAGCCGAGGCTTAATGATTCTGCAAGGTTTATCTTGATAAGTAACTTGTTTTTACTTATTAAATGTTAATACTCTACCTAATCGGTGGGGTATTTCCGTGTAATATGGCTTTTGGCTTTTATCTTGGATCTGATTTCAATGATTATTTTACAGGTCGGCTGACGCGATCGCAAATAAACAATGTTCCAGAAGCGACACACAAAGGAATAGTAATTAAGTTAACCAAAGGAATACTAATTAACCCCAAACATACTAAGCCAAAACTGCCAGTAGCAGGTAAATTTTTGAAGACAATAGCTAACTTCCGACGAAAAGGTAGTCGCCTTCTTTCTAGGTAAGAATCAAGAAAATCGAGACAGACAATCGTGGTAGTCAGGGTGAATGAACCTACAGTAGAAACTAGCGTACCTACCCCAGGAAAGAGATTAATGAATAGTAACGGAATTCCGACCACAGCGATCAATACTAACTTCTTTAACTCATATAAAATTGCCCGACCCAAATCACTAATTATATTTAATTCAACTAGTTCCACTTTACCTGTGCGGAGTTTTTCTAGTTGTTCAGAAAGTTGACCATACCAAGGTGCCCCCAACAATACGCCAAATTGAGTTAGCAAAAAACCCGTGGCAATCAGGAGAATTACGATTAGGCATAAACGTATTAAAGCTATTAAACCTGAAACAATATAGCTTAAAAATCCTAACCACTGAGGTAGGTTAGCAATGAGTTGATTTAACCATAAAGTGAGATCACTTTGTACTCCATCAACAATTTGCCAACCAAAATAAAGTAATCCGCTGTAAAGCGCGATCGCAACTATAATATTCACCAGAATCGGTATGGCAATATATTTGAATAATCCAGGATTTTTGATAAAAGTTATTAAGGCTTTTAAGGGATAAGTCGCACCATCAAGGGTTCCAAATCCACCTAATATTTTCTTTAACGTCTTTAGCATTTAATGTTTTAACGAAAATTTTTTTGCTCATCTCTGATCTTACAAATTTCAAATTTCTAAATATCCGTATAATTACAGATGAATAGCACAACAATCTATAGATATCGGTTTTCTGCGATCTAGGTAGATCATGTTTTGAATTTTTGAGCTAGTCTTATGCTTAATCGTATTCTTCGCCAAAGATACAAAATTATTCAAAAAATAGGTAGTGGAGCTTTTGGAGATACCTATCTGGCGATTGACCTAGACTATGTTCCTCAACGTCAATGTGTGGTTAAACATCTTTCTCCGAAAAATCCCGATCCTCAAGCAATAGCGATCGCCAAAAGACTATTTAAAGAGGAAGCAAAGTCTTTATCAAGCTTAGGGAAACACGATCAAATACCTCAGCTCTATTCTTACTTTGAAGAAAATGGACAATTTTATTTAGTACAGGAATTTATCGGCGGGCACAACTTAGCTTCAGAACTTGAGTCTGGAAAAAGATGGAATGAAGCTCAAACCGTTAATCTTATGCAAGAATTGCTACAACTTTTAACTTTGGTGCATCATGAAGACAAAATTCATCGAGATATTAAACCTACCAATATCATGCGTCGCGATCGCGATGGAAAATTAGTTTTAATTGATTTTGGAGCAGTCAAAGAAATTTTAACTGTTGATCGACAGGAAAAAACGGTTGGTATTGGTACAGGTTCTTATATGGCTCCCGAACAGGCACAGGGCTATCCTGGAAAATACAGTGATGTATATGCAGTCGGAATATTGGCTATCAAAGCTCTTACAGGTTTGGCATCTCCAGAATTGCCTCATAATTCAGATCGATTAAAACAAACTTTAGCTGAATTACAAATAAAGATTGACCCTGAACTAGAATCTGTTTTGAGTAAGATGATTAGCTTTCAACCCCAGAATCGATTTCCTGATGCTAGTTCAGCACTTAAAGCACTCGTTAACACCGGTCTTGTCGAATCTGAACCAGCAGCTTCCCCCACTGTTACTCAAACCACTATTGAAAAAGTCAAAACTCAGTCTAGAAAATCTAATTCACCTCAAAAATTATTATTAACTTTATTGGGTGCGATCGCTCTATTGGGAACAGGAGTTTACACTTCGCGAATTTTAAATCAGCCTAACTATAATCAACTAGAAGCATATTTGCAAAATAAACAATGGCAAAAAGCTGACGAAGAGACAGATCAAATCCTGTTGAAAATTGCTGGTGACGATAGTGCCTTAAACCTAAAATCAATTAACAAATTTCCCTGTGAATCGTTACGTAAAATCAATCAACTATGGACAGAGCATAGTGATGGGCGTTTCGGATTTAGTCCTCAAAAGCAAGTCTATGTAGAAACAGGAAATACCCCAGGTGATTACATAGAAGCAACTTATCAAGCCTTTGGTGATCGAGTTGGGTGGAGAACTTTTGGCTCTTGGAGTTTATCTGGCGATCTTATGTATACCGATATTGCTCCATTGGGACATCTTCCTAGTCCCGGAAAAGAGATTGCTGACAAGCCAAATTTGCGCTGGAGGGAAAGGCAACTTCTACTATCACGAGTCGATCAATGTGAATTATAGTGTGTCACAAATTCAATCAATGATTTTGATATCTAAACAATAACCTCTACCTTTGATAGTTTTTAGAAATTGAGGTTCACCTGAGTCCAACTCGATTTTGTCTCTAATGCGCCAAACTAAATGATTAATGGCTTTTCTATCCCTACCAAAAGTGTCATCCTGCCATACTGCTTGAATTAATTCATCGTATTCACAAATTGCTGGGTGATTCTGATGATAGTGATTTTTACGGCTCATATAGTCTATTAAACAGCGTTCTTGTTCTCCCAAGGATATAGAATCTCGACGACGAACAATATTACGGTATAACATTTGGCGACTAAGACTATATTCTAAAGTGTGAATAGCTTGCATACTGGTCACTTGGTTAGTTTCTCCCGGATCGATAAATTCTAGTCGCCAGAATATCGGTTGATTTGTTGAACTTAATGCTCCTAAAATCAAAATATAATCACCGCTCCTAAGTGCGATCGCATCTTCAGAACGGACATCAATTTCTGGTTGATCTATTTCTCGTTGTAGAAAAGTACCATTAGCACTACCGTTATCTACAATCCACCATCGATTATTTTGGTATTGCAAAGAACAATGATGTCGAGATATTTTCTTTTGCGGATCGTTCAGAACAATATGATTATTGCTTTGTCGCCCGATGGAAATATAAACATTTTCGGTTGTTTGCTGAGGGATAAAATTTTCAAGAGTGACAGCATACTGCATTCCATCGGGTTTAGTAACTTCTAAATACGGATATTCTCCAATCATTAAAGTAAAAATAAACTTCTTAAATTCTTAATCAAAAAAGTTTTAGGATACACGAAATAGTTTGAAAGTATATTTTTACTCTAGCAATTATTGTCTAACTATTAGATTTAAGTAATATTTAATTTCAATTGAATCAAATTTAAATATTTAGTAAATATCTATAAATATTGCTTAATTCTTTTAAGATTATCGTAGTGGGAGTTAGAAAAATTTCTATCTAGTTAGGTTAAAAAGATGATTTCTGCTCATAGATCGATCACCACATTAATTAGTACATTGCTATTAGTTAGTTGTAGTAGTCTTCCCAACATTACTATAACTATTGGGAGCGAGCCAAGTAAGGTTGAATCGCAACCAACTACCACAGATTCTTCGTCTATATCTCAATCAGAAGAATCAGAAGCAGTAGAATTAGAAGATCGAAGTACTCGCACTGATGACTCTGAAACGATAGCTCAGTCAAAATCAAGTTCGACATCTCCTTGCCCAACCACAAACATCACCGAGTCCAACAGAATAAGTCTCTTAAAATTATCAGAGGGTGGCGAATCAGTGAGTTGTTCTGGGACTATATGCACGGGAGGAGCAACTCAAATCGATGTACTTGATGGTGTTGATGAGTATCTTGATGATCCTCTATTCGCAGGTAAAGAAGTAGTTTACAGATTTAAGGACGGTAAATGTGCTGCGTTTGACACTTTTTCGGTTATGGCTTCTCAAAAGATGAACCTTAAAGATTTTGAATTTGAACTGTTAGTTGGTAATGAATCTCCTTCGGGTAAGTTTGAATCTATTGGTGAATTTACAATGGACGGACAAACGAATACTCAAACATTCAATTTTGAGCCAAAGGTAGGTCAATATTTTAAAGTCAAAAAACTTACCAGGGAAAATTTGGATTCATCATATACGCTTCAACTTTGGGGCGCACTCGAATAATATTCTTAAGTAGGTGGGTGTAATTAAATATAAAATGCCTACGGCAAGAGAATAGGGAACAGGGAATAGAGAAACAGCTTAATTGTATGGTTTTATCAATTATTCTGCCTACCTACTTAACTTCAACATATAGGTATTAATTCTTGTTTCTAACTAAAAAGCTAAAAGATATAAAAACTATTATTTAAATAATATTTAATTTTGCTTTAGTTAGATTGAAAATAATTGAAATTAATCTATAAAAGTCATAGCATTATAATAGCTAATTCTATTTATATTGTTTTGATTTTATAGCGTTTTTCTAGTTGCCGATCTATATTCCAAGTCAATTAGCTATAAACCATAAGCCATAGGCTATTTATTACAAAAGAGCTTGAACTTTTCCTTGATAATAGTCTCCTTAAAAGGAGAGGCAATCAAATCCTTCTTTAGCTTAGAGCTTACAGCTTTTTAACCATCATCCATTAAAAGGCAACCTGAATAAAGGTTATTAAGTATGCCTTATTGAAATGAGAGCCGCTATATGTACTAACGACTTGTTTAAAAGACAATTTAACATTATGAATACCAAACTTTATACCCCAATAACTTTAACTTTAATAATTTTTGGTTGTATTTCTACTTCACTATTATTAAGTCTGTCAGGTAATGCAGAGATTAAGGTTAAAGAATCGCAAACAGAGTATGACATTCCCAAGACAGGAAAAGTTGAACCAACCAAGGATCGCGTCACTTTTTCTTGCGGTGAAACTGTCAATCGCGCGAGTGGCGAAAATATTCCAGCCACAGTAGCCTATGTTCCCCAAAGACAAATCACAATCCCCATTATTGCCTGGGAATCAAATTATATTCCAGTATGGGATGCTCAAAGAAGATGTGAAACTGTATCGTCTAAGTTTCAGACCTTTTATGAAGATGGACGTTTGAACTATTTAACTAACGGAGTCAATCAAGGATATCCCATAATTTGCGCGGTGCTTGAAAAAGGACAACTCTGTAAAGGGGAAGATCAATTATTTCAAGTCAAACCTAGTAGCAATCCGAGAGAGATTTTACTTAGTTTAAATGAATTGTTAGAAGGGAAAACTTCTCAACCCCTGTATCAAATTGGAGATAAGCAGGTATATGTTTCGATTGAAGATTTGTTGAACAATACATCCACTGTTGATGAAAAAAACAGCGGGGGATGATCGGGCGGATTGAAGAGAGTTATTTCTAACCGAAAAAGTCTGCAATTTAGCTACTCAACTAATTAGTAATTTGACCAATATTACTCATCGAAAAACATGAAATGCTATCTATCCCTAATCGCTTCTCTCGTTCTATTCCCCACTGTTTTTATACCCACATCCATTACTGCTAAAAGCGAATTAATTGCCCAGGACATCTCCCCTGGATTAAAGCAATATACTCGTTCAATCTCGGTTAAAATTTCCACTGCGGATAATGGTGGTTCTGGTGTCATCATCGGCAAACAGGGGAATAATTATTTAGTGCTGACCAACCACCACGTCATTAGCGGTAATGAAAATAAAATTACGCTTAAAACTCCTGATGACACAAACCATCAAGCAACTCTATTAACTAATTTTCAATCTGAAGATGATATCGCCTTACTGCAATTTAGCAGCGATCGCACCTATAACTTAGCTGATATCGGGAAAGTAACGCCGATAGTCGAGCAAAAGATGATTGCGGTAGGTTACTCAGGTGAAACAGGAGAATTTGTTACTCAGCCGGGAAGAGTGGAAAATCTACTAGAGCGATCGCTTCAAGAAGGTTATCAACTAGGCTACAGCAGCGATATTTTGTCAGGAATGAGTGGTGGTGCGATCGTTAATATTGAAGGAGAGTTAATTGGTATTAATGGTATTAGTGCTTTTCCTATTTTAAATACGGGATACCAATATGAAGATGGCACTACACCCAGCCCCTCAGAAATCGAACAATTAAGACAACTTAGTTGGGGTATTCCCATCAATAGCTTGTTGGCTAAAATCAATCCCGAAATTATTACAGCCTACAATTTACCCCTACCCGAAACGGTAGCCGATCTCGGTAATACTCAGTTAACGGGATGGTTAGGAGAATTAGAGAATAAAGCCAAACAAATTACAGTCAGAATCGATAGTAGCAGCGGAGCAAATGGTTCGGGGATAATTGTAGCTAAGGAAGGAAATACTTATGCTGTTATAACTGCCGATCATGTAGTTTGTGAACAAGACGATGGGAATAAGTGTATTAATTACAACTACGAAATAATTGCTCCTGATGGCAATAAATATCCTCTAGATGCTAGCAAGATTGAGAGACAAGAGGGTGTAGATTTAGCGGTAGTTAGGTTTAATAGCCCTGAGAATTATCAAATTGCTCAATTAGCCAACTATCCCTTAACCAAAGATGATGCGGTATTTGTTGCAGGATATCCTCAGCTAAGTAGAAATACACCACCCCAATGGCGATTTAGTCTCGGATATGGTTTGGAGAGAGAGCAAGGATTGTTAAATATTAAAGATAGTTCTTTATCTACTGATAGTTCTGGTTTAACACAAAGTCAGGGGAGTTTAGCGGGTGGATACGAAATGGTTTACACCAGTATCACCTATGGGGGGATGAGTGGCGGTGCTGTATTAGATTTAGCAGGAAGAGTGATTGGTATTCATGGGTTAGCAGAGGGAGAAACCGCTTTAGACAGTCAAAGTGGCTCGGCAAAACAAATCCAGTTGGGCTATAGTTTGGGAATTCCGATTAATACTTTTATTGGATTAGCAGATAGATTTAAGCTTAATTCCCCATTACCGATAGAAAATAAGCGATCGCCAGAATTAAATCCAGCGAAAAAAGAAGCTTTTGAAGCAGCAATTCTCAGTACAGAAATACCTCAAAGTAACGCAGGGGCAGAAAGATGGTTAGTAAGAGGTAATCAACTGTGGCGACTAAAACGTTATGAAGAAGCAGTACAAGCTTTCGATAAAGCCATTACCCTAAATCCTGAATTTATCCACTTGGCTCATTATGGTAAAGGTTTGGCTTTATCTGCTGAAGAAAAAGACGAATCTGCATTAGCAAGTATAGAAAAAGCAGTGGAGATGAGATCGGATTTTGTACCTGCTTTTCTCACTAAGAGTGTAATTTTAAGGGAATCAAATCGCTTTGATGAAGCTTTAGTTAATATCGAGCGAGCTATCTCGTTGCCACAAAATGATACTAGTAGAGCTAATTTATACAACGAAAAAGGTATTATTCTAGCAGACTTAAAACGATATGCAGAAGCCGACGCTGCTTATCAACAAGCTATTAAGCTTAATCCCCTCTCTAGTTTCTATCTCAATCGGGGTAATCTTTACTCTGACCAAGGAAAAACCGAATTAGCTTTAGCTGACTACAATCGGGCAATTAAAATTAATCCTAACCATGCTCATAGTTACTACAATCGGGGTGTTGTTTATCAAGACCAAGGAAAAACCGAATTAGCTCTCGCTGAGTATAATCAGGTGATTAAAGTTAATCCTAACTTGGCTCTTGCTTACAACAATCGAGGTCTTATTTACAACGACCAAGGAGAAACCGAATTAGCTCTCGCTGACTATAACCAGGCAATTAAACTCGATCCTGAATTTGCTCTAGCTTATAGCAATCGGGGTGGGTTTTACGACGATCAAGGAAAACCAGAATTAGCCTTGGCTGACTTTAACCAGGCGATTAAAGTTGATCCTGAATTTGCTCTAGCTTATAGCAATCGGGGTGTATTTTACGATGACCGAGGAAAAACTGAATTAGCCCTAGCTGACTTGAACCGAGCCATTAAACTCGATCCTAACTATGCTCCTGCTTATAGTAATCGAGGTGGGCTTTACACCGAACAAAAAAAAGTAGAATTAGCCCTCTCTGACTTGAACCGAGCCATTGAACTCGATCCTAACTATGCTCCTGCTTATATTAATCGGGGTTTGCTATACGCAAGGCAAAAAAAAGTAGAATTAGCCCTCTCTAACTATAACCGAGCCATTGAACTCGATCCTCAATCTGCATTAGCTTACAGTAATCGAGGTACGCTTTACGAACAACAAGAAAAAGATGATAAAGATGATTTAGCTCTCTCTGATTACAACCTGGCAATTAAACTCGATCCTAACTATGCTACTGCTTACTACAATCGGGGAAGTTTTTACTCGGATCGCGGAAAATTAGAATTAGCTCTAGCTGATTTCAATCGAGCCATCAAAATTAATCCTGAATATGCATTAGCTTACGATAATCGGGGTTTGCTCTACAATGATCGGGGAAAAACCGAATTAGCTCTGGCTGATTATAATCAGGCAATCAAACTCGCTCCTGAATCTGCGTTGACATATAACAATCGGGGTGTGCTTTATGAACAACAAGGAAAAGATGATTTAGCCCTGGCTGATTTGAACCAGGCAATTAAACTCGCTCCTGAATATGCCAATGCTTACGTTAATCGAGGTAATCTCTACAAAGAGCAAGGAGAAGTAGAAACAGCTCTAGCTGACTACGATCGAGCCATTAAACTCGATCCTGAGAATGCTAATGCATATAACAGTCGAGGTGTGCTTTATGAACAACAAGGAAAAGATGATTTAGCCCTGCCTGATTTGAACCAGGCAATCAAACTCGCTCCTGAATATGCCAATGCTTATAGCAATCGAGGTGTGCTTTACCACGATCGAGAAGAAATCGAATTAGCTCTGGCTGACTACGATCGAGCTATTGAAATTAATCCTAACTATGCCGATGCTCACTTTAATCGAGGTAATCTCTACCAAGAGCAAGGGAAGGTAGAATTAGCCCTAGCTGACTATAAAAAGGCGATTAAAATCGATCCTAACTTGGCTCAAGCTTACTACAATCGGGGTCTTCTTTACTCTGACCAAGGAAAAGTAGAATTAGCCCTGGCTGACTTCAACCAAGCTATTCAACTAAATCCTAAATATGCTGATGCTTATAACAATCGGAGTGTACTTTACGCCAACCAAGGAAAAATAGACTTAGCTCTCTCCGACTTAAACCAAGCTATTCAATTTAATCCCAACTTGGCGAATGCCTACGGCAATCGAGGTACTATTTACTTCGAGGATGGAAAAACTGAATTAGCTCTCTCTGATTACAATCGAGCTATTAAAATTAATCCTGAATCTGTTGAGGCTCACTTTAATCGAGGTAATCTCTACAAAGAGCAAGGAGAAATCGAATTAGCTCTTTCTGATTACGATCGAGCCATCGAAATTAATCCTAACTTGGCTCAAGCTTACCTTACTCGAGGCGCACTTTATGCCAACCAAGGAAAAAGCGAATTAGCTCTCTCTGACTATGATCGAGCCATCGAAATTAATCCTAAATATGCCGATGCTTATATCAATCGGGGTAACTTTTACTATAACCAAGGAGAAGTAGAAACAGCTCTGACTGACTATGGTCGAGCAATTAAAATTAATCCTAATCTGGCTTTAGCTTATAACAATCGGGGTAATCTCTACAAAGAGCAAGGAAAAATCGAATTAGCTCTCTCTGACTACGATCGAGCCATCGAAATTAATCCTAACTATGCCGCTGCTCACTTTAATCGAGGTAATCTCTACAAAGAGCAAGGAAAAATCGAATTAGCTCTCTCTGACTACGATCAAGCCATCGAAATTAATCCTAACTTGGCTCAAGTTTACCTCAATCGGGGTATCGTTTACTATAACCAAGGAGAACTAGAAACAGCCCTGGCTGACTACGATCAAGCAATTAAAATTAATCCTAATTTGGCTTTAGCTTATAGCAATCGGGGTGTGCTTTACCATGATCGAGAAGAAATCGAATTAGCTCTGGCTGACTACGATCAAGCTATTGAAATTAATCCTAACTATGCCAATGCTCACTTTAATCGAGGTAATCTCTACAAAGAGCAAGGAGAAGTAGAAACAGCTCTAGCTGACTACGATCGAGCTATTAAAATTAATCCTAGCTTTGCTTCAGCTTACAATAATCGGGGTCATGTTTACTTCGATCAAGGAAAAACCGAATTAGCCCTCTCTGATTACAATCGGGCAATTCAACTCGATCCTGACCTTCCTAATCCCTATTTCCTTCGGGGAGAACTTTATACCAAGCAAGGAAAAACCGAATTAGCCCTAGCTGATTATAACCAAGCAATTAAACTCAATCCTGAATTTGCTGAAGCCTATGCTGGTTTAGGTAAGCTACAGATGAGCATGGGAAATAAGGAAACAGCGCGATCAAATTTGCAAAAAGCAGAACAGTTATTTATTTCTCAAGATAAAACTGCCGAGGCGGAAAAAGTGAATAATATTTTGAAAAAAATACCGTAATATCTAGGCAATCGCTAAATAATAAATATAGATGTTTGGTTTTATCAATTTAAATAAACCTGCTGGCTTTACTTCTCATGATTGCATCGCCAAATTACGTAAGTTTTTAAATACTAGAAAAATTGGTCACGGAGGGACTCTCGATCCTGCGGCAACTGGAGTGTTACCTGTGGCAGTGGGGAAAGCAACTCGATTATTACAGTTTTTACCTGAGCCAAAAGCCTATCGCGCTCTGATTCGTTTGGGAGTGACAACAACTACAGATGATCTAGAAGGAGAAGTGATTAAAAGTGTAGCTGAAGTAAATCTAGAACCTGAAGAGATAACTGCTGCCTTAAATAATTTCGTGGGCACAATTGAACAGGTACCACCGATTTATAGTGCTATCAAACAAAAAGGAAAAAAACTATATGAGCTAGCTAGAAAAGGCGAGGATATCGCAGTAGAACCCAGAATAATTACCATCACTAAAATCGAATTACTCAATATTTATCGTGCAGATTTTTATGAATTAGAGGTAAAAATTCACTGTGGTTCTGGTACATACATTAGAGCGATCGCCCGTGACTTAGGGCAAATGTTAGGAGTTGGGGGGACGCTAGCTAATTTGGTACGTACTGAAAGTTGTGGGATGCAGCTAGAGAATAGTATTACTTTGGAGCAAATTGCAAGCCAACTGCAACAGCAGACTTTTGCTCTAATTTCACCCAGCCTAGTCTTCAATCATCTTGAGCGCGTAACTTTAGCAGAAGAGGAATCGATTCGGTGGTGTCAGGGTCAGTTAATAGATTTAGCGGCAGCCACAACCTGTATGCAACCATACCCGATCAAGGAAAATAGTTATCTCGTTACCTATCGAGCAGACCAAGCCTTTTTGGGCATCAGTATTTTAATTCAGCGCGATAACATTTTTAAACTTAAGCCAAAAATAGTCTTGCATCAGTAACTAATTTTCTTTTACTCAATAGGAGGTGCAAATACAGTCAAGCTTTGGGGCATACATTCGACTTCAACTGGAGTGTTGCCGATAATCTCGCCATCGAGCACAACTTTTTGGGAGGGACTAGCAGAAATTTTCACTTTTTTGGCTCGCAGATGAACTATATTATCTAATTCGGCACTAGTCTTAATTAAGGCGGCTCCTAACATACTTAAAATTGTGGTAACAGCTTGTAACTTATTCTCTACGGTAGCGATCGTAATATCTAGTAAGCCATCGTCAGCCAACACTTCACCAATTCCCTGAGCCAAAACCGAGGTGGGAGGAGCAGCATTAGCGATCGTAATCGCCCCAGCTTGAAAAGTTCTCATTTCTCCTTCAACTTCAATTTCTGCTTCAAATAATTTTTGCTCATCTAATTGTTCCCAACCAGCCATAATATAAGCCAATGAACCCCAACGGTTTTTAGTTTCGCGATCGGCTTTTTCGATGGTTTCCGCTTCGTAACCAATTCCCGCCAATAAGATTAACGGTAAATTATTGCACCGTGCGGCATCAACTACCCTCGTTTTCCCTGCCAAAATTATTTCGCAAGCTCTTCGTAATTGACTAATTTGCTGGGTAATCCCCAACGCCATACCGAAAGCATTAGCTGTTCCCCGAGGAATAATTCCTAAAGGTATTTGAGTATCAATTACCGCCCCTGCGACAGCAGAAACAGTACCATCCCCACCTGATGCAATGATCAGATCTGCATCCTGAGAAATCGCCTGTTGGGCTAATTCCTGGGGACTAATATCGGGACTAGTTAAATGAACCTCTAGATGTAAATGAGGTTCTAACATCTGTTTAATAAAGTCAAGATCCTGTTGACCATTACCACCACCAGATACAGGGTTAAAGATCAGGTGAGCTACCAGACTCTGAGCAAAACTAGTGGCGATCGCTTCAGCCGTCCCCAAATTAGTGGCTAGAGGTACTAGATGAAGATTACAGATACGAAGCAGTGACTGGATATCAGGTTCATGAGGTTGGGCATTTATTGAATCAATTAAAAAAATAACAGCAATCATTTCTCCTGTTACGACTCTGGCGGCAATTTGAGCATCTCCCCCCAATCGTCCTGATGCCACACGCTCAATTTCAAGAGAGGTAGCTTCTTCAATTCTTTTACCTGTTGTTCCTGTGGCAATGAGATGATACCGAGATAACAGAGGTTGATGGCGCAGGGCAAAATCTACCAGATCGTCTTTTTTTTGGTCGTGGGCAATTAAAGCAATAGTTCTAGCCATAGTTATCGATCGTTATTAACAAATATAGTAATTAAAACACCGATGGTTCGGTTGTAGTTCGGTTTTATAGATTAAAACTAGCTAAATCCTGGTAGATAGATGCGTTAAAATCATTTTACTAACCTTGGAATAAAAGCATAATTTAAGCTTATTAGTTGTTTCTCCGCCAATTTGTCGAGCAGATAACAATCAAACGTAAGAGGTAAATTAACTTAAAAACTATGGACTCACCAATTCAGGCAGTGCAAGCACCTTATAGAGGAGGCGGTGGTAACTATCGTACTCCACCCCCAGATTTACCTTCTCTACTACTCAAAGAACGCATTATCTATTTAGGACTTCCCTTAGTATCTCCTGATGAATATAAAGATCAGATTGGGATTGATGTTACAGAACTAATTGTGGCTCAATTGCTGTTCCTGCAATTTGATGACCCAGACAAACCAATCACTATGTACATTAATTCTACTGGTACTTCCTGGTATGGTGGGGATTCAATTGGCTTTGAAACCGAAGCTTTTGCGATTTGTGACACTATGGACTACATTAAGCCCCCAGTCCATACTATTTGTATCGGTCAGGCAATGGGAACTGCTGCGATGATCCTCTCTTCAGGAACTAAAGGCTATCGCGCTAGTTTGCCTAATGCCACAATCATCCTACATCAAGCCCGTCAGGGTGCTCAGGGTCAAGCCACAGATATTCAAATCCGTGCTAAAGAAGTATTAGAAAATAAACGGGCAGTACTGGAAATATTTAGTCGAAATACCGGTCAAGCAATCGATAAATTGGAGAAAGATACAGATCGAATGTTGTATATGACCCCCCAAGAAGCCAAAGAATACGGTTTGATTGATAAGGTTTTAGAAAGCACTAGCGATTTGCCCACTCCAGTTTCCACTCTGACTTAAAACAAAAATATATTAAGGTAAAAAATCCCATGCCCATTGGTATTCCTAAAGTTCCCTATCAACTCCCAGGTCAGCAATATAGCGACTGGATTAGCATTTACGATCGCTTGTATCGTGAGCGTATTATCTTCCTGGGAAGAGGCGTTAACGATGGTTTAGCGAATCAAATCATTGCCATTATGTTGTATCTGGATTCTGAAGATCCTGGTAAGCCAATTTATCTTTATATCAATTCTCCCGGTGGTTCGGTAACTGCTGGATTGGCGATTTATGACACGATGCGCCACCTAAAATCCGAAGTTGTCACTATCTGCGTTGGTCTAGCTGCATCCATGGGAGCATTTCTGCTCTGTGGTGGTACCAAAGGTAAACGTCTGGCTTTACCTCATTCTCGAATTATGATTCACCAACCATTAGGGGGAATTCAAGGTCGTAGACAAGCAACAGATATTGATATTGAAGCCAAAGAAATTCTGCGTATTCGCGATCAGCTTAACCAAATGATGGCTGATAATACTGGACAACCCATTGAAAAAATCAAAAAAGATACTGACCGCGATTATTTTATGTCGGCTTACGAAGCCAAAGAATATGGTCTAATCGATCAAGTAATTGAAGATAAACAGTAAAACAATAACTTCATTATTGGCAAAATTGGCAAATATTAGCCATTGTTTTCATTCTCAAGCTGGCAAGTTAGTGATTATATTTAATAACTTGCCAGTCTTTTTTTGGCAAAGCTCTTAGCTTCTCACAACAATCGCTAAGGAGGAACAGGTATTGTGTTGGATTTGGCGCGACAACTCTGGTATAATTGGCATAAATCGAATAAGGCTCTATTGCCTTCCAGATAAAGCTTCTGAGCTTCAAGGTGGATACTAAAACTGTTTAACAAAAATACAACTTAACTTGTAACTCCAAGTATCGCCGATTGGCTCAAATCAAGGGCTTAATTAGGAGTTGGCATCAAAATTAAATTTCATCAGCCTGTGTGCAGAAATAAGGTAAATTGCTGCTAGGGCTAAATGCAAGGAGCTGTGTGTGGAGATTGTCTTTGCAATTTATATTTTCTGTCCTGGCATAGGCGAAGATAAGATCTGCTTGGAATAACTGTAGCTGCTAATACCCTAAAGTTCTGGAGAGAGAAACTGCATTCTAATCGTTCGCTTAAATTGCAGTAGTATTCATCTAATAGTACTTCCACAATTTAAATTTGGCACTAATTAAAATTATTGGAAATCGATATGTCAGAAAGCACTGCTGAATCCAAAAGTAAAGTCGATTCTGCCCTAAGGTCTGAGGAGGAAAGGGCAAGGCAGATGTCCCATGAAGATCTGATCGCAGAATTTGCACGATTGAATCTAGCGAACAAGGATCTTCTCAAGGAGAAGAAAAAGGCTATAATGCGTCGTCGTCAAGAAGTGTCGCTCAAGCCCTACCAAGCTGAGTTGATCAAGATGCAGCAGCAACTGGAGCTGGAGTCTCGTCGCATGATCATTATCTTTGAAGGTCGTGATGCGGCAGGCAAAGGTGGCACGATTCGCCGTGTGACCAGATACATGAACGAAAAGCACTACCGTGTGGTGGCATTAGGAAAACCGTCCGACGTGCAAAAAACCCAGTGGTACTTTCAGCGCTACGTTGAGCAGTTTCCGCGCGGTGGAGAGATCGTGTTATTCGACCGCAGCTGGTACAATCGTGCCATGGTTGAACCAGTGTTCGGTTTCTGTAGCCCAAAGGAATATGAAAATTTCATGATAGGGGTCACTAAGTTCGAGGAAGAACTAGTCCGCCAAGAAACTGTTCTGCTCAAGCTCTACTTTTCTGTGACCAAAGAAGAACAAGCGCGCCGATTCGAACGTCGCCAGAATGATGTGCTGCGCCAGTGGAAATTGTCTGAAGTGGATGTACAGGCTCAGGAACGCTGGGACGACTTTACAGACGTCAAGTACAAAATGTTTCGTCAGACTCATACGGCATTTGCTCCTTGGACTGTAATCCGCTCCAATGAAAAGCACCTGGCGCGTTTGAATGCCTTGCGCGTCATCCTCAACGCTATGGACTATTCGCATCGCTCAACGGAGTTGGATTTTGTGCCAGATTCCGACATAGTGGTTTCTGGTTCTCGAGAACTTGAGAACATGGAGGCCGAGCGAATTCGCGACGGGAAATTTCTCGGATAATCGGTTAAGTCACATGACCTTCTGTTAACAATAATGCTCTGCTATGGATTCTTAATTCTTCATTCGCTTTTTAGAGGATTTTCTAGTTTCGAGTTAAAATTGCTCACTGTTTCATCTTGAGGATAAGAGGACATTTATAGCCGTACTAAAGTTTATTAGGACAAGTTTATTTGATTTCTCGTAAGTAAAGGTGCGACCCCCTAAAGGATTCAGCAGTTGCTCATGGGGGAAACCCCCAAGACCGCACTGCTTCACCGCGTCGACGTAAGGCGTTTACCCAGGAGCGTTATCTGGGCAAGGGAATGCGCGACCGAAGGAAGTCCTTTAGGGCACCTCCCGAAGGGTGAGTAATGAGTAATAAGTGTCCTAATGATAAGTCTGTACTGCTATGTAACTCTAGATATTATTTATAACAGACTTAAAGTTACATGAAAAAAGCAATTTTTCGTATTTTGGATGCCAATCTTGACCGAGCTAGAGAAGGAATGAGGATCATTGAAGAGTGGTGTCGACTTGGTTTAAACCATCAGCCATTAGCTGAAGAATGTAAGCAAATACGTCAAGAACTAGCCCAATGGCACAGTTGGGAATTACGTCAGGCTAGAGATACACCTGGAGATGTGGGAACTGATTTGTCTCATCCCCAGGAAGAAGTGAGAGAGACGATTAAACAGTTACTTCAGGCAAATTTCTGTCGTTCACAGGAAGCCCTAAGAGTTCTTGAAGAATATAGTAAGCTCTATGACCCTCAGATGGCAGCAGCTTGCAAACAGATGCGTTACCGTGTCTATACTATTGAGAGTAGCTTATTAAATAGTTACCGACATCAGCAATTGTATAATGCTCAATTGTATTTAGTTACTTCCCCCAAACCAGAGCTACTCAAAGTGGTTGAATCTGCTCTCAAGGGAGGGCTAACATTACTACAGTATCGGGATAAGGATGCTTCAGATGGTAATCGTATCGAAAAAGCTCACCAGCTATGTCAATTATGCCATCGCTATAACGCCCTCTTCATTGTCAACGATCGCGTCGATATTGCTTTAGCAGTTGACGCAGATGGTGTTCATCTAGGACAAAAAGATGCACCAGTAGCCTTTGCTAGAGAGATTCTAGGAACCCATAAAATTATCGGTCGTTCTACCACTAACAAACAAGAATTAAATAGGGCGATCGCTGAACGGGCGGATTATGTCGGAGTGGGACCATTTTATGAAACCCCTACCAAACCAGGTAAAGCAGCCGCAAGTGTTGAATACATTGAATATGTAAAAGCTAAATGTCCTGTTCCTTGGTTTGCCATTGGTGGGATCGATCTCAAGAATCTGAATGGGGTTCTCGCCAAAGGCGCACAACGGGTAGCGGTAGTTCGCGCTATCATGCAAGCAGAACAACCAACCCTAATTACCCGTCAGTTTTTATCTCAATTGATGAGTCGGTAATTACTCCCTTCTAAGCTAGATTTATGTTGAACGCAACTAATACAATTAATATACAGGTCAATGGAGAACCTCAAACCTGTCCTGAGTTGATTTCTCTATCTAAATTATTAACCATATTAGAACTTAACCCTCGTTTGATTGCCGTAGAATACAACGGAGAAATCTTACATCGTCAATATTGGGATCAAACCCGAATGCAATTAGGCGATTGCTTGGAAATTGTCACCATTGTTGGTGGTGGTTAATTTTTGTAGATAGTTAACACATAATTAATAACTTATGAAAATGATTTTTAAACGGAAATTTTGGCTTAAATCTGTTTTAGCACTGGGGCTAATCTGCATCCTAGTGTTTGGCAATGCCAGCGCAGCAATGGCTGCCCGCACCGGTGGTAGAATCGGCGGCGGTTCATTTCGGGCTCCTTCCCGTAGTTACTCTACTCCCCGTAGTGGCGGTTATGGCGGTGGATATGCCTCCCCTGGTTATGGTTATGGTGGCGGTGGTTTTGGTTTTCCATTTCTCCTCCCCTTCGTCGGCTTTGGTGGCATGGGCGGTATCTTCTCAATCCTAATTTTTATTGCTATTGCTAACTTTTTGGTTCGCAGCTTCCGCAATGCAGGAGTAGGCGGTGACTTAGGCTATAGCGGCAGTCCCAAAGTAGCCGTCGCTCAGGTTCAAGTCGGTTTATTGGCTAATGCCCGTGAATTACAACCTGAACTCAATCGTCTCGCTTTAACTGCTGATACTAGTTCTGCTTCTGGGCGAGCTACTGTAGTTCAAGAGGCAACTTTAGCTCTGTTACGTCATCCTGAATATTGGGTATACGGAGCGACAGACTCACAAAAAGCCGATATTGACGCAGCTGAAGCTAAATTTAATCAGTTAGCTTTAACTGAACGCAGTAAATTTACCTCAGAGACTTTAACTAACGTCGATAGTGTAATTAGTAATGCAGCTCAAAAAACCCTAGGCGGTAATTCAGAAGAGGGGGCAATTCAAACTCAAGAAGAAGATTCTGGAGAATATATAATTGCCACAGTCATTGTGGGTGTAACTGGTGAGCTAAACTTACCGAAAATTAACGGCTCTGATGATTTGCGTCAGGCACTACAACAGGTAGGTAGCGTTGGCAGCGATCGCCTCTTAGCGGTAGAAATCCTTTGGACACCACAAGCAGAAGGAGATACTTTATCCTCTG
This sequence comes from Pleurocapsa sp. PCC 7319, assembly GCF_000332195.1. Lineage (NCBI taxonomy): Bacteria > Bacillati > Cyanobacteriota > Cyanophyceae > Pleurocapsales > Pleurocapsaceae > Pleurocapsa > Pleurocapsa sp. PCC 7319. Next base: position 108,373 of record NZ_KB235922.1, read on the forward strand.
ATGATATTTTGGCATACTATCCTAATCTCAAATTAGTTTAATAGCCATAATTTGGAGAGTCGAGTCGACATTCTTAATTAAAAGTCTAAAAGTCGTTAATTTATTATATCGGGTGAAGTAGAACTAAATACTTGCCCGATTTTTTTCTACAATATAGATAAATGGCTAGGAAAACTGGTACATTTGAGTATGGTAATGTGCGGTTTTACGTTAATAAGCCTTTTAAATAAATTAGAAATTGTAAAGGAGAGGTTGAATTATGGATTGGCGTGTATTGATAGTATTGGCTCCTTTAGCGATCGCCGCTGGTTGGGCTATATTTAATATTGGCACTGCTGCTTTAGCACAAGTGCAAAAATACTTTAGCAATGAAAGTTAAATAAAATCTAAAACAACGTAGAAAAATTGAGCCAACTAAACTCTAAATTGATTTTAGTTGGTTTTTTTATTGCTAATATTGCTGAAATTTATAACTTAAAAAACAAATTGAAGAGAGTTTTTTGAGATTAATAAACAACAACACCCAAGCTATACTAACCGAGAGACTTCCTCTTATAATCACTTCAATTTGGAGGTTTACTGATAATAAGCTTCTGTAAACTATCTCCCTAATTCCTAAGTGAGGAAATTTCAGCTTTCTAGATGGGTGTTGTTGTTTTTATGAAACGAGACAGATAATAAACTAGTCAGGTTTTTACCTCCTTTATTAAATGTGGATCAACCTGTATGTCTGTCAGGGAAGCTAACTAAGCTTCAATTACTAATTTATCACTTTCTCTTTTTATTCTCAGTAAATGATACATAAGTTAACTTTTTTCCTAAATTAGTCATAGTGATTTATCCAGAATATTGAGAAAATAATTAGCCAACTAAGTCTTGATTTGCTCAAGAGTTAATAGGTGAAAATTAAATATCAAAGCCAAGAATTTCCTCACTAATATATGGACAAGTTAAATAATACGGTAAACATTATTTATGTTTATTAGCTCTAAGGCGATCGCATTAGTAGAGAGGAAAGACTTGAAAGTATTAGCCAAAAGTAGACTCATTCCAGCCCCACATATATCCTTTGGCATCAGCAAACTCAATATAGATACGATTAGCAGGGACATCTAGTTTTTGGCTAATCTGACTACAAAAATCTTGACTCATTGCTTTGGTCTGAGATGAACTCATGTTACCAACGCTTTTAATTTCTACATAGCAAACAGGATCGAATGTACCAGAAAAGGTCATGGGGACATCAGACTCAAAAGCAGTCATGACATAAGACTCTGGTTTACCCAGGTGCTTAGCTAAGTTAGCAGACAAGCTTGTAAGCAAACTTTCAACTTGTTCCTTTTTCGGTTGAGAGACAGAAGATTGAACTTTGATCAAAGGCATAATTACTTTTTAATTTTGATACTAGATTTTATTTGGGCTGTATCTATTAATATATTGTTTTAGCGTGCCAATTATCTCTCATTACAGCCTGTCAAGTTTAATTTTTAACGACGTTATCCGGAATAGAAGCAATGAATAGTATCGACTGGAAGAAGCTACAAAATGGCTCTGATATACGAGGAGTGGCTCTGGAGGGAGTTACCGATGAAACAGTTAATCTAACTCCTAATGTAGCTAAAACTTTAGGCAATGCTTTTGCCCAGTGGCTTAGTCAACAAGCCAAAAAATCTACCACAGAATTAACTATTGCTATTGGACGAGATAGTCGCTTATCGGGAGAAACCTTAAGCCAGTCAGTAATTGAAGGAATTGCGATCGCTGGTTGCCAAGTCTACAATTTTGAAATTGCTTCGACTCCTGCCATGTTTATGAGTACAGTTACCTCAGGGTTTATGTGTGACGGAGCAATTATGCTTACTGCCAGTCATTTACCCTTTAATCGGAATGGCTTAAAGTTTTTTACACCCCAAGGAGGTCTAGGCAAACCAGACATTACAAACATTTTGTCTATAGCTGAGGCAGGAAACTTAAAAACTAGTGATACTGAGGGAGAAAGCAGCAATCACAATTTTATTGCTATCTATGCCGCCAAATTAGTCGAAACTATTCGCCAAGGGGTTAATCATCCCGATAACTTTGAGCAACCCTTAACAGGTTTAAAAATAGTGGTCGATGCGGGAAATGGTGCTGGGGGCTTTTATGTTGATCAGGTTCTTAAGCCATTGGGTGCAGATACTACAGGTAGTCAATTTCTCGATCCTGACGGAATGTTCCCCAATCATATTCCCAACCCGGAAAATAAAGAGGCAATGGCTTCAATTTGCCAGGCAGTTATTGAGCATCAAGCTGATTTTGGCATTATTTTTGATACTGATGTTGATCGTGTTGCAGCAGTCGATCATCAAGGTCATGAACTAAATCGTAACCGCATGATTGCTCTAATTTCGGCAATAGTTTTACAAGAACATCCAGGCTCTACTATCGTTACAGACTCGATTACTTCCGATGGTTTAACCCAATTTATTGAGCAAAATTTAGGGGGTAAACATCATCGCTTTAAACGAGGTTATAAAAATGTCATCAATGAATCTATCAGACTGAATAATGCTGGGTCAGAATCTTGGCTGGCGATCGAAACCTCTGGACATGGAGCAATGAAGGAAAATTATTTTCTGGATGATGGAGCTTATTTAGCAACCAAGTTATTAGCTGAATTGGCTAAATCCAAATTACAGGGGAAGTTGTTGACGGATCTCATCAGTGATTTGCAAGAGCCAGTGGAAAGCGAAGAATTTCGATTAAAAATCCAGGTAGAAGATTTTAAAGCATACGGCAATGATGTTATTGCCGAGTTAGAAACTTTTGCTCGTAGCCAAGATGATTGGCAAATTGTTCCTAATAATTATGAAGGGGTGAGAATCTCTTGTCAGTCGTCCACAGAAGATGGCTGGTTTCTATTGCGTTTGTCCCTTCACGATCCAGTAATTCCGTTAAATATTGAGTCTAATGTTAATCAGGGGGTCAGTAAAATAGTTCAGAGGTTACTGGCGTTTTTTCGAGATTTTGAAGCTTTGGATTTATCATCTTTAAATTGCTCTGATTGAGGTCAATCAAGAAACGGCTACGCCGTAGCTCTTAGCTCTTAGCTTCAATCAAATAGAGTCTTAAACTCAATTACGCTTTTAGCAGTCAAACCAAGGCTAAAAGCTAAAGGCTAAAGGCTAAAAGCTTTAAGATAAAGAATCAGGACGCTGGTAACAACGCCCTGACATTAGCTAATATCAACGATTTAATTTTGTGAGCGGGAAGTCCCTATACTCAAAGCATTAGCGAGTAGTTGTTTATGCTGTTTCCCACATTTCTCGAATTGTTCCTGGTAAAAATTCGGCAACTTTTTTAATCTTGTCTTCAGATAATTCTTCTTTCGTAGCAGAAAAAACAGCGTTAATTACTTTTTTGCCAGTCGTACCACGGGGAAGACCTCCCTCTTTTTCAATGCGAAAAATAAAAGTATCGGCATCAAATTTTAAAGGGGGACGAATATCGCTTAACCATGCAACTAAAGGATTATCATCACGCCAGAGATCAGCGATTGAATCTTGTAATCTCTTATTTTTGGCATCTTCTTCAGCCTCCTTCTTTAGTTCCGATTCAACTTCCTTAGATGTTTCGGTATTCATCAAATCGCGCATGGTGCGATAGACAATGGTAGTTAAATCTCTAGCATCGAAAATATCTGGTAATTCCGCCTTGAGAGCTACCTTTTCTAAAAATGGTGTATAGCTATCAATGATAGGAGTAGAAACACCTTCCCTTAAAGCAGCAGGGGGATTTTCCTCCATTCTCTCTAGCATTTTCTTACCCTTTTCAGTTAACTCTGCCCTTTTAAACTTGATTAAGTGGGGTAAAGGACCATTAGGTGCACCCAAGGTATTGGCAACGCGAAAGTCTACTGCTTCTGCATCGACTAAATCGGGAACATCTTCTTGATTGGCATAGGCATTACCAGAAAAGTCTGCATTAATATATTGCTTTTGATTGAGATAGTCTAAATGACCTAAAAAGCTTGAGACGGTCATATTTCTCCCAGTAAAATCAGTAGCTTGAAAATCAACTGAATGTTTACCTTTACCATCTTCCTCATTAATCTTTTTGAGCAAGATGTACATAACATCATCTCTTAAAGCTATAGTCATATGTTTAATTATTATTAGTTTCTACGTAATAAATCTTAATAAAAATTTATTGATCGATGTATCTATCCTAAGGAGAATATTTGATAGTATCCAATACACAACTCTGGATAGATTCAAAGTTAGATTCGATAGTTCACTGTAGATCAAACCAATGTACTCAAATGTTGAATTAGCTGTGGTGCTTGTAGTACACCTTCAATTCTTTCGGCTGGCTCGCCATTTTTGAATAAGACTAAGGTTGGTAAAGCTTCGATTTGATACTTAGAAGCGATATTAGGATACTTATCAGTGTCAATTTTGACTACTTGGAGGCGATCGCGTAAATTAGCTCCTACCTGCTCTAGAATTGGGGTCATCATCTGACAAGGTCCACACCAGGTTGCATAAAAATCAACTAAAACAGGGATTTCGGTACTTTCTAACAAATCTTGAAAACTGGAGAATTGCTTTTTAACTGCCATAGCGATCGCTGTATAAGTAAGTGATTAAGTCACTAAGAGAAAATTAGTGCGAGGTACTAGTTAGCTTATATGATAACTAAGTCAACCAGAAATTTAGCTAATTTTATTTAGTTTCTTAAGCTTATTTGGAGGAGCAAATCATGGAATTATTACCAGAAAATCTACAGCATCTAAAAGATAAAGTAGCAGTGATTACAGGTGCCTCCAGAGGAATTGGTAAAGCAGCAGCCTTAGCTTTAGCTAGTCAAGGGGCAAAAGTTGTAATTAACTATGCTCGTTCTAGTGAGGCAGCAGAAGCTACAGTACAGGAAATTACTACCGCAGGAGGAGAGGCGATCGCATTACAGGCAGATGTCTCTCAAAGTGCAGAGGTAGATAATTTAATTAAACAAACCCTCGATAAATTCGGACGCATTGATATTTTAGTGAACAATGCTGGTATTACCAAAGACACCTTATTACTGCGAATGAAACCCGAACAATGGCAAGCAGTAATTGACCTCAATCTGACTGGGGTTTTTTTATGTACCAAGGCTGTTAGTAAAACAATGCTAAAGCAACGCAGTGGCAGAATAATTAATATTGCCTCAGTTGCCGGACAAATGGGCAATCCTGGACAAGCCAACTACAGTGCAGCCAAGGCTGGAGTAATCGGCTTTACCAAAACTGTTGCCAAAGAATTAGCTAATCGTGGTGTAACTGTTAATGCTGTGGCACCGGGATTTATTGAGACTGATATGACTCATGACCTTAAATCAGATGACATTATCAAGTTCATTCCCCTTGGTCGTTATGGCAAGCCTGAGGAAGTTGCGGGAACAATCTGCTTCTTAGCTGCCGATCCCGCAGCAGCCTATATTACAGGTCAAGTATTCAACGTTGATGGCGGAATGGTAATGGCGTGAACAACTTAAGTTCGAAGTTCGGAGTTCGGAGTTCGGAGTTATCGCTTGTTCCTATAAAGATATAAATGGTTTAAACCACGATCAGTCAATAATCTAAGGTTGAAAACTTATCAATTGTCAATTGTTACGGGGAGTTGTTCTTTGATTCGTCGGGCTAAATCTTCACTTGAATCGGAGTTATGCAACACCATGGTTGTGGTTTCATTGCGCTCAAAACCAATGCGTTCATAAAAACTTTGTTGATGGGTAGTAGTAAGGTAGACTCTCTCTACTTTGCTCACTAAAGGATGAGATAAAACAGTTTGTACTAGCTTTCGTCCTAAACCTACTCCCTGATAATCGGGGTCAATAACTACATCCCAAATAGCAGCACGATAAATACCGTCTGAAGTTGCCCTAGCAAAACCAATCAGACGTTGTTTATCCCAGACAGTTACTACAGGATTACTATTAGCGATCGCAATTTGCAGTTCATCAATATTTCGTTCTCGTGCCCAAAAAGCTGTTTTCGCCAATAAGCGTTGCAATTGTACGAAATCTAAGTTTAATTTGTCGGCACAAAACTGAATATGACTACAATCCATTACGGTTAATACCTCTTATGATTATTAAAGGGAAATCTCCTGATCAGTACTTTAGGACTTGCCCTAACTAAATTACTTTAGTTAGATCAAGCATTTTCTCATCTTACAGTTATAATTGCAGATTTTTGTGGATCTAGGCACGATCTGTGTGTGTATTTCCTGACATTCAGATCACTGCTAATTAAACGTGAATTTGATAAGTATCAAAATTAAAATGTATTTTTAAAGGTCAGCATTCAATTTACTTCTGGAATATCATAAAACACCATATCCTCGTAGGGATTTTGTTTAGTTGCTACGAGACGAGTTTGCCAGTTACCGACATGAAGTTCTAATTTATGATTGTCGGGATCGAGAATATAGATAGAGTCACCTTCGCTAGTATTTTCTTTCCATAGCTTGAGATTTAATCTAACAATATTCTGACGATAATGATTCAAGGATTCTGGAGAAACGCTAAAAGCAATATGAGTATATTCAGAAGAAATTTTATTCTTGGTATTAGCATCTAAGGAAAGACATAGCCAAAAATCACCAGCTAACAAATACGCACCTCGTTTCCATTTAGCCAAAGGCTTACAACCTAAAGTTTGAGTATAAAAATTAAAGGATATTTCTAAACAAGAAACTGATAAAGTAAGGTGATTTAATCCTGTTAGCATGATTTTTGCCGAATAATTTTTTATGATTACAATTGCCTTACCAAAGGGCGCATTATTAAAAGACAGTATCAATTTATTTCTTCAATTGGGATTAGATTTTAGTGCTTTTTTGGATAAATCTAATCGCCAACTGCAAATTACCGATCCAACTGACACAGCTAGGGCATTATTAGTCAGAGCTCAGGATGTGCCTGTATACGTTGAATACGGACAAGCACAATTAGGCATAGTTGGTTATGATGTTTTGCGCGAGAAACAACCAGAAGTTGCCAATTTGATCGATCTCGAATTTGGCTATTGTCGTCTCTCAGTAGCAGTGCCTGCCAGTAGTTCATATCGACGTTCAGTTGAATTGCCTCCTCATGGGAGAGTTGCTTCTAAGTTTGTCAATTGTGCCAAAGAACATTTTGATAGTATTGATTTGCCAGTGGAAATTGTCCCCCTATCTGGTTCTGTAGAATTGGGTCCCATTACAGGAATGTCTGAGGCGATCGTCGACCTAGTCTCTACAGGCAAAACTCTCAAAGAAAATGGCTTAGTTGAAATCGACATACTTTATGAAAGTAGTGCTAGATTAATAGCCCACCCTCTAAGCTATCGTTTAAATCGCGATAACCTTAACGATTTAGTAGCTAAATTTAAAAACTTAAAGCCCTAGAGGATGACGAGCATCAAGTTGAAAAACCGATGATACGTAGCGGGCAAATTGCTACTTACTACTTGCTACTTGAACATCTAGATAAATCCCCACAATGATACCCTTCCATGACCATTGCTTCTCCGAATCCCAAAACCAAGAGTCAAAATCGAGAAAATGATTGGCGGTTATTTCTTAAACTTATTCCCTACACAAGAAAAAGCAGGGGAACTTTAGTAATTTGTTTAATCCTGCTAGTACCTTTAGCTATAGCGGGCTCAGTTCAGCCGCTAATTATTGGTCAAGCCATATCCTTAATGCGGGAAGAACCAACCTGGTTTTTTTTAAATGGAGTATCTCTTGCTCAAGGAATTAATCTCCTAGCAGGACTATTGCTATTAACTATATTAATCAGGTTAATGTTTGCTTCGGTTCAAGGTTACTTAGTGCAAAAAATTGGACAGGAAATTACTGCTGAAGTTAGACAAGATTTGTTTACCCATGTTACTTCCCTGGCTTCGAGCTTTTTTGACCGTACTCCTGTCGGCAAACTAATCACTCGTATTGCTAGTGATGTAGAAGCTTTAGGTAATGTCTTTGCCAGTGGTGCGATTGGGGTGGTTAGCGACTTTGTTTCCATTGTGGCGATCGTGGTGACGATTTACCTAGTGAACTGGAAACTAGCCTCGATTCTGGTCTTTATGTTGATTCCTGTTACGGCACTGATTATTTATTTCCAGCAGCAGTATCGTAAAGCTAACTACAAAGCTAGGGAAGAACTTTCTAAGCTCAATTCCATGCTGCAAGAAAATATTGCAGGAATTAATATCGTTCAGCTATTTCGTCGTGAAAAATACAATAGTGAGATGTATCGCTCGATTAATGAACGCTATCGCTTAGAAATTGACAAAACTATCTTTCACGATTCGGCAGTGTCGGCGACATTAGAGTGGATTGCCCTAGTGGCGATCGCAGCGGTTCTTTGGCTAGGAGGTATTTTAGTGCTGCAAGACAGTATGACTTATGGAGCATTGTCCGCGTTTATTCTCTATTCCCAAAGGTTATTTAATCCACTTCGTCAGTTTGCCGATAAGTTTACTATGTTTCAGTCTGGGTTTACGGCAATCGAGAGGATTACAGAACTATTGAGTGAACCAATCGAAATCAGAGACAAAGTCATTTCTGTAGCTGACGGTCATCGCAGTTTATTAACAGAGCAAGTAGATAACTCAGTAACGGCTAAGGCGCAAACTGGTGAAATTCGCTTTGAAGATGTTTGGTTTGGTTATAAACCCGATGAGTACGTGCTCAAAGCATTAGACTTTACAATTAATCCTGGGGAAAAAGTGGCATTAGTTGGTCCTACAGGTGCTGGAAAAAGCTCGATTATTCGTTTACTTTGCCGTCTTTATGAACCCAGCAAGGGCAGAATTTTGGTAGATGGTATTGATATCAGAGAAATTCCCCAGGCAGATTTACGTCGCTATATTGGCGTAATTTTACAAGAAAGTTTCTTGTTTGCGGGAGATGTTAAACGCAATATTACTCTAGGTGATGGTTATTCCCTCGAAGAAGTTAAACAGGCAGCTAAACTAGTTAATATTGAGCGCTTTATCGAAGATTTGCCCAGTGGTTACAATACAGTGTTGCGAGAAAGAGGGACAAACCTTTCCGGGGGACAAAAACAACTTTTGGCTTTTGCCCGAGTAGCTATTCGTAATCCCCATATTTTAGTTTTAGATGAAGCTACTTCTAGTTTGGATGTTGCCACTGAAGCATTAATTCAAGACGCTTTAGAACAGTTATTGATCAATCGCTCAGCAATTATTATTGCTCACCGTCTCTCTACTATCCGTAACGTAGATAAAATTTTGGTGCTTAAGCGTGGGGAATTAGTGGAATCTGGTAGTCATGATGAATTGCTGGCTGCTAAAGGACTCTATGCCAATTTATATAAATTACAAATGCTTGGTACTTGAATGCTTTGATGTAGATATCAACGACTAGTCGAGCAAACTAATGAAGCTTGGTTCCCAAATCTATCCCATTGTAATATTTCACCACCTAAAATATTAACCAGAAAGTTTATTTTGCAATCAATATTGCCAATTTGATTTTGAGCGATTATGATTGTGCTTGAAAACAACTTACGTGTATTTTCTTAAATGATTTTACGGAATTAAACTAACCTGTATACTAAATCCGATTGACATGAGGTTATTTATGTAGACTAACTGGAATACTGGAGGAGTAATTATTACTCATTGCTCATTACTTCGTTTATTTAAATAACCTACACCAACAGGATTTAATACCAGCTAGCATTTGTAAATTTTGAGATGTTTAAGCAACAAAAACTTTTCCCATAAATCAATTGGAGAATAAGGCAACCAATTATCAATTCAATGTTGATTAGATTTTGGCGCAGTAATGCTAAGCAAGCTGGCGAACTTGTCGTCATTTAATCGTCATGTAAATTTAGTATTTACTTCAAAGGTTTGCAAAGGTTTTCTTGGATTACTAGATAGCAAAATAGCCAAAATACTAGAATTTTGGGAAATAATTAAGTTTAAAAATAGCGAACATCTTAATTGATCGGGCAATTAATTAGAGAAACATTTCGTTGTGCTATAAAAAGATTTCTTTTTAACAACGATTTAATTTCTTAAGTGTGTTGATATAGCCCTACATTTTGCTGCCAATAAATGATTAACGTCTGAACTGTATGCAGACATCAGACTGTCATGCCAAATAAGTTGACTCCTCACCATCATAAATGGACGGTGAAGAGTAGGTTAAAAGGAAAAGAGAAAAGGGAAAACGGAAAAAAATTAATCCTTTCCCCCTTAACCTTAACCCTTTCCCAATTGTCATAAATGACGGGGCTTTGAAGCCATTTATTAAATGGTCATGACTAAGTATCACCCTCCCGACTTAATGTTACTCAATTGCTTTTCCGACTTAATGTTACTCAGTTGCTTTTCCGGCTTAATGTTACTCAAGCGTATTATTAATGGTTCATTGATTTACCCATGGAGATTGCCGTCATAGGCGTTAAAGGAATTCTCACTAAACAGGAGGAAATAGAACACTATTGCCAAGAATTATAGCCGTACAAAGTTGTATTAGGACAAGTTTATTTGATTGCTCGTAAGTAACGAGTAATGAGTAATTAGTAATGAGTAATAAGTGTTCTAATAAAAGTCCGTATTGCTATATATCCCACAATTATTGCGCGAGGATATCAGGTGGACCTATTTGTTCAAGCGAAATACCTTCGACAGCCTTGGTTTTCTATCTACTATATGGAGTTTTTAATAACTAATTTTAGAGTGTTGTTTACAAATACATGAAAACCACTCAATTGCTTTAGCCATAAGAGTTACAGCTATGAAATCACCAAGAGTTTCCATCATTATTTCTGCTTACAATGCAATGAAGTATTTGCCAGCTACGGTAAATAGTGTTCGGCAACAAACTTTTTCTAATTTTGAAGTCTTAATTTTTAATAATGGCAGTATTTTTAATAATGGCAGTTCCGACCATATCAATAAGTCGTTTCAATGTTTGAGAGATCTGCGTTTTAAGTTAATCTCTTATCCCTCTTTGAGAATTTCGGAAACTCTTAATTTAGGGATTACCAAAGCAAGAGGAGAGTATGTGGCTTTTTTAGATGCTGATGACTTATGGCATCCTCGTAAGCTGCAAAAACAGGTGTCTTGTTTTGACCGTTATCCTGAAATTGGCTTGGTACATTCTTGGTTAAAGTTAATTGATAACTGGGGCAACTTTACAGGTAGAGTCTTAAAAAATAATCTTTCTGGATGGGTGGAACCAAAAATTCTAGAACGCAACCAGATCAGCTCTCCGTCGGTGATGATTCGTCGTCGTTGTTTTGATTCTGTAGGATTGTTTGATCCACAGCTTCGGACTGCACAATATTGGGATATGTGGATTCGGCTTAGCCGTCGCTATCCATTTATGGCGATCGCTGAACCTTTAACTTATTGTCGACAATATCAAGACCGCATCAGTAAAAATTGGCTAGTGATGGAAACCAGTTTTCAGGCAACTATTGAAAAAGCCTATGCTGTTGTACCATCAGAGCGCCTTTACCTCAAAAATCTTAGTTACGCTTATCTCAGTCTTCATTTAGCTGAGAAAGTACTGCAAAGTAAAAACCCAGATTCAGTAATTGCCCATAATTATTGTCGTCAAGCTCTAGAACATTCACCCCATATCGGGTTCTCTACCGAATTTTTACAACTTAGTTTGGCAGTGATGATGCTGCACTACTTGAAAAGCGATCGCTATAAACAACTGGTGTTATGGATTCAGACTACTCGAGTTTTTTTTCAGGCGATCGCCAAGAAAGGCAAATTCCAGATCCGTAGTTTTTGGACTTGGATGATGGAGGAAGTAGAACCTCTCAGTTTTTGCTACCGCCGAAAAATCAAACATCTGAAAAGACTGTTCACTGACTCTAATTACTGATTACTAATTACTGATTACTAGAAATCTGATAGTAAGGAGCAAAGCATTGCCTAAAATTGTCTTAATTCATCCTAGCGCCGGAGTTAACTGGAACGGTAATTCGGCAACTTTTGCCCTCGAATTAGCTCGTCGTCTTGATAACTACTTTGAAGTAGAATTGCTCAGTGGGGCAGAATGTGGTTCTTTTAGTCGTCCGATTAAATCAATTACTCGCAGTGATGTGTCTAATTTAGCTTGCCACCCGATAATTTCTGCTATCTTACACAAGTGGTTTGCTCATCCCGAAGTCGCGGTCGAACACCTAACTAGTTTTTTACCCTGTGTAGCCTATCTGCTTAAACATCCAGCAGATTTAATTTTTCCGCAAAATGATTATGGCGGTTTATTCGTCGCTAATTGTGTTCGGGCAATTAAAGGTACTCCTATTCTGTTTACAGAACACAATAGCTTATTAGATAACGGCAAGTATTTAAAGCGCAATTTGTCACTCCAGCCAGATCGCTTGATTGTGCTTAACCCCGAAGTTGCTGACTATGTTCGTTTTCTGGCTCCTGAGCAATTGTTAAATGTTATTCCTCAAGGAGTAAATACAGAAGAATTTTCACCCATAGGTAAAGCTATCCCTACAGGTCTATCTAAACCAACTGTATTATGTGTTGCTCCTTTAAATCGTGATGGAAATCAAAGAATTGAACTAACTATTAAAGCTGTCTCTCGCTTACCCCGGGCTAGCCTCTTAATTTGTGGTAATGGCGCAGATCGTGATTATTTTCAAGCTTTAGGCGATCGCCTTTTAGGTGCAGATCGGTTTCAAATTAGATTCTTTGCCTATGCTCAAATGCCCCAAGTTTATCGTAGTGCTAATGTTTTTACTCTGGCATCCAAGGAAGAACCCCGGGGACTTGCCTATCTTGAGGCTATGGCTTGTGGTTTACCCGTTGTCGCTACTGATGACTCTGTTCGCCGTTATCTCATTGGCAATGGTGGCATTACCTGCAATGTTAATAATCTTGATGCCTATACTAAGTCTTTACAGATGGCGATAGACAGACATTGGCATTGGCAACAAAAACCTAGACAAAATGCTCTACGTTTCAGTTGGCAAGAAACTACAATGCTCTACCGCAAAGCAGTTTTACAAACTTGTTCACAACCACGCTTAACCGCTCGATATGCAAGGATTACATAGCTTGCTGTTTTTGTACTGTTCTTAAATTGATCTAATAAATTATGTTGATCTAATAAATTATGGATATTATAAACTGTGGACCATTGGAATTGCTATCGCCACCTAAAGATTGCTGTCAGGAATGCGCTATTAAACATCATCCCTCCCAGCCACATAATCCACGAACTTTTTATTATCAATATAATTTTTTGATAAAACATAAACGCCCTGCTACCTGGGCTGATGCGATGGCACATTGTAACCAACAAGTAAAGGATAAATGGTTGTCTAAATTGAAAAAACTAAACATTGATGTAAGTAGCACTAACATAACTGGCAATATAAAATCAGAACAGGAAGTACGAGATCGCGATTCAATTATGAATTTGAGTTTATTTGCAAAACGTAAAGCATCACCGGCACGCGAGAAAACTTGAAGAAAAAATAGTAGTCCTAAAAAGGAATGGATAAGGGAAAATAGCAAGTAGTTTTCTCTTGGAAGTTGATTCATTATTACAACGTTTCTTTACCTGTTTGTTCTTCCTTCTGTTTTTGGGACTACCGAAAATCTATTTCACTTTTAGATATCTTGATGATAAATAATTTGTTTAAATCAAAAATAAGCAGCGACATAAGATATTTAAATTTAAAATGGCACTAGAACAGAATTGAATCTAGCTCTAATGCCACTTAGTATTTATTATGTTTTCGTTATAGTTAAGGTCTTTATATTTGCTGACCTCATTTAAATCTATATATATAATCCCAGGTATTTCAGACGTTTCTTTGTTTCGTAATATTTTCTTTATATTTAGCTAGGTCAAGAGTTATTACTTTTTGTTGCGTCATCAGATTCTGCTATCAAAGATACTCCTATTTGCTTTGAGAACCAGATTTCAAAATCCCGAATTGGATGAGAACGAAAGGCAATCAAAGGATCGATTATTGGTTCTACCAAAATCGTAAACATTCCTAAACGATTACCAGCTAAGACATCTGTAAATAAGCGATCGCCCACCATTGCCACCTTTTCCACGGGTAAGCTCATTGCCGCAGCAGCGGCTCTTAGTTTGCGACGAGAAGGTTTTTTCGCGGCTGAAATAAAAGGTAAATCAACAGATTCAGCAATATTGCCAATACGAGATTGACTAATATTGTTGCTAACTAGCCAAATAGGAGTAGTTTGTCTGATTTCTGCAATCCACTGCTGCAGTTCTAAAGAAGCTTCTCGTTGATTAAACGGAACTAATGTTTCGTCGACATCTAATATCAGCCCGCTAATCGAGTTTTCCTTAAGTATTTGAGGTGTTAAAGCAAAAATAGTACCTCCTAGAACCAAATTCGGCTGTAGCAAGGTAATAATGGGCGTAAACATGGGATTAGAAATAACAAATTACTACTCAACGGAGTTTATCTTACCGATTCTAGAGAGAATTTGGCTTAATAGTTCGCAAATTCATAGCTAAATTTTCGACAAAATGCCACCAAACATATAAATTTGGTCAGTTAAGTTCTGTGTACAGTGAACAGCGAAACCTAAAGAAAAGATATATTGTTAAAATTAGTAAAGAAACTGAAAATTTAAATAAGCTATTAGAACTATGGGTCGTATTGGAGTTTTACTACTTAACTTAGGCGGACCCGACAAAATCGAAGATGTCCGTCCCTTTCTGTACAATTTATTTTCTGATCCAGAGATTATTCGCCTGCCAGTTAAAGCCTTACAGAAGCCGCTGGCTTGGTTGATTTCGACTTTAAGAGCCAAAACATCTCAAGAAAACTATTTAGAAATTGGTGGAGGCTCTCCTCTACGAGAAATAACAGAAGCACAGGCAGAAGCTCTCGAAATTAAGCTGAAAGAAATGGGGCAGGATGCCAAAATTTACATTGGTATGCGCTATTGGCATCCTTTTACAGAAGAAGCGATCGCTCAAATCAAAAATGATGGTATTAGAGAGGTAGTTATTTTACCGCTTTATCCTCAATTCTCAATTAGCACTAGTGGCTCAAGTTTCCGGGTATTAGAGGAAATGTGGTCAACAGACCAAGCTTTACAAGAAGTCAAATATACTTTAATTCCCTCTTGGTATGAACATTCTGGCTATCTGCAATCTATGGCAGATTTAATTAGACAAGAACTAGATAAGTTTCCCAATCCAGACAAAGCTCATGTCTTTTTTAGTGCCCATGGCGTTCCAGTCAGTTATGTTGAAGAGGCGGGAGATCCCTATCAGAAAGAGATTGAAGAATGTACTCGTCTAATTATGCAAACTTTGGGACGATCAAATCAGTACACTTTAGCCTATCAAAGTAAAGTAGGTCCAGTAGAGTGGTTACAACCTTATACTGATGATGCCCTCGAAAAATTAGGGGAAAAGGGAGTAGAAGATTTGGCTGTCGTACCCATCAGCTTCGTTTCTGAGCATATTGAGACTCTCCAAGAAATAGATATCGAATACCGTGAAGTAGCTGAAGAGGCTGGAATCAAAAATTTCCGTCGCGTTCCTGCCTTAAATGTTCATCCCGGTTTTATTGACTCTTTGGCTGATTTAGTCGTTGATTCTTTGGATTCTAATCCTTGTACTTTTGCAGGGGTAACTCATCCCAAAGAAAATATGAAAATGTATCCTCAAGAGAAGTGGCAGTGGGGCTTAACTACCGCAGCTGAAGTTTGGAATGGTCGTTTAGCTATGTTGGGCTTTATTGGTTTGTTAGTAGAATTAATTAGTGGTAGCGGTCCTTTACATATGGTAGGTATACTTTAGTGTAGTATAGCTCCAATACAACTGTTAAAAATAGCTGTTTAAAATCAGATTATTCCCATACATTCCCATACAAAATAAAAAAGATTCATCAATAGTAATGAATCTTTTTTTAGTAACTTATTAACAACAATCAAATTTTAGCAATGTAGATTGATTAAATTTTAAGCAGTTGCCAACTCAGGCTGAGAGCTTTTACTATTACGAATGCCTTCAATAGCTTCGGCATAGTCAGGTGCTTTGAATACTGCAGAACCAGCAACAATGGCATTTGCACCAGCTTCTAGAACCTGCCAAGTATTATTGGGTTTTAGTCCACCGTCAACTTCAATCCAAGGATCTAGTCCTTTTTCGTCGCACATTTTGCGTAGTCTAGCTACTTTATCTACCATTTCAGGAATGAAGCTTTGACCACCAAAACCAGGGTTAACGCTCATGATCAAGATCAGGTCGCACAGAGGTAAAACGTGTTCAATTAGAGATAGTGGAGTGCCAGGATTTAGTACAACCCCTGCTTGCTTACCTAGCTCGCGAATTTGACCTAAAGTACGGTGTAAATGAGGAGAAGCGTTATGTTCTGCATGGACAGAGATAATGTCTGCACCAGCTTTAGCAAAATCTTCGACGTACTTTTCTGGTTCAACAATCATTAAATGAACATCTAAAGGCTTTTTCGTGTGAGGACGAACTGCTTTAACAATCATCGGACCAATAGTAATGTTAGGCACAAATCTACCATCCATTACATCAATATGAATCCAATCTGCACCAGCTTTATCTACCGCTTCTATTTCTTCGCCCAAGCGACTAAAATCTGCTGATAAAATTGAGGGGGAAATAACAGTTTTCTTACTAGTCATAAATTTTATTTCTCTGAGTTTTGTATCGAGTGTAACAAAAATTTATCTATTTACTCAATACGATATCATGTTTTTTCCTTTTAATGACTGTTACTAGAGGTATATATTTATTTATCTAGATTATGAGTTTAATTGTGTTGATAATATCTCTGATAAATTGAACCCCAAAAATTTATTTAAAACTCAACTTGTGCCAATCGTTTTTGTAACATCCCTGGGAAAGCACGATAGTATTTTTGATTGAGAGGAGAAGGATGAGGTAAAGGTAATAAAGTAATTGCTTTTTGCTGAGCCATACCCAAATCATCTGAAGCACTAATGTTAACAGTCAATTGATTTTCATAGCGATCGCTAGTACGAAAGAAACTATCAACTTCCCCTTTCTCACCATAGGGAGAAAACCATTTAAAAGCTTCTGTACCCAAAGTAATAATTTGATTACCTTGCCAGTGAAATACAAATAGTTGCTCCAAAAAAGGACGAAATCTTTGTTTGACTTTCATTAAATAAGCTTTATTTCCTGGTGGCTTATAAGGAACTGTATTAGATAGCAAAACCCTCTCAATTATTGTCGTGTCTAAATCTTTTCTGGCTGGGGCTTTTTGTTGATGAATCGCATAATAAAAACCTTTTCTGACTAACGTTCCCGCAGCACCAATTAATGGTTGACGAGCATGAACCTCATCTTTACCTAAATCGCGACCAAAAAAACAAAGGGGACTGAGTAAATTCCCCGCATAGAGAATTGGTTTTGTCGGTTCAAGATGAGCAGATTTATATACGGGAATATCTATCGGAAATTCCTCTCGTTGTGCTTCTTGTTGTACCTGGTCAATTAAGGTCGCAATATCGGACATGAATTAATATTGTTAATTATCAGTTGTCAGTTTTTAGTTGGTAATCAGAAATTGCAATTATCTCATCTTTTTAGGAGGTAAAGAAGTGAAGACTGCTAAAATTGGCTTCGTCTTTTTTACTGATGAAACATGAGCTTACTATATCAATACCCACCTCTTATTTCAGGTCGCCTAATTAAACGTTATAAGCGTTTTCTAGCCGATATTGAGTTGAGTACTGGGAAAATCATTACGGCTCATTGCCCTAATACTGGTCCAATGACAGGAATTTGTACTCCTAATAGTTTAGTGCAAGTATCTAAAAGTGATAATCCCAAACGTAAGTTGGCTTATACTTGGGAAATGATTCAGATTGATCAACGGTCAGAGCACAAAGGCGATTCGGTTCGCCGCATGTGTCCGTCGTTTCACGGCGGAGTAATCTCTGATTCTACTTGGGTAGGAACCAATACCGCCATACCAAATAGAGTAATTAAGTTAGCGTTAGAACAAAAACTATTTCCCAAGCTAGCAAATAGATATAGAAATGTGCGCTCTGAAGTCCCCTATGGCAAAGATAAAAAAAGCCGAATCGATTTTTTACTCACCGGGGATAATTCCCAACCGCCAATATATGTAGAAGTTAAAAGTGTTACTCTCAGTTCAGGTAAGATTGCTTTATTTCCTGATACCGTGACAACTCGCGGTCAAAAGCACCTCCAAGAATTGACTGCCCTCGTTCCAGAGACAAAAGCGGTGATGTTGTATTTCATTAATCGTGGCGATTGCGATACATTTGCTCCCAGCGATCGCTGTGACCAGAAATATGGTGAATTATTAAGGGAGGCTGTAGCTCAGGGAGTAGAAGTTTTACCCTATCGTTTTGAAATTACACCCCAAGGAATTAGTTACCTAGGACTGGCAGATTTTTTAGAATATGAACCAGTTTAGTCATTCTTAACGGGCAAAACAAGTACATATAGCGATCGCTATAATTAGCAATAGGCACTTCAGTAATTTCCTATGAGTTTATCCTTAGTATCAGAAAGTAGTAACCGACTAGTTTTGCAGATGTCTCCTGCATGGGAAATGAGTGCCGATAGTTTCTTTGATTTCTGTCAGCTTAATTCTCATCTGTGTATTGAACGTACTGCTACAGGAAAACTAATCATCATGTCTCCAGCTGGTTCAGAAACAGGAAATCGTAATTTTCGATTAATTCAACAACTAGCTAATTGGACAGACCAGGATGGTAGTGGAATTGGTTTTGATTCTTCTGCAGGATTTATTTTACCTAATGGTGCAACTAGATCTCCTGATGCTAGCTGGATTAGATTAACTAAATGGAATAGTTTATCTGCTGAGCAAAAAACTAAATTTGCTCCTATCTGTCCAGACTTTGTGGTGGAACTAAGATCTCCGAGCGATAGTCTGCGAGTTCTTCAAGAAAAGATGCAGGAATACATTAATAATGGTGCATCTCTTGGTTGGTTAATTGATCGCACTACTCGTCAAGTCTTCATCTACACACCCAATAGTGCAGTTAAATGTCTAGATAATCCTCAAACTGTCAGCGGAAATCCTATGTTAGCGGGTTTTGTGCTGAATTTAGAGAAGATTTGGTAGCTTAAAATCAATTCTTTTCCCAACAGGATCGTCAACAACAGTTTTCTAAATATTTTTGTGTTTAGTATGTACTATATGACTATTTCTCATCTAGTTTGATATCACTAATGACCAAAAAATTTTTATATGCTCTACTAATTTGCTTAACATTAGCTACGGTAGTTATTCCTAGGGTTTTTAGTTCTACTGCTGAAAGCTGTATCTATGATCCAGAAGTTTATAAAGGTCTAGAATTAACACAGTTATCTCAGCAATTAACTAGCACAGGACTAATTGGCAGGATTCATGGTGCAGCAGGAGACTCACAAATGTTTGTGATGTCTGTCCGAGAACCAGATAATTTTTTTAGTCACCGCGAATTCTCTTTAATTGCCCAAGACCAAAACACCTTAAACACTTTAAATCAGCTTAATCGTCACGATCGCATATGTATCCAAGGTAATATAATTGCCAATCCTAGTCCTCAAAAGCATATTGCAGTAAGTTCGCTGGAGATTTTAGAGCCTTGGAAACAGCCAGAAGGTTTTGAACCTTATGAAAGACAAGTAGTTCTTCCTGCTGAATTAAAAGAACAAAATAGTTTGATTGGTAAAGTACACGCCATTGGTGCTGAAGGACAAATTTTAGTAGTGGAATATCAAGATGGTGTACTTCCCATTTTTGTCGAGTCAACGGAATTTACGAAAGACTTATATCGTGGAGATATTGTTAAGCTCTCTTATCAAATACAACAAAGACCCCAACAACCAATTCACCTAGAGTTAGATACTACAGTAGCAAAACCTTTAGAAGTCATAGATGCGATCGCAGCTTGGAATAATCAAGCACGAACTTTAACGGGAAATCTGGTTAAGTTCCCCCAAAGTCCTCAACTCAAATTTGATGTCTATGCGATGGAAGTTGATACTCAGGGAATAAAACGTTATTTTACTCTAGTCAACTTTGAAGATATTACTGAATTTGAGAATATTCGTCGCAAGCTCGCTAAGATTTGGAATAATAATGCAACCACAGCCATATCTGGTAGAAATATGCTGATCAATCCTGAAGTTACTATCGAAGCTAAAGGTTTAACCAGTATCATTTCTCCTGAACAAGCTAATCCCCAGATTTTGCTGGATAGTGCTGAACAAGTTCAACAACGCATCTAGATTCTGCTTGATGCTATATGCACGTTGACAACGTTTAATATCATTTCAGTTTTTAGGTAAGACAGATATTTGTAGGGGCGAACAGTGAAGCAGTGCGGTCTTGGCGGTTTCCGTCGAGGAGCAACTGCTGAACCCGAAGGGCGGTTCGCCCCTACTATTTTTGATTCCAAACAATCTGAATCAGGGCGATCGCCATCGATTCAAGATTGGTGACAAAATCTCGCTCTCTGACGTGGCAAATAAAACAACCATTTTCAGTACGTTGATAGGTTCCTAAGATTTGCTGATTATCAGAAACGATGTGGAGATTTTCTTTGGGTGAAATGTCGATTCGTAGATCTACAGTATTCATAAGGAGAAAGAACTGATTAGTAATATATCAAGGCAGATGTAATAAACTTGGTACAAATACCTGTGAGCAGACAAAACTTGATTGCCATTAATCTAAAGCAATGATGCAATCAGCAATAGATAAATAAGCAACAAAAGAATGAGACATAGCACTCATATTAACGGTGCAAAAAAGTGTTTTCATGCGTAAAATCAACTAATTTTCAATTAATGATTCAGTTTGAGGCGAAAATAGTTCTATCAAAGTGAACGTCGAATAAACAGGATTCATTGGGCGTTAACGTTAATTTATATTATTTTGCTTTTTAGTTAAGACAGATAACTTTAGTGGCTGATAGCTGATAGCTAAAACCAATCAATGATGTGTTCTAGCCAAAAACTGAAATGATATTAGTCAGTTCATGCGAACTAAAAAGACGCTAAGATAGTCAACTGAAAAGCATAAACTAACTCATGTCCGATTTAATTCTCTTTTGGCACCGTCGCGATTTACGAATTTCTGATAACGTCGGATTAGCAGCAGCAGAAGCACAGACCTCTAAGGTAGTTGGATTATTCTGTTTAGACCCTAATATACTTGAACGGGATGATATTGCACCAGCTAGAGTTACATATATGCTGGGTTGTTTGCAGGAATTACAGCAAAGCTATCAGCAACTCGGTAGTCAATTATTATTTATTCAAGGTCAACCTGAAAAAGCAATTCCTCAACTGGCTTCTGCACTAAAGGCAAAAGCAATATTCTGGAACTTAGATGTTGAACTTTACTCTCAGGAGCGCGATCGCACTGTTACTGAAGCTTTAAAAGAAAAAGGTATAACTTGCAGCAACTTTTGGGATCAGCTATTACACGCACCAGGAGAGGTGCTTACTAAGTCATCCGGTGAACCTTACAAGGTTTACACTCCTTTTTGGCGTAGCTGGAGTCAACATGAGAAACAGGGAATAACAAATAAGATCGAGCAGCTAGAAGGTTTGACAAAGGCTGAGTTAGAGATAGCAGAAAAAGCTAGTGCGATCGCTTTACCCAAGGCTAAAGATTTGGGCTATGACTGGGATAATCCTCTCCTGCTTGCCCCTGGAGAAAACGCAGCTCAAGATAAACTAGCAGAATTTTGCGATCGCGCTATCTACTGTTACGACGAAGAACGTAATTTTCCCTATGTTGACGGTACATCCCAGCTGAGCGCAGCACTTAAGTTTGGAGTGATCGGCATTCGGGTCTTGTGGCAAGCTACTATTGATACTTTAGCCAACTGTCGTAGTGATGAAGCCAAAACCAGCGTAGAAACTTGGCAAAAAGAATTAGCTTGGCGAGAATTTTATCAACACTGTATGTTTTTCTTTCCCGAATTAGCTCAAGGTTCATATCGTGATGAGTTTAAAGACTTTCCCTGGGAAAACGATGAAACTAAATTTCAGGCATGGTGTGAAGGAAAAACAGGATATCCCATTGTAGATGCAGCTATGCGTCAGCTCAATGAAACTGGCTGGATGCATAACCGTTGTCGCATGATTGTTGCCAGTTTTCTGACCAAAGATTTAATTATTGACTGGCGTTGGGGAGAAAAATATTTTATGCAAAAGCTCTACGATGGTGATTTATCTGCTAACAATGGTGGCTGGCAGTGGAGTGCATCTAGCGGCATGGACCCAAAACCACTACGTATTTTTAATCCTGCTTCTCAAGCAGCTAAGTTCGATCAAGACGGAGAATATATTCGCCAATGGTTGCCTGAAATCAGTTCTATGGAAACAGAGTATTTGGTGACAGGCAAGATCCCAGATCTAGAAAGAGCCAGCTACGACTATCCCCAACCCATAGTTGACCATAAAATACAGCAGAGAAAGTTTAAAGAGCTATATAAGCAACAAAAGAATTGACTATTATCAACTGATAAGTTTTTATATATGACAGCTTGTCTTTAGACAAAAGTATTTAGTTTCTCGTAATTTAAAATAATATATTTATTACCATAGTTCAAAGACACTAATTTAATATCTATCCTTTTAAAATCAATGTTTTTATCTCTCAATAAAAAATCTATATTATTAGCTACAGCGATCGCTTTCAGTTGTTATGGTATTGTTCAGGCACAATCTAAAACTCAAAAAGTCAAGATTAACTTTGAAGCCCTAGTAGACGATGAGGAGTTTGAATGTGGTGAAAGCTATGAAAAAGTAGGTTCTTCAAAATCCCAGGTTACTCCTACGGACTTTCGTTTTTATGTATCCGATGTTGCCCTGATAGACGAAGACGATAATATTGTACCTGTCGAGCTACAACAGGATGGTGTCTGGCAACACGAAAATGTTGCCCTACTAGACTTTGAAGATGGATCTGATGGTTGTGATAATGGCACCTCGGACACCAGAACTAAGGTTGTGGGGACAATACCTGAAGGAGATTACGAAGGCTTGCAGTTTACCTTGGGAGTTCCCAAAAAATTAAATCATGAAGATGCAGCGATCGCCCCTTCTCCTCTTAACTTAACTTCTATGTGGTGGAATTGGCAGGGAGGATATAAGTTTTTGCGGGTAGATCTAGAACCAGATGAGGCGATCGCTAATGTTGCTGAAACTAGTCAAAGTCACACTAGCCACAGTCAAAACGGTCATAGTAACGTCCAAATCAATCAGCAAACGACTACCAATACTAGTCATCAAGGTCATAGTCAGACTACTCACCAAACCAGTAGCCAGTCCAGTATCTTTAAAAATGGACAGGGTACACATCATCAAACCAGCAGTACCCAAACCAGCCATCAAGATGGTAGTAACAATAGTTATTTAATTCACATAGGTAGTACCGGTTGCCAAGATTCAGCACAAAGTAATCTCTTTAACTGTGCTAATCCTAATCGAGCCAAGATTATTCTGGAAAATTTTGATTACGATAATAATGTGGTAATTGCCGATTTAGCGGAGCTTTTATCCCAAACTGACTTAACCCGCAACCAAGCTGATACTCCCGTTGGCTGTATGTCCTCTCCTGATGACAGTGACTGTCAAGAAATTATCCATAGTTTAGGTTTGCCTTTTAATAAGACATCTTCTTCTGGACAAACTTTCTTTCGGGTTGATTGATAATGCAATGTAGCTAAGCTAATAGCTAGTGGCTAATGGCTAATGGCTAATGGCTAATGGCTAATGGCTATTGTTTTCTTTGCTAATTGCTGAAAAATTAATTGCTAATAAACTTTATGTTCGAGCGTATTGTTAGCCTGGTATTGACTTTTATGTTCACTATTTGCTTATCAATCGGTTTGAGTAAAGCGATCGCCATGGACAATAATAATTTGGCTGTGGCACCAGAATATAACTGGAATTTACCAGAGTGGACACCTAAACCTGTAGTTCCCGAAAATAATCCCATGACTGCCGCCAAAGTAGAGCTAGGCAGGCATTTATTTTATGAACCGCGTCTATCAATCAATGGAGAATATTCTTGTGCTTCTTGTCACAAACAGTCATTGGCTTTTACCGATGGAAAACCGGTAGGGATAGGCACAACCAATGAAAAGCATCCCCGTAATTCCATGAGTTTAGCTAATGTTGCCTATAGTCCTGTGCTTACTTGGGCAAATCCGTTGATGACTAGTCTGGAAAATCAAGCCCTGATCCCCATCTTTGGGGAACATCCGATTGAGATGGGAATGGTTGGTAAAGAACAGGAGATGATTGAATGGATGCAAAACGATCCTCAATATCGTCAAATGTTTACTGCGGCTTTTAAAGAGGATAAACAGCCCGTCAATATTAGCAATCTGACTAAAGCTCTAGCTAGCTTTGAAAGAAGTTTAGTGTCATTCAAATCTCCCTATGATCGTTATCGTTATGAAGGCGATCGCCATGCAATTTCTGAGGCAGCTATTAGGGGAGAAAAGTTATTTAATAGTGAACGGACAGAATGTTTCCACTGTCATGGCGGAATTAACTTTAGTGATTCAGTGAAGCATGAAAATCTGGCGTTTACCGAGGTAGCGTTTCACAATACTGGTTTATACAATATTGACGGTCAAGGTAGTTATCCACCACCCAATACAGGGATTAACGAAATTACCCAAGAACCTGATGATATGGGTCGTTTTAAAGTTCCTAGTCTACGCAATATTGCTCTGACTGCTCCCTATATGCATGATGGTAGCGTTGCTACTCTGAAAGATGCGATCGCCCATTACCAAGCTGGAGGCAGGACTATTGCTGAGGGGAAATGGGCAGGTATTGGCAGCAACAATCCTTACAAAAGTGGCTTCATCAAAGGTTTTGAGATCACCGAAGCAGAAATTAATGATTTAATTGAGTTTCTGAATAGTTTGACAGATGATGAATTTATTAACAATCCTGCTTATAGCGAGCCCCATCAAGATACTACAGTCATGCCAAATAAAAACCATATTTCTTGGATTAGCGATCACTAATCCAACTAACTTATCGGTCCTGCTACAACAATTTCGGGATGAGCAGTGGTAAACTGCTCGAAGTTTTTTGGAGAAACTATAGCTAATTTATGGGATTACTATACTTTTGCCAAATTGTTAAATCTTGCGGGAGATCAACATCTGACAAAGTAGGGAGAAAATGAATGCTTAAGTTTAACTGCTGAGCAATATATTTTGTTTGGTTTAGAACTTTTTCTGTTCCCCAATCAATATTCTGAAAAAGTTGTGGTAGGGTCTGATTTAAACCAATTAAATAATATCCTCCATCTTTAGCTGGACCTAGAACTAAATCTTGTTTTTGTAAGGAGTTAAAAGCATTTTCTAATATTTCTTGATTAATATCTGGACAGTCGATACCAATAGTTACTACTCGCTGATTACCTAGCTTGAAACTGCGGTCAAATGCCAGGTGCATTTTGTGTCCTAAATCCCCTGAAACTTGAGGAATATATTCGGTCTTATTGCCCAACCACTCTAACATTAATTCTCCATTTCCCCCTGCAAAATGTACTTCGATGCTTACGTTACGGAAAGATTTATATTTTTTGGCTATGGTTAACATATGCTCAGTCATCTGCCGCTGAAGTTCTGCTGCGCCTTCTGCACCCAAAGCTGGAATCATACGAGTTTTGGTCTTTCCCGGCTCAGGATAGCGACTAAAAATGATTAGAGTTTCGGTCATTACTTAGAGAGTTCGGAGTTCGGAGTTCGGAGTTCGGAGTTCGGAGTTCGGAATTAGGAGTAATTCAGTAATCAGTAATCTATTTATCTTGCCAATGACTATAAGGATATTTTGCAAGACTAGAATTATAGTACTTTGGATCGTCAACTTCTCGCTCAATCCAGTTAGGAATATCTACTTGCTGCTCTTCATTCTCTAATTCTACTTCAGCAATAATTAATCCTTGATTTTCGCCTAAAAACTCATCTACTTCCCAAACTAGCCTACCAGAGTTAATCTTATATCTAATTTTTTCAATTAAAGGTTTGAGACATAAACTACTCAACATTTCTTCGGCATCTTCTACAGGAATAGGATATTCAAATTCTGCGCGTGTATTTCCTACCGCTTTACTTTTAATTGTCAGATAGCCTTGATCACCAACAATTCTCAATCTAACTGTAGTTTTATCCTGAGTTGGAATATAACCCTGAGAATATTTTTTACCAATCGCTTGTGATTGACCTTGTAAATATTCTTTGTGCGATCGCCATTCTGTTGATTTGACTAAATACTTGCGCTCTATCTCTCTCCCCATGTTAGTTCTTATTAAGCTCAAAACTAAAAATATGTTAGCTTATAATGTCAATAAAAAAGAGAGAAATATATTCCTCTCTAATAAACCAATCACAAAACTAACACACCAGTCTGAAAATATAACTTATTTCATGGTCAATCTTTACTACTAAAACCAAATCAAAAAATATTGGCAATAAATATGTTGGCAATAATTACATTGAAACGATTATGGCATTTTGATCTTCAAAGTATCTGATATTTATACAAAAATGCAAGAACAACTAAGTAACTAAATTTTTCTTGAAATCTAGATATTGAACACAATATAACGATTGGTAATACTAGAAAATATAAAACTATGTATCACTAAATATATCTGAATATTTAGTTTCCATTCAGGCTAACATGGATCTTATATCTAAAAGAAAAAAAGTATTTCACTTGTCAAAGTATGTAATTAAGCAAGTGACAGAACAAAGATTTACTTTCATTTTTTTTAAGCAACTTTCTTTATTCATTTTTAATTTAATTCATACTTATATTTATAAAATTTTTATAAACCAAATAGCTGTGATCATAGACACTAAAAGTTTATATTTACCGTCACAGTCAATCGTAATTTTATATGCTATCGCAAGAGATTTTTGATACAAAATTAAGTAAAAATACGGAGTCGGTTCACTGAGATTTTCAAGTTTCATTAAAATTTCAGCTATTTTTTAGGATATGAGATGAGCAGTCGACAAAGTAAATTTAGAATATTAGATAAGTTAAGTTGATCAATGCCCAGAGCACAAAGCAGTGAGGCAGGCTGAATAAACCCAGCATGTGCAATCACGTAAGAAGGCGATTTATGTAAAGCGTTATACCACAAGGGCACAATGTCCTTTAGGGTGGTTCACCCTTCGGGTTCAGCACTACATGCGGTCAAGCCCTTTGTGCAAGAAGTCTATTGGTATTGCTGTTTACGTAGACCCTTCCCCCTTTCCCCTTAAGCTTTCCCCGCACTTAGCGAATTAATTAGTGCGTAACATCAGTAAATAAAATAAATCCTTTGTTTAATTAAGCGTAGTTAACTAAAGTGTTAACAATTAATTAAATGAATGTTGAGGAACAAAAATTGAAAAAGATAGAAGCGATTATTCATTCTCACAAACTTGATGACGTTAAATCAAATTTAATTTCTGCTGGCGTGATTGGTATGACGATATCCGAGATTAAAGCTTATGGTCATAAAAAAGGCTTAACTAATCGTTATCGAGGTACAGAATATAAGGTTGAATTTTCTCCCAAAATTAGAATAGAAACGATAGTCGAAGACGAATTAGCAGATATAGTAGTGCAACAAATATCTCTTGCTGCTCGTACCGGAGAGATAGGTGATGGTAAGATTTTTGTCTCTCAATCCGAGCAAATAGTAAGAATCAGAACTCAAGAATCAGGAATTGCAGCTATTTAAACTAAAAGCAATAACAATTTAAAACACTATTAAAAACTTCTTAACTTATAGCAATTAAGCTAGCTTTTGTGTGCGAGGAGCTAATTGTGTTTTTAATCAAAGTTATTTTCGTTGTAGCGTTTTTACTCCTGAGATGAAGTTTTTGATTGCAGTCAAGAAAAAGTACCTTAAATCTTCCAACATATCCAAAGCTTAACTCTTTCCTTACCCTGTGTTTACTTTACATATCTATACTTAAAGTTAACATAGACATATTACAAAATAGCCCACGAAAATTATGCTTTTGAGTCAACAACTAAATCTAAAAAGAAAGGGAGAGGAGTTATCTCTACAACTATATGAAAAGGGAACTGAAGTTAGTATTTTAGATTCAGGTATTTGGCAAGTTTATCGGGGTGTCGTGCAGTTAAGCCGAGTTCAGCTTGATGGCAGTGAGATTGTTTTAGGCTGGGTAACGGCAAATGGCATTTTTAGCAATGGTTTGGATAGTTCCTCTGTCCCTTATCGGGCGATCGCACTGTCAGATGTTTATATCAAACGTTATTCTCTCAAGGATATTACTAGATACCCTCAATTAGGTAGACAATTTCTGGCTCAATTTAGCGATCGCCTAATAAAATCAGAAAAATTGCTAGCTATAGTTGCCATTAAACGAGTAGAAGACCGTCTTCGAGAGTTTCTGTTAATGCTGAAACAAGAAATGGGACAAGATGTTAGCGATGGTATTCGTTTGCAAACCCGTTTTACTCACCAACAATTAGCTGAAGCGATTTGCACTACCAGAGTTACAATTACTAGAATACTGGGAGATTTTCAAAATCAGGGCTGGGTTTATTTTGATAGCGATCGCCACATTGTTATTAAAAACTTTTGAAGATGAATCAGACTAAGGTTGTCCACTTACAATACATAGGCTAGAAAAGGGTACAATACTTATCCTTTATTACTTTTTAGTTTTTATTTTCTTCGATGACATAACACAACTGAGAGAATTATATTAAGAGCCTGAGTAGCCATTTCAGAGCTTTGAAATTACATTCTTTGTTTACTCAATTTATTGTTTTTAAATAATGGCGTAATAAAATAATTCGGTCATTTCCCCAAAAAAGTTCTCCCGAAACAATAAATGTGGGAACTCCAAAAACTCCAGACTCGAGTGCACGGTTAATTGTCCTATTAAGTTGGCTCATAGTCTCTTTTTCTGCAAGCAGGCTTTGAAAATCATCAGTCGATATACCACAAGCCTCGGCACAGGTAACACATTCTTTTTCATATATTTGGGATAATGAACTGGTAAACATGGCTCTAAATAGCAAGCGACTATAATCTTTTTCTTTGCCTAGACGCTGTGCAACTGTACAAGCTCGTGCCAGCAACTCTGAGTCAAAATTTACTCGACCACGAGGTTCAATATAGGGAATAGCGTAGAATTTAGCCCATCGCTTGGCATCCTGTTCACGATAATTCCATTCGTATTGCCCAGAAACTGGCTCTCCTTCAAAAGGACTAATGCCACCTTGCTTAATCAGTCTTGCGCTATTAACTGGATGCCATACAATCTGACAATCAAATTCTTGTTCTAGGGTTTCAATCTGAGTAGATGCAAGATATGAATAACGGCTACCAATAGAATAGTAAAAATCAACAATTTTTTTCATGGTTAATTTTTCACTATTGATGTCCGATAAATTACTAAACAAAATTAGTCGTCAAGTTACTCGCTATTATCGTTTAATTTTATTAGTAAATTTAACTCTAGTTATTAGTTTCATTTCTTGGAGTATCTGTTTACCAGCAATAGCACTATTAAGACAGCATCATGAAACGCCTGATGTTTTACGTTACCATGCTCAAGATTCTTTAAAAGACCGTGACGGGAATACTTGGCAGGTAGTGTTGTTTCCTGATAAAACTCAGATTGATAACACAAAATATTATTTACGCTTAGTAGGATTTCCAGGAATTAACTCTTTTAATCATCCTCAATCATTAGAAATACTGACTTCAGAGGGAAATGTGTTAACAGCTAAAGATGATTATCAGCAGTCTGCTCCCGCCCCTAATGTAGGTCAATATGATTTAACTTCAATAGTGCCTCAACTCCCTCAAAAAGGTACTTTGAAATTAGCTGTACCTTTACAAGAAAATCGGGAATTAGCTTTAAAAATTCCGAGAGAAGTGCTAACAGAATGGCAGCTGCTAGCCCGTGAACTAGAGGGATGAGAAATCAGAGTCAGAGATTATTAACACTGGGCAGAAGTCACAAAGGCGAATAGTTTGACGCATCTAGTCAGAAAATAATCACAATAGAATAGAATTAAACTTTAGAGTTACATTTGCTTTTAATTACGATCGCAATCGCCAATGATAGATATTCGGCAGACAATTGCTCAAGAACTTGCGTTACCATCTCGCAACATCAACAATGCCCTAAATTTGTGGCTAGAAGGGGGAACAGTTCCTTTTATTGCCCGCTATCGTAAAGAGCAGACTGGCTCCCTAGACGAAGTGCAGCTCAGAAATATTTTTGAACGCTATACCTATTTAGATGAACTAGAAAAGCGTAAAGAGAAAATCTTAGAAGAAATTGCCTCTCAGGATAAATTAACCGCTCAGCTTAAAGGTCAAATTGAAGCTTGTTTGAATAAAATCGAACTAGAAGATTTATATTTGCCCTATAAACCTAAGCGGCGCACGAGAGCTACTATCGCGAGGGAGAAAGGTTTAGAACCTTTGGCTGATTGGATTGTAGCCCAAAATAAACCTCAGGTATCATCGGTAAATTTGACCAAAGAAGCCAGCAATTATATTAATATTGAACAAGGTGTAGAGAATTCTGAACAAGCTTTAGCAGGAGCTTCAGATATTTTAGCCGAATCAGTGGCAGAGCAAGCAGATATTAGAGCTTATTTACGAGAATATTTCTTGAAGCGGGGAGTGTTTACTTCACGAATTAAAAATGATTACCCCGAAGGTAGTACTAAATACGAAATGTATCGTGATTATACCTATGGTGTAAGTAAGATTCCCCCTCATAATATCTTGGCGTTGTATCGTGGAGAGACAGAAGGGGTCTTAAGTGTAGATATTGCTTTTGATGAGTCTGAAGTGATGACTTATCTGGAACAAAAGGTAATTAAGACTAAGGCTGCTCGAATGAGGGAATTCTATCAGGTAATGCTCAAAGATGCCTTTAATCGTCTGCTTAAACCTTCATTAATTCGAGAGGTGAGAAGCGATCGCAAAGATTATGCCGACCTAGAATCAATTCAAACCTTTGAAGCTAATTTACGTAATCTCTTACTTGCTTCTCCTGCGGGAATGAAACCTACCCTGGCGATCGATCCAGGTTTTCGGACTGGTTGTAAAGTGGTAGTTCTGTCGGATACAGGTAAGTTTCTAGAATATCAGGCAATTTATCCCCATACTGGCGAAGGGAAACGAAAACAAGCAGCTCAAGCCGTTAAAGAGTTGATTGATCAATACCAAATTGCCTTAATTGCCATTGGTAATGGTACGGCTTCCCGCGAAACCGATCAGTTTATCGGCGAAGTTTGTCAACACCTGGAACAAAAACCAATCAAGGTAATCGTTAATGAATCTGGTGCATCTATTTATTCCGCTAGTGAAGTAGCCCGAGAAGAATTTCCTGATTTAGATCTTACCGTTCGGGGAGCAATTAGCATTGGTAGAAGATTGCAAGATCCCTTGGCAGAACTGGTAAAAATTGATCCTAAATCCATTGGAGTGGGTCAATACCAACATGATGTGAATCAAAAGTTACTCAAACAAAAGCTTGAGGAAAGCGTGGAAAGCTGTGTTAACTATGTAGGAGTGGATCTAAATACTGCTTCTAAAGAATTGCTGACCTTTGTATCAGGAATTTCCACAACTGTTGCTAATAATATTGTGGCTTATCGCAATGAAAAAGGAGCATTTAAGAATAGAAAAGAACTATTGAAAATTGCCAAGTTGGGCAAAAAAACCTACGAACAAGCAGCAGGATTTTTACGTATTCGTAACGGTGATAATCCCTTAGATAATACAGCAGTACATCCCGAGAGCTATCAAGTAATCAAGCAAATAGCCCAAACCCTTAAGGTACCTTTGGAACAGATTAGCAAAGTAGGAGAACGGCTCAAAGTTCTTGACCTCAAACAATTTGTTACTGAAGATATTGGCTTACCCACCCTGCAAGATGCGATCGCAGAATTGGAAAAACCAGGACGAGACCCTAGGGAACAGTTTAAGTATGCTACTTTCCAGGATGGTATTGCTGAAATTAGCGATCTAACTGAAGGGATGGTTTTAGAAGGTGTGGTTACTAACGTAGTCAATTTTGGCGCATTTGTGGATATTGGAGTACATCAAGATGGTTTAGTACATATATCTCAATTGTGTGATCGCTTCGTTACCGACCCTAATGAAATTGTCAAAGTGGGACAGGTAGTAAAAGTTAGAGTTCTAGATGTTAATGAAAAGCTGAAACGTATTGGCTTATCGATTAAGCAAGCAAGTTAGCTACTCGAAGGTTGAACAACTTAAAGGACTGAACTTGTAACCAGAGTGAAAATTGTACTAAAGTTCAGATAGCTCGATCATAATTTCAGCTTCATCACAATCCAACTTAACCATGCCTAATTTACAAGAACGACTAAGGCAAGACATTGCCGATATCTCTTGGCAAGACTTACTACCTCACGCTAAGCGGGATGCAATTATCGTCGTCAAAGAAGAGTTAGATTTATCGGAAGTCGGGATGGCGATCGCTGAGGATAACACGGTCTCAGTTAAAACCTGGATTACTAAGCAATCAATTTCTAAGCCTACTGCCGATCAATTAGCTAATTGGAATAAAGAACCTCAAAAACAGTTTACGACCTTAATTGTGCAGCCTTTTGTGATTGTCAAAGAAGTGAAAAATTAGTCGATTTGATTAGAGTTTTCTCTTGCTGCAAAATCTTCATCAGAAATGGCGACATTTTGTAACAGTCTGATGGGAGTTAGATCTTTCAATAACTTGAGAGAAGTGCGATCTCGTACAAATAAGGAACCAGCAAAACCTAAAGAATTAATCGGGATATGTTGAAAAGACTCTTGCGATCGCGGTACGATTAACATCCAATTTCTAGTAATCAAACAATTATAGGCTCCTGGCTGTCGTTGATTAACTGTCGTGGAATCGATCTTGAAGCCTACTAGGTTTAACAGAGCATGATAGTGTTGCAGCAAAATTTTGGCTGCTGCTTTGGGGGAACGACTAGAAGACAGAGCCAAGGAAGCGATCGCGTGGCAGAAAGGAAAACTAGCTATTCTACCAAAAACATTTTCGAAGTTCACATTGGCGATCGCGTTATTAATCGGAAGATGAACTACATTGGGTAGAAAAGGTAAAGGAATAAGCTGAAGATGTTTATGTCGTTGAGAAGCACCAGCTGTTTTTCCCCCATTATAAAAAGCCAATCCATCTATTTCTTGCAGACAACACCATAAAGCAGCAAAATCTTCTAGATTAAGTAAATCTGTCTGTTCCTCAAAGTCACGAGTCACTATCAGGAGATGATTATCTACGACATTAAACTTGTTGAGTAAACAGATATGACTGGGAGAAATATCCCCTACAAATAACTCTGGTTCATAAGGTAAGAAGGGATCTATTTCTTTGCCTATTTTATGTTCGGTTTCGGTTTGCTTTTTCCGTGCCTGTTCTTTGCGAGCCAAACTAGACAGACTACGTACTACGAAAGAAATATCATTCTGTTGAATCAATTGATACTCAGTTTCAATCGATTTAAGCGCACCACATTCACGAGCATATTGAGTTTGCTGGGTGGTTTTTGCCCAGAGAGTGCCTGGTTGTAATAGAGCTGTTTCGGTTGGATTAGTCACTGATTCTTCCATAGTCCATCATGCAGTCATTAAATACCAATTATGCATCGTCATTTTTCAATTGTTTAATACTGCTTGACAATCCTTAGTTATTTGTTGTTTCAAAGCTTCCACCGAAGGGAACTTTTGCTCTGGACGCAAAAACTTGAGTAGATTAACTTTCATAGTATGACCGTATAAATTTCCCGACCAATTTAGTAGATGAACCTCGATAGTAGGGGCTTCTCCGGCAACAGTAGGACGGCAGCCAATATTCATTACTCCTTTAACTACAGCTTGATTGAGTAAAACATCCACTGAATAAACACCGTATCGGGGTAAAAACTTTTCCTCAGGAAGTTGCAAATTCGCTGTGGGAAAACCAATAGTTCGACCCAACTGTTTTCCTGTGACTACTATTCCGCTCAAACTGTAGGGTCTACCTAACATTTTATTGGCAACAGCGATTTCTCCTCGAAGCAGAGCTTGACGAATTAACGAACTACTGACTCGCACTGCCTGACTATTGTAGTCTTGATATTTTCTTAGAGAATTGAGATTTACTGCGATCCCAAAACTTGAGGCAATCCTTTGTAAGTCTTGTGCTGTTCCTTCTCTTTGATACCCAAAACGGAAATCTAAACCAACACTTATTTGCCTCGTATGTAGTTGTTTAACTAATATTTGCTCAACAAACTGCTGTGGAGTAAGAGAAGCCATATTTCGATCAAATGGCAAGAGAATTAATTGCTCAATTCCCATATTAGAGAGCTGTTGAGCTTTTTCGGGAATAGGAGTTAAAAGTTGCAGTTTGCCCCCAGTAAAAAACTCTCGTGGGTGAGGAGTAAAGCTAACTACAGATGGATAGACGTGAGACTGTTGCAGGGGTTGAATAAAATGAATAATCGGTTTCAGCACTATTTGATGCCCTTGGTGAAGACCATCAAAATTACCAAGAGCGATCGCCGTAGGCGTCTTTATTTGTCCAATGGAAGATGTAATAAACACGCTTTACATTTTGACATAATTTATGACTGTCAATCAACTAACTGCAATGTATTGACCAATCTACAGCTTATACAAAGTTGCATTTAACTGACTTTTCCCGTTAAGTCTGAAAACAATGAGAGAGTAACTTTTTCAAGGTCACACTAATTATCAACAAGCAGGGTTTGATGACAATTATTTGTGGAGCAACAAGGTTTAGAGATAGAGGTAAACAAAGCGATCGCTCAATTGAAAAGATAACGGAAAAAGTCAGAGTCGTTCAAAGGCGTAACTTTCAAAATGAATATTTGGTTTCAAGACCAGGACACGTCACCCCAGGCGCTCCTGGTATCCGCCCGATATGGCTATCCCTCCCCGCCCTCAAAGGGCGAGGCTTCTCGCCCGATATGGTGAAAAGAAAATTTTTGTTACTGTTTAAGAATAATACATTTAGTTTTTGGTCGAAGAATGAGACCTTCACGTTCAAATTGATTGAGGATTTTGGTCACTGTAATTCTGGTAGTTCCGATCGCATCAGCCAATTCTTGATGAGTAATTTTGAAATCAATCAATTTTCCTTGCTGAACTACTCGTCCAAATTTATTGGCGAGCCATTTCAAGAGCAACCACAATCGCTTAGCTATTCTTGTATTGCGAACAATGAATAATAACTGTTGTGTTTGCTGTGCATGATAGAAAAATTCTTGAGAAAAGGTTCTCCATTGAGAACGAGGAATTGCTTTGGTAGTAACATCGCTCATGCATTTTAGAAAGTAAGGATTGACACAAGATAGAGGCTGACCCACCACATCTTGTTTCCCCCAAAATCCTAATGTAATCCATATACCTGATTCACTAACGGTATAGGTTTTAACTACACCAGCGACAATTAACCATATGTATCCTGAAGTTTTGGGTAATTCATCTCCAGAGTTGAAGAATGAAGTTGTTTGTTCGTATACCAAGGATTGCATTATTTAAAGTAATTGAAAACAGTTCGTGTATAGTTAATTTCTCGGAAAACCGCTCAATTTACGAGTTTTGTTACAAAACTTTATAATAAAGCCAGCTACTTTGGGAAATTGGCAGCTAAATAATGTCCAATTAATTTGATATGTAGATATGTAATCATGATCGAACCAATTAATCTGCTGATCCCGTTGTTTCTATTAGGCTTAATAGTGATAGCAGCAATATATTTCAGTAATCAAGCATAATGTCAGAAATACGCGGAGTTTGGATCGCCAATCGTCCCCATAGCAAGGTATTAGAATCGCGAGAAAATATTGTTGAAACGCTAGATTTCTTACAATTCTATGGATTTAATGTCATTTTTCCTGTGGTTTGGAATCGGGGTTATACTCTCTATCCTAGTCAGGTGATGAGCAAGTACAAATTACCTATAATCGACCCCTACTATGAACAACAGCAACGCGATCCTCTGGCGGAGATTATCCATGCGGCTCATCAGCACAATATTAAAGTTATTCCCTGGTTAGAATACGGCTTTGCCGCCTCACACCTTCTAAGTGGGGGACATATCTTACAACAGTATTCCCATTGGGAGGCTATAGATCGAGAAGGCAAAATAGTAAGACACGGCGGTTTAACTTGGATGAATTCCTTTGATCCAGAGGTTCAGCAATTCATGCTGGAAATAATTAGGGAAATTATTAGTACGTATTGTGTAGATGGAATTCAGGGATGCGATCGCCTTCCAGCTCTCCCCGTTACCGCCGGATACGACGATAAAACCTCTGCTTTATATCAAGCGGAATTTGGCAAGACACCACCTAGTAATCCTAAAAATCAGCAGTGGATACAGTGGCGGGCAAATCTGTTAACAGACTTTTTGGCTAGAGTATATCAAGAGGTTAAAGCCATTAATCCTCAGGCAATTATTTCTTTGTCCCCAGCAGTATATCCCTTCTGTTTAACTAATTTGCTGCAAGATTCTAAAACTTGGGTAGCAAGAGGTTTAGTTGATATTATTCATCCCCAAATATATCGCTCCAGTTTCTTTGGGTATAACCAAGAAGTTAAAAAGCTAATAAAAACTTATGACCGCAATTCTTTAACTAAGTTTGCTCCAGGTATTGCCTTTACTGCTAATGGCAAAGATGTCACTATCAAAGACTTAATTAAGTGTATTAAAACTAATCGCGATCACCATCTAAGCGGACAAGTATTTTTTCATTATGAAGGGTTACGGAAAAATAACGATCAAGTTGCGATCGCTTTGACCAAGTTAGCCAATTACAATCAAATAGCAAGCTTACCAAGACAAATTGATAGTAATACATAGTTCTCTAGAAAAGATAAAATAAACTAAGAGCAAAATTACTTAAATAATAAGTCGGAGCAATAAGGAGTGACTGTAAAGCCAGACTGGTTGAGGGTGAAAGCACCGCAAATTGAACGAGTAGGTAGTGTTAAAGAGATCTTGCGCGACTTATCCTTGAACACTGTTTGTGAAGAGGCTTCTTGTCCCAATATAGGTGAATGTTTCAGTGTTGGTACCGCCACTTTTTTGATTATGGGACCGGCTTGTACCCGGGCTTGTCCTTATTGTGATATCGATTTTGAGAAAAAACCTCAGGCTCTCGATCCTAATGAGCCAATTCAGTTGGCAGAAGCAGTAAGTCGCCTCAAGCTAAATCATGTGGTAATTACTTCCGTAAATCGCGACGATCTTCCGGATGAGGGTGCTTCCCAATTTGTCCGCTGTATTGAAGAGGTGCGTCAAGTTTCTCCTCAAACCACTATTGAGCTACTGATTCCCGACTTATGTGGGAACTGGGAAGCCCTAGAGCTAATTTTATCTGCTCAACCCGATGTACTTAATCACAACACAGAAACTATTCCTCGACTCTACAAAAGAGTGCGTCCTCAAGGAGATTATCAGCGATCGCTCGAACTTTTAAAACGCTCTCGTGCCATTGCTCCTTGGGTATACACAAAATCTGGCATTATGGTTGGTTTAGGAGAAACTGATGCAGAAGTCAGAGCAGTTATCCGAGGCTTACGGAATGTAGACTGCGATATTTTGACTATTGGACAATATCTCCAACCCACTCAGAAACATTTAGGCGTCAAAGATTTTGTTACGCCTAAGCAGTTTCAAGCTTGGCAAGAATTTGGGGAATCAATTGGCTTTTTACAAGTAGTTTCTAGCCCTCTCACTCGCAGTTCTTATCATGCCGAACAAGTTAGAGCATTAATGCAGCTTTATCCACGTCAAAAGCCAAACATTGCTCCAGTGTAATCACCGATTTGATATCTAAAGAAATACTTATTTTGCTCTATCAAAAAAACGTTATCAATTAACGGTTCCTTTTTTTGCTATATTTTTGGCTCATTTTGATTGCAACCTGCTGTAACCGTTGTAGGACAAGAATTATAAGCTTCAAATATGCTAGTCAAAACACAGGATAATCTAACTTAATAGATTAAGAAATATAACATTTTTACGACTTTGGGGAACTTTTGTCTATTCATATTCTTCCTCACACCAGATAGCAATATTTATAGACTTCCTAGAAATCATCGTGATTTTAACAACAACTTGCCAACCGTGTTGTCACTGAGAATAGACCCCACAACTGAAAACTATCGAAAAAAACTTCAGTTATGTTCTTTTTCATCAAGAATTGGGCAACCTATTCACAGAGGAGGGAGTCGAACCCTATTTTTCACTGGAGTCGTCATTAAGAGATCGCCATGCTTGCTAGTTCTTCATACGTTGAAACCGAAAGAAATAATTCTTCAGCCAATACCGATATTGATCTAAATTTAGAAAACCCTAATGATGCTTCCGATAAGTTTCCTGAGGAACTTGTTGAGCTTGATTTAGAGGGGATAGACCCTGACAATATTCGTCGAGGTAGCCGAACCACTACTGATTTGGTCAGATTATATCTACAAGAGATTGGTAGAGTTCCTCTACTAGAAAGGGATGAAGAAGTTTCGGAAGCTCAAAAAGTTCAACGCCATATAAGTATTCTGGAGCAACGTGCTCAGGCTGCTGAGGCAGGCAATAAAATTCTCCAGGAATTTATTGAGCTAGTTGATGTTCATGACCGTCTAGTGACTCAACTCAGCCATCGTCCATCCCTCAAAAGATGGTCTATGGCAGTGGGTATGGAAATTCCCCTGTTAAAAGAAAATTTAGCTCAAGGGAAACAGGCTTGGGCAGAAGTTATTGGCTGTGATGTCAAAGAGTTAGACAAAACTCAAAAGAGTGGCATCCGCGCTAAAGAACACATGATTAAGGCAAATTTACGTCTTGTGGTTTCTGTCGCCAAGAAATATCAAAATCGTGGTTTAGAATTACTCGATCTGATTCAAGAGGGAACTTTAGGGTTAGAGCGGGCAGTAGAAAAATTTGACCCGACTAAAGGTTATCGTTTTAGCACTTATGCTTACTGGTGGATTCGTCAGGGGATCACTAGAGCGATCGCAACTCAAAGTCGCACCATTCGTCTTCCTGTACACATTACTGAAAAGCTCAATAAAATTAAAAAAGCTCAACGTAAGATCTCTCAAGAAAAAGGACGCACACCCAAAATTGAAGATATTGCCCAAGAGTTAGATATGACTGCGGCACAAATTCGCGAAGTCTTGTTGCGTGTTCCGCGCTCAGTCTCTCTGGAAATTAAAGTTGGTAAAGAAAAAGACACCGAGTTGGGAGATTTATTAGAAACCGAAAGTGCCTCTCCCGAAGAGACTTTGATGCGAGAGTCTTTACAAAAAGATCTGCATTATCTTTTATCGGAATTAACAACTCGTGAACGGGAAGTAATTCAGATGCGCTTTGGTTTTGGAGGAGAAAAACCATTTTCTCTAGCTGAGATTGGTCGTTGTTTAGAGTTATCTCGTGAACGTGTACGTCAAATAGAAGCTAAGGCATTGCAAAAATTACGCCAACCCCGACGCAGAAACTTAATCAGAGATTATCTAGAGTCTCTTAGTTAGAACCTACAAAAGGGATGAGGGATAAGGGATAAAGGATAAGTAGTTGTAAAGACATTCTTTTTGTCCCATAAATTCATAATTCATCCCTAAGGGCGAAATTCCTGATAATCTAAGGAGAAGCAGGTAACATTATTCAACCTGAAGTAGTGATAGTAATGTACATTCCCAAATCAAG
This sequence comes from Pleurocapsa sp. PCC 7319, assembly GCF_000332195.1. NCBI lineage: Bacteria > Bacillati > Cyanobacteriota > Cyanophyceae > Pleurocapsales > Pleurocapsaceae > Pleurocapsa > Pleurocapsa sp. PCC 7319. The sequence continues at coordinate 148,154 of NZ_KB235922.1, forward strand.
CGTGGTTGGACATAACTCAGTAGATATTGACGAGTTTTTTCCCACTGTTGCATTAATCGCACTTGGTGGTTTTGTTGCCAGTAGTAGTATTGCAGATAGTCTACCAGCCATAATTGGGTTGAAGAATCTAATTCACTAGCAATATTCTTGGCTAACTTAATGGCATCGAGAGGAGTAGCAATTGCGCCCTTTAATTGTTTTAATAGCTCATTGGGAATTGTTTGTAATATCTCCCAAGCGGCGATCGCTTTTCCTGGACTTCCTTGAGCGATCGCGATTATTTCCGGATATTCTAGGATTGCTTGATAACCGTTTCGTTCTAGTACAGTTTTTAGATTAACTTCTGACAGAGGATAAAATTGAATCTTTTGACAGCGAGAAACCAAAGTAGTCAACAAAGAATCAGTATCAGGTGCAATTAAAATCAAGGTTGCGTTTCCTGGCTCTTCTAATGTTTTTAAAAGTGCATTGGCCGGCTCTTCTGCCATAGTTTGAGCATCTTCAATCACTACAACCTGGCGAGTGGCTTCCAGAGCAGGACGGTTGAGAAACTGAGTGATACGACGAATCTGTTCAATCCGAATTTTGGGCGGAGTTTTGAATTTTAGTCCTTGTACTGCTGCTGCTGATGCAGTGTATATTTTGCCTTTACTAAGGTATGTTGGTTCTACCCATAATAAATCTGGATGATTACCTTTATTTAGTTTTCTCTGTGCCAAAGAACATTTATCTGGTGATAAATCTACAGTCAATAGCACTTGAATAAAACCTTTGGCAACAATACTTTTTCCCACACCTGAACAACCATAAAATAAATAAGCTGGGGCAACACGCTCCAACTTAACCGCTTGTTGTAATAATTGAACTGCCGTATCTTGACCAAGTAAAGCTTCATAAACATCCATCTTTAATTAATAATTACTCATTATTATGGATTATGGTTCCTCTTCAATATCAATCATTGCTGGATCGATCAATGTAATATCATAAGGGTCATCAGGTGGGATGGTTGGAAAAACATCATACTCACGATATTCATAAACAGCTTCGACCTGAGGTCCAAAAATAACTTTATCTCCGTGTTTTAGGTCGTGAAATCTGACTTTTTTGCCATTAATCAACAGTCCATTAACGCTAGTTTTTCCTTCCGAGTCACCATCAATAATTCGATAATAGTTGCCATCTTCTTCCTGTCTTTTAACTAAAGTGGCATGATGTCGAGAAACAAATTGAGATTGCAGTAAAATATCGCATTGTGCTCCTCTTCCCAGAGAATAAGTATTTTTTTCCAGATGAATTTCTCGATGCCCTTTGCCATCGGTAACAATTAAGATATACTCTTCTCGATGTTTTACAGGTTTTGCAGTCATGAGATAGGTCTAAAGTAAGCAGTTGATGTAAACTATCTGCCCATACTAAATAGCAACTAAAAAACAGAGGCATAAATATAAGGGGCTTCGCCCCAGCTATAAGCCATAAGCTATAAGCTATAAGCTTAATTAGAAGAGGTTTTAGACCTCTCCTAATTGCAGAAAGGCGTAAGTTTGCCGCATCTGCACCAAACAAGTTTGGAGGGGGTCACGGAACCCACAAGCTATAGGTTTAAAGCTACTACGAAAGTAGTCAACTAAAAAGCTTAGAGCCTAGAGCTTAAAGCTTATAGCTTTTTGATAAGCTAATTTCTTAGCCAAGTTATCCAATAGCTATATTCTCTAGCCTTAGCTTTAGACTACGAAAGTAGCGAGTATTAGATAGTTTTTAATATTTTAACTTTGGCAAATTAAAATTTAATAAGAGGGAGTTAGTGACCACAATCAAAGAACTAGATGCCATTGCTACCGCAGCTAACACAGGGGACAGTAATAAACCATATTGAGGTAATAAAATTCCTGCGGCAATAGGAATAGCAAAAACATTGTAGGTCAAAGCCCAAATGAGATTTTGTTTGATTTTGCTAACTGTTGCTCGACTAAGTTGAATTGATTTTATGACATCTTCAAGTTGGTTTTGCATCAAAACAATATCGGCAGAGGCGATCGCCACATCAGTGCTGTCTTGAAGTGATATACCAACATCTGCCTGAGCTAAAGCGGGTGCATCATTAATTCCATCTCCAATCATAGCTACTGTTTGACCTTGCTGTTGTAATGAGCGGATGATCTGAGCTTTGTCTTCTGGTTTGACTTCTGAGAAAGTCTGAGCAAGATTGAGTTTATCAGCGATCGCCTGAGCAACTTCTGAGCGATCGCCTGTAAGTAAGACAGTATTTAATCCTAGTTTTTGTAATTGTTCAATAGTTTGAGTTGCATCGGGGCGTAAACTATCTTCTATAGCGATCAACCCCTGTAAAATACCTGATATAGCTAAGTAGACAACTGTTTTACCTGATTGAGCTAAATATTGAACTTTTAGCTCCTGATCTGCTGAGATTTCAACAGCCTGATTGGTTAACCATTCTTGATTCCCTAAATATATTCTTTGTCCAGCTACTATTGCCGAAATACCCTGACCTAGAACGCTCTGAAAATCACTAGCTTCTAATAATGATAAATTTTGTTGTTGTGCTGCTGTGATAATCCCTTGAGCTAAAGGATGATTGCTATTACTTTCAACGGATGCTGCGATCTGTAATAACTCTTTTTGTGTAATATCTCCCAAAGGAATACAGTTAGTAACTTGGGGCATACCACTAGTCAAAGTTCCTGTTTTATCAAAAACTACGGTGTCTAGTTGATAAACTTGTTCTAGAATATCGCCTCCTTTGATTAAAATCCCTGTTTCGGCACCAATACTTGTACCTACCAAAATTGCCGTAGGCGTAGCCAAACCCAGGGCACAAGGACAGGCGATTACTAGTACAGCGATCGCTAGTTTTAAGCTTAAGAGTAAAGGTGAAGTTTCCACCTCCATTTGTCCCATAGGCATGGACATGGAGTGAGATGCAGTCATTAATACTGATGGCCAAATTTTTGTGCCATAGAAGTACCAAAAGCAGAAAGTTAGAGTAGCGATCGCCATTACTCCATAAGCAAAATATCCAGCAATAGTGTCTGCCAACTTTTGTACAGGAGCTTTGCGAGTTTGAGCATCTTCTACCAAACTGATTATTTTTGCCAAAATGGTATCTTGACCAATGCCAGTTACTTCGATAGTGATTACTCCCGACTGATTGATTGTTCCAGCACGTACTATATCAGCGCTTGTTTTAGCTACTGCTACTGACTCCCCAGTTAACATCGATTCATCTACAGTAGTTTCACCCACAACTACAGTGCCATCTACAGGAATTTTTTCTCCTGGTAAGACCCTTAACCACTCCCCGGGTTTAACTTGTTCTACAGGGATTTCAATCGTCTCAGTACTGTCTTGTTTGCTGATTAGTCGGGCAATAGGGGGTTGAAGAGAAACTAGCTGGGTTAAAGCGGCAGATGCTCGATTACGAGCTTTTCCTTCTAAGGTACGTCCTAATAAGATAAAGCCTAGCAGCATTACCGGCTCATCAAAAAAACATTCCCAACCCAACTGAGGCAAGAACAAGGCAAAACAGCTAGCTAAATATGCACTGACTGTGCCTAAACCCACGAGAGTATTCATATTGGGCATTCCCTGAACCAGGCTACGCCATCCATCCAGTAAGAGCGATCGCCCTGGAATTAGTAACGCTAGAGTAGCCAACCCAAAATGTACCCAAATATTGCTAAGTATAGGTATATAGGGTAAACCTAGATGATGTAAATGACCGATACTGGAAAAGAATAATAATATTGCTGCGGTAACTAATTGACGAACTCGCTGTTGTTCCTGCTGTTTTTGTTTTTCCTGACTTTCTATTCCCGCTTGAAAAATACTGCGATCGCTTTGCCGTAGTTGTGTAGGAAAACCAGTCTTAGTTAGCTTCTCTGCCAAGGTTTCTGGAGCAATACTTGCAGCTTCATATTCTACCACTGCCACTTCCGTAATTAAGTTGACACAAGCAGATATTACTCCCGCATTTTGCTCTAGTTGTCTTTCCACAGCTTTGACACAACCAGCGCACTTCATCCCTTCCACATCTAAAGCAATGGTCTTTAACTCAGACCTAGTAGAACTATTAAAATTTGCTCTCTCCTGGTTTAAGGGGGATGGAGAAGACTTAACCATAAATCTAAGATCTTAAACAATAATTTAACTTAAACAATAATTTAATTATTAAATAGCTGTTAGCTATTAGCTTTTATGATCTTAGTTCAATAGGCGGTTGTACTATCAGAACTCACATTACTAATTTACGATATAAAAAGTTGAGAGCGTGTCGTCTGTGGTTCCCAGGCGTTTATACCACCCGTCCGAGTAGTCTTATCCCCGTCTTGAAAGAAAAGAACGGGGCTTGCGACTGTCCATGTTTTACCTGTCAATTATCCATTATCAATTTCTTATTAACTTAATCTACAATGGTGGCAAAATTACGTCGTAAGTGAGCATGGTCTTCATTACGAATACCATTAGGAGTAGGCAGATTAAGAGCAGCTAGATCAGCATTGACCATGAGTTTCACCAGTTGTTCAAAAGTAACAGAGGGCTGCCAACCTAATTTTTGCTTGGTTTTACTGGGATCGCCAATCAATAAGTCTACTTCTGCAGGGCGTAGATAACGGGGATCAAAAGCTACATAATCTTGCCAATCTAAATTCACGTAACTAAATGCAATATCTAAAAATTCTTTGATTTGGTAAGTTTCTCCTGTAGCTACAACATAGTCATCTGATCGCTCTTGCTGTAGCATCAGCCACATAGCTTTAACATAATCTTTAGCATAGCCCCAGTCCCTTTTGGAGTCTAAATTACCCATGTAAAGCTTTTTTTGCTGACCGGCAACTATACGAGCGAGCGCTCTGGTGATTTTACGTGTCACAAAAGTTTCGCCACGGCGAGGAGATTCATGATTAAATAAAATTCCGTTACAGGCAAATAAATCATAAGATTCACGGTAGTTTACCGTTTGCCAATGAGCATAAACTTTGGCACAGGCATAGGGACTACGGGGATAAAACGGAGTAGTTTCTTTTTGAGGTACTTCCTGTACCTTACCAAACATTTCGGAAGAACCAGCTTGATAAAATCTGACTTCAATTCCGGTCCGTTGCTGATAGTCTCTGATAGCTTCTAATAGACGTAAAGTGCCCATCCCGACAGAGTCAACAGTGTATTCGGGCGAGTCAAAACTAACCTTAACATGAGACTGCGAACCCAAATTATAGATCTCGACGGGTTTCACTTCTTCCAGAATGCGTCTGAGGGTAGTCCCGTCAGTTAAATCGCCATAATGAAGAAATAATCTGGCTTCTGGACTATGAGGGTCAATATATAGATGATCGATGCGATCGGTATTGAAAGTAGAAGTTCGACGAATGATGCCGTGAACTTCATAGCCTTTGTCAAGTAAAAATTCGCTTAAATAAGAACCATCTTGACCAGTAATGCCTGTGAGCAATGCTACTTTGTGCTTAGTCATTTTAAATAAATTTTCTATTTGCTTATATTTGATATAAAGAATCTTATTCTATAGTTGATTGTTAACATTAAACAATTAATTTTTGGTGCTCATGTAAATTAAAATAAGCAAATAAGCTCATAATAATTATTGGAGACATTTGCCAGTTAATTAGTAAATATAATTAATCCCGTTTGTCTTGTCATCAGTATTAATACTATCAGACATGATTTATGGTATTATTTATTTTTTTTTAATATAATTGAATAGCGAATAACAGATAATAAATGAATATCTAATGAGCGTCAGATATGCCTTTATTATTTTAGCTATTAGGGTTTAAAAAATTATCTTTATAAAATCCTGTTGTAAATTTATCTATAATGAAATTAGGACAATCGTATCTTATTTTTGAAAGACAGATGAAATAATAATTTCAGGAATTAACTCCTATTTTTAATAAATCAATAAAATTTTTGCTGGATAATATTTTATTGATTCAGATATGATTCTACTGACAATTCAATATACTAAAATCGATACAAAATTTTAATATCCTACATAAAGCGGTACTGCGATCATATTACCTTTACCTAAGCTTTGACGATTAAGAGTTTTTGTTTTTTCTTTACGATTTTCTATTATTTGGATAGTGTAGGTAGAACCAAAGGCTATTTCTCGATAGACTGCTGTAACAGAAGAGTCTCGATTAATTAATACTGGTATTTTTGGATCTTTGACTCCTTGTGAAGGATAAAACAATCCACCCAAAATTTCAGTCTTACCACTATTTAAAGTCGCAGCTACAGTATTACCAAACTCGGTTTTATACCCGAATAACCAAACTTGACCTCCATCATTTTTTAGCAGTGGTTCAGGTGGTGGAGACTCGCAGTTAAGCTGACGAGCGTATAGCTTTTGATTTTTACCAATATGAAACCGAGGAGTTACAACGTTTTCGATAAACCAAGTTCCGGTTGCTGAGGTTGTTGAGAAAAGAGCACCAGTAGAATGACGAAGCACTACAGGCTGGGAAGTTGCATTTTCTAACTGACATTTATTGTTTCCAAAGCAATTAAATCTTTCCACAATTACTGGATGTTTTTGGTTTTCAAACCGCAAAAAGCCTTTGGAAGAACTAATAGGCGAATTAAACCCAATTAGTCGACGAACATTCCCCCGCACGATCGCAGGTTTGTCTAGTGTATATCTTCCGTTGGGGAAGTAGACAGTAGTTTTGCCCGAATCTATCGCTTTTTGGATCGCTAATGAGTCGTCTAATTTGTCATCTGGATTAGCTCCATAATCTTTAACGTTAGCCCAATTGTTAAGGTTAGGATCGGAAAATTTTGGTGTTTCAATGACAGCTAAGTTAAGTGTTGTCTGGTCTGAATCAAATAGGCTTAAGGGTTCGGAGGAAATGAATTCTTCTACTCGCGAACCCATTATAAGATCGTCACCATTTTTAATGGCAGCTTTATAACCTTCTACATTGACATTACGAACTAAAAGATGAACGGAGTTTTCAATAGCAACCTGCTGGGGCGAACCACCGCGAAGTTCTGAATCAATTAGTACATTGGGACCAGGCCAGAGACCTTTATTGATGAGAGCAGGAACTGAATTAAGGCTGGTTAATTTACGGACAGCAATAACATTACTATCGTTGAGAATACCAACTTGATTTTGCTTTTCTAAATGAATATTTTCGAAAGTAATGCCATAGAGAGCAGACGCAACCCGAATCCCCTTATCAAAACCTTTAATAGTTACGTTCTTAATTAGACAGGGACCCACTTCTCTGGTGAGTTCTAAACCTACTGCTCCTTGACCATCCTGAGAAACGATTTCTACATTTTCAACTGCACCAGTATTACTGGCATTGAAGTCTACTCCAATAGCACCAGGATTATCTTTGCCAATGTCAAAAGTCATATCAAAGATGTAGTTGTTATGAGCGCGTGGTCCTTGACCATCTTTTGTTCCAATTGAACCTGTACGGATTATTGATTGAGGGCTGTTAGGATCTTGAAAAAGGTCAGAATGATCTTTGAGTTGGATAATCGTATGACCCATACCTTCACCTTGCCAAGTCAAAAAAGCGCCAAATGTTCCATTCTCGCGCTTCCATTCGAGTACATCACTAACTATATAAGTTCCCGTGGGAAAAAAAAGCGTTCGATGCTGCATTAGATTCTGCTGAACAGCTTGAAGGATAGCTTCAGTGTCGTCGATTTTACCATCTCCTTTGGCTCCATAATCTCGCACATTGACAAAATTAGCATCAAGAGGATAAACAACTTTGACACTTTTCATACTAGAGTTTGAAGCTGAGATATAGTTAGATAGACCGATTAAGCATAGAATGCTTAATATCATTACGATCAAGAATTTTAAAGCAGCATAATTCTGATGTAACAAGATTTGAGCAAATTTGTGTTTTTGCTTTTGGAGATTTTTCATAGAAGGTTCTGAAAATATGTCTTTGTATAGTGACTAACTAAATGTCGGTGAAAAAATTCTGATACTTTGTTGTTATTTTGCTAGCACTTGTTTTTCGTGCCAACGAATGCCAATAATAATAGCCATGGAAAGCATATAAGCAGGCTCTTCTAACTGTGTAAAGATAAAGCCGTAGATCATAATTGTTAGGACTAAAAACTTAGACAAATCATCTAAACATATTTTTCTCCAAACCACTGAAGCTAGATATAGGTAAGATGCTAGTCCTAAAAAGCCTAAGTCTCCCCAGATAGCAGCCCATCCCCAAAAAGGCGAAAATAAGCTACTACCTGTAGCTAGCCAGCTAGAAGCAACATACCGCCATACTTCACTGCCAATAGTGGTGCGGGTAGCTCCCAGAGGCGACAAAAGTTCTTCGTAGTCTCTCAACATCCATCCACCTAAACGATCAATGGTGTGACCAGGACCAAGACCTAAAACCCAGTTTAGAGGGGTATGAAAATGTTCTAAAGTAATCTTAATCCCCGACAGTTTTAATTTAGTTGCTTCGCCATCTGGAGCATAAATTTCGGGTCTTATCCAGGTATTAAAAGAATCAAATGCAGGCACATTCTGAATAACCCAACTAAAAACCAACATGAACGCAATGAAGCCAATCATATAGACTATAGCTTCGCTAATCTTACCCTTAGTTAGTGCTAATATAGCAAAGCTTAAAATAAGGATCAGCAACACTTGCTTGGCATCGGAGGCGAGTATGTTACCTAAACCCGCTATCAAAACTAAAATTCTGACCCATATTGGTTGTGACTTGGCGATCGCAAAATAATAGATCACAAAGCTAACAGACACTGACGCTCCGACAACATGTCCAGATCCTGAGCGATAAAAGACTCCCTGAATATTGTCACAATCTCCAGGTAAGTGACAGTAGCCAAAAGCAAACTTTTGGCAATAAATTAGAAGTAAATGAAAAAAAACAAACCCCTCAAACCAAATTCTTAGTTTCTTCAAGATTCTCACTGAGATTGGCAAACTTACAATTGCTACTAGAAGCAAAAAAGGCTCAACAAGCAAAAGGGTTTTTAAAACAACATTGATCAAGCCTGCATGATTTAACAGGGCACTACCAAAATTAATTGCCAAAAAAAGTAGCAATCCCCACAATAGTGTATGGCAAGTATTAATTTGACTACGATTTTCAGTCTTTGTCTTCACTAACGCTACACCACAAGCACAAGGTATTGTAGCAAAATGTACAAAGTTAATTGGAGCTGGTGCGCCGAAAGTCTCTAAAAGACGTGAAAAGAAGACCGTTGCAAATGCTATTAGTAATAGAGATGAAGAACCAACGATTTGTTTTTGATGAGATAAAACCGTCATTTTAAATGTTGTAGTTTTTGATTGTTTGATGATAAATACCGAGTATCTGCTGGTAATTTCTAGAAGTCGTATATTTTTTCTCGTACTCCTTGCGAGCTTCTTGGCGCATTTTAACTACTTTGGTTGGATTATCTAATATTGTCTTCACTTGAGCTGCTAATAAATGAGATTTGCCTGGCTCAAATAGCAAACCAGTTCTCCCACTATCTACAAGTTCTGCGATCGCACCGATGTTGGCAGCAATTACAGGTGTTCCCTTAGCAAAGGCTTCTATCGCAACTCTGCCGAAGGTTTCATACCATTTGGACGGAAAAATTAGCACTTTTGCATTACCCATAAGTTCATAAACTTCTTCCATAGGTCTACGTCCTAGCCATTCAATTGACGAGTTCTGCTCTGTAGCTTGAAGCACCATCTCTGAGAGAGGTCCATCTCCCACAATTTTGAGTGACAGCCGATTATCTATAGTTTGCCAGGCTTCTAATAGTGTATCGATACCTTTCTCGACAGATAGTCTCCCTACATAGATCCCATAGTTACCTTTACCTTCACCCACACCTGGATCGCGATCTACAAAGTTAGGCTTAACCTTGATTTTTTCTCTAGGAATACCCCCTTGAATATACTTTTGACGTGCAAATTCTGTCAGCGCAATGTAAACATCTACTGCCGAAGTCCAAGTTTTCAGCCAATAGTGTACACTATTCATCGCTGCGACAACTCCCGTTGCAGCGTGACTATTTCGATAACAACCATGATATATACCTGGCAAAGCAACACTAACCCCAAGACAATCTTCACAAATACTTCCTTGTCGAAAAAATAAGGCATTGGGGCATAGTAGCCGATAATTGTGTAGTGTTTGAACTACGGGAACGTTTTGTTCTTTTGCTGCATAATATACTGAGGGAGAAATCAGCGGTAAAAAATTGTGAACATGAACAATGTCATAAGGCTTTTGACTAAGTTGCCTTCGCATCTTTCTGTAACTATGCCTCGACCAGATAGTATTCGCCGCTGAATGAATTGGATTGAGTTTCCCTAAGCGGTCATTATGCTCTTTATAAAGGTCAACTTCATGACCATGAGCTTGCAATAAACTTATCTCTGCATCACAAACTTCATCTTCGCCACCTCTGATTTGATAACGATTATGCACCATTAGAATACGCATGTTAAAAGTTCCTGATAATCTCTTGGTCAAGCTACAACCTTTAAGGAGATTGAAGTAATGCTAGAATTCAAAGCTATTTTGTGATGCTGAAACTCCAATCAGAAATGTTAATCATCTCGACGTGATCGCTTTGTAGGGTTCTAGAGTAGTATAAAAATTGTTGACCAACTGATGCCAATGATATTGTCGAGAACAGATCAAAGCTTCCTCACTCAATTGTTTGAGGATATTGCGATCGCTAGCTAGTTCCCCTAGAGCATCGCTGAGTTTTTGAATTACAATCGCCGAACTTAAATCTGCCGTATCAATTACCCTACCGCAAGAGTTATTTACCATAACTCCTGGTCCACCCAAATTCAAGCAAACTACTGGCAAACTGTGGGATAAAGCTTCTAAAACTACGTTGCCACTGGAGTCATGTAAACTGGGAAAAAGAAATACGTCATGTTGACTATATAACTGTAAAACTTGCTTTTGGGGCATCCAATCAATCCAGTCAATAGCTGTATCTATTTCTAGCTTTTCTGCCATACGGTGTAACCAAGCTTCATCCATACCTTTCCCAACTACTGTAAGTCGAGAATTAGGCATTTGTTTCTGAAATTGAGCAAAAGCTTGGAGTCCGAGATGCAATCCTTTCCAGTAGACTAATCTACCTACATATAACAGGCGAAATTCTCCATCTGTGCGGGGATTTTTAGCTTCTAGTTTTTGGCAATCTTTATTAGGGGGTTCAATACCGATTTCTAAACAAAGACGACATTTATCTTGATGGGATTGGGGAATAGCTGCTTTAGTTTCTTTCGTCTTACACAAGATAATACTAGAACGCTGATACATAGCTTGAAGTAGAGGATTAATCACAATCAGCCAATTGGATAAATCTCTCAACCAATCTAAGATATAACCCCGTAAAGGAAAACTTGACCTTAGTGTTTGGGGTGCATTTTCTCCTCCACCAAGAGGACCACAGATGAAAGGAATACCTAAAAATGCCATAAATGATGGCATCCGCAATACCCCAAAGGTAATATGATGTACCCAATCAAAATTAACTTTCTGGGTCAAGGAGTGGGCAACACGATATGCCCCCCATTGCCAAAAAAGATAGTATAGATAAACCCCCCCGGGGATTTTTTTCCAGTGTCTGACCCATATTGGTAAGTCATAGTAAACAAAATGCAAATTAGATCTGGGATCTAAAGATAACGCTTCATCAATGACGGCTTGATTGTTGGCGCGGGTAATCACCCATACTTCATGACCCATATGTGCTATTTCTTTAGCCCAATGCCAACCGACCCCAGGTTCAGAGCCTTTATTGGGTTCACAAGCATAGGCAGATAGCAGTATTTTCACTCTTATTCTCTTAGTATGTGGGAAATTTCTGCTGCTAAGAAAGCAGCATAATCCCAGTCTTCCCTTTCTTGGCAATGAAACCAACTTTCAGCTAAATAAAATTGAGCTAATTTTTCATATCTAGAGCGATCTATACCCACAGAATCCAAATACTGAGCTACTATAGGCTGTTTTCTAGTAGTTTCTAAAAGATTTTTTTTCTTCTGCAATAAATGAGATTGAATATATTGAAAATGGAATAAATCTTGAAGAGGAAGACCATTAAATTTAGCTTCTTCCCAATCTACTGCCAGCAATTGGCGACCGCTAGACCACTTTAAATTCCAGGGAGCAAAATCACCATGAACCCAAACACTAGGAAGGGGAGTCGGATCTTCCAACCTCGCTAATAACTGAGTCAAATTAGCTTGCATATTGGGTTTAATACTATCTGACATAGCTAAACGCTGCTTCAGAAATTGGACTTGCTTTTGTAAAGAGGTCTGTAAATCAGGAATACAAGCACAAGCAAACCAAGATATGTGAGCTGAAGTTAAGCTAGTTTCTGTCAGTTTCCCTTCTCTCGATGTTTGGACTGCTATTCCCTTGGCGCGATCTACATATAGCAACTGAGGAGCAAAACCTGGTTTTTCTGTTGCCAAGCTGCTTAAAGTTTTGGCTTCGTGCAAAATCTTGATGGTGGCATTATTTGCCAAAGGAACTTTAGCAATACCAATTAAATTGGATTTTGAATCTACTAACGACACTACTGCTTTGCGATTTATACCAGGTGTACCAATGTAAATTATTGGAAGTGGATACAAACCTTTTAACCCTAAGTGCTGCCAATTGCGATCTTTTGCGCCTACAATACCGATAGATGTGACCCCTGGTAATCTTTGTAGTTGTTTTGCCTGATAAGCACCAAGCAAAAATTGCCATTTCCAATATGAAATCGTGCCATAGGGTCGCCACTGCTGAAGAACAGAAATACCATACTTAGGGTTTTGAGGAATAATCCAACGGGGGCCTTTATGACTGCCAATGACCCAAAATCTTGATTCAAAAGGAACTTGTTTTCCACTTGGTATTAGCTTTGCTCCTTTTGGAAAAACGCGATCGATAATTAATTCAATTAGTTGCCAGTCCAATCTCTTATGTTACTCCATCTAAAATATAGCTCTATTAAAGCGATAAGCTGTTTGGTTTTTACAGAGGCTATAAATTTTGATCATCATTTATTTTTTCAACTATCGAACATTTGCTCGTAATGCTTTAATGCAGCAGCGGCAATTTTGTTCCAATGGAGGTTATCAATCGCGTAACGTCGCCCTTTCAGACCCATTTCTTTCCATTCCGAACGAACACTTAGAAGTTCCATCAAACCATCTTTAATAGCCGCTACTTCTGGCGTAACTACAACACCACAGCCACTTGCTCTAACATGAGGTGCAATACCAGCAACCTCTGAAACTAACAACACTCGTCCTGCTAGCATTGCTTCAAGAGCAGACAAGCCAAACCCCTCAAAGCGAGAAGGCAGACAAAAGATATCATATTTTGAGATTATTAAAGAAGAAGAATCATAATCAGGTTCTAAAAAAGTAACTCTGTCTTTTGAAACGAGCCTAGTAGCCTTCTTTTGTAGTTTATCTTTGTCTCTCTGACCTGGACCTTGAATAGTCAGAGTTGCATTGGTTGCTCCAGCAATTTGAGCAAAAGCATCAAGTAGAATATCCAAGCCTTTATGATGAGTGTCTACGCGACCAAAGAAAAAGAACTTAGAAGCTTTATGCTCCCTCCATTTCAATGAAGACTCAGCAGGGACATCTTCAAGTAAAAAACCACCAGGTGCTTCTATAATGGGATTGTTAATTTCTAATTTTTGCAACCACTTGGCATGACGGCGATCGTATAGCTGTACAGCCTTAGAATCCCTTAGCATTCTTTTTTCAAAAAGATGCCAGTAAGGCCATTTTAAGTGGGAATTCTTTTTGAGCATAGCTGGATGGTAGATGTCCAAAGGTGCTGCTATGTAAGGTACTTTTAGTCTTTTTAGTAGACGAGATACTGAATAGACGCTGGGATGAAACGTTCCATTAATAACTACAATGGTATTATTTTTTTCGCTGATATAGTTACGAAAATATTGCTTTAACTCAGGTGAAATCGCAAATGATGGAGCTTCATTATGATTAGAAAAACATTCAATTTTGTAACCGATATCTGTCTGGAATGAACTAGCGTTCTGCCTCTCACACAATATCGTTACGTCGGCTCCACATGCTACCAAACCTGTAGCAAGTCCATGGATAATTGTGCTGGTTCCACCGATTGGTCTTTCTCCATAGGGTGAAAAATGTTTAAGATAAAAATATATTTTCATCACTACTTTGAGTGTCTATACGATTTCTCAGCAAGGATATTGGCAAAGTTGACTGTTTCGTTAACTTTTAATGGTTTCGTTCCAAACAGGCCTATGCGAGATAGGTGATAACCGCAATCACGTAAAAGAGTCAATAATTCTGCACTACTATTACCTGTAATTTGCAAGCGAGCATCACTGACTTCAACAATAATATATTCAACAACTCTTTGCTTTAATATATTTTTCATGCCTTTCAGTACCTTAAGCTCTGCTCCTTCTACATCAATCTTTATAAGCCTAATTTTATCTAAATTTGACTGTAGATAATAATCATCAAATTTGGTCGTTTTAACTTTTTCTGAGCCAAAATCTTCACTTTTGTTCGTAATGGGCATGATGCTACCCAACCCTGAATTTCTCTTTAAAGTACCTCTCATGACTGCATAACCATTTTCATCAGAACATGCTAATTTCTCCAATTTAGTCATAATAGTTAAATTACTATTATTAAGATTTTTTACATTCTGCTGTAAATATTCGGATAGGTAACTAGAAGGTTCAAAAGATATTATGCTTCCTGATGGACTCACATGATGAGCTGCAAGTACACTAAAGTAACCCAAGTTAGCCCCAATGTCTACAAAAGTATCTCCAGGGCGCAGAAGTTTCTTAAACAAGAGAGTTTCACGCAATTCGTAATACCCTAAGAAATATAAACTCTGCTGAGAATATTCTCGACAATCTCTAATTTCAAACATGCACAAGTTGTCCTTCGTAGAAACGACTACTGGCATATCAGGAAATGTGATTATTTCGTCGTATTGATTTAAAAACTGACGAATAATACTTCCTGTAAGAGGCAATTTTTGGGTAATTCTTCTCAATAATGATGCTTTTAACTTAAATTTCATATATTTAAACTCAATATTAAATCTTTGCGAAACTAAAAAAGATTTTTAGAAAAAAAATTTACGCAGTTGCCTTTGCTTCACAGATTTTTAAGCCCAAGTCTCTTGGCGGTACGCTTGGTCATTTCACTCAGGACAATACTTTCCACTTCAGACTCAACCTCCTCAATTGTCCTTGAAGCATCGACGATATAACCGTTAGGTAAACTGCGAACCAACTTCACATAAGCTTCCTGTTGTCTTGCTGTTTCCTCGAAGGAAACTTCTTGTTTTCGAGCTTGCAAGACTTCTGCTGGTGCATCCAGCAAAATCCACAAATCTGGCTGGGGAATCAACCATCCTACTAGTTTTGCTAACCAGTTAGAACCGCCATAACGATAGCGTCTAGTATCTACTAATAAATCGTGATAGTAACGATCAAATACAACAAAAGTTGATCGCACTAATTGGGGATAAATTTGAAAAATATAGCCTATAGAATAATCAATTAGAAAATAAAATAACTTGAGAGTAGAAGTTAGCCAACTTCGAGGGAGTTGACCGTGAGGATCTAAAACTGGGGGGCTATTATCACTTTTTCCTAATCCTAGTTTTGGTCGTAAATGTATATATTGGGTTTGGCGGAAGACTGGAGTTAGCTTTTCTTGAATTTCCGCGATCGCCGTACTTTTTCCAGAGCCATCTGCGCCAAGAAATACCACCATCAATCCTGTTGGTTGCCGAATGCGCTTAATTATCCGTACTAGCTCACCTGCCCAAAAATGCAAGACTTCGAGCGGATTTGCTCGTCCCACTTTTCCTAGTAATGCCGATCTTAAATTCTGAATATCTTCATACACTGGTTGCCAATTTCCACTGCTAGCAGTTTCAGCAATTAATTTGGCTTCAACTTCAGGCAAAAAATGCTTTAGTTGGAGATCGCATTTGTCTGGCTGTTCTTGATATAGTTCGCTTAATCGTTGTGCTTGGCTTTCATCCATTGCACCTTTAGCCAATTTCTTAACTAAATAGTAGGCAAATTCCAGTTCGGCTTTGGGTACGCTAAAAAACTTATAAGGTCGATTTTGGGATAAAAAATCTTTTCCTTGGAAGAATACCCGTCCATTGCGACGATAATCTTTAGATACGTCAAGCTGAATCAAAGCTGGGTTTCCTTCATATTCTCGACAAAGAATATAAGAAAAAGCAGTTGTCTCGTGTTGTAATACTTGGACTACTTGAGCTACATCCTGTTCGATAAGAAGCTGAGGAATTTGCTCTGGATTTTGGGAGATGGCATCTATATCTGAGTCTGAAGTAATTCCTTCTGGATAATTTTTATAGCCATGCAAAACGCATAAATTATGGTTTGCTTGTTTTAGTGCGGCAATAACTCGACTGAATAAGTCTGATTCGCCTCGATGCTGTGGTGCAAAACTAATAGTATCAGAAGTAGTAGATGATTCGATTTTAGACATTTTTCTCCAGATTCAAGTTTTTAGAATTTAGCCGAGAAGTAATTTGTAGTTGTACCCATTGCGCTAACCAGAAAAAGGCTTTACCTAAAAATAAAGTAAGTCCCTGAGGCAGTCCGTATCGCCTTATTTGATAAAAGAATTGCGTTGGTAGGCGGAACGGTGACTTTTTATGCCAAAAAAGCTCATGCCAAGAATTGATTAAAGTCAGTTGGGGATTAAAATAGCTAAATAAATCTACTCTGGAAGTTCCTGGATCTACTAGAGTCGCGATCGCATCCCCCAAAATATGGGCTTTAAAACCTGCACGGGTTGCTTTGAGGGTATACATACTGTCTCCAGCGTAATGAGGAAACTTCTCTACCTCTGGTAATCCGATGCGGTCAACTACAGCAACAGGAATTCCCACACACCACCCAGAAGTTCCTTCCACTTCTACCGTTTCTCCAGAGCGAGCAGCTTGACCTTTTCTGCCACGAAAACCACTATAACGGGCTGGTTCAGTTGCTCCTGGGGTATAGAAACTGGCACTAGCAATGGTATCGGGATGCTGCTCCATAAATGCTACCAGTTGAGGCAAGGCATTGGGTTCGGGAAGACAATCATCATTGAGCCAAATGAAATATTTGGCATCTCTTTCGTAGCCATACTGCATACCCAAAGCGATCGCTCCTGTCCACCAGAGATCGCCATCGCCAACTATGACAGTAGCTTCTGGGTAGAGAGATTCAATTGCTTCTTTTGTTCCATCGGTAGAGCCATCGTCGACAACTACTACCTGATATCGGGATAAATCTCCAGTGCTTTGGAGTCTCTCCAGACAGGATAGAGTAATTTGACGACGATTATAAACAGGGATGATGATGTATGCAGACTCTTTCGAAGCATCTTTAGTCATAATTAATAATTTAGAATTAGGATAATAAGCTTTAAAAAATAAAGTTTTATTGGTTCGAGAAAGTTAAAAGAGTGTAAATTGGATTAAGCTATTAACTTTCCTAAACTTTCACTTCTAATACCGAACCGATGGTTTCTTTTTGGAGATCGATCCAGTCAGAGATCGCACGGCGATTTTGCATTGAAAGTGCATCTTGCTCGGCAAATAAACCATTTAAAAGCCACACTGGATGGCTATAAAATAGACCAATTTTGTCCCAATTCAATTGATTATTATCGCACTCTAGTTGATCCCAGACATCATCCAGCATTTGTTGCAAATCTTTAAGTGACATTGAAGATAAAGATTGCTTTTTTTCTTGCAATAAACGCTCAATTTCTTGAGCTTCATAAGTTGATATCTCTTCCTGCTTAGATAACATAGTAATTCCTCTAAATATAAATATTAATGATTGCCAAATAAGTATTTTCTTCTATAAATAGCTGACCTGGAAAATTTGCAAATAGTTTTGCAGAGTCTCATTCTGAAAACAATTTTATCAAGCTGGTTATGAATACTTTTGCTCCACAAAATTAACAACTTCAGCCATAAATTGAGATACTGCTTCTGGCTGGTGATTGGTCATAATTTGTTGGGATTTTTCACCCATTTTGTTGATTAAATCAGGGCGATCGATAAATTGACTCATTAATTCGGCTAGTTTCTCTGGAGTATGAGGATCGAAGATATAGCCATTTTTACCTTCTTCGACTATTTCGGCGCTTCCCGCCCATTTTGAACAAAGAATAGGTTTGCCAAACATCATCGCTTCAATCGTAACCAAGCCCCAGACATCTTCTAAGGTAGGAAAGACAAAAATGTCTGCTTGCTGATAATAGTTGCCCATCTGTTCGTATTCGACATTACCCAAAAACTGGACTTGTTCTGTTAGATTATGAGTCTTGATAAATTCTTCGAGTTCTTGACGCTGCCATCCCTTGCCAATAAGCAGTAGAGAGTAATCTTCATATCCTTGAGCTTGCAGAAGATAACAGGCTTTTAATAATTCTAATAATCCTTTTCTGGGAATGAGTTTCCCTACACAAATAAAGATCGGACGTTGTAATTTTGCTCCATCTAACTTTAAGTCTAAGGAATTTTGAGCGTAAGTTTTGGGATGAGGTATGAGGTAAGGACGAACAAAAACTCGACTCTCATCAACTCTAAGTACTTTAGTTAGATACTCTTTGCCAGCATCAGTATTGGTGATAAAAGCATCTGTTAGGCTAACGATCAAACGTCGTACTAAGAAACGTAGTCTAGAATCTAGACGATCTACCCCTGGGGTACTACCATCAAAAACAACGACTGTACGCCACCTAAAGATAATTTTAAAAATTGAAGCTAAAAGAGTCCAGACAGAAAAAGCAGTGGAAAATACTACTTCAGGTTGATACTTTAACAAATGAATAATAATGCGAGGAGACAAGTAAGAAAAGGAATGACTGTAACCTTTGGCGGATTTATCTTTAGAAACAATTTTTACTTTTCCTACCTGTATGACCTCAATCGAATTTTCAAATCCAGGAAGAAAACCTGGCCAAGAAGGAGTAAAAATAGTTGTCTGAGGAAACAAGCTGGTAAATTCACTTAAGATCGGTTGCCAGTAATGACCTGCTCCTTGAAAGAGCATGGCAATACGAGTAGCTTTATTCTGACTTTTGATAGTCGATGCAGTTAAAGTTTCGCTAATCATAATATTTTAAATAAAAAAATTGATATCTAGGTCGCTGATTCAACCTGCCAAATGCTCAAAAATTACTTGAGCAAAGCGCTCGACGGAATTTTGTTCGGCAAAAGCCAGCATTTGTTGGCGATCGCCTAATTGTTCTGGAGATTTGTGCAAACATTCAGCTATACCATTAGCAATTTCTCTGGGTACAGTTGAATCAACAGCCAAGCCAAGACAGTATCGTCGCACCAGTTCCCCCATTAGTCCGTAGTTAGAACTAAGTATGGGTTTCTGTGCAGCAGCAGCTAAGAGTAAAATGCCACTCATACCTATATGCCTCTGATAAGGTGCTAATACAAAATCTGATAGTTGAAAATATTTGGGGACATCTTCTTCGGGGACAAATTGGCAATGACTGATAACCTGTAAGGGTTTGGTTTGACAAATACTTGCTGCTTGAGCTTCAATTAGCTGTTGATTGCCTTCGCCCACAATTAAAAAACAAATTTGTCGACATAACTCAGGTGGTAAAAAAGAAATAGACTCTAATAATTGATTAACACCCTTGCGTCCTGTCAGTGCGCCAAACAAAAGAAATACTTTTCTGTTGGCTTCAATACCCAGTTTGTCCTTTAAATCTTTTAACGGCAACTTTGAGTCGCAATCCATTTTTACAGGATCGGCTAGAGGTAAAACTTGTACGCTACTTTGAAATTGATCTTCAATGAATTTAGGCGCAAAAGGATCGATACAAAATAATGTTTGCAATTGAGAGTGACCCAAAATCCGAGTTAAAGTGAGTTTCTCTCGCCATCGTGGCAATTTTTCATTCCCAGAGGCTGAATAGTCAGCAAAATTGCGATAGTGCAGTGTGGGTCTAAAGTAAATACCAGAAAAGTCACAAGGAGCTTTTTTACCAAGAACTAGAGGCAGCCAACAGGTATCAAAATACATGATTAGACAATGAGTAGCTTCTAATGATTTGGCATACTTACAAAGTAAATTCCATTCCCTGATAGCCCTCAAACTACGCTTGATTTTCGAGCCATTGGAGTTTAAAGCAGCTTCTTCCTCTGATGTAATTACGACCAAATTAATGTTCTCTAAACTATGTTCAGAAATTAGCTCTGCTACATCTGCGTGTCTTTCCAAAAACCGAGGTGAAACGACAATATGCAGTTTGCTCGATAAATTTTGATTAACCCAATATTCAACCAAGTGTTGAATATAGCTGCCGTGATGACCGCCTACCACGAGATCGAATAACATCAATTGTTTTTGACCAACGGACACATTGGGTTTTGTTCCAAATCGATGGAGTGAATTGTCACGACTAAATTGTTTTGTAAACATCTTAAAAGTTTAGCGGTATTAAATAGCAGTTACAGACTGCCTGATAGATTGATGTTTGCTTGTAGTTAAAATTTCCTCGTAGAGAGATGAATAACGTCGAGCCTGTAATTCCAAGCGGAACGAAGCAATCGCTTTTTCTCTAGCATTAATACGCAGTTTTTGATGACGTTCCCTATCTTCTAAAACCCAAGCGATTCCTTGAGCTAAGTCTTCTACTTCGTAAGGTTTAGCCAAGTAACCATTTTGCTGATGATCCACAATGTCTTTTAGTCCCGTAGCATCAAAAGCAACTACAGGAGTACCGCAAGCCAAAGATTCGGAAGCAGTTTGTCCAAAAGATTCTTGAATCGACGGTACTATCATTACGTCAGCAGCCGAGTACAGAAGAGACAATGAAACATCATCATCAAATCTTCCTAAGTAATTAGCCTTAAAACCTAACTCAATCGGTTCTTTTGGTTGAGAAGCACCAAAGACTAATAACTCTACTGATTCTCCCCAACCATCCTGATTAAGACTTTGTAAAGCGGGAACTAAAAGCTGAAATCCCTTTCTCTCATCTGTGGTGGAGCTAAATGCACCAAACAGAATTAGTTGTTTATCTTGAGGTAAACTTAGTAACTCCCTCGCTATTTTGCGATCAACTGGTTTGTATTTATCGGTATCGAGACAGAAAGGAATTACTTCCACTCGGCGATCGCGAAATAGGGAACTAGACTTAGCACAGTCGGCGATCCAGTTACTAGGAGCAACAATTGTTAAGTCTAAATCCTGCCAAGCTTTTGTTTTGCGCTCCCAGATCCAACGAGATAGATCTCGCTCTTTGTTACCCCCAAGCTGAGGACAAGCACCACAGGATTTAGTATAGCGATCGCAATCTTCGCTATAATGGCATCCCCCAGTAAATGGCCACATATCTTGCAAAGTCCAGATTAAGGGAGTTTGTACTTTTGTCAGTTCTTCTATTTTAAAAAATTCTCGCCCAATCCAATGAAGATTAACCACATCGGCATTTCTTTCTTTAATCTCTTTTAGAATCAAAGAAGGAGTATAGTTTGCCGAAAAAATAGTGTCGCAATTAAAAAACTTTTTGGTAATTCGCTTCGATAATTTATCTTGAGCCTGTTTATAAAAACTAGTGGTTTTGTTTAAAGAGCTGACGGATAGATCGTCTGATTTTTTGTATAGTACGATAGCTGATGAATTTACAGCTTCAGCTAATAGTCCTTGATGTATCCGTAAAGCAGCTCGACCTGCTCCCGAACCTTCAGATGATGCCACATGAAGTATTTTCATGATTTTTTTGTTTTATTGCTAAATTTTTTTAGTAGTTAATTTATTTATTTTGCGAGTAATTAAATCAATAAAAGCTTGTTTTAATATATTTTTATACCTTGCCCAACCTAAATTTTTATGGAGGTATTTTAACTGGGTAACTGTGTGAGAAAATTTGATATTTTGAAAGTCTTGAATTTTACCTAAGCTAAAACAGTTTCCTGGTAAGGAAAAAATAATATTTAGTTCTTGAGGTATAAGAGAAAGGGCATATTGTGATAATGGGTGTGAGCATTCTTTAATTGATAATAGATGATCAGATTGAACGTTTTTTATCGTTTTAGTACCATAAAAATCGCATTCAAAATCAATATCTATTAGTTTGGGATTTAACTTTTTGAGACAGGAAGCTTTGATTTCATAATGGCTATCATAAATGGATAAAGATTGTTGTAAATTACTAAAGTTATATCTTTTATAACCTAATAATAGTGAAACTTGAAAATTTCCTCCTCCTCCATGATTTGTGCCGCTATCACCTGAATTAGTTGATAAAGAAATTCGCGGATAGATAAAATATTTATTTTGAGAGATCAGGTATTTAATAAAATATTTTTTCCAAGAATTTTCTGACCATTCAGTTAGTTTATGGGGGGCAATTTTATCTACAGCTGCGGTATTAGGCACAGCATCATACCATTGTTTAAAATTTGACCATTGTTTCCAAGTCCATGCTTGTCCCCAAGAAGAGGCAGTTTGAATAAAGTAATTGTCATAACCATCTTCTAAAGGGATGAATTTTGTTTCAGCATATTCATTAAAGTCATAAGAATAAAGAGAAATACCGCCAATTTCTGAGCGATCGTGGTAGAAAGCGATCGCTTCCACCGTATAACAATAAAATTCTGGAGATACCAGTAAATCATCTTCTAAAATAATTACTGCACCGTACTCTTCCGCTAGATCGCCACAAGAAATAATATGCCGACGTAAGCCCAGATTTTCTTGGTGTTCAATAACTTTTTTAGTACCATGTTTCCAGACAAAATCACGGGCAACTCTAGCAGTTTCACGACAATTCCCTTGATCGATACTAATAATGAGAGGAATTTCTTCATAAGTATCATAATTTGCCCTGGCAATAGTTTTAAGTAAACGTTGTAGGGCTAATGGTCTTTTAAAAGCAACAACTACAATTGCAGGTAATAAGCGATCGCTAGTCATGTTGAATATTTCCAGTTAATGTTTAAACTTTTAACTTTTGAGTGACAACTTTTAATTTCCGATCTTGAGTACTATGACCGTAAGCTGCTAGTGTTAATTTGGCGACATAATTCCAATTACATCGCTCCATACATGCCAAATTATGCACCCCCATTTCTTTTAGTTTTTCTCGGCTATCTAGTGCTTGTTTCATCGCTTTAGTTAAACCTGTTTGATGGGGTAGATCGTAAAGAAAACCACCTCGATCATCTATAACGTCTTGGAAAAAGCCAATTCTAGGAGCAATGCAAACCTTACCAAAAGACATCCCCAAAATAGCTACTCCTGAAGTTGTATAAACTGTATAGGGTAATAAGATACAGTCGGCGGCGTTGAGATAGATTTGAACGTCTTCGTCGGGGATACGCTCGGCGATTAGATTAATATTAGTATGGTTGTCAATTGCTTTTTTAATCTCTGATTCCAAACCAGATTCACCGACTTTTCCAGCAATTATGAGGGATGACTGAGAACAATCGAGCATCTTAAAAGCCTCAATTGCTTCCAAAACACCTTTATAGCGATAAACATTACCAAACAAAACAAAAACTAAGTTATTGTCAGGTAAATTTAAAGTTTTTTTAGCGGCAGAAGTATTTATTTTATTCTCATAAAAATGAATATAATTACCATGAGGAATAACAAAAACTTTTTCTGGCTTAATCTTGAGGATTTTACTAATCTCTTGCTTGGTTGCCTTACAGTGAACAATCACACCCGAAAAATAACTTACGGCAATTGATGCAACCTTATTGGATACATTATTTTTTCCTCCAGACAATTTATCCGACCACTCATGGACAGTCCACACTGTACGGACTCCTAATATTCGCAGAAATATTAGCTGACTAATAAAAAATAGTAATTTAAGACTTTTCGTTAGAGGGTTTTGACCTAATAAAAAGGGATGGAGAGTATGGAGATGTAAGACATCAAACTTTCCTCCCCTGAGTACTTTGGTTACAAATAATGTACTCCATAAATATTCGCGAACTGATACTCCTCGCTGGGATAAATGTTTTGATAATAGTTCTTTATATGGATTAGTAATCCAGTCAGATAAAAAAATAACTTTCAAAGTATTAATAAAATATTTGTTGGTTATTTATAAAATAGCCTGTGTATTTGAAAAAGTTACAAAAATAATCTAAAAAATATAATTAATTTATCTAAAATTTATAATTATATTGTTCCAGCCAAGTCAAGGCTTCTTGTTTTATTTGGACAATATCTTCTGCATCCAAATTAGATTGCCATCTACCTATCGAATCTAACCGAGCTTGACTTGTTAAATACTCTTGGAAAATAGAGCGAGAATCATCGGTTGTAATATCTAAAAAATCAAGTAGACGAGTTCCTTCTCTATCTGGGTGCGCGATTAAATCTTCATATTTGAGTTCGTATTTCTGCGCTGATGATAAAGAGTTCAGACCCTCTGTCGCAGCCTCGATATATCTCCGCCACAACCAAATACAACGATGGATATTATCAGTAGTTGCAAACTCATGGTGACGATCTGACTCTACCCAAAAACGTGGTGTTGAACCACACAAATAGCCCCCTGGTTCTCTCATAATCGAACCATTGAATTTGTTGTTGTACCAAGGCTTTTTAGATAAAGAGAGAGCGACATCTCTTCCATCGCGAATAATATGAACAAACTTAGCATTAGGGAAAGTCTGAGCCAAAAATGGAATTATAAAACTATTTCTAGGGGTTTTGTCTGCCAAACGTAGATCACCGTCTCCTTGAAAGCGCATTAGCCAACTATAAACTTGTCGATAAAAATTGCTTGCTTGCTTCAACTCCCATTCTTGAGTGAAAACATATCGAGCAGCAGCTTTAATCAGAACTGGCTCAAAATGATAAGAAATTTCAGGTATTGTTCCCAAACATTCACCTAAAAACGTCGTTCCAGAACGAGGAGATCCAATAATGAAGATAGGAGCTTGTAAGTTAGGTTGTACAAATCCTTTGATTCTTTCTGTAGTAAGAGAACGCTTTTGATGGCAATAGTGACGAAAATCAGTTTTAGCTGTTTGATAAATCCACCAGGGCAAATTGTACCAGGTAATTTCGTTAACTGGTTCTGACCATGCTTTCTTCATCATGCGTCGGCGCAGTTTTTTTAAAGTCTCAACTATGCTTTTAACGGAGGAACTTCGTAGTTGAGAATTTGAACTAATATCTTTCATGATTTTTGAATATATACAACAAAAGTTCAGCTAACATTTTTGTCAATCACAAGAAGACGATCTCCCAATAAATTTTCCAGATGCTGAGTTTGACCATCAGACCATTTAAGATCGATTGCTTTAACTCGTTCGTCTTTGCCTAAACCGAAATACAGACGATAATGTCCTTGAGAATAATAAGAATTATCCGTGTTACCTACCTGCTGTAACTGTTTTCCTTGGGAAGTGGTAACTACAACTGTCGTACCAATCCCCAGAGGATTCCCTAATGAAGCAGACAAAGAAATTTGCAGCCAATGATTTTGAGGTTTGATATTGCGATACAAATTAGCACGCCAGATCTTTTGCCAATCATTTTTATTGTCTTTAGCTTGCAACCTCGTTTTTAAGTTTTCTAGCAAAGAGGGAGTTTGCTTGGCAGCTATTAAATAATCTTCAGCACCGTCATTGTCAAAATCAAACCAAACACCACGAGCATTAACTATTTCGCTAAAATTACGACTAAAATTCAGTAGATTCGTAGATTTGAACTGGTGATTAGACAGTTGACGGTAAATTCCTTGGGGAACAAGCTGGAGATCGCTTAAGCCATCACGGTCATAATCGACCCAAGCACCATTAATACCTTTTTCTGGTAGTCCAATTGTTTGAGGGTTAACCGCTTTAAATTTGCCGTCATGATTGACTAACAGTAAATTTGGTTCTTCTACATACTTAGAGCTTGCATAAGCATCAAGGTCCCCATCTAGATCAAAATCAGCGATCGCCAAATTCATGATTTTAGCTTTTCCTACTTTAACTATGGTGTGAGGCTCGAAGCGATCTCCTCGATTGATCCACAACTCGATCGCTTTTTCTCTAGCTGCTAATAAATCCATATCCCCATCCCCATCCCCATCTAGCCAGCGAAAACAACCATCTTCGGGGAAGTCCAGTCCTAATTGAGAGGCAAAATCGATAAATTTACCATCGGCTTGTTGTTGCCAAAGTTGATTAGGATGATACGGCTTGTCATTTCTACCACAAACTACATATAAATCCAGACGATCGTCATTATTGAAATCAACCCAAGCTGATTGTCGTGCAGGACAATCTTTTTTGCTCATTCCTGAACCTTCAATCTCATCTTTAAAGGTAGCGTCGGTTTGAATCATTAATTCATCATCAAGGCGATCACTGACTTGTTGAATTTGACCTTTTACTGCACCACGACCGATAAAAACATCTAACTTTCCATCTTGATTTAAATCAGTCCATGCCATACTGTGGCGATCGCGCCACATTAAATTAAAGCGATGGCTGTTTGGTTGAAGTTTATTAATTCCAATGTGAATATTAGCTAGAGAAACTTGAGGATCTAGCTTGAATTTGTGGGGAATTTCGACAATATCGTCTTTGCCTCTAATTACTAACCAGCCATTATTCTTAGCCACAAACTTAATGGTGGTTGCTACTTTCCTCGATGGTTGATTTTCCTGCTTAATT
Organism: Pleurocapsa sp. PCC 7319; assembly: GCF_000332195.1. Classification (NCBI taxonomy): domain Bacteria; kingdom Bacillati; phylum Cyanobacteriota; class Cyanophyceae; order Pleurocapsales; family Pleurocapsaceae; genus Pleurocapsa; species Pleurocapsa sp. PCC 7319. Next base: position 174,892 of record NZ_KB235922.1, read on the forward strand.
TGCATGGAAAATAGTTTTTCTTGCTCTACTGTTACCGCCCAAGATAGTTGCAAACTTCCTGCAATAGTTTTTTGACCTAAGTTATAGCCGTGTAAGTAAAGGGCTTTATCCTGGCGATAAATATACAGTCCTGGTTCTTTAAATTCGGGTTGGGCGAGAGAATCTTCTAATTGCGTAAATTCACGGTCTTGAGCGAGATTCCAAGCAGAAAGGACATCTTGGAAATGCCCTGTACCATCTCCTAGCTGGAGACTTTGTGTGGCACTATGGTTAACAGTAAAAAGATCCAGATTGCCGTCAGAGTTGGCATCAACTACTCCCAAGTCAAACAAATCGTAAGTGGCCAACGCTACGGGCAAGCGAGAAAAATGCCAGTGGGTCTTCAGATTGGGTAATAGTAGGGCAATAAGAATAGAAAGAACTATTGTTCCAACCAAGGTTGCGATCACCAACTGGCTGAATCTCAGTAATTTTTTGGGTATATATTTAAAATCTTTTAACATAGTAATGCTAAGAATTTTTCAATGAGAAACTGGATTTTCTAGCACCACTTCTTCATAGCTACCAGACTTAACAATTTGCCCTTTTTCCATAAGATAAATACAATTGCAGTGTTTTACGGTAGTTAAACGATGGGCAATAATAATAATAGTTTTAGTGCCGCTAAGAGATTCAATTGCTTTGCTAACCAAATATTCAGTTTCATTATCCAAAGCTGCGGTGGCTTCATCTAAAACCAATACCTCTCGTTCGTGATATAAGGCTCTAGCAATACCCACTCTCTGTCTTTGCCCCCCCGATAATAATACTCCTCGTTCGCCAACTACAGTTTTCATTCCTTGAGGCAATCTGGCTACTACTTCGGTCAATTGTGCAGCTTCAATCGCTCGTTCCAATCGATAGCGATCTATTTTGTGATCTTCTACACCAAAAGCAATATTACGTTCTAGGGTATCGTCAATCAAGAAAATAGATTGAGGAATGTAACCGACTTTATTTTGCCAAGAGTGAAGATTATTCTTGATAGAAATACTATCAATTTTGAAATCGCCATTTTGAACTGGTAAAAGACCTAAAATAATGTCTACTATAGTAGTTTTTCCCGCTCCAGACTTGCCAATTAAGCCAATAGATTCTCCTTTTTTGATCGAAATTGAAATATCATCTAAAGCTAATTCAGAAGCATTGGGGTAAACGTAGTTTAATTTCTCTATCGACAACAGTTTGTCAAACTTGATTTCTGACTTTGAACCTAACTCTGCATAATCTTGAATGTGTAAAGTCTCAAGTTCTTTGAGATCATTGTATAGGAGGTCAACTACATAAGAAGAGCGTTTAATTCCTCCATAGGATTGCATCAAATTGCTAGCAGCAGGAAGCAATCTAACAGAAGCAAGTCCAAACACGCCCAGGGTTGCCGTTAGATTATTTAAGTCCTGGTTTGTTAGCAAGGAAATGATCGTAAAACCAATGATCAGACTAATCAAAACTGGCTCTAAAGTATATCTTGGCAGCAGAGAAAAAGCCTGAAACTTTTCTACAACTTCTTTGTACATTTGTGCCTGGTCATCTAGTTGCTTTTCAAAGTAAGCTTCGCAGCCAATAATCCGCGTTTCTTTAAAACCACCCATTCCATGATTGATAATTTGCACCATTTTTTTGTTAGCGGCTGATGCTTCTTTTCCCCAGGTGGCGACTCTACTTCTAAATCTATAGATAACAGCAAATACAAACAGTAAGACTATTAGCACTGTTGCCGTAACAATTGCGTCGGTAATAAATAATAAAATTAATAATGCTATGACAATTGCTAAATTTGCTCCTGCAAACAAAGTTGGCATAAGAATGCCATTAGCAAAAACCAACGTTTCATTTAGTATATTTTGAATTAGAGAAGCGGTATTACGACTTAGATGAAAAGTATAGGGAACTTTTAGATAGGCACGCATTAACCTGGTTCTCAAGTCAGCTTGCTGACCAAAGCCAAAACCAAAAATATATTTTTGTACGTTAAATCCTAAAATTGATTTTAGCCACAAAATTGCAACTACTACTAAACCTAGTAAAACTACAAAGTCTATTTCGGAACCAAAGTTAAATTGAGTGTAAATCCACTCAGAATAAGAGTTTTGGTGAATTAAACTGGTGTCGGTTGCCAAAGCAATAAACGGACCAATAAAACCAATCCCAAATGCTTCCAAAACTGATGTCACCAAAAACAATCCGATCAAAAGCAAGAGTTCGTTACGTTTGCCAGCAATAATATATAAAAATTTATTTAAATACTTAGTCATTACGCAGATTTTAACCGAACCACTACGAGCAATTTACTGTTGCTAAGACTTGGCAAAATACCTCTGTTGCAAATAAGATTCAACTTGTTGGCGTTCAGTTTCATTTAAGGCACGAGCGAAAATAATAATTTCTGCTATTTCCATATCAATATGAAGTTCTCGATCTATTTCTGCACCTATAATGAGCTGCTGAGAGATCGTATTATAATCATGAGAAATACTATTTAGCTGGACACCATTTTTGTAGTGAGTGAGAACTCCTGATTGTAATTTGACTGATTGAGTCAACCAGCCAGAGCCATTTCCATCAACCTTGCTAAGGTTATCGTTTTTCTGACCCCATGCTTGAACCGCCAGGTACCCTTCACTATCTACTACTAAGCCAAAAGAATTGTTATTAGAAGGCTTGCCATAGCTAAATCCACCATAACCTTTGCTATTGTATTTGGCGACCATAAACATGGTGCGATCACTGTTTCCTGTTGGTAAACCTTTGAGTTCAAAATTGCTTTCTACTAAATCTTCTTGGCCATCAAAATGGATTGTGGGTTGATCTTTCAATCCCTCAAGAATCAAGCGAGGATCGCCAACAGCGTCTAAATTGTTACCCTGTAGAGAGTAATCAATCCAGCCTGTGACTCGACCTTCTTCCATTGCAACCCCGCGATCTGCTTGTAAATGTAGTACTAGATTGTTTTTAACAGGTAATTTTATGCTGGACTCTTCTTCTCTGGGATTAGAAATACTTAAATCACAACCTGTTAACATTAATGTAATCGCTAATACCACTGCGCAAATTGAATGTTTTTTCATGTATTTAGTATTGGTTTATAAATATTTCTCTCAAAGGTGATAAATAATGTTTTCAATGAGAGCGCTCAATACTATTCCACTCCCATTGAATGCGTTGGATTAAATCAAACCGTACTTATCTTGGAAATAAGCATTAACCTGCTGTCGCTCGGCATCGCTTAAAGCGCGATCGTAAACAATAATTCCCCCTACTTCCATATCTAAGTAAGGACTGCTATCGATCTCTGCCCCCACTACTAGTTTGGCTAGACTGGTGTTGTAATTATGAGTGCTACTATCAATCTCTGCTCCATCTTTGTAATGGGTCAGCACTCCTCCTTCTAGTTTTGCTCCTTGGACTAACCAACCAGTTCCTGTTCCATCTACTTTGCTGGAGTTGTCTTGACCAAATCCCCACGCTTGAATGCTCAGGTCTCCTTTGTTGTCTACTACTAGACCAAATGCTTGATTGGTGGCATTGTTGCCGTAGGTAAATCCTCCGTAACCATTGCTATTGTATTTGGCCAGGAAGAAAATCGTACGGTCTTCTCCTCCTGCGGGCAGACCATTTAATCCCAGGAGGTTCTCTAGTTTGTCTCCCGCTCCGTCAAAAGCAATTATTGGTTGACCGTTTAAGCCGTTGCTCACTAGTCTGGGGTCTCCCCCTCCTGTTAAGTTATTGCCCAGTCCTGACTGGTCTGTCCAACCTGTTACTAGGTCGCTGCCGTCGGTCGTTACTCCGCTATCTGCTTCTAGGTGCAGCACTAATCCTTCTGTTATGGGTAAAGTGCTGCTAGAAGGAGGATTGATAGTTAAATCGACGGTAGCTGTTGTGGAAACTGCTCCATCATCGTCGGCAACGTTATAGGTAAAGCTATCGCTAGTAGTTGTCGTGCCGTTGTGAGTGTAGGTAATGATGCCTGTATTGCCATCTACTGTCACCGTACCGTTACTGGGTTGGTTGGCGATGGTAACTGTGGTCACGTCGATTGTGCCGTCGGCATCGCTGTCGTTATTTAAGACATTGATTTGGACTACCCCTCCTTCTGTGACTGCGGCATTGTCATTGGCTACTGTAGGTGCTTGGTTGGTTGTTACTGGATTGATAGTTAGATCGACTGTCGCTGTTGTAGAAACTGCTCCATCATTGTCGGCAACGGTATAGGTAAAGCTATCGCTAGTAGTTGTCGTGCCGTTGTGAGTGTAGGTAATGATGCCTGTATTGCCATCTACTGTTACCGTACCGTTACTGGGTTGGTTGGCGATGGTAACTGTGGTCGCGTCGATTGTGCCGTCGGTATCGCTGTCGTTATTTAAGACATTGATTTGGACTGCTGCACCTTCTGTGACTACTGCGGTGTCATTTTCTACTGTAGGTGCTTGATTGACTGGGGGAGTGCCAGTGAAGTATTTATTCTCCAGATAAGTTTCGACCTGCTGTCGCTCGGCATCGCTTAAAGCGCGATCGTAAACAATAATTCCCCCTACTTCCATATCTAAGTAAGGACTGCTATCGATCTCTGCCCCCACTACTAGTTTGGCTAGACTGGTGTTGTAATTATGAGTGCTACTATCAATCTCTGCTCCATCTTTGTAATGGGTCAGCACTCCTCCTTCTAGTTTTGCTCCTTGGACTAACCAACCAGTTCCTGTTCCATCTACTTTGCTGGAGTTGTCTTGACCAAATCCCCACGCTTGAATGCTCAGGTCTCCTTTGTTGTCTACTACTAGACCAAATGCTTGATTGGTGGCATTGTTGCCGTAGGTAAATCCTCCGTAACCATTGCTATTGTATTTGGCCAGGAAGAAAATCGTACGGTCTTCTCCTCCTGCGGGCAGACCATTTAATCCCAGGAGGTTCTCTAGTTTGTCTCCCGCTCCGTCAAAAGCAATTATTGGTTGACCGTTTAAGCCGTTGCTCACTAGTCTGGGGTCTCCCCCTCCTGTTAAGTTATTGCCCAGTCCTGACTGGTCTGTCCAACCTGTTACTAGGTCGCTGCCGTCGGTCGTTACTCCGTTATCTGCTTCTAGGTGCAGCACTAATCCGTCTGTTATGGGTAAAGTGCTGCTAGATGTTCCTACATTTACGGCGACTGTGGCTGTGGATGTTGCCCCTGCTAAGTCCGAGATCGTATAACCAAAGGTTTCTGTTCCTTCAAAGTCTGCTTGAGGGGTGTAGATTAATTGACCGTTTGTATTGTCAATACTCACACTACCGCCATTATTAGGAGTACTCACTGATGTAACGTTAAGGACATCAGAAGCAGCACTTACAATAATATTATCGATGTTCAATTCTTGGCTAACTTCTGTACCTGTACCAATTACGCTACCTTCAAAGCGTACCGAGGTCACATTTTGCCATCCAGCACCATCTAAAATAACGGCTTGGAAAGCTGTTTCTGTTTCCGCAGCAGCGAAAGTTTGCGAAATTTCACCACCATTAGCTAGAGTAGCAATCACTGTAAACCCAGCATTAGTACCAGGGAAAAACAATCCGCTAGTGTAGCTAAAACCTTCAAAAGCAAAAGCTTGTCTGTCTTCGCGAGCCATTGTAAAGTTAATTCTGTCCCCATTCCCCCCCGAATTATGCTGGGTTAAATAATTGGGACGCATGTCAGCAGGCATCCCCATCATATGAAAGTGAGGGTCGTTACCAGCAGCAGCAGTAGCATCAAAAATCAAATCCGCGTTGCTGAGTTTGCCAGTTGGAATAGAATGTTTTACTTTAACCGCCCGAGAAGGATTAATTATCGAGACTTCTGTTACTTCGTAAGTGCTAAATTCGATCGCAACGGGAGAATCGTTGACAATATCTGGATCTAAATCGTTGGCTAGAATATCTAAAGCATTATCAGTACTATCTACAGCAACGTTAAAGCTATCTGCAACAGCATTGGGAGCGTCGTTAATGCCTTGAATAGCAACTCTAACGTTTCCTTCGCTGATACCTCCATTACCGTCACTAATACTGTAGGTAAAAGTTTCAATGCCTGCAAAGTCTAGAGCAGGGGTGTAGATTAAGCCATTGTTTGCGCTGTCAATTGTAACAGTACCGCCATTACTAGGAGCTCCTACTGTTGTAATAGTTGGCAAAATGCTACTAGAATTTGTATCGTTAGCTAAAACATCTAGGGCGACAGCAACCTCGTCTTCGCCCACAACAAACAGATCGTCTTTTGCATTAGCCGAAACGTTGGTGTTGGTAATAACGTAATTAGCGGTATAAGTTGTATCTGTCTCTGGTGCAATAAAAGAAAATTCTGGTGTAGTAACGCCATTAGACCAACCATTAAAAGTATATTCAATACCATTGGCAATAATTACTTCGTCAGCAATAATCTGGTGTTGATGGTCGATCGCCGTGTCGAGAACGAATGGACCATCTCTATTTAAGCCATCAAGAGTAAAGTCAACCCCCCCTAGTATATCTCCATCAATGTTAGAGGCAAATGACAGATCAACTTTTTCGGGAAAAATTGAAATGACTTCTCGATCAAACAAACCATCGGAATCTGTTACTGTCAGAGTTACTTTGTAGCCGACAGCATCGGAAAAACCATGACCTGTAGTGGGTACGGTAAAGTTATAGCTGCTACCTGTAATCGGTCCAAAATCGGGGTGGGTATGGTCGTTATGAATCAACTCAGCTGACCATACAAAATTACTAGAAGTAAGGGTTTCATCAGGATCGGTGGCCGTAGCACTAAAAGTAATTGTTTCTCCTGCCCTAAATAAATCTGTTTCATTGGGGGTGACAATAGTGGAATCTGGAACTCCACCTATTTGAATTATTATGGGTTCTGACATCACCGTACCAGTACCGTCAGAAACCTCTAAAGATGCCGTATAAACACCAATTGAATTGTAGTTATAGCTAATATTAGCACCATTGGCGGTATCTCCATTACCAAACTTCCAGGTATAACTTAGGGGATCATTATCACCATCTGTTGCAGTGGCAGTGAAATTAATTGTCGAGCCAACAGAGCCTATATTTGTATCTGCTGTGGCTTGAGTAATTACGGGTAATTGATTGTCTACATTATAAGAAACCCGATTGAGAGTTCCTGTAGAACCTGCAAAATCACCAAAGGTAAGATAATATAACGCTCCATCGGGTCCTTGTTCGAGAGAAACTATAGATGAGGCATCGTTATCAAAGTTAAAAGCATCCACCACCGTAGGTGTTGAAGGATCTGCGTCTATAACGTTCCCAGCAACATCAAATTGGATGTAGCGAATCCAATTTAGAGTATAGTCACCAAAAAAGAAAGCTCCCTGATAATTTTCAGGAAATTGATTTCCTCGGTATACTACTCCTCCAGTAATAGAACCTCCATTAGGGGTAGATCCAGTATGAGCATAAGCAAAAATAGGATCGGTAGCATTAGGATTGCTGCTAAATCCCTCACTATCAGGCCAGCCATAATTGACTCCAGCCTGACCCAAGTTTATCTCCTCAAAGGCAGTGGACTGTACGTTCCCCCCAACATCTCCTATAAAATAGCGATCGCTAGGAATATCCCAACGGGAACGGAAAGAATTTCTTAGACCATAAGCCCAAACAAAATCTTGATTGCTGTCTGTAGTCGGATCGTTATCTACAAAAGGATTATCTGTTGGTGCTGTTCCATCGGGATTAACACGATATAGTTTACCGTTGGAAGTGCTTAAATCTGCAACTACGGAGAAATCAAATTCCGATGGTGGAACGTTAAAAGGTCTTTGATCGCCTACCGTTAAATAGAGTTTGCCATCTGGTCCAAAGTCAAGACCACCACCATCATGATGTCCTGCAACTCCATCTGGTTTCTCAAAAACTATAAATTCACTGTTGATATCGGCTTGATTGCCATTATGGGTAAATCTGGAGATTCGATATTCAGGATCGTCTCCAAAGAATTCTGGTTTATGAGAATAATAGACATAGATGTAGTCGTTTCCTGGCGTACCAAAATTTGGATCTATAGCAATATCAAGAAGTCCAGCTTCAAAACCTCCTTGAATGTCGCTGGATAAATCTAAATACACTTCTGGAGTTGACTGACTATCTTGGGGATCGAAGATGTTGATGACACCATTTTTCTGCAAAAACAACATTCGATTGTCAGGCAAAAAAGCCATAGAAGTGGGTTCTCTTAACCCAGACAAAACTAATTCTTTCTGGAAGTTGGGTTCGGTTTGTACTACATAATCATTGACAAGAACAAAGTCTAAACTTTCAATTACATTAGTTTCTAAGGCTAATTCTGCCTCTATATTTCCCGTAGCATATTCTAAATCCCCATCCCCCCCGAATAACCTACTACCAGTTAGATCAGTGGAAGCAGCAATATCAGACCCAGTCATTTGACTGAAGACATCAACAAACTCTTTTCCTTCTCCTTCTGCTACATTACAACCATAAAGCAAAATATCGCTATCTTCGGTTAGAACATTACCCCAACTCAGTAACTCATCTTGATATTCTCCTAAGTTCTCTAAGCTGAGGTTAGTATTCCCTAATTGAAGAGAACCGCGATCGCCGTGAGAAACTATATGTAGGCTGGATACTTCTTCGTAGTGATTTAATGTTTCTGTAATTTGAGCGATCGCATCTCTCTCTGATTCTAGAATTAATATTTCTGTGTCAGGAGCAATTCCACTTACTAAATCTTCATATCCTAAAATATTACGATCGACAAAAGCTAGATTAGTTTGAGATGATAAAAATTGCTGGTTTACTGATACTTCCATAATTGCGAAATGTCTATAGATAAAAATTTTAAATAGAGTTTTCTGTAGTTCATTCTGATTTAAATCCAGAAGGATATCTGAAAAGTATCAATAACTACTTTAAAGTGAATTCAGCCATACGAAATTACTAAAGTTTAAATTTGATTGTTTAGGCAATAAATATATCTATGAGGTAACAAAAAATTCTATATTATATAACCTCTAATAGAGACTTTTGAGACTGTGAAGAGAAATCATAGTTGATTGATATATCTTCAGTTAAAAATAACCCCTTACGTCTTATATATTGTTCAACCAATAGCTCTCTCAACCTATTTTTAGAAATAATTTTTTGTTCTATAAGAATCTCACCTAATTTATTATTAGTGTTATTTTGTAAATTCAAAATATTGTTTAAACTACGTTGTTTTATATTTTTTCTCTCTATTAAGAGTTGACCTAACTTTATATTCTGATTTTTAAGGTAAAACTTTAATTGAGATAAAGATATAAAATTACATCGGACTAAAATCTCTCCAATTTTTAAATTTGGTGATAAGATTTGCTGAGATAAAGCTTGATTTAATTCCTTTGTTGATATTATGTTTTGGCGGATCAAAATTGCACCAAGCTTCTCAGGAGAAAAATTCAAAGTTTCTACATCTACCAATATATTTTCTTCTGATAATCGCCAGCTTGTTTCTCTTGATTGCTCTTTATATGGAGTCAATATTTGTCTAATAGCCAGATAGATAAAAGGAGGAATCGTTGAGCTATAGCGATGCCACAGGCGGCGAGGCTCTTGTAATAATCGGTATAACCATTCCAAACCAGAATGTTGAATCAAATAAGGGGCTCGGGGAGTAATTCCTGCATACATAGAAAAAACTGCACCAACACCAATCATGACACCTTTAATTAACCCTTGATATTGAGACATCCAGATTTCTTGTTTAGGACATCCCAGACAGACAAAGACAATTCCTGCACCACTTTCATTAATTTCTTCAATTAGTTCTCTGTCTTTAGTGCGGCGAATTTCATCAATAGACATTAAGGGAATGGATTTCATCCCTGCAACTTTCAAAATAGGATACTCTTGATCTAATTTTTGCCTTATCTTGCTCAAAATATCTTCGGTAGAGCCAACAAAATAAATAGGAATTCCAGTCTTTTCAGCTAAATTACACAAGTAAAGAAAGACTTCCATTCCAGGCACTTGATTTTGATGATAAATTCCCAGCAAACGTAACATCCATACCAAAGGTTTACCATCAGGAGTAACCAAATCGGCTTGATGTAAAACTTTTTTAAACGAAGAATTACGATAAGCCTCCATAATCATATGAACATTTGCCAAACAGACAGCTTTACTGTCTCTGATTTTTGCCCAGCGCAAAATCAACATCATTTGCTCTTCAAAGGGCATACAAGTAACGGGAGTATTAATAACTACTTTCTTAAATATCATTATATTTACTATTTATACTAAGTTGAGTTCTTTTAACATAATGCTTCAGTAACTTCTCAAGCAAAAACTAAAAAATTAAATATATGCTGAACACTTGAAAATAGTTAAAATAAGTCAAGCAGTCTTCCTTTTTTCATATTGATGTGTGTTCAAAAGAATATTTTTTAATTAATATGATATGAATTTTTGTATATACAAAAATTCAAGATTGTTTTATTCACAAGCTAAAGAATAACCATTAATATTTTATAAATATTCAAAGACAAAACAAGTAATTAATCATCAAGCCGTTCTATATATAATTTGTATACTACACTTAGTATTTTGAATGTGTCAATAAACAATTGTCAACTAAACAAAAACATTATATTTGTTACTTTTTTATGAAAAATATATAAAGATAAATGCAGAATGATTGTTATGCTTTAGACATTATTATTTTTGTGAAGTAAACTTGAAAAGTAGATTTTGCTTATATCTTATAAACTAAATAATCACAGTATCAATCGAGATAAGCTATTATTTTAGTTTGTTTGTAAATATCAAATATAGATCGAATTATTTAATAGAAAATATATTTTATTTTTTGTAGTTATGAATCAAAGTTTTGGAGAGCAAAGATCATACTATCTTAATGATGCTTCTGCCAAAGACAATTCAGAAGGAGGATTGAATCTAGGTGAAATCAAAAACATTATTCTGAGAAACTTTCCCCTGATTACTGGTTGTACTTTAGTTTTAACTTCCTTAGCTTTACTGAAAATTTCAACTACGCCTCCAGTTTATGACGCTAGTTTTGAAATTTTATCTGAAGCACTAAATATTGAAACGAGTCTAACTTCTACTAACTACAATGAACTGTCTACAGAAACTAGAGAACAAATCACCTCTGTAGATTTAGATGAAGTTCAGCTTAAGGTTTTAAAAAGTCCTAAACTTATCTTGCGAACTGTTGAATCTCTTAAAAATCAATATTCAGCAATAAATTATCAAGAGATGATCGGCAATTTAACTATCGATATTAAAGAGCAATCAGATCAACGAAATATTTTACTAGTGATGTATAAACATCACAACAAGCAACAAGTCTCAGATGTGATCGATAATCTTGCTCAAACATATATTGACTATAGTTTGGAAAAACGTCAATCGGGAATTAAACGAGGGATTGCTTTTTTAGATCAACAAATACCCAAAGTAGACTTGCAAGTCAAAGAAATAGAGAATCAAATCAGCGACTTAAGAAGTAAATATAATTTTATTGAGCCAAAAATTTCCATCGATCAAATTACAAATCGTTTAAATATTCTGGCTCAAGAACGTGAACAAAATACCATTAAACGTCAAGAATTACTCTTGAAGCTTAGAAATCTCGAACAAGAACTAAAACCACAATCCAATAACTCAACTACCGCAATTGAACTAGCTACTCCCCGATATCTTGAATTACTCAATCAATTACGGAATACTGATGTTGAGATTGGCCGTAAGTCTGCTATTTTTACAAATAATAGTATTGAAATACAAACTTTAAAACAAGAAAAACAACAAATTGCAGCTTTAATAGTTAAAGAAAGAGAGGCCATACGTCAAAAACTCGACAATCAAATAAAAATATTAGAAAATCGGCAACGAACTATAACAGTAGAGATAACTAATCTTCAATCAAGACTTGAAGAATGGTCAACAATCTCCAGAGACTACAATCATCTTCAAGAAAAGTTAACTATAGCTAACAATAAGCTTAATGAATTTACTCTACAAAAAGATGCTCTTCTCGTTGATGCAGCTCAACAAGAAGCTCCTTGGCAACTTTTAAGTCCAGTTACAGAACCAAAAATTAACAATATTAGTACTATTAATTATTTAGCGCTAAGTTCTACTCTGGGCTTACTACTGGGAGTGGGAGCAGCTCTCGTTTTAGATAGTTCTCAAAAAATTATTTATACTTCTGGCAAAGTTGAAGAAATTACCAACTTACCTGTTCTAGGTACTATCCCTTATATTCCCAAGAGTAAGGATTGGTCATTTATTAGAGAAGCAAGACAACTACCACCACCAGAAGCAAAATTACAGGGATTAAAACAATCTTCCCCGAAGTTAGTTTCTCCAATGTCAATAGAAGCATTTCGCTCTTTTGCTGCTAATTTAAACCTTTTTAATTTCAATGCCAATCCAGAAGTTTCTTCAGATACTAGTCTTAAGTCTATAGTGATTACCTCTGCCATTCCCAGAGAAGGAAAATCTACTGTTGCTTTAAATCTTGCTAGAGCCTGTGCTTCTCTAGGAAAAAGAATTCTGCTAGTTGATACAGATTTACGTAGTACAGATTGCTTAACTAAAAGTTTTGGTCTAGAGTCAGAAATAGGCTTAAGTGATATCTTAAATCAAGACAATACTAATCTAGGGTTAGAATATATCCAGCAAATACCCTCAGAAGAAAATCTTTTTATTCTTACTTCTGGTTTTAATGCACTCGATACGGACTCTACTAAACTAGACCCTAGTCGATTACTAGTTTCAGGAAAAATGCATCATTTGATGGAAGAAATAAAAACCCATTTCGACTTAGTTATTTATGATCTCTGTGCTATTACTGGCTTTGCTGACGTTAATTTACTTGCAGCCAAAACAGATGGAATTATAGTCGTAACCGGTTTAGGTAAGATACAAAGTATGGCACTAACTGAAGCCCTCAACCAATTAAGGCTTTGCCCAGCTCCCGTCTTAGGAGTAGCTGTTAACCAAGTGGTCAATAAAAGCTAGATTTTTTGGTTCTGCCGAACTTGAATAATCATTTGCGAGATTTTGATTTTCTTCTCATGGGTACAAAACGAACTGGAATAGTGCTTTTTTCAATTATCTGATCCTCTGTTTTGGTTAACACCACTATTTGCTGAGACCACGTACCCACAGGAATGATCAATTTACAGTTATTTGCTAGTTGATCGATTAAGGTTTTGGGTATATGTTTCGGAGCCGCGGTGACAATAATTGCGTTGTAAGGAGCGTGTTCCGCCCAGCCTTGGTATCCATCACCAGTTTTTATTTTGATGTTGTAGTAACCAAGTTTACTAAGAGTTAAACGAGCTTTTTCAGCTAGTTGGGGAGTAATTTCGATAGAATAGACTTTTTGGGCGATTTCTCCCAGTATTGCCCCTTGATATCCACAACCAGTGCCGATTTCTAAAACTTTTGCTTTGGGAGAAATTTCAGCTGCTTCAGTCATGTAAGCTACGATGTAGGGCTGGGAAATAGTTTGGTTATGACCGATAGGCAAGGGTTGATCGCTGTAGGCTAAATCTCTCCACGATGAGTCAACAAATTCATGGCGGGGCACTTTGGACATTGCGGCTAAAACTCGCTCATCTTTGATACCGCGATCGCGTAGCTGATATTCAACCATTTGTCTTCTCTGCAACTCAAATTTATCTTCAGCAGTTGTAGAGTCACTAGTTATAATTTTGGAATTCATAACAATTTTTATCTCTGAATTACAATATTTTTCGAGTAGATCAGAGCGATTTTTTGGTAATTTCTCCTGACTACATCGAGGTAAGAACTTTTTATGCTTTCTGCCTTATTCAACTATTAAATAACTTACAGGAACAAGATTTAGTCCGAATCACTCTAATTTCCACTTGAACTACATTTACAATTCTAGAAAGATAGTTTGAGAGAGTTGTGAAAGTTTAATAACTATTACTATTAAAATAGTGCTTTGTGTATTAATTAAAACTTGACAGACCGAGATCTAGACTCAATCAAAGTTAATTGTGGCGAAAAGAAGTTAAGTCAAAATAATTGCCACTCTTTACTACTTAACCTTTTAAGCTGTTGGAGACGTTTACTACAATAGCAATTATCTAATCTTGACCAGTTGTGGATTGCTGCTGCATTAATACTTATCGCCCAAGCCCAAATATGAGCCATTTGGGTTGCGGCTTGTAGAGATTCTGTTTCTGAATCGGTAAGTTTTTGGATTGTTTGGTAGCCAGCAAAGAAGGCATCTCTAACTTTTCGATTCATTCCCGCGCCAAGTGAAACTTGAAGAAACTTGGCAATATCAAAAATACGCCAACCATAACCACATTGATCAAAATCAAATAAAGTAATCTGATTATCGGCGGTAAAGTGAACGTTCCCACTATGAGGATCGCCCCAACAAACACTCCAAAATGGGGCTGTTTGCTCAAGACAGGATAGCTGCTGTTTAATCTTGGCAATAGTATTGGTTAGATAGCTTAGATCTTTATTTATGTCGCTTAGACAAGGACTGATAACTTCAAGTGAATCATCGAGCAGATGTTTGAAATTTAAAGGCTGTCGAGGAGTTTGACTATTAAACTTCAAGGAGGTTTGATGAATTCTGCCCAAAGTCTGACCCAAAATATTACTTTGGTCAATACTCAAGTCTCCTAAGGGCACTTCTCCTGGTGCGAAGCGAAATAATGCACCATAGCGATCGCCTTCTACAGCATTAATGGTTACAAATAGCTTGCCATCTTTGGTTTTTAAGGGATTAGCAACAGGAATATGGTGTTGAAAAAGGAAATCAAGAAATTCTAGCTCGAACTGAATATCGGACTTAGAACGCCAGTGATGATGAGAAACTTTTAAGATGTAAGATTGGGCTGCTGTTTCTATCAGATAGATATCACTTAAACCACGATTCCAAAATAGACACCGATCTATTGCTCCTAGTTCATACTTGGGAAGCACCCCCTCGATTAAGGCTTGAGGAGATAAAGTTGAGTAGATGGCGGGAAATACACCCATAGCTACCATCGATAATTAGACCCTTTACTAACTGCAGATTAATTTGCTCAAAGCAGCAATTTGATCGTAAAGTAAGCACTAAAACTTGCTTGCTGACCTAAATCCTTGCTGTTGACCAAGGCTAAATGATATATATTTATCCAAATTACCTGCTATCTAGTCCAATTTAAGTATCAAATGATACTAAAGCCATATTGAATAGTTTATATAACCTTAAGGATATTGACTAATTCTTGAAATGGCGGGAGGCGGATTTGAACCACCGACCTTCGGGTTATGAGCCCGACGAGCTACCAGACTGCTCTATCCCGCGTTGCTTGAGCTAGCATAACACACTTTAAAAAGAAAAAACAATTCTCGACAAATTACCTTCTTGGTAAATAGAAAATTTTTGATTCTGGCTAAACGCGTTTGCCCCATGCCACACAAAAAATCACCCCTGCTGCAAAACCCAAGGTTTTAATCGTTAAAGGTTCACCGAGTAACACTGCTGATGCCAAAATTGTCAAAAAAGGTTGAATTAGTTGAATTTGGCTGACACGAGAGATTCCCCCGATAGACAACCCACGATACCAAGCAATAAAACCCAAAAACATACTAAAAAAGCTTACGTAGAAAAAACCTATCCAAGCATTGATAGAAATAGAATGTACCGAGCTAGGAAAATGTTTAAGTGAAATCGGTAGTAAAACGGGTGTAGAGAGTATGAGCGACCAACAGATAACTTGCCAGGAGCCAAAAGTACGAGCTAAAATAGCACCTTCAGCATATCCTATACTTGCGGCTACAACTGCACCCAACAAAGCTAAAGCTGCTAAACTAATTGACCCTGCACCAGACATAAGAGCAAAGCTAATTATCAACCCGCTTCCCATTAGTGCAAAAATCCAAAAAGACTTGGAGACTTGTTCGCCACCTCGCCAAACACCAAAGAAAGCAGTTACTAGTGGTAAAAGTCCCACAATCACTGCTCCATAAGAAGCGGGAGCGTCACGCATGGCGATCGCCGAAAGCAAAGGAAATCCAATTATCACCCCAGCAACAACAACAACAAATCTAGGAAGAAATCTCCAAGGAGGTATAGTTTGACGAGTTACAACTACAAGAATTAAGGATAAACCTGCCGCTAAAACTGCTCGACCAAGACCAACAAAAACTGGATCTAATTCCGCAACAGCAAGACGAGTAGCTGGTAGAGTAAGACTAAAAATTAGTACGCCTAAAAATCCGTATACTAAACCTATCGACTCTTTTTGAGATTGTGAATACAGCATTGCTTATTTGTCTTTAAAGTGAGAAGGTTTCATTTTTAAGTTCTCAGTTATGATGCCTACTATTACTATTGCTAAATCAATTAAGAATAAGAAGATACAAAATATTTGATTTATGGCTAGTACAGTTAACGTATTTTGCAGCTGTTCTATTAAAAATCCACCAAAACTGTACCAGTAGGTTATTAAAAAGATCGCGTAATATAACTGAAGACGCACAGAGGAAGCAAAAATGAGAATTCCTATTAATCGTCAGGCAGTAAAGCCAGTTTATTTACAAATTCGCGATCGCTTTAGTCGTTTAATTAAGTCGGGAACTTTAAAAACTGGAGATCGCCTTCCTTCAATTCGCTCTTTGGCTAAAAATATTCAGGTTAATAAATTAACTGTTATTGAGGCTTATAACATTTTAGAAGCAGATGGTTTAATTCATGCAAGTCCAGGCTCTGGATACTTTGTTAACCCAGAAATCCTTATTGATCTTCCATCTCAATCTAACTTTGCTCCAGAACAAAAAGTCATTATTCCTCAACAAAAAAGTGCTTCCTTCTTTGATATTTATCAACTTTCGGTACAAGCAAAAAGTCAGCCTGGAGCAATTGATTTTAGTAGTGGCTTTCCTATCTCATCTGGATTAAAAGATTTACAGCGTCATGCCAGACGAGCCATGAAAAAGGTAACAGAAACTTTATTTAACTATGACTTTCCTCAAGGACAACTTGTTTTAAGACAACAAATTGCCAAGATGCTGATCCAATTGGGATTGGAATTATCTCCTGAAAATCTAATTATTACTAACGGATCGAAGCAAGGTCTATCTCTAGTACTGAATCACTATCTTCAGCCTGGAGACTGGATAATAACCGAAAGTCCCACATATTATGGTTCTTTAGAAATTATTGAAAATATTGGAGCCAGAATTATTGGTATTCCGATGCAGGGTTCAGGAATCAATTTAGAGCTTCTAGAACAGTATTTACAAAGCCATCATCCCAAATTAATTTATACTGTATCTACGTTACAAAATCCTACTGGAATCACCACTACACTTCAGCATCGTCAGCAATTATTAGCCTTAGCCGAACAACACAATTGTTTGATTTTAGAAGATAATGCCTACGAAGGTTTAAACTTTGAGCCTGTTCCTCCACCGATAAAATCCTTAGATGACAGTGATGCAGTTATCTACACTGGTACATTTTCCAAAACTTTGATGCCTGGATTAAGAGTTGGGTACATTCTCGCCACAGGAAAACATTATCGTCCTTTGTTAGAACAAAAATTATTTCACGATCTTCACGTTTCTACCGTTTCTCAGGCAATTGTCAGCGAATATCTCGCGTCAGGACATCATCGTCATCATCTTAATCATCTGCGAGCTAGCAATCTGTGCAGTCGTAACGCCATGCTGCAAGCATTAGAAGGTTGTTTTCCCGAAGAAGCTACTTGGACTGTACCTAATGGCGGCTTATTTCTCTGGGTGCAGCTACCTGCTGAAATTTCTCTAGTTTCAATTGCTCGTCAAGCTTGGTCAGAAAATGTATTTGTTTATCCAGGTATGCCGTTTTTTCCAGGTCAAAAAGGATACAATGCATTACGTCTAAACTTTTCCCATTCTCCTGAAATAATTGAGCAGGGTATTGCAATCTTAGGAAAGTTGTTGAAAAAACATCTAGTTAAAATTTAAGATGATCTACACAAAACTGTTAATTATTTTTTATTTTTGATGAATCTTATAGGCAGATTTTTTGTTCACTCTGTTTCACACTAGGATTATTTGTCAGATAGTCAGACAAGCGATCGCATCCTTGAGTTAAGAGATTATCTAAGTCCAGGTTCCAGGAAAATAGACCTTGTTGTTCTTCAGCACTAATTATTGACTGATCGTCGCTACTAAATGCCAGACTATTAATTTGGCTAGTATGTCCTCGAAGATTTTTGATTAGTCTTCCTGTTTCGGTATTCCAAAGTTTAATCTGGCGATCGCCACTTCCGGTCGCTAACAGAGTACCATCAGAATTAAAGCTAATCGTAGTTACACCATCCTGATGTCCTGTAAGAGTTTGTAATAGCTGGTTGGTTTTTCCTTGTATCCTCCAGATTTTAACGGTATTATCCCAACTAGCTGAAGCCAAGATTTCGCCGTCAGGAGAGAATTCTAAGGAGGTAATAGCTAGATCGTGGGCATCAATAGTTTGTAAAAATTCTCCGGCGATCGTCCAGAGTTTAATCATGTTGTCGTATCCAGCGGAAGCAATGAAATTGCCATCGGGACTAACAGTAACAGTTTTGATACTATCTTTGTGTCCTTTTAGGGTTTTAATTAGTTTTGGTTCACCCTCTAAATTCCACAGTTTAAGAGTTTTATCTTCGCTACCAGAGATTAAAATTTTACTATCGGGACTAAAGACAATACTATTGATTCCATCCTGATGACCTTTCAGCTTATCTACTAAATCACCATTTTCCGCATTCCAAAGCTTAATAGTTTTATCCCAACTTGCCGAGACAATAAATTTACCATCAGGACTATATTTGATTTGTGAAATAGCTTCATCATGTCCTGATATAGAGTGAAAAAGTTTGTGGGCGTCACCAGAATGATTACGCCAAATTTTAATCTTGCCATCCCAATCGGCTGTAGCAAATGTACCAGAGGAGATGGGTGAAACTGCAACACTATAAATTCCCTCTGCTTTTTCTAAATAGCGATTAAAAACTTGCCAGATTCTGACAGTTTTATCGACACCAGTAGAAATTAGTTTATATCTTTGGCTGTCTTGATTCGGAATAAACTCAACGTCCGATACTTCTCCTGTATGTCCGCTTAAAGTTTGCTGCAAAATACCATCCTTACTCCAGATGTTAACGTTGCCATCAATAGTCGCAGTGGCTAATAATTCTCCATCAGGACTAATACTGACGCTGTTAACTGGTTCTGAATGAGAGTAAGAACTAATTATTTGATTATCTGATTTTGACCGTAGTTGCACTAGACCATCATTATTAGTAGAAACCAGGTAGGCACTATGTTTGGGAGTAAGCTTGTTTTTGGCTGAATAAATAGGATTGATAATTTGACTCGGATTACCATCTAAGGTTAAAGCAATCGGATTTGCTTGTGCTTGTTCCGCAGTTAAAGTATCGAGTAAAGTACCATCATGTTGCCAAACTTTTATAGTTTGATCGTCACTAGCAGTAGCGATTAATTGCCCATCATTGCTAATGCTGACAGCATTAACTTTTTGACTATGACCTTCAAGACGATTTAATTCCTGAGTGCCATAAATCGACTGTTGCAGAGTAGCAGTAGTTTGAGCTTGGGTATCTTGCCAATTATCTTGACCGACTAAAAATTCACCTAAACTATTGATTTTGCCTAATTCTTTTGCTGCTTTAACACTAGTAGCCAAAGATTCTAACTGTTGATTCGACAATAATTGCGCTTCAGCAATAGCATTTAAACTGTCGATATTTTCAAGTTGAGTAATTAGTTTTTGGCGATATGCAGTGACACCAAAAGCAGTAGCCGCTAAACCCAATACACCAAGGGTAGCAGCAGTAATTTGTGCTTTACGTAAGCGTCTTTTTGCTTCTCGTTGTTCAGCAAGCCTGGCATCAATACAACTAGCGACATATTCTTTGGCAGTATCGGACAACTCGTCGGTGTATTTAACAAATATTTCTTCTGCTTCTGCTAAACGTACACCTCGCAAGAGAAAATCATCCTGTTTATTTTTTTGCAACCATAAAACTGCTGCTTGTTCGATCTGACGTTGCGATCGCAACCTACTTCTATTTTCTTCTAACCACCAACGCAAACTTGACCAGTGACGAATCAGGATTTCGTGGACAACTTCTACTGTTGCTTCCTGGCGCATCGCCTCCATAAATAGTTCATCGTCAGCCGGCGGAGAGTCGGCACTGCGACTCTGTCCAATATTTGTGCCGTTATCTAGGTTAACTACTAATAATTTGGCATCTGTGAGTACCCGTAAGGTTTTATCGATCAAAGCCTCGGGATATTTAGCTACGACTAAATTAGATTTAGTAATCCGACGACGGGTATCTTCTGTCCCTTCTCCTAACTGAGTCAGGTTGAGGAAAATCCATCTCGCACAATCTTGCGATTCACTATCGAGATTATCGTATACTGCCTGGGCTTGCCTTTCTAATGCACCCTTGATACCCCCTAATTCTTGATAGGCTTTAAGGGTTAAATTTCCATTTTGGCGACGTTCCCACAGTTGTTGCAAAGCAAACTGTAATAGCGGTAGATCCCCTGCGGAACGGTCTAAGTCCTGTAATAATACTTCGACTAAACCAGATTCAACTTTTAAACCTACTTGTTCAGCAGGTTTGACGATCGCACTGCGGTAATCTTCTTCTGTCAGATACGGGGGGACTAAAACGCTGTCTTTTTGCAATATCTGTGCTAACTCAGGTATTTCTAAACAAGAAGCCACAAAATCTGCTCTAATAGTTAAGACTAATTTAAAGCGATCGCCCGCGTATTTAATTGCTCCCAGTATTAAATCAATAAATTCTTGACGTTCACTATCTCCCGCCAGGGTAAACAACTCCTCAAACTGATCGATTACTAGCAATACCATTGGTTCCGTCCGAGTTCGTAACCAACGCACAAATCCCTCTACACCCTGATAAAGTAAGCCCTCAATTTGAAGTTTTTGTTGTGCTTGAGATTCTTTGCTACCAGAGTCGGTTAATAATTTAGCTAATGCTTGTACAGGCTTATTCCCAGGACGAAAACAACCCAGCCACCAGCGATCGCTTCCTGGTAGTTGTTTACCCTGTCTCAGTTGTGCCATCACCCCCGCCTGAACTGCTGAGGATTTACCACTACCAGAAGCCCCAACTACCGCCAAACTAGGCTGATGATTAAGACGATTTAATAACTTTTGGACTAAAGCTTCTCTGCCATAAAAATATTCAGCACTGTCTTCGTTGAATGCCTGTAATCCCATATAGGGACAGATGCCTAAATCCAAAACGGGCTGATGATTTGCTACGCCATTTTTGTAGGGCAACACCTCGATTACTCCCTGAGTCCCTGAGAGCCAAACTTGAGGCACAATTTCTGTTCCTGCTAAGGCAATCTGTAACTGAGTAATCCAGGCAGCGACGGGAAATCCGGCATGAGAATCGGCAGTTTGCAGAGTTTCCCATAAGGCACTGGTAAACTGCTGTGAAGACTCTTGAGGGGCATTGGCAGCAATTAAACACTGTCCTCGTTCCGCTTCTAGTTGCAATTCTTCTACCCATTCCATTAGAGAATGTTCCCCAGGACAGTCTAAGATCACGATCTGCTGGACAGCTCGGGAATTTTTGAGGATTGTTCTTAACCAAGAACGAGATATGCGAATACCATCCCTTAAAACCAACCAGGATTCTCCCAAATCTGTGGTTTCAATTTGTCCTCGTAGATAAAGTAAAGCCGTGGTGATTTCTGGAGTAGTTTTAGTCGTCACCTGGGAATTTAAGCACTTGGCGATCGCATCTTTTACTTTTGTCCAGGGTTCATTGGTTTGGGGAAAATATCTGAGATTAAATTGCCCTTCACTCTTTAAGATTTGACTTAAAGCTAGAGTACGATTGGTTTTCAATCCACCATCAATTACTAATGCCTGACGAGGATTAACTTCTAAATTACAAAGCGATCGCTTACCCAGGATAACCTTACCAAAGCCTTCCACAATACGTTTGGGAGTCTGCAAGGGAAATTCTGATTGTAGTCGTCTTTCTCCCCGACTACTTTTTTGCTGGTTAATTAATCGGATCTGTTGATTAGTTTTATCTATATACCGTAAGGTTTGATGATAGACATACTGATATAAAGCGTCAGCTTCAATTACACCTTGGGGATCGGCAGCTTCACCTCGTAAACCCCGCATCAAATAATAAGTAAATACTCCATGTCCTAATTCGGGAAACTCCCAGGATTGTTGAGTTTGATCGCAGGACAATAAAGCATAAAACCCTTTACTTTCCGCTGCCTTATGCCGCAAAACCTCAACTAACTGGGAACTAGGATCGACTAAACTTCGACTCTCTGTCCCCCTCAAAGTCATCCCACCACTATGACATGCATCTAACCAGACCAATTGCTGACTGGCTGCACAGTTACTTAACTGTTTTAATAGGGTGTTTAACGGTAAACCTGTAGTTAATAGTTTTTTAGTATTAGTATCACTCAAGCATAAAATTACTTGTTGAGTCTTGGGATCTAAAATACCGTGTCCCGAAAAATAAAACAGAATTGTATCATTAGAACTAGCTGAATTAACTATGTGTGCAATACTACGCTGAACATCTGTTATGTAGGGATGTTGACTTACAAAATCATGGTGAATAATAACTTCCTTGGCAGTCAAGCTAGCTGTAGCTTCCTTAAGTGCTTCCCCTAAACCCTGACAATCCAAAGCCGAATATTGAAGAGAAGGTAAATTTTCTTGGTCTTGGTATTGATTCACACCCACCAAGAGAATCCAAAGTTTGGCAGTTGATGATTTAGAAGTTACTTTAGAACTGGGTTTAGCGCGAGGACACATCGCTTGTTACCATTTGATTTGTAAAAGTCAGTATATATCTTTAGGTCAAATGCTCCCTATTTATGCAGTCTAATTGTTCAAAATTTCATATTGTTATCAAAGCTTGGTAAAAAAATTTTATCTAATTCTAGTTCGAGTTATACTAATAGACTGTGTGTTTATTAATAGCAATAATTTTTATGGCAAAGAAAAGTATGGTCGAGCGAGAAAAAAAACGCGCTCGCTTAGTTGCAAAATATGCTGATAAAAGAGCGGAATTAAAAGAAAGTTTTCGTAAAGCAACTTCCGCAGCTGAAAAACTAGAAATCCATCGTCAAATCCAAAGACTACCTCGAGATAGCTCCCCTACTCGTAAACGAAATCGTTGTATGGTGACTGGTAGACCAAGAGGATACTATCGTGATTTTGGTTTATCTCGTAACGTTTTACGGGAATGGGCTCATGAAGGTTTACTTCCAGGCGTAGTTAAATCGAGTTGGTAAAATTATAAATCAATTAATCAATTTTAAGTCGTAAGTCTCAAGCTACAAACTTGCGGCTATTTTTTTGCGGATCAAAACTAAGGTCATGTCATCAATTAGAATTAATTAGAGTGACTTTAGGGTTGTCCTGAAGTTGCCAAGAGTAACCAGAACAAGATAAAACTACTAAGTCTTAACAGCTATTAAATAAAGGTAATTTGATGTACCAAGGAAGTATAAAAGAGTTACATCAGCAATTAGTTAACAAAGAACGTTCGGCAGTAGAAATTGCCCAAGCGACTTTACAACAAATTGAAAAGGTAGAACCAAAAGTAAAGGCGTTTTTGTCTGTGACTGCCGATCGCGCTTTAGCCACTGCTAAAGAAGTAGATGCCAAAATTGCAGCCGGGGAAGAGATCGGAATACTTGCAGGTGTTCCCATGGGTATTAAAGATAATATGTGTACCAAGGGGATTAAAACCACCTGCGCTTCCCAAATACTGGCTAATTTTGTTCCTCCCTATGAATCGACTGTTACCCAGAGATTGAAAGATGCAGGTGCGGTATTGGTGGGTAAAACAAATCTGGATGAGTTTGCTATGGGAGGTTCTACGGAAAACTCTGGTTTTCAAGTAACAGCTAACCCTTGGGATTTGGCAAGAGTACCGGGAGGTTCTTCTGGTGGTTCGGCGGCTGCTGTTGCTGCGGGAGAATGTGTGGTTTCCTTGGGTTCAGATACAGGTGGTTCAATTCGCCAACCAGCTTCTCTTTGCGGTGTAGTAGGAATCAAGCCAACTTATGGTTTAGTCTCTCGTTTTGGTTTGGTGGCTTTTGGTTCGTCTTTGGATCAAATTGGTCCTTTTGCTCGTAATGTAGAAGATGCGGCAATTTTATTGGGAGAAATTGCAGGACACGATCCTAATGATTCTACTAGCCTTAAAGTAGATATTCCTGACTATACTCAACATCTGCAACCAAAACTAAAAAAAGGTTTAAAAGTAGGGATTATTAAAGAAACTTTTGGCGAAGGATTAGATCCTATCGTCGCTGAAAAAGTTAATAGTGCGATCGCTAAATTGAAAGAGTTGGGTGCGGAAATCAAAGAAATTTCTTGTCCTCGTTTCCGTTATGGTATTGCAGCATACTATATTATTGCTCCTTCTGAAGCTTCGGCTAATTTAGCTCGTTATGATGCAGTTAAGTATGGTATTCGTCAGGATTCAGATAACCTGCTAGAGATGTACACTAATACTCGTGCTGCTGGTTTTGGAACGGAAGTGAAACGGCGCATTATGATCGGCACTTATGCACTGTCGGCAGGATACTATGACGCTTATTATCTCAAAGCGCAAAAAGTCCGTACCTTAATTAAACAGGATTTTGAGCAGGCATTTGAAGATGTAGATGTTTTGGTTGCTCCTACTGCGCCCACTACAGCGTTCAAAGCAGGTGATAAAACTACAGATCCTTTAAGTATGTATCTTTTAGACTTAATGACTATTCCGGTTAACTTAGCTGGTTTACCAGGAATGAGCATTCCCTGTGGTTTTGATAACCAGGGTTTACCCATTGGATTGCAGTTAATTAGTAATGTCTTGAGGGAGGATGTACTGTTTCATACTGCCTATGCTTACGAACAAGCAACAGAATGGCATAAAAAGCAACCAAGTCTTTAAAGGATGAGGGATAAGGGATGAAGGATGAGGAAAAAGTAATAAGGTACTTTTCCTACTTCCCTATCTCCCTAATTCCCCACTATTCCAAAATTCTGCTCATAATGAAACAGTCCTGTCTTCTTAAAGGGTAGAACCAGATAAAGAAATGGGTAAAGTTGCATATCGCATTACCCTATACTTAAATATCGTCGGGAATTACCCACTTAGGTGGTTCGGATAGTTTCTTCATTCGAGCTATTTCTGCCATTTCTAGCATTTTGTCTAGGGAAGTATCATTAATAAATTTTGAGGCTTCCTGCTGATATTGGTTGTCAGCATTTTTCTGCTCCGCAGCATTTATCTCAGTAGGATTAGTCTCAGGGTTGATATTGTTAGAATTCATATCTTCTGTTATCCAACTCTTCTGTAGGCATTTTAATATTTTTATCTTTAGTAAAAGATAAATGCAATATAAAGGGAAAAAGTGATACTAAATTTGCTTAGTAACAGTAGTGTTTAGTTTTTTTAGCCAAGTTGTTCCAACTAATACTTATTACTCATTAGTTAATTTTTTAAAATTGCTCGTAATGACCGCCAATGGCAAATATATAGATATAGCGATCGTCAAACTTATAAATAAGACGATCTTTCTGCGATAATCTTCTTGACCAAAAACCGGATAAGTTATGTTTCAATGGCTCAGGCTTACCTAATCCGAGCGCCGGATCTCCCCGAAGCATCTCTTTCAGAATTTTGCAGAGATTTTGATGCAGTTTGCGGTCTTTTTTCCTAAGCTCCTCGTATATTTGCCAAGTTTTTCCTTCAAAGACTAAAGATCTCATCTAGTTCTTCATTACTTGGTTTATATCCTCGATCCAAATTATGAGTTGATTGGGATTCATCAATTTGCTGCATCAAGCTTGGGTTTTGTAAAACATACAGCGTTTCTTGTTCCCTTTCCCAGTCTTCTGCGCTAATAACCACAAAATCTTCCCCATTACGACGAGTGACTTTTAAAGGCTGATGCTCTTGAATGACTCTTTCGACACAGTGCTTTAATTTTTCCCTAAATTGATTGACGCTAATGCTATCCACTTTTTTATTGCTCTCAAATTATGTACGGTAATACCGTACAGTTTATCGCAAAATATAGTCAGTCTGAAATCAGTTAGAGTCCAAGGCGATTGCGCTCCGCCCTAAACAAAGGCTTAAGCCGCATGTACTTGCTCCGCAACTGTGTCGCGCACCAGCAAAGCTGATTGGGCTACGCCCACCGCCAGAGGCGATTGGACTCCATCCAGGCTCCGCGATCGCCAATGATTGAAAAATATAATCTGGTGAAATTAGAAAGAATAACGAAACGGATTAAGAGAATATACTATTTTTTACCCTTAAAAATCATCCTGACTCCTGTTTTAGGAGCAAGGGTAACACCTCGGCGAGTTGGAGTTTCAGGTTTTTGGCTAACTAACTCTAATTCAAATTGAGAGATAATTGTTGCTAGAACCAACTTCATCTCTAGTTGAGCCAATGCCTCTCCAATACAGCGACGTTTGCCACCACCAAAGGGAAAAAATTCATATGCAGAAAATTCTCGTTCTAAAAAACGTTCGGGCTTAAATTTAGTCGGTTCTGGATAGACATCTTCTCGTTGATGGAGCAGATAAATACAACCCAATAATATTTGTCCTACCTCTAATTTGTAGCCCATCAGTTCCATTGGTTCTTGCACTACCCGAGGAAAAGTTAGCATACCAATAGGATAAATCCGCAGAGTTTCTTTACAAACTGCGTCTAAGAAAGGCAATTTAGCAATTTCCATGGGATCTGGAGCTGAATCCAAGCTAGCTATTTCGGCCTCTAATTTGGCTTTAATTTGAGGATAGCGATGAACCCAATATAGTGACCAAGCGATCGCCGAAGCGGTAGTTTCGTGTCCCGCCAGCATTAAGGTCATCAATTCATCTCGTAGTTCTGAATCGCTTAAAGCTCCTCCTGTTTCATCTCGTGCAGACATCATCAGAGACAAGATATCTTGACGATCACTGATGTCCTGAGTTCTTCTAAACGCTAGTTCTTGATAAATTGCTGCATCAATTGCTTGTTGTTGACGCAAAAAGTTTCCCCAGGGACTCCAGGCACCCAAATCTTTTTGTACCCAAGGGAAAAACAGTAAAGCAGAGGCGAGAGAAGATTCAAAAATATTAGTCAGTTTAGTAATACGTTGTTTCAACTCTTGAGCACGATTGCTGTCTTGTAGTCCAAATACTGCTTCTAAAATTACCTGTAAAGATACCTTTTGTGATATTTGGCGAGCTTCAAAAGACTGATTAGGCGTGAGGTTACCGATAATATTGCGGGTAAGATCGCAAATCAATTGACTATAAACTTGCATCCTCTCACCATGAAAAGGAGGTAACAACAATTTACGGCGTTTTTTATGGGGATCGCCTTCAATCAAGAATACAGAATTTTCTCCCACCAAAGGCTTTAACAACTGATTATCTTTACCAGAAGCAAAAAATTTCTGGCGATCGCTAGTTATTATTTGTCGCATCGCTTCAGGATGGTTGACATAGACATAAGTATCTGCACCAGCTACATCAGCGATAAACATATCAGGAGCTTGTTTAAAGGCTAAATCCATATATTTATCTGGTTTGGCAACCCACAGCAATTTTTGTTGTAGAGGGGATTGTTTTAGCTTGGGAATTAATTTCATTAGTTTAAATTCGATTAACTGAGCTAGCTACTATTAGTATTTTAGTGATTTTTGCTGGAATCAATTTGTAACTCAGGCAGGAACAAAGTCTAATACTAAATCCGTTTCGTATAGGTCACTTAATAAATTGAGTAATAAGTAACGAGTAATAAGTAACGCCTGATGTGAATTAGCTTCCTTCGCATTAAACGGTTTTAGGCTCTAAGCTACAAGCTTTAAGCTCTAAGCCTGTTCGCTAAATTATGTTAGAGATGATCTTTCTGACTTTCTTGTTCCATACTTATCTGCTTAAATTCATTATTTAAAGAAGTTTTCAACTTAAGATCATACACTTGAAAATTGTTTTAAAAGCTTATAGCTTATAGCTTATGGCTTATAGCTTAGAGCTATTAAAAGACTCTCTGAATTTCTGAATTCACATTAGACGTAAGTAACGAGTATTGGTGATTCTGATTTCAGAGTAAGACTTTTATGAAGAAATTAAACACTACCTTTGTCAATCGGTTTTAGTCTGAGCTCTAATTTCCAGTCCCTAAAAAAATCGGATAAAAAGAACGAATATAGTTTCCTCTTTTACCATCTGGTTCAATATTGCGGTATAGAGCTAAATCATAGGTCACGCCATTGATTGTCGTACGTCGCTTTTTATCTCTAAATTTATAACCGGCTAAATTCTCGTAATATGCCACTGTTCCCATAGCAATTTCGCATTCTGGGCTAGTGCCAACAAAAAAACAACCTTTTTTCTTAAATAGTTCTACGGTCAGATTTTCTTGGGCATCATGATCCTGCCACAACATTTGTAAGGTTACTACATAAGGATTTTCAATACCTGTATCCCCCTGAAGATCATAATTATGACCGAGATAGTTGACCCGTTGTTGTTTCTCATCTAGGTAAAATTTAATCCAGGAATGATAGCCTGATATTGCCCCAGAAATAATGTTATTTGTTTCCTCAGAAAAATCATATTTTCCCTCTCCCACAAAAATATGTTCAAAAGCCGAGGCATCTTTAATGGGAATACCACCAAAATAATTAGTATATAGATCGAACCAAATACTAATTAGATTCTGTCGAAAAATTTCTGGAGATAATTTAAACTTAAGTTGATTATTAATATAATGTCTGGCTATTTTGATGGGTTTAGTCTGACAAATATCATCAATAAATTGCTCGATTTCTGTTTTTTCAGCTCTAGTGATAATTTCTGCTTGCTGATTGGCAAATTTATAATTATCTAATAGCTTAATTAAGCTAACAAATGTGGGTATTTTATCTAATTTGACTTCGTTAACTCGATAAAAAAGTGGTTTCTGTGCTAGATCTAAATCTCGTTTTCCAAAGGCTTTTATTTGTTCATCGAGCAAAATATCAGCTTCGGGATCGAGCCAATTACCATTATTATCGCGAGGACTAACTAGAAATCTATGGCGATCGCTATTCCAAATTTGTTGATAAACATCATTATTCACAATTCATACTATACATATCTACATCAATGCCATAGTAAACAATCTTTTTTTCTAGTTCCATGCCTAATTTTTGGGCAACTCGAATTGAACGGACATTAGCAGGTTCAATTAGACAAACGAAACGTTTAAAATTAAATCTTTGTTTACCGTATTCACAGACTGCCTTTGCTGCTTCTGTAGCAAATCCTTGTTGCCAATATTTAGTAGCTAGACGATAACCTATTTCCACCTCTGCCTGTTGCTCAATTTTTTGGACAAAAAAACCGCAATAGCCAATAAGTTCATGAGTCTCCTTGAGAACTATGGCATACAAACCAAAACCTCTTTCTAGGTAAGATAGCAATCTTTGGTCGATAAATTGTCTGATTTGCTTTTGATTATGTACCCCTATAATTGAAAATTGCATTACTTGGGGATCGCTTAAGATCGGAGTTAAAGCTTCTAAGTCACGAGAAGTAAAAAATCTCAGTGTTAGTCTGGGGGTTTCAACAATTTGCATTTAGCTTTACCCTATCTATCATTGTTTACTTGCTTATTTTATGGCGGGGCTAACTAAAAGATATATCGATTTGAGCTATAAAAATTCCTGTGACAAAAATGTGACGAATTGTTTCTATAATAGAACTCAATATTTGACTGATAATCATACTCTGGCAATGAATTATACAATTGCTACTTTTTATAAATTTGCGACTATTTCCGACCTGGAAACCAAAAAATTACAGCTTTTAACATCTTGTCGAGAAAAAGGTATTAAAGGGACAATTATCTTAGCCGAAGAAGGAATTAATGGGACAATTGCGGGTAGCGAGAGCGCGATCGCTGCTATCTTAGATCAACTGCGTAAAATTCCTAATTTAGAAGATTTAGAACATAAAGAATCTAAATCACAAAAACAACCTTTTGCCAGATTAAAAGTAAAAATCAAGCAAGAGATCGTTACTATCGGCATACCCGATGCCAATCCCAATAACCAGGTGGGGACTTATGTCGATCCTCAAGATTGGAACCAGATCATTAGCGACCCAGAAGTAGTAGTCATCGATACGAGAAATGACTATGAAGTAAAACTTGGCAGTTTTCGGGGTGCCAGCAATCCTAAAACCGAATCTTTTCGGGAATTTCCTGAATACGCTGCCAAGCATCTCGACCCCGAAGAACATCCTAAAGTAGCAATGTTTTGTACAGGAGGAATTCGTTGTGAAAAAGCTTCTTCTTATCTACTTTCTCAAGGATTTAAAGAGGTATACCATCTCAAAGGTGGAATTCTCAAATATCTAGAAAATGTTTCATCTGAAGAAAGTATGTGGGAGGGAGAATGCTTTGTATTTGATGAACGAGTTGCTGTTAAAGAAGGATTAAAATCGGGAAGCTATGACCTCTGCTATGCTTGTGGACATCCGATATCAGAAGTCGATAAAAACTCCCCTCATTACGAATCTCATATTTCTTGTCCTTACTGTTACGACAAACTTACTCCAGAGAAAAAAGCTCGTCAAGAAGATCGCCGCAGACATCGAGAATATCTCAAGAAGCAAAATAGCTGACTGGTTGATACATTCACGAAAAGCTAATTTTCCACCTCTTTTTAAGAGTTAAAAGTAGAATTTTTTAAAGGCTTTTAACCCTCTAGCAGTCTGCCAATTTTGTTTTGATGGATGCAAAAAAAGTTCCGAATTCAGAGTTATAGGTTATGGGTTATAGGTTAGTTCAGAGTCAAAAGATTTATCCCTCAATTCAAACTTGTTAGACGTGAGTTCAACGAAGCGAAAAAAGCTTAAATATTTCGCAACTTTCTGATTTCTAGATCTCTAAAGTCCTGATTTTTTCCTTAAGAAAAACATAACTCCTAACTCCGAATTCCGAATTTCGAACTCACGTTGTTAGAGTACTAGGGCTATCGTCTGAAAATAGCCAATAGTCACCGTCAACTCAATTATGAGATAAATATGAAAACAAAGTGATATAATTATGAAATAAAGGTCACTTATTTCTCTATGGCGGAAACTTTTTTAAAGCGAGGCATGATTTTATTCTTTAGCATAACGCTAGGGATGTGGCTCACTGGCTGTAGTGGGACAGAAGGAACTTCGTCAACAGCTACATCAAACAATACAGATGCCACTGATGTTGCAGCAGATACCGAAGGTAAAAAGAAAGTCATCACGACTTTTACTGTCTTAGCAGACATTGCTCAAAATGTTGCAGGAGATAAACTAGTGGTAGAATCCATTACTCGCATCGGTGCGGAAATTCACGGCTACGAACCCACCCCTAGTGACATTGTTAAAGCCCAAAATGCCGACTTGATTCTTTACAACGGCATGGATTTAGAGCGTTGGTTTAAGCAGTTTCTGGGTAACGTTAGAGATGTTCCGACCGTATTGTTGACAGAGGGCATTGAGCCGATACCGATTTCTGAAGGACCTTATACAGACAAACCTAATCCCCACGCTTGGATGTCTCCTAAAAATGCTTTGGTTTACGTAGAAAATATTCGTCAAGCCTTTGGGGAACTCGATCCCGAAAACGCCGATACCTATAATGCCAATGCCGAAGCATATAGCCAAAAGCTCAAAGCCATTGATGAAGAACTGGAGGCAGATTTAACACAAGTGCCTGAAAATCAAAGGTATTTAGTAAGTTGCGAAGGAGCATTTTCTTATCTCGCTCGTGACTACAATATGGAAGAGATTTATATGTGGCCCATTAACGCCGAACAGCAATTTACCCCTAAGCAGATACAGGGTGTAATTGAAGAAGTGAAAGCCAATAATGTACCCACTATTTTTTGCGAAACTACCGTGAGCGACGAAGGGCAGAAACAAGTTGCCAAAACAACGGGGGCAAGATTTGGGGGCAACCTTTATGTAGATTCCCTTTCGACAGAAGAAGGACCAGTTCCTACTTTTATAGATTTACTCGAATACGATGCTCGCACCATTGCTAATGGTTTGTTGGCGGGTAGTAATGCCGGTAATCAGTAATCAGTAATCAGTAATCAGTAATCAGTAATCAGTAATTAAAAGATTATGCCAACAGCAACTCAACTTCTAGATATTACAGTAAATAATCTGAGCGTTACCTACAATAATGCTAAACTAGCTCTTTACAATGCTAGCTGCACTGTAGAACCAGGTACGATTACTGCTTTAGTAGGACCAAACGGCAGTGGTAAATCTACCTTATTTAAATCCATCATGGGATTTTTAAAACCAGCTCAAGGACAAATTCAGGTTGGCGGTTTACCAGTACAAAAAGCTCAGAAAAAACAATTAATGGCTTATGTACCGCAGTCGGATGAAGTAGACTGGAATTTTCCTGTCAGTGTATACGATGTGGTCATGATGGGTCGCTACGGCTACATGAACCTGTTGCGTATCCCTAGTTCAAAAGACCGTCGCCTGGTGATGGAAAGTTTGGAACGGGTAGGCATGACCGATTTTCGCCACCATCAAATTGGCGAATTGTCTGGAGGTCAGAAGAAGCGGGCATTCTTGGCGCGAGCCTTGGCTCAAGAAGGTAAGGTGATTTTGCTAGATGAGCCGTTTACAGGTGTAGATGTGAAAACTGAAAGACGGATTATCGCTCTACTGATGCAATTACGATCAGAAGGACACACTATTCTAGTCTCTACTCATGATTTAGCCTCGATTTCTACTTTTTGCGATCGCACTATTCTGCTCAATAAAACAATTCTCGCTTCGGGAACAACAGAAGAAACTTTTACCGAAGAGAATTTATCCATGACTTTCGACGGCTTACCTATGAATATCTACCAAAACTCTGAGGTAGATCGATGAGCGATATAATGATGGCTATTGCTCCGATCGACTGGCTAGTAGAACCCTTACAATATCCTTTTTTAGTTCGGGCGATTTGGGTTAGTGCCTTTGTTGGTTTAGTGTGTGCGGTGCTTTCTTGTTACATTACCCTTAAGGGGTGGTCGCTCATGGGAGATGCAGTTTCCCATGCGGTCGTGCCTGGGGTAGTAGTAGCCTATGCTTTAAATATTCCCTTTGCGATC
Organism: Pleurocapsa sp. PCC 7319; assembly: GCF_000332195.1. Lineage (NCBI taxonomy): Bacteria > Bacillati > Cyanobacteriota > Cyanophyceae > Pleurocapsales > Pleurocapsaceae > Pleurocapsa > Pleurocapsa sp. PCC 7319. The sequence continues at coordinate 208,126 of NZ_KB235922.1, forward strand.
GGGGCGTTTCTGTTCGGGTTTGGGGCAACCGTTGCTATTGGCTATATCAAGTCAAAAACTCGCCTCAAAGAAGATGCTGTTATTGGAGTAGTGTTTACAGGCTTTTTTGCCTTCGGTTTGGTGCTGATTACAAAAATTCCCAGTAATATTGACTTGTTTCATATTCTATTCGGTAACGTCCTGGGTATTTCTCAAGAAGATATCATTCAAACTTTAATTGCAGGTATTACCACTCTGGTAGTGATTTTAATACGACGCAAAGACCTGTTATTATTCTGTTTCGATCCCAACCACGCTAAAGCCATTGGTCTCAACACCCAGCTGATGTTTTATACTCTGCTTTCGGTGCTAGCTTTAACCATCGTTACTGCCCTGCAAACCGCAGGTATTATTCTGGTCATTGCCATGCTAGTAACCCCTGGCTCAACGGCATATTTATTAACTGATCGCTTTGACCGTATGCTATGGATCTCCATCGCCACCAGCATCTTCTCTTGTGTCATGGGAACTTATTGTAGCTACCATTTTGATGTCTCTACAGGGGGAGCGATCGTGGTACTTTTGACAATATTATTTATGGTTGCAATGGTCTTTGCACCCAAGTACGGTATTTTGGCTCAGAGTTTCCGTCGTCAACAACCAATTTTAGATGGAACGCAAGGTAAAGTTTAGCCAGCTTTAATTGGCGATCGCCAATTGTCTCACGAAAAAGGCGTTTGTTTCCGACAGAGATCCTGCCTACTTTACAACGCCTTATTTCTGAGGATATCGTTTCAGGGAAGGATTAAGCAAGCTTGGTGAAATTGAACCCTTGGGGTTATAAAAACGGGTCGTGATGGAGAATCCTTCGTCTGGTTTGTCAACTCTATTTTCGTCAGTTCCAAATACTTCTTTAGAGCCAAAACGGAGTGTAATAGTCCCATCGGGATTTGGCTTGGTGTTGTAATTGTTTAATGTACTGTTATTACTGTGAAGATAACCATCTAAACCGTACACTTGATAAGACCAGAAGCCGTTTCGGTCGTAATCAATATTGGGCGACTCAATCTGGGCGATCGCTCCATCTTCTCCAAATTCCGTGAAGTCTGGAGTAGTGCCATAGGTAGCATAGCGTTCTAGTTGCCCTCCCCAGCCAATCGCTGAGTAGAAGTTGTGTTCAAATTGGTCTGTTTTTCCTCGCTCGTTATATCCTCCCTCACTTCCTTTAGCGACAATTTCAGACAGGTATGGAACATAACTCTGGCGTTTCTGTTCCACTGCTTCCCAGTCCCACTGGCGTGATTTCCAGACATCTGTTGACCCCTGCTTGGTATTGACGGCATCTTGAAGACCGTTTGCTTTTTTATCTCCTTCGGGAGTGGCATCAGTTTGAGTCCGCAGGACGACATAGACAAAATCAGTCACTGCTTGTTGGTGAGATATCCTAATGGTGCGAGGCTTGTCTGAGTACGCCTGATAAGTACCGATATCCCCAGTCTTATCAAAATCTTCTTCACGGACGATAAAAGTGTCATTGTCAATTACTAAAGCACTCATGTAGATATCCCCTGCTGCTGGCAATGAGATTTCTAATCCATCTTTGACATCAAAGATTCCCCAGGAATAGAGAGTATCGCGATTTTCACGAATAATGTTTTGGGTTTCCACGCTGCTAACCTCTCGGAGATGAGTAAATTGATTAACTCCACCTCGGTCAATCACTTGCTGAAAATATTTACCAGCCATCGCTGTGGAAAAATTTTCATCGGTAAGTTTTATAGTTGAACTTTCACCCATTGTTTTAGTCCTCATACAGTTAAATATTCTTGTTCTTAAAACACTGTTTTTTACTGTGTTGCGATCGTTAATCGAACTATTCAACCCGTTGAATGTCAGGTAAACGCCAAGTTTTTTCAAAGTAGGCTTCGGTGGGGGCATAAGTCCGAAAGTAGGTGAACCAGCCCTCGTCGGGATTGCTATAGATAAAATTCGACTCTGGGACATTCTCAGGTCTTTCTGGGCCGATGGCGATCGTTACAGAACCATCTTCGTTCTTCTGCAACTCATCTCGCGAACTAATCCCTGGTTTGAGATCTTGGTTGCGAATAAAAGTTCGTGTCTTGTGTGAATAGACAATAAATGACCAGAATTGTTTAGCAGGTACATTTGGTGGCACAGTAAGCTGATAGGTATGAGAGCCATCAAACCAGTTTCCGTCTGCATCGGCGTAGGCTGCAAGATATTTTGAACCCACACCAACAAGCTCCTTCATCATGCCATCGGACATGGAAATAGCTTCCCACGAATAGGAAACCAACCCATCAAGTTCCTTCATGCCATTCTCGTTAATATGATCTGAGTTGGAAATTCCGCCCAAATGAACTGTCCACTTAGTACCGTCGTCATAGAATCTTCCTGTGAATCGATCGCGTGCTGCCGATAGGGACATTGCCATGACTTTTCCCACCTTCTCGGCTTCGAGGAGAATCTCTTGTTGCTTATCTGTGGGGTTAAAAGGCTTGCCCTTCTCAATACCAACTCGTGCCAGAAACTGAAGCATATAGCGGTCTTCAGCTGGAAAATCCTCAATCTGGATGATGGCGTGCAGAGCTTTCCAATAGTCCATACCATCGGGATGCCACCCACGATACTCCTTGTCACCGATGGAAATTACTTTGGTCTTCGATTCACTCCCTAAAGGGTAGAGGTTGTGACCTTCTATAAGTTGCTTTGACTCTTCTCGATCGTTGGTTAAAATTCGCGTTCCCACCCAGAACAAGTATGTCTGAGAACGGATAATAAAGTCAGCGTTAGCATCTTTTGGCTCTTCCCATGACTCGTGAAGAATCAGGTATTTGCCCCCTTGTCCTTTGTCAGGACCCGCCTGACCTATATCTGCAATATGACGGTGTTCGATGTCGTTTAAGATGCCTCCAGTCGGACCCGCTGGAACTTCAAGAATCAAAGGACCAGTTTCCTTTAGGTTAGGAAAGGCCATCATATAGGGGGTATTCATATTTGAGGTGATGATCCCATATTTCTCTTTGACAGTGCTGTAAGTCACAAAATCGAGAGGACCAGCTACGCTCAAGTTTGCCTGTCGCCACACACCATTGACCAATACCGCAGTTCCCCACAAGTAGGCTTGGGTTGCACCGTGGTAGGCTATTTCATCATATACAAGATTGACGGTTTCTGTTGTCGGATACCCATTTTGTTCAAATTTGAGCGTACCCGAGCGAGATTGGACTTCATTGATAGGTAACTTCATACTATATTTCTTGAGTAAGGTTTGATTCTAGTTTCCGCTAAGTTAGAGTTAACAAGCCGAAAACTTATTAATTTAAAAGGTCTTGCAAAATTAGGGCTGCTAACCCGATGCCACTCAAAATCATCTCTATTCCCAAGGCTAATTGCATTACCCCCAAGACTAGACCCAGCACTTGTAAAGTCATGGGTTTAAGGGTTTTGAGGATGGGTCGAGCTGCCAACATGGCGACCAAGTTCAAAAACATAACCAGAAGAAGCATTACCAGCACCAGCCACGGTCTTTGAGAGATCCGTGTGTTGGCAACCATTAGGAGCAGGGCAAGAGCAATGCCGTAGGGAGTCAGGATGGTCGGAAAAGTCAGTGGATTGACCAGCAGTTTCATCGATGGCTCTGGGGGCGGTGCCTCCTTTCCAGAAGTTTCATACTGAGACTTGATTTGTTGCAAAGAGGCGAGAAAGAGGAGAATGCCAGAAGCTATCATCAGGGACTCAATGCCAATCGTCCACTTCGCCAGAATGTTTCCTCCCAGAATAACCACCAAAAAAATAACCAGGCTAGCCAGACCAGCACTGCGGATAGCCAAATTTCGTCGTAGGGTTTCATCGGCATTCTGAGTCAATCTGATAAAAGTAGGAATAATTTTAAAGGGTCCTAAGGTGACAAAGAAGAGGATAAAAATATTGATTGCTGACAAAATTCCCCTGAATTCTCCCCATTTTTTCAGGTTATCCTCTTCGAGATTCCCAACATTTTCAGGGGCTGACGAAGACGATTCTGCTATCGGGTTAGTCTGAGCCAATAAAGGGAAAGTGCAGTCTGTGGCTAAAGATCGCACGGCACAATCGGAATTTGTTGATAAAGCGGAGGATGTAGGTAGTGTTCCTGGCAATCCTAGGTTCAACATCAACATCAACATCAACGGCAAGATAACCGCCACTGGCTTAATACTCCACCAGAGATATTTAGACAGAATACTCTTTTGCTCTTTACCTTTTGTTTTCATCGTTCCTACTTTCTAACTAGACTGCATTGAAAAACTCTTTGCTAGTCCCATATCGATAAAATGTGCGGAAAGGAAGCATGAAAGTAACGGTTAAGAAGTAATGAGTAACGAGTAACGACAAAGCAGTATCTTTTACCTAATTACTAATTACTAATTACTAACTCCAAACTCCAAACTCCAAATTCCGAACTCCGAACTAACCTTTCGACAAGATAGTTAACGCCACAGGAAATTTCGTTAACCAGATCCTCACTCCTTCACTTCCGAACGAATCATGGAGGAAACCATCACTACGCCCATGCCATCAAATAAGAGGTTGCAACCAAACCACACCCCCAGCAGCCATACCGCACCAATTGGCCATTCTGACCAGATCAAGATGCCTAGAATAATGCCAGCGATACCGCTGAATAGGGTCCATCCCCAGCCTTGCTGGGGACGTATTTGAAAGGCAGCGATTACCTGTAGGACACTTTGGGTCAGAATGCTAATACCCAGAATTAGGCTAAAAGCGATCGCAGCAACGCCAGGAGAAAACAAAACCACGATTCCACTGATTAGATAAAGTACCCCCAGCAATAATTTCCAAATAAACGATCCTAAAGATCGGGTGAGAAAGGCATAAATAATTTGGTCGATCGCCCCAAAAATAAATAACCAGCCAAACAGTAGACTGAAGGTAATTGCCGTAGCCAGGGGAAGGGCGATCGCCAAAGAGCCTAAAATAATTAGCACAATACCAAGGGCAATGCCCCAACCAGCTTTTTGACGAATTTCTTTACGAGTCTTTAAATCGGGATGTGTAGAAATCATAATCAATTATGGGAACTAATTTTTATCTCTTCTCTGTTTTTGTCTAGGTGCGATCGCTAGAAAACGATCGCACAATCGAACTGAAAAATTAGATGCATAACAACATAAAGAAGAAAACTATTGAAAGTAAGATCGATTTATTCGGTTCCGTTGCAACTTTAATTTATTCAGACAAAATAAACTTTTGGCGACAGAACTCCCTATTTTCCAACAGGTCTAATAATCTCTAGAGAAACGAGCCAAGTCGATCATAATCAGCTTTTGTCGGTTCGCTATTTTGAGCATCATTAAGTTCGTGTCGCAGCTTGGCACCTTCTTCATACACCAGCTTACGGCAACGCTGGATGCCTCCTAAAGGTTGATGATCTGACGCACAGTGCCAAGGATTGTAGGAAAGGTTTTCGCAAAACTCAAATTGCTCTGGTGCAGTGAAGTCTTGAGGGGGGATTGTTAGGATAGATTCGGGAACTGAATCGGAGATCTCGAATATCCCTCTTAAAAGAGCCTGTTGTTTGGGATGCTGTCCGCGTTTTTGCGGATCTTTATTTTTCATCATTTCGAGCTGTATCTTGGTGACGTGCTCGATCATTTCTGCTTCTCCCTCAGGAATGACTTCTAAAGGATGCTGTGATATTTTCTGGGCGTTCATAGATTAGTCCTCAGTATTATTTAGGATTATTTTTAGGGCAAGACCGTAGCAAACTTGAATTCAAATAGCAAAGAAAAGAGAATTTCTTTAAATGACTACAAATAGCCAAACATTAAAATAAGAAACGTTTTATTGTACACAATGCTCGATATTTCTCTGTTTAGCACTGACTTAGTCCAGATTGTTTTACAGACATTGATTGATGAATCGATCTTAAAAATCATCTTCCCCTACCCCCCTATCCATCATTTCAAAATTGTCAGAGTATTAATTAACTAGCTCAAATGAAGCAAAAAAATTATCGATTGACTTGGCAGAAATAGCATCATTTTGTTGCCTGACAGCCAAAACATAGAGACGCTGCTCTACGAGCAATAAGCGATAAACAATAGTTTCCTCTTTATTTTGCAGTTGAAATTGCTTGCCTGGATAGTTAGCAAAAGTAATATCATCGTCAGCAATTTTAGTTAAATCCACCTTGTTATCGATAATGTAATCTCGCGATCGCTCCAAGACTTCTGGAACATTGTCAACTCTTTGGGGAGCTACTTCTTCCGAGTAAGCCACCACATAGCGAGAAGATGAGGGATGAGTCGCAATAATATCGAAATTAATATCTCCCTTAGGAGCTTCCACTGTTTCGACTTCATGGCTAATAGCTCCAGAAGGTATCAAAACAGTAAATCCTACTTCTGGCATCATAACTCGCGACCAGGATAGAGCTGTTTCTTCAATTTCGATCGAGGGTTCGGCAACAGTTTCTCTCTTTTCAAATCTATGGATTTCTTCTTCAAATTGCTCCTGACCCTTCTCAAAAAAATCGGGGCGATCGAATAAACCTGCGATCGCAGGGGGGGAAAATATCCCAGAGATAGCCAGTAAAATAGGTAAGCTGAGGCGAGTATATTTTTTCATCGATAATATGGGATAACTATTAGGTTTAACTCAGTTATAAGAACTCCTAGTTTTGTAGTAGTACGGCGAATAAGAGCGTAATATTTTGATGGTTAAAATGCTAGTTTGTTCGCTCATTTAAACAATAATCAGTATCGGACACAGATTGAGAGAAGTATTCTCCTAGCCATTTATCCTGCAATTGTTCTACTTGTTGACTCCGAATAAAGGTATTGACAGTAGCGCGCCACTGGGAATCGCTTTGAGGCAAAATCAGTCCATAGAAATCACAGGTTAAAGGATCTTTTGGGATTAATTGATAATTTTCCGATCCTAAATTTTGTCGCTCGATTTCTCCTATTAGCAAAACTCCATCACTAATAAAAGCATCGAGATTACCGTTGGCAACGGCTCGAACTCCTTCCATTCTGGCTTTTGAACCCTGAAAATCAACTATTTCTGCCTCAGAATAAGTTTTTTGCACAAATTCGCTGGTTTTCGTATCTTGAAGCACCCCTGTTTTAACTGCTGTTAAGCTGCTTTCTGGATCGATTTTTGCTGCATTTTGATTGTTAACTAGAAAGCGAGTGCCACTAACAAAAAAAGGAGAGGAAAAACGGACTCCTTCTTGATTTCTCCGAATACTGTTAGGACCGCATTCAAGGTCAACAGTATTCTGCTGTACTAATTCAAAACGATTTTCTAGGTTAGAGGATAATTTAATTACTTCAATACCAGAGGAAATATTGAGTTTTTTGGCTAAATGCTCTCCTAGTAAATTAGCAAAATCTTCACAGTAGCCAGTCCAGACATCCTGCTGTTCGTCTATGTAGCCAAAAGGAGCTGCATCGCTTCTCATGGCTATTTTCAGGGTTTGGGTGTTCTCAATTTTCGTCAAAACACGGCTGTTTTTTCTGGGAGCGGTGGCAACTACCGCTTCGGGGATGGGCGGAGTGGGAGGAGTATTACCATAAGCTTGTTTTAGTTGTTCTGGAGTTAATGATTCAACTAAATATAAGGGCGTTTCTGCGGGACTAATGGTTTGGGTATAGGTAGAACTGAGATAGGGTTGATAGTCAGAGCGATCGCGTAAATGAACTTCCAAAAAAGCGAGGCTGATTGCTTTTAAATAGTCTCTTGCTATCTTGGAATTGAGAGAGCCTTTCAAAATATCGGGAAAGTCGCTACCTTCCTCAGTATCACTGATAGAGCCATGTCCTGCCCCTACCATGACCCCCAAATATTTATGTTCGGTTTCTAACCACAGAAAAGGATGAACTTGTTCTTCAATAAAAGGAGCTACAATATCTTGACTACCACCCAAAATCATCGTGGGAATAGTTATCTGCTTCAGGCTTTCTGGACCCAAAACCGAACTGGTCACGGGGTTAAATGCTAATGATACTTTGATGCGAGAATCTGCTAACTTATAGTTTCCTGATGGCAAAGAACTAGCACGACACTGAAGAAGCATTGAAGTATTGAGAGTGGGTTGATTTTGCTGACATACTTGGTTAATTCTTTTTTGGTTCAGAGGCGCACCAGCAAGAGCCAAGGCGGTATAACCGCCAAAAGAATGACCCAGAACACCTACTTTTTCCCAATCAATCGGGACTTGAAATGCTGAATGATTTTCGATCTCATCTAAAAGATAAGTTACATCTAGAGGTCTACTATAAAATTCCAATGGGCTAACATCGACGCTCAGTTCTCCTTGCAGAAAAGCTTTTTTATACTCACTATTGCTACCTATGTGTTCGGGAACGACGACAACGTATCCGTGAGAAGCTAAATGTTCTGCCAAATACTGAAAATGGGAGCGACTCGAACCCAAACCATGAGTTATTATTGCTAGGGGAGCGGGTTTAGTTTGACCTTCAGGCAAATAGAGATCTGCATCAAGATTATAAAATTCACTAAAACCTCTTGTAGTCTGACGTATACGATCTATCTTGAAGGCGATCGCTTTTTGAGTGACAGAATAAGACCCTGCTTGACGTAAATCTGGCATTTGCTCGACATCTAATTCTTGCACTGAAGGGCTTTCGCTCTTGGCTACTTGAGAAACCGCTTCAACCGAAGTATCCTTATACTGCAAAAAATTTGCTGTCTCTTGGATCAGAGAAATAATCAACTGCGTATCGAGTTGAATTTCCTCGGTAGGAAAGTGACGCATGACATTAATTGCAGTTAAACCTTCTGGGTCTGCTGCTGCAAGGATAAGGGCAGCGCGGATCGCATAAATACCGTTGCGCTCTGGGTGAGTATAAATTGCCTCTCCCATGCTCTTAAGTAAATCTTCTCCCATCGGCATGTTTGTCATTCGATATACAGTTATCGCATCAACATCAAACTTTTGCTGCAATGCTTGACGTAACTGAGACAAAACTTGCGGTTCTAAGCGATTAGCATAGAAGGCAAATTCTGGCGTTATTTTACCTTCTTTGGCAAACACTTCCAAAGAGTCAACTGAGAGGTGAAATTCACCTAATACGGGCAGAGAGAAACCGACGCGCTCTGCTCCCAGACTAGGCTTGGGTTTTAATCCCATAGACATTGTTCCACAACCAGCCAGCAAAGTTGTAATAATTATGTTTAAGAGTTTTTTTCTCATTTTGTGGGGAATCATGCCTACTCTTCGATAACGGGAACTTCTTTAAATAAACTTAGACCTTCTACGTATTCGTGAGTAAACTCATATTCCTGTTGCTGAAATTTCAAGTATTGAGTGCGTTCTGCTAATTCGTCTTCGCTTAATGCTGGAGAAAAAATAGCCATTTTTTCTGGGACGATTGTTTTTGACTTATGCTCCATTATTCAGTTGCTCCTTGGAATTCTAAAAATAGCAGTACAACACTACGGAGAGTTGAAGAGCTATGTGCCGACTCTGCTTTCGTAACCTACTACTCTCTTTTTCTGAGTCTTAAACACACGAGAACCATACGAAATATCCAATCACGATGTCATCTATCATTGGGTATACTCTAATCTAGTCATTATTTCATCAGTTCCGTTACAAAAAACTGAGGCTAGCTTGTAATCCAATAAATACTTAAGTTACTACTCAAGCGAAGGAACTCAAAGCAAGCATTTATAGCAATACGTTTTGAGGTTAGAACACTAGTAGGTCATCAAGTTTGATTTGATGGATAGGATAAAAGTTCGGAGTACTCCCTGCGGGTTGGCGTTAGCCTTCTCGTAAGAGTGAAGCAAGCTATGGAGTACTCCCTGCGGGAGAAGCTTCCCGTGCATGACTAGCTTCCCGTGCATGACTAGCTCCGCGTCGCGCTACGGAATTAAAAGATTTAATCCTCATTTCTAACTTGAGCTACTACTAGTGATTGCTTCAATCGTTTTTTAAATGATTGTTGGGTTTCACTATCGTTCTACCCAACCTACTAAGTCTCCAGTCAATACATGAGAATTGGTATTAGTTATTGATCATTCGTGACAAGTTAAGAAAAACTAGTTTTAGTCAACTACTACAAATAGTGTCTTTTATCCCTGTTTTATGACTATGGGGAGCAAAATACGAGTATAAGACATTAAAGCTATTTTTGTCGATCTCTCTGTTCCTGATTTTTCAGACTTATTGCCCTAAATTTACGAAAAAGGGTTTATTTTGTCAAACACTAAATATGGATTATAGTCGCTCGCTTGGCGCGATCGCCGATTGCCGAGATTAAAGTTTATGGAGATAGCCCAAAAGCTAAAAGCTAAGAGCTAAAAGCTAAAAGCTAGAGACCATTTGACAAAAAGCGTAGACCCATAACTTGTCACCAATGGTTATTGATTGAGTTTTTTGTCTGTTTAATTTTTTGGCAACAGAAGCCATTAGACTCATCAATTATTGGATGCAGCAGAACTCTTAATTTCTACCACTCGACCGATGTTAAAAATCAAGCTGACGCGCTGACCCGATTCTTTGGCAACAAAATCTTCTAAAAGCCCCACTTGCTTTGGAGTTAAAGTACCCGTTAGGAAAGCATCAAAGTGAGCTTGGGGAGGGTCGGTTAACCAATCGATTTCACTGTCAACTATTTCGACACGCTCGAAGGTATTAGAATTTGCTAGGACATCTCGGATTAGAAGTTCGAGTTTTTGTTGTTGTACTAATCGGACAAAGCTAATGCCCAAAGGAATAATCAATATGGCAGTAAAAATCGCTGTCCGCGTCAAAGCTTTTCGACCAAAACGCAGTGAGGCACAGCCTGTAATTAAAAAGATGAGCATACAGGAGAGGGTAATGCCTAGTAGATTGGTCACGTATAACAGTGTTGCACCTATACTAAGCCTCCAGTCTGCTTGAGATAGACCTAAGCCAATGACACAAAGTGGTGGCATGAGAGCTACAGAGATCGCCGTACCAGCCAAACTAGAAGAAATTTTGGGTTCTAGTTTGGCAAAGCCAGCAATTGCCCCTGCTGCCAGCGCAATTCCCAAATCGACTAGAGTCGGTTGCGATCGCGATGTTACTTCGCTACCAAATTCGGGAGCTGCTATCACCAAACCCAGCCAACCCAGCAAACAAGCTAGAGCAATTGAAATTAGCGTTCCGGCGATAATTGCTATGCCCGATTTTCGATACATAACACCATTTCCTGCTAGGGCTGCAAAGGCGAGGGATCTGATCGGCAGCATCAAAGGAGCAACAATCATGGCACCAATAATTACAGCCGTATTGTTAGAAAGTAGTCCTAAAGTAGCAATGGCACAAGCACCTACAGTTAACGCTAGATAGGAAATATCGAGTTTTGAATCTTCTAAAAGACCCGAGTTGATTTTCTTCCTTCCTTCTTGATCGGGTTTTCTGAAGCTCAAATCTTGGAAATAGCTGGGAAGACTCATGGGAAATAATTTCACTCTCTTTTCTGTTCTTATTTGCGTGATACCAATTCTCGAAAATAACGAGAGACTTGTGACAGGGTAAGCTATTAGCCTTTAGCCTTTAGCCTTTAGCCTTTAGCCTTTAGCCTTTAGCTTTATTGGATATTTGAGCTTTTTCATTGACTCTAAGAATATTTTTATCTCTCCAGCTACTTTTAGGAATTGGTATGAGTTCGGAGTCCTAAAGGAGTCCTAAAGGATTAGCTCCTTCGTCGGGTCACCGCTACGCATATTCGGAGTAGTGATTTTTAATCACAATCACGAACGCGCAAGTAGCTTCGTCGAACTCACGTTTATCTAGAGGCGATCGCTAGAAATCGATCGCTGAATTGTTGTATTTTTTTACTCCACAACCTCAACATCGGGGAGTTTATATTCTCGTGCCAGGACAGAAGAGCCTGGTTTATAAACCCGCATCAGAAAGTTCCATCCTTCGGTAATATCAACTCGATTGGGCTTCTCTCCACACTGCTCCCTCGAACCAAAGAAAGCAGTGAATGTTCCATCTTCATTTAGTTCGACGTTACGGTCATTGACAACGTTGTTTTCAGATTTCATAAAGCCATCTTTTCCATACATAGTGAGAGACCAGAACGCATCGTTGTCTGGAATAGCATAGGTAGCACTGTAGCACTTAGTATGGTCGGATGGTCCTGCATAATTAATATAGACCGCATCTTCTTCGGGGAACAATCCCCAAGCCCCAGCAGCGCCGATATGCCGAGTTTCCTCATTGACCTGTCCTTTTTTTCCCATCCAGTTGAGTTCTCCCTCTTGCCTCATCACATCGGATTCGTACTGGTCGAATTTTTGAAATTCCTGTTCATACTCTGTTCTTAAAGCCAACATCGAATCCTTGTCCCATTTTGGATTGGGAAATGGGTCTGCACTTGAAGCATTGATCGTAATCTGTTTCTGAAGATCGTTGACAAGAGCTACATCTTGCTCATCGGACGGATCCATCAATTGAATTCTCTGGATAACTGCAACATATTTGGTATCATCTGGTATCTGATGAGTTCCAGGTTCGTAAAAAACGGCAGGGGCGTAGTGGTCATTGTCAACTACATAAACCGAAAAATAGCGATCGTCAGGAAACTCAGGGATGGTTACGGTAGCACCACCTTCGGTGTCTACCACTGCACCAGCATAGAGTGTATCTTTGTTCATACGGACGACGGTCTGTTCGTCGAGAGGAGTTGGTTCGGTGATATAGAAGAATTCATTAACTTTGTCTCCTGCATTCTTCTGAAATTGGGCTAAGGTAAAATCCACCTCGGCACGGATGTAAGTCTCAGGGGTGACTTTTTCTAGGGAGGCAGTAAATCCGCAGGTAAAAATGGTCGCTGCGATTCCAATTATTACTTTTTTCATGGCAATTTTACTGGTTAGAGGATAAGAATATGATTATTATTTGGTAATTTTAACGGTATTATTTATTTCATCCGTATAGGCTACGATTTTTTCAACGCTCTCTGGCACATAAAGCCGAATCAACTGGCTCCACCCAGAGACAACATTGATATTATTTTCAGCATCAGGACAATTAAAGTGAAATGTGTAAGAACCATCTTGATTGGGAGTGGCTTGACGATTATTGAGAGCGAAGGGTTCTGTAGCTATCCAACCTTCTCGATCGTAGACAGAGACAGAGAAGAAACCACCCTTATCAAAGTTCAGTGGAGGTTGCGGTAACGTCATTGAGGCACACTCGGCTGATTCTGATATTTCTGACGGTGGCTGAATTGTTACCACGTATGAAGCATGCTTTGCTGGTAAACCCCCCCAGCCTCCAGCACTAGCGATGAGAAACATTTCAGGATCGACCTCATCTTTAGTGCCAAACATCAGCCAGGGTTTAGTAATTTCAGTTTTTCTGGCTTCTAATTGAGAACGAACTTTATTCAGACTTTCTTGGTCAAAGCTTTTTGATGTATAGGGATTCGATGATTCTGCTACGATTTGAATATTATCTTGATGTTCGTGGGCTTCTTTAAGTCCCCCATCGTCCAGGGTTCTGACACCCGTGCGAATATTCAAAAAAACGTGGCTACCCAATGCAACCATGTCTGGTGTAATTGTCAATTCTTCCCCAGGATATACAGCAGCAATAGTATAGTGATGCTCGTCAATAACCTGAATTATCGAATATACATCCCAGCTAGGATTGATTAATTTTGCCCCTTGGGAGATGTCAACAACAGCATGGCTGTATAAAACATCTTGATTTTCACGAATCACAAACTGATTATCCTTACTGGACATTTTTCTAGAATGTCGAATAGTATTGACTGGGTGATTTTTGACGTGATCTGAAAAATATTTATCGGTTTCAGCAACAATAAAATTATCAGTTGTTACGGTAGTTAGATTACTTTGAGTCATCACAGTACATATTATTTGGATATATAACTTTTTTTTCTGTAATTACATTACAGTGCTCGCTTTTACTTTAGATATAACTTTAGACATAAGTAATTAACAAATTTTTTATTACTTAACTGATGTTACGCAATTGAACGGAAAATCAATAATTTTCAGAAACTAAAAAATATTTTAATGATACGAGAAAGCAAGCTTGTAGTATTTTGATAGTTTATGCGATTGCACTGTTTTAAGTGCTGTTCTGCTGATAAGTGCAGCTTTCTGGTTGCCCGGGAGTTTTCAGGCAGAAGCAGACTCTCCGGTAATCGAGAAATTGAGAATCAAAATGTTCAATGAATGTGACTGCTCTCGTTCAAGAAATTGTAATTTTTCTATATTAGATCCAGGAGACCCTTCGATAGTGGACTTTATTCCTAAATTACCTTAAAAAGCTTTAAGCTCTAAGCCTTAAGCTTTAAGCTCTAAAGTTTACGCTTTGTAAACGGCTAACAGTGAGACAGTTCGTTGGCGGTGAAGCAGGGCGTTGGCGGGGTTCCCCCGCTTGAAGCCACTGCTGAACCCTTTAGGGGGTACGATGCGGCCATACGCCTGGCCTTTGTCCCGCTTGAAGGAACTGTCGAGGGCGGGGGTTTCCCCCATGAACAACTTCATCAAGAAGAAACTGTCGTTGGCGGAGCCTTCTCGAAGAGTACCCGAAGGGCTTATAGCTATCGGGTTTAATGCCCCCAGCAAACGAAGTTTGGTGGTCTACAATTAGGAGAGGTTAAAGCCTCTTCTAATTGGCTTACAGCTTACAGCTTACAGCTTACAGCTTATAGCTGCGGCTCTGCCGCTTTACCTCCGGGTCCTAGTGCTACAGTTGTTGTTGGTGGCGAAGCTGAAGGAAAATGTTGTCTGGTTACAAGTTCTACTCGTCCATCTAAATATCAGCCGGAGAGGTGGAGGACATATCAATGTTGGGCGGGCTTCGGTTCGGGGTACTGCACCGACCCGTTTTACGTACCGCTATTGGGCGGTCAAGTAAGTCAGAATAATTGTAAATAGTAAGCGGTCTTGGTGATTCATCAAGCGGTCGACCATATTGCTGGTGCGATGAGCTTAAGAAAATTGGTAAGCGACTTTAAACTGAGCGGCACGACGACATAATTTTTGCATCTTGTTTAAATTGCGTTTATAGAACACTACCTTTTCATCATCGAGATCCCTTCGACTCAAATTAAAGATCCCCCGCAACTAGAGCCACTCCCCGCAGTACAGCCATAACAGTAATTAGCAGTTTTGATTTCTCTGATTACATCCAAATTATCCAGTTCTAGCAATTTAGCAACAGTTAATTTTTGGTTATCTTCGGTAGTGGCAACAATATTTTCCATCTGGTTAAAATCACAGTCATAAACATTTCCCAAATAGTCAATTGATAATTCATTACGACACATGACATTATCCAAAGTTTGAGGATTGTAATTAATGGCTAAAAATTGAAGATAATCATCATGTATCTCTCGGCGTTGTAAAAATTGTTTGGTTCTACCAATAGGGATATTAGTAATAGTAAAGAGGTTATTAAATTTAATATCAAAGTGTTCTGCTAAATATGTTTTGTAATCTTGCTCTAATTTTTGTTGATTAGGAGTTAGAGAGAAATCACTATTAATCGGCAAGGCAGGATTATATACTAAATCAAGAATTAAATTAGGATCAGAACCATAGCCTAACTGATTGAGCTTTTGAATAGCTTCAATCGATTCATTGTATACTCCAGAGCCTCTTTGTTTATCTACATTGGATTCTAAATAACAAGGCAATGAAGCGGTCACTCGAAGTTGATGCTGGGCAAAATATTCAGGTAAGTCTTCATATCCAGCTTCAAAAAAAATAGTTAAGTTAGAGCGTACAATAACTTCTTTATTTTGCGCTTTGGCTGCTTCAACTATGGGTCGAAAACCATAATTCATTTCTGGCGCTCCACCAGTCAAATCAACAGTTTGTATTTGAGGAAAACGATTAATTAGTTCTATAAGCTGCTCACAAACTTCAGGAGATAACTCTTCTGTTCTTTTGGGACTTGCTTCTACATGACAATGAGTACAAGCAAGGTTACATTTTCTACCCAAATTAATTTGTAAAACAGTAATTTTATTTTTAGTTAAGGGTGAAACTATTTTTTGGGCGAAAGAAGTAACTCTTGAGGTTTTAGTAGTAGATGACATTAATGATTACTGATTACTAATTACTGATTACTGATTACTGATTCTACAAGTTCTTAAAATGTAGATGCTAACTTGTAGATGCTAACTAATAATTTATTTATTTAGCTAATAAAAGATAAGCTACTGCACTTAAGCTTGCAGCAATGGGTAAAGTTAACACCCAAGAACTCAATACTTTAGAGAACATTCCAATATGAGCAGTTCGGGAAACCACTCCCACCCCAAAAATCGAACCTACAGAAACATGAGTTGTAGAGACTGGTACACCCATCCTGCTAGCAAAGATTACGAGAAAGCCTGTAACTAAATTAGCAGCTAAACCTTTACCAGGGTTGAGAGTAGTAATTTTATTGCTAACAGTCATTGCTACTTTGCGAGCATTTAATAAACCACCAATTGCCATTCCTAAACCAACAGCCAACATTCCTCCTTTTATGGAAAAAGCTGTTACCGTTAATAGCAAAGCAACAATTTTAGGAGTATCGTTTAAACCTCTGGCGAAACTAACTGCTCCAGCACTTAAGAAATGGCAAGTATCAACTAACTTTTGGCTATCAATGCCCCAAAAGTCCCCCACATATTTTTGACTGCAATTTTCAGGAGTATCGATCGCAATTTCAGGAGTAGCCACAGTTGATAAATTACTCGTATTAATCGTACTACTAGCAATAGGAATCAATTCTTGTTTATCACCTACACATATACACCAAGCTTTTTCTATATTTAAAGCAGTGCGACCAAAGTGAAGCAAACTATATAAAACAGTTCCTAGAACCATTGCGATTAAAGGACTAAGCAATAGAGGAATAAAAAAAGATTTACCTAAAGCTGCAAAATTCAATTGAGTACCGATCGCCGCCAAGCCAGCTCCCGTTAATGCCCCAGTAATACCATGAGTTGTCGAAATAGGGAACCCAGTTACAGTAGCCAAAATTACTGTCAAAGCAGCTCCCAAAGCTACTGCCAAATGGAAAGAACCTGTATCGGCGATCGCCTCTGGTACTAGACCTTTACCAGAGAAGTTTTTCAGTAGTGCATTTGCCAATACTACCGAACAAATTGAACCAGCAAAAGTAGTAAAAGTTGCCCACCAAATTGCCAGCTTATAATTGGTTGTCTTGCTACCAAATAAAGTCGCTACTCCCTTGAAATTATCGTTGGCACCATTGGCATAAGCCAAAAAAACCGTCGCTACAAAAATAGCCAAAGTCCACATGAAATGATTACTGATTACTAATTACTGATTACTAATTACTGATTACTGATTACTGATTACTGGTTGACGAGCAACCCTGCTTACTAAAGTTAAGTAGTAAAAGAACGCATCAGTTTACTGATTACCGATCAGTTCCAACGGTAGATGTTTAACAGCATTCTCCAGGGGAACAACAATCGTTGCTTCCAGTTTCCGTGAGGTTATATTCTGAACCTTTGGTTTCTCTGGCATGGCGAATGGCTTTAGTTTTGCAATCAAATTCTGTAGCTTCCTCTAGAGGAATGTTTTCATAGGGCTCAATGCCGATAATATCTTTGGCATAGGGACTACAGCAGCTAGTCATAATCTTATAGGTTTTGTCGCATACAGCCATTCTTTCGCCACGACAGAAGACATGACCATCATCATCTGTTACTTGTTTCCAAGGACCTTTGTAAACTACTGACTGTTTTCTTTCTAAGCAAATCCCTTCTTTTCCCTTGTATGCCCGTACAGTCATGGAACGAAATTCCACACCGTCAATAACTTGCCAGGGGGTTTCTTCACGCTTGAGGATTTCTACACCATAAAAACCTGCATCCTCAAACATTTTTAAGAAATTATTTTCTCTAAAAGCTCCAGCAATACAACCACTCCAAAGCTCAGGATCATTAAGAATTTTGGGCGTAGGATCTTCATCACAAACGATATCAGAAATAACTGCCCGACCACCACGTTTTAAGACTCGAAATATTTCCCCAAATAATTGTTGTTTATCCTGGGGACGAACTAAATTGAGTACACAGTTAGAAATTACGACATCTACGCTATTATCAGGGATTAAAGCTTCTTTTTGTCTGAGGCGATCGCATTCAGCTTCATATTCGGCAATTTTATCCACTGAGGTTACAGGATTAACTTGTAACCATTGCTGTAACTTATCTAAGGGTAATTTCAAATCTTGAATTTTTCCTTTGACAAACTCAGTATTGTGGTAGCCAAGTTTATCTGCCATCTCTCCTTGATATTTTCGAGCCAAGGAAAGCATTTCATCATTAAAGTCTACACCGATTATTTTGCCCTTTTCTCCGACTTTTTGTGCCAGAATATAACAATTTTTTCCCGCACCTGAACCTAAATCAACTACGGTTTCTCCTTCATTGACGTAGCGAGTGGGGTCGCCACAACCATAATCTTTGGCAATAATTTCTTCGGGTAATATTGTGGTGTAATTTCCGTCATATTCCGTGGGACAACATAAGCTTGGTTGTTGTTGTCTTGCCCCCTCTTGATATCTTTCTAATACCGCTGACTCTATATCGTAATCTACCGAATCTGATGCGGTTGGCGGTTGGTTAGTAGCAATCTCAGTCACAGATAACTAATCCTTTTACTTAACTTTGGCTATATTACAGGTTAATCACCGAGAGTATAAGCTAAATCTATACTAAGTAGGAGATTATTCTCTGATGATTTAATTTTTTTGAGCTAGGCATCTATCTAAGCCGATAGAGATGAAAGATTACTGAGAATATACTTTGATTTATCTAAATTTTGGGCAGAAATAAGCAGATTTGAGATAGAGCTAATTAGTGCACTTGTACACATTGAGACTCCAAAATAGCCTGAATTAAAAGATAAAGAAACGGCTACGCCGTAGCTATTAGCTATTAGCTCTTAGCTTCAATCAAATAGAGTCTTAAACTCTACCTGATTGTCGACGACCTAAGAGGTCGGAGTCTTAAACTCAATTACGCTTTTAGCAGTCAAACCAAGGCTAAAAGCTAAAGGCTAAAGGCTAAAGGCTAAAAGCTTTAAGATAAAACCTTTCAATAATTCTAGCTTGCTTGTTGTTTTAAGAGAAATGATATAAGTTATTTTAGTTTCGTGACCATATCGCATAGAATTACAATCTATGCCTCAAACGACGAAGACGGTCAGAATAGCTTTTAATTACTTCTATGGCAAACATTGGGGTTTGCTGCACTGCAAACATAAAATGTTCTCGATCTAAAAACGCTAGGAGAGAATCAGTCTTGGCGATCGCCTTTGTGTCTCTTTGATGATTTAAGTGAACCAGAGAGCCTTCACCAAAAACATCACCTTTTTGAATGGTCTCGACCACCTTACCATTGACCACAATCTCCACTTCTCCAGAGATGATGCCGTAAATCACATCACCTTGTTCTCCTTCTTGAAAAATCACCTCTCCCGTTAAAAAAGTTTTAGGGGAAGGAGGTTTTTGGAAAAGCTCTATAGTCTTGACTGGTTGTAACACTGCAACTGCCTCATTATAACTAAAGACTTTTTAGCACCAAACGTCAAAACTTGTAAATCTTTTTACTATCTTTGATGATACTAGCCCTAAGACAAGCGATCGCTAAATTTATTTTGAAATCGAACAAAAATATTTAAGGTTTTAGCTTAGTAGACATCTCTGCCGGGAGCATCCCACTTTTTAATTAAGCACAAATACTTAAATCAAATTCATGGTTTAAATAAGCACAGCGAAGTTTAAGCAATCGCTAGTTAATATAGCAATGAATAGTTGCTTTGAATTGACAAGATGCCTCTTGATATTCGTACCTGGGATTGTCCCAGTTGTGGAACTAAGGGAATTGATAGAGACATCAATGCTGGGAAAAATATACTCGCCGCCGGGCTGGCGGTGATTGTCTGTGGAGCGGACATAAGACCTGATAGACATAGTTCTAAAGGGCAGTTGCGAAAAACCTCGCTTAGGAAGGAAACAGAAACCTAAGTCGTGAGTCTTAGGAATCCCTCGTTATAATCTCTGATTTAGCGCAGGGAGGATGTCAAAGACAGTTACTTCTGTGTATGCAGAAGCGATATTTAGTTGCTGTAGTCGCAGCCTACCAGAATTCTGGTATGTAAGCCCAACAGGTAGGCTTGCTGAGAATTGCTTGAATGAGGTTTGCTCGATCATTGACATAGATCACATCTTCTTCGCCGTCTGGATGAGGATTGAGAGTTCCATCCTCTGCTTCTTCACGAAAGCGTTCGACTAAATCCTTTTCTACTTTATATCCACATTGCGAGTAAAACCCTGATACGCTCCGTTTAGCAAAGCCCAAACCAGTTGTCTGCTCGGCTATCAACCACTCTTTTACCGCTTCTACCACCATCCGACCATATCCCTGCTTTTTTACAGCAGAGACTACATTTAGAATTCCTTGCACTGGATAAGTAGTTCCATCAAAGCGTATATCAAAAGGTTTAACGACGGCTGTTGCTAATATCTGTTCGTTATTGTCTGAGCGCAGTAAAAAGAGACTGGCTTCAGGATCGGCTTCTACTTCTTCGTCATTTGGTACAGGTTGCCAGTTGAATGCGTCGGTCCATAGCTCATCTATAGCACGCAGCAGTGGTTGTGGAACTGATGAAATCGTTATGTGTTGTATGTTAGCCATCAAAAATGCCTATGGGTTGCACAGCAAATATCTTTTTCTTTCTTCTATTTGTCCGCGTTTTTATAATAAAGCCAGCTATTATGTTGTTAATGGGAGTATCCACTTCTGCAGTAAGTAAAAGTACTTATTGTAAGATTAGATGAGAAAAACTTGAATAATAATTTTTATGCCGACTCTAGGTATGACTTAGTAAATAAGGGAATCAGTTCAATCCCAACATCTGCTAAGTTTTTTGCAGCAAAACTTTCGCGTTCAATAACACATAGAGCCTTGTCAACTTTTGCGCCTAAAGTACGTAGTTGGCTGACTGCATCAATAATTGCACCACCAGTAGTAACCACATCTTCAATAATTATTAAGTATTTTCCTTCCACAGTTCCGCCTTCAGCTAATTTACGTGTACCGTAAGTTTTGGCTTCTTTTCTCACAAAAAGCAGAGGAATACCAGTTTGTAATGATAAAGCTGTAGCTATAGGAATACCACCCATTTCTAACCCAGCAAGTACATCTATGTTTTTAGGAATATAAGGAATTAGCTGATAGGCAATCTCCAACAGTAGTTTGGGTCGAGCTTCAAAAAGATATTTGTCAAAATATTCAGTTGCTTGTTGTCCCGAACGCAAAGTAAATTTCCCTTGTATATTTGATATTTGGTAAATTTTTCTGGCTAAAGTCTTTTTCTCCATAACTTAAGTTTAATAGCAGAGTTTAATAGCAGTTGCTAACCAAGATACTAGCTTGGTTGACTGTAAAAACACTTAGCAATCAACTACGACATCGATCGCTACAATAAAAATTATCTTCTGTAAAAAACTTTGTATGAACACTTTCCCCGAAACCCTAGATATAGCAGTTGAACAGGCAAAAGAAGCTACTAAAGCTGCGATCGCCGATGGCTATCATCTGATTCAAGTAGAATTAGTCGTCCCCGAAATTGCTTTGCAATCTGAGGCATTAGCCTTGGAGTTTGCCAATATTTTTGCTGATTATGGTTCTGGGGTTAAGGTGATGTTTCCTGATACAGGAGCAGCAGCTTTGGCAAAAAAAAATTGGGGAGAAAAGCCATTTCAAGTGACCGACATGGGTAGCCGATTTACTCCCATTGAGTCCCAGATTGATGCCGATGATGAAATTTTTATTGTGGCTTGTCCTTCCTCTGTAGAAGTTGAGCGTGCCGAGAAATTAAGTAATCTAGCTGGCGATCGCCCGGTAATTTTTCTCATTCCTCAACTAGAAGATGTTGCTGTAGTAGGTATCGGTTTGGCTGCCAGGAAATTACGGGATCGGTTTATTAAAAATATTTATTCTTGTTATTATTTACGTCCAATTCCAGATGGAGCGATTTTGCGTTGTCATCCTTCTCGTTGGCAAATATGGTTAGAAAAAGAATCAGGTTATGAATTAGCTACAGAAACTACTAGTAAACCTATGGGTGAAGATTTGGATCGTCTTATTATGCAGTTAACCAACTCTGAAGGAGAAAACAATAAAACTACCTCACAACGTAAAAAGCCTAATTTGCTAGGTAATTTACAGAAATTTCTCAAGGCACTGAGTCAATAGGTTTGTTAGGCTATCAGCTATCAGTAATCAGTAATCAGTAATCAGTAATCAGCTCTCAGCTTTAAAGTTTAGTTAAGTAAAAGGGTTATAGTTTATAGCTACGGGCAAAGCTTGTTTAGTAATTAAAAATTAGAAATTGAGAACTAAAAAATATCATTTTTGGTTAGCTGCTAGTATCTTTGTCGCCATTGCTTTTAGTTGTTTTGGATTCAAGTTAGCTTTTCAATCGCCTTATACAATCCAAGATGATGCTAGACAGCACGTTTTTTGGTTACAGAAATTTAGCGATCGCTATCTATTTACTAATGATTTGATTGCGGATTATTTTAGTTCTGTAGCTCCATTAGGCTATAAGTTTTTATATTGGTTCGCTAACTTTTTGGGTGTTAAACCATTTTTATTTAGCAAAATACTGCCTGTACTACTGGGTATTATTACTACAATCTATATTTATTTCGTAACTATTGCCCTATTTCCTGTTCCTTTTGCTGGTTTTATGGCTAGTTTGCTTTTAAATCAAAATCTTTGGATGTTAGATGATTTAGTCTCTGGTACACCCAGAGCTTTTTTTTATGTCTTATTTTTAGGCTTTATCTATTATCTGCTACGCCAGAGATTAATACCTTGTTTACTATTTATTATTCTCCAGGGGTTATTTTATCCCCAAGTAGTCTTGATTTCCGCAGGGATTTTAATAATTAATTTAATTAAGCAAAAATCTTCTTACTTCTATTTTACTGGGTTAGTCTTAGCTCTTGGCATCTTAGCTATTTACAAATTAAAAACTGCTGATTTTAGTCAAGTTATGAGTTTGACCACAGCGAAACAACTCCCAGAATTTTATGCGGGGGGCAGAAATACATTCTTCTTAGACAATCCGTGGCTTTTTTGGTTAGCAGGACCAAGAAGTGGCTTTTTTCCTCGGGAATGGCAATATGTATTGTTATGTTCTTTTGGTTTATCCTTACCCTGGTTAACTAGATATCCTCGCAGATTTCCCCTAGTCAAAAAAATAAAACCTCAAATTACAATCGTCGGACAAATACTTTTAGTTTCTCTCGCCTTATTTTTCTTATCCCATTTACTTTTATTTCAATTACATTTACCCAGTCGCTATTCTCAACATACTTGGAGAATAATTATTGCTTTAGTTGATGGTATAACACTTGCTATCTTACTCAACAGTATTACCAAGAATATCACTCACTACCAGAAACTTTTTAAGCCTCTGATTACGGCGATCGCTATTGGTGCATTACTATATCCGACTTACGCTGTACAGGCTTATCCTTATCGTCTGGGTTATGTGACAGGTACAGCCCCAGAACTATATCAGTTTCTTGAACAACAGCCCAAAGATATTCTCATTGCCAGTCTAAGTAAAGAAGCCGACTTTATCCCTAGCTTGGCTCAACGTTCAGTTTTAGTTGCTGAAGAATACAGTATTCCCTATCATCTCGATTACTATCAGCCAATTCGTCGCCGAACCCAGGATCTAATTACAGCGCAATATAGTCTGAATCAAGCAAAAGTAAATCAGTTTATTCAAAAATACCATATAGATTTATGGCTACTAGATAAAAATGCTTTTCAAGTAGAACATCTGCTCCATAATCCTTGGTTGAGACAGTTTAAACCAGAAACAGAAAATGCAATTTTGAGTTTGAAACAAACAAAAAAGCATATTTTAGCTACTAAAGTAGCTGAGTGTAAGATTTTTCAAACAAGAGAATTAGTTGTTTTAGATACTAAATGCATTAAACTTAATTGAAATATTGTGGATAGCTGGAATAAGTTACAGGACTGGGCAATTTTGGATAAATTGATGAAATTAATTATTGATAATTAGATGAGAATTACTTTACCTGCGAATTTCAAAATCTCTAAATTCCCCGTCACTGTAGTTCATAACTTCTAATTGCAGATTGCTAACTACAGCCGAAGGAGCACCAGACTTAGCCCACTCAACAAGTGTATCTAATCTTTCTGCCTCACCTGCGGCAACAATCTCCACATCCCCGTTCCTTAAATTCCGTACATATCCATAAAGACCCAACTGTCTGGCTTGAGCGCGAGTATACATCCTAAATCCTACTCCCTGTACCTTACCGCTAACTATTGCCTTGATTTTTTTCATATTCCTAATCGTAGCTATCTTGCTTCTTTACTGGAATTTTATAAACTACCAAATCTAAGATTTTTCCAGTCGAAGTTTTGACTTGATAGTCCTCGAAAATATGACCACCCAGAGATTCGGGGATTTTACGGCTTGAAGTATTTCTACGGTCTACTGGATAAATAAAATAACTAAGGTCTATATTTTTCTTTGACCAGTTAACCAAGGTATGAACAGCTTCTTGACCATAACCTTTGCCATGAGCATCCTTTTTTAACCAAATACCGAGTTCGGGCATTCTAACTTTACCCTGACCATGAAGACCACAATTTCCTAAAAACTCTCCTGTAGTTTTCATTACTACAACAAACTGTAAATTATTAGCAGCTCGAATACCTTGTCTACTTTCAAGTATAAAGTTTTGCGTTCCCTTTATATTGGCTGGGGGAGATGGAAACATATAAGTCGTAATTTCATTGGTAAATTCTTGAAAAATGTCTTGTTCAAACTTGTTAGAAATAGTTATTAATCGTATCCGCTCGCCCTCAATAGTAAGAGATAGTAAATCTGGTTGAGAAGTCAGAAAATTGAACGTGTCCATAAGTCTTCACAGATTGAGAAATTTTATGCACAATTTGAAGCAGGAATCAGGAAATTGAAGATACAACACCTTTAACCATTCTTGATTCCGACTTCAAATAAGTAGGTAGGCAAAGTAATTTATCAAACCTTGTTGTTGAACTTTTTCTCTGCTCCCTACTCTCTAGTTAATTATCTCGTTACCCAAGAAATGATTTAAATTCCTGAAGTAGTTTGTCGAAATAAAGCAGCAAAATCGCTAGTCACTTCTGCATGAGGAGTATCTTGTGGTTTAGAAATGATATCAAAAGCTTTGTTGCGAGCATCGGGTTGTTTTAATGCTTGAACTACTACCTCAGCTACATCAGCTCTGGGAATAGAAGTGGGAATCCCCTCAGGTGGATTATTTAGAAGAGTATCATTTTTGCCAACAAGCAATTGTCTAACTCCACCCTCAAGATCTAGTAAACCACCAGCGCGAACAATAGTGTAGTCTATACCAGAATCAATCAAATATTGCTCGGCCTTACGCTTCCAAATAAGTATTTTACCGTTCCCCATTTGATTAAGAGGATGATTTGGATTAGTTCCACCCATCGAACCTACCAGTACAACATGTTCTACTCCAGCTCGTTTGGCAGCATCGATTTGGTTCTTTTGACCGTTATAGTCTACTGTTTCTGGCGTAGCATCTGGTTCGTACTCAAACTGTGGACGTTCTCCTGGTGAAGGTGGTGTTTTCATTTTAGGAACAGCACTGGTTAGAATCACCAAAGCAGAACAGCCTTTTAAAGCAGATTCTAAGCTAAATTTGTCTTTGATGTCTCCGATGAAAAAACCTTCTGTCGAACCAAATAGTTCTTCAACTTTTGATTGCGATCTGGCGAACCCAATTGCTTGAAAATAATCACTTTGTTGACGTAGTTTCTTTAAAACTAGTGAACCAGTCCTGCCTGTAGCTCCCGTAACTAATACTTGCTTGGTCATTTCTTTTCTTAAACGTCTTTAAGTCTTGATTTATAGTGAACTAACCCGACTCTCAATTATTTTCCCACAGTCTTCAACCTAGTTTGGCTTCAAAAAAGGAGAAGCGAGAATACTACGATGCTATTTAGTTTACTCGAATTTCAGAAGTGAAACGTTTGAATATTTAGCTTCGTTTAAATAACTGTGTCAGGCAGCCAGAGGGTATCCACTTAAAAACTTTAAAAAAGAGGTATATCTAAGTGATATAATCGACTGCAATATCGAAATAATTAGCAATTTCTAAACTTAAGTAAAGATAATTGCATTTACTCTTAGATTCTAAAAAGTTTAAAGTTCTATGATGCACAAAACTCAACACAGAATCTTTCATCAGATTAATAATACGGACTTTTTGGCAGACAGGTACATTTAATGCTACATAAGTTTCTTTTAAACCTTTGAAGTTTTGATTTTTAAGGAGATCAGTATTTTGTAATAAGATTGCATAGCAAATGTTTAGTAGAATAATTTCAGCATCACGCAAACAGTCAAACTTAGTCGACCGAAAACTGATCTCATTATTATGTACTAAGGATTTATAACCAAAATTTGAACTAACACCTAACACATCATTGATAATTGATTTGGTTTTGGTGATGATGAAATTTACTACATCTAGACGTATCTTATCTTCCTCAATAAATGATTCCAGCAAAGATGATGGTTTGCTCGTAACTTGAGTATTGTGGTCAGCATGATATTGCAAAATACTAATATTTTCATTATGCTTTTTGTTAATTTTTTCATAGAATATTTTTTTATTTATTTTAACTAAATATTTGGCATCAAAATTGGGCATTTCTTGTCGACAACTAGAGCAAAACCAAGTAATTTCTTTATGATGTATATGACGAAGTAATATACTAGAACAAATTGGGCATATATCTTTCATTTTCAAATTAATGCTCAAAGCTAAGCAATGAAAGTTTATAAAGTTTTTAAATTAATTTTTTAAACTCGAAATTCGTAGCAAATATAAGTAAATGACTATCTCCGCTGGTCTCTTTAAAGTCTCAATTGTCTTTTAAAATCTAAACAATTAACATAGAGATAATTTTTTCAAGAGATTGATTCAGCAATGAAGATGTACAAATTACTTTTTTATTGCTTTTCAACTATCCTATTTAAAAATAATTATGAAATATATGCATATAAAATCAACAGTGAAAATACTTAGATACCTGTTTATCCGCAAAAAACACGTGAAATTAGCAGCTTTAATTGGGACATCAGCCCCTTGTTACAGGTAGATAGATATAATTTAGGTATTAACAATATATTTAGTAATTAATTTTTTACTGTTTACTTTGCTTAACAATTTATGGTTGAATTTCTTTCTCTACCTTGATTTTGCCTAATATATGAATCAGCTCTTATTTTGATTACCTGCCTTTCCACCATCGGGGGACATAATTAATAAGTCTCCATTAGCATTTCTTTCAAAGCGCAAATCGCGATTGTTATTGCAGAGCTGTTAGAATTGCTCGTTGGTTAATCCAATTGATTGGAAATCAAGAGTTACAGCATCTATAGTATGAATAGAATATTCGATAATTATATTTTAACCGTCTGGAAAATCTTAAATAGTAAAGTCAGCCCTAAAAAGCCTGAAGGAGCTTTGAGTGAAATATTGTCTAGGGCTGACATTAGTTAATATAAGAGAGTGTTATGACTTTCTTGTGACAAAGAAATGAATTTTTAATGACAGCTTTGTCTTCTCAGTTTAGCTGAGGATATAGGGAGCTATTTAGGAACTTAAATTAGACTATCATCTACTAATAATACTAATGATATGGATGAGGAAGATTGGGGGAAGTATAAGAATAGATAAAATTTTAAAATTTTACTTCGGTTTATCTCTAATCATTAAACTTATATAAATCACCGCAATGCGTCAATTTTTAAAACAGACTTTTGCCAGCACTATTGGTAGCTTAGTTGGCTTGTTTCTTTTCATTACCTTCGGTGCAAGTGGATTGCTCTTTATGCTGTTCACTTTGGCTGCTGATGAAGAAACTCCGAGTATCAAAGATAAATCAGTGTTAGTTTTTGATTTATCAACTCAGGTTAGAGACTCTAAACCCCCGGCTAACCTTGCCCAGGCTTTTTCGGGCAAAGAACAAGAGATTATCACCCTGCGACGAGTATTGCAATCTCTAGAAAAGGCAACTAAAGACGATCGCATTGTTGCTTTATTTTTAGACGGTCGTAAAGGTAGTAATCCCAATGGTTACGCGACTATGGAAGAATTGAGAAATGCCCTCAAAAAGTTTCAAGGTGCGGGAAAAAAAATCATTGCTTATGACGTGACCTTGAGTGAGCGAGAGTATTATCTATCTTCTTTAGCGGATGAGGTGATTGTTAATCCGATGGGAATGATGGAACTTAATGGTTTAAGTTCTAAGCAAACATTTTTTAAAGGTGCGCTAGATAAATATGGAGTTGGGGTGCAAGTAGTTCGGGTGGGAGACTATAAATCAGCTATTGAACCCTATACTCGTTCTGATCTTAGCTCTGCTAGTCGAGAACAAACCAAAGCATTATTGACAGATTTATGGGGAAAATTTCTCGATACTGTTGCCGTGAGTCGCGAATTAGATGCAGATAAATTGCAAAAGATTGCTGATGATAAAGGATATCTAGAACCCCAAGAAGCGAAAAAAATCGGTTTAATTGACCAATTAGGCTATTACGATAATGTAGTTACTAAATTACGGAAACTAACTGAAGAAACTGAAGAACAGGAAAGCTTTAGGCAGATTGCTTTAGGAGATTATGCCGATTTGACGATCCGCCCGGCAGAAGCTTCTTCTAATGCGTCACAAAAAATTGCTGTTGTCTATGCAGAGGGCGCAATTGTTAGTGGCAGAGGTAACATCGAAACGATTGGAAGCGATCGCTTTGCGGAAGAATTTCGTGAATTAAGGGAAGATGACAATGTTAAGGCGATCGTTTTGCGCGTAAATAGCCCTGGAGGAGGAGCGACGGCTTCGGAGGTGATTTTACGCGAGATCTTACTCACCAAAAAGAAAAAGCCTGTTATAGTTTCTATGGGCAATATAGCTGCTTCGGGCGGTTATTGGATTGCTGCGGGTGCCAATCAGATTTTTGCTGAAGAAAATACGATCACAGGTTCAATTGGTGTCTTTGGCTTAATATCCAATATTCAAGATATAGCTAACAATCACGGCATAACTTGGGATGTGGTCAAAACAGGGGAATTTGCTGATATTGGCTCTAATTTTCGACCGAAAACTGAACCGGAGTTAGCTATTTATCAAAAGTCAGTCGATAAAGTATACAAACTGTTTGTCAGAAAAGTATCTCGGTATCGCAATATTCCTCAAGAGAAAGTTAAAGAAATTGCTCAGGGAAGAATTTGGTCAGGAAAAAAAGCAGCTAAAATTGGCTTAGTGGATCAGATTGGCGGTTTAGAAAGTGCGATCGCTTATGCTGCCGAACAGGCCAAATTAGATAACAATTGGCAATTGGAAGAATATCCCCAACAACATCGTTTTGAAACTGAAATTATACAGCGTTTATTTGATGTCAAAACCTTAGAATCACAAGGTAAAATTGACCCTATTACTGCTGAACTTATCCAAATAAGAACAGAATTAGAAAATTTAAACCACTTTGATGAACCTAATGGTGTCTATGCCCGATTACCTTTTAGTTTTGAAATAAATTAACTTTATATTTGTATCTAATTGCTTAATTTTCCAAGCCATATAAAGCTGAAATTTACTTGTAACTGAGATCTTGCACCCAACCTGTAATTTAAGTGTGGTATTTGGGTAAAAGTCAAAGGTTAAAGGAAAAAGGGTCTTGAATTGATGATCAAGCCCTAATTATTAGGTTTTTATATACTGGTGCAAGATCTCAGTGTAACAGTCTTTAAGGTTAATTGAAGTACGAAAAGAATTATTTTGTACGTCATTACTTAAATCAGCAACGCTCAGTTAGGATAATTTGCTTAAAAAGCTTAATAACTTTTTAGTTCTTTCCGTTAACAGGGTTCGACGATACATATCAGCAGCTTGCTTAATTGCACTTGCCTGGGTAGGGTAAGGATGAATAACCCCAGACAACTTACTCAAACCCATACCACCAATCATGGCGGTGGTAATCTCACTAATCATTTCTCCTCCATGACGAGCAACGATAGTAGCACCTAAAATTTCGTCCGAACCTTTTTTATGGAGAATCTTAAGAAAACCCTCTGTTTCTCCATCTGCCAAAGCGCGATCAACATCGTCAAAGTTAATTTTAATTGTATTACAGTCAATTCCCTTTGCCTGTGCCTCTTCCTCATACATTCCCACATGAGCAATTTCCGGGTCGGTATACGTAACCCAGGGCATTATAAGATCGCTTAATTTTGATTTACCCAATCCAAAGGGAGAAAACAAAGTATTTTTAATTACAATTCGGGCAGCGGCATCGGCTGCATGGGTAAATTTCCAATTCATGCAGATATCCCCAGCGCCAAAAATTTTAGAGTTGCTAGTTTGTAAATTATCGTTGACTTTTACGCCTTTTCTAGGATCGTATTGAACTCCTACTGCTTCTAAATTGAGACTTTCTACGTTGGGTTGTCTGCCCGCACCAGCCAAAATCTGATCTACCATGATTGATTCTTGCCCATCATCGCCAACAAAACTAATCAACTTACCTTCTGGACTATGTTGGACTTCCTGTAACTGGCAGTTGAGAACTAGACGAATTCCTTCTTTAATAAATGCTTGTTGAACAATCTCTGCCGCATCGGGATCTTCTTTGTTTAACAAGTGAGAACCTTTATGAAATAAAATCACCTCACTACCCAAACGATGAAATGCTTGCGCCAGCTCGCAACCAATTGGTCCTCCGCCAATTACGGCTAATCTAGGAGGGAGTTCTGTGAGAGAAAAGACATTTTCATTAGTTAGATACCCAACTTCCTCAATTCCCTTGATTTTGGGTTTTACTGCTCTTGCCCCAGAAGCAATCACCGCTTTCTTAAATTTGAGAGTTTGTCCACCAACAATGATCGTATTTTCACTAGCAAAACTTGCTTCGCCAAAAAACACATCAACTCCTGCTTTTTTAGCTGCTACTGCCGAGTCCACTGGGCTAATTTGAGTTCTTACCTGACGCATTCTTGCCATCACCGCAGGAAAATCAACCTGAATATTCTCTGGAGGTTGAACTCCAAAGGGTAGTGCTTCTTTCATGTCTGCAACTACCCGGGAGGAACGAATCAGACATTTAGAAGGGACACATCCCACATTTAAGCAGTCTCCCCCCATCAAATTCTTTTCAATCATGGCTACTTTTAAGCCAATATCCAATCCTGCTGCACCTTTAGCCGTAACTAAACCTGCCGTTCCTGCTCCAATAACCACTAAGTCATAACAGTCGGCAGGTTTAGGATTTGCCCAATCGGGGGGATGAACATTAGCAATCAACTGCTGATTGTATTCGTCCATTGGGGCAATAGTTACAGCGTGGTCTTGATTATCCATATTAAATAAATACCTGTGAACAATAAAATTAATTAGTGATCAGTTCTTACGAAGTTTGTGACGCGAAGCTAATCCTTTAGCGCACAAGGTCGGGAACCTTCACAATGCAACTTCGCGCTAATCAGTAATCAGTAATCAGTAATCAGTAATCACCTAAGCCTCTTGCTCTGTACTACTAGTATCAATAGACTCATCCAAGGCTTTACGAGCAATTTTTGTCACGTAGAGAGTAACTGCCACCGTAGCAATAAATCCAATAATCCGAATTGCCCATTGTGCTATAGGATTGGCATCAGGTTGACTTTCACCACCGATGGTAGCGATGCTTCCCGCCAGAGAACCAATGTAAACATACATAATTGTGCCGGGAATCATACCCACTGAACCGATGACATAATCTTTTAAAGATACTCCTGTAACTCCTAAACCGTAATTTAAGAGATTAAAAGGAAATATCGGCGATAGTCTAGTTAACAGAACAATTTTTAGACCTTCTTTGCCCACAGCTTTGTCGATCGCATTAAATTTTTGATTACCCTCAATTTTTTTCGAGATCCAACCTCTTGCCAAATAACGACCAACCAAAAAAGCTAAAGTTGCTCCAATAGTTGCCCCAAAAAAAACATAGATTGAGCCTTGAATGACTCCAAACAATACTCCCGCACCTAGAGTTAATACTGAACCGGGGAGAAATGCCACTGTAGCGACAATATAAATTAACATAAAAGCAATAGGTGCGATCGCCCCTAAATCATCAACCCATTGCAAAGCATTTCGCAGTAATTCTTGAGGATTAAAGCCAGAGCTACTTGCAATCTCCTGTGCCTGAACGGGGGCAGCAACTAAGGTTATACCGATTAATATTAATATGCCTATTTTGAAGTATTTATTGATTTTCATAAATTGATTACCATCATCAGTGGGCATTGATATAGCCTCTACTTTAACTCCATAATTTTTAACTCCATAATTAAAATTCCCAAGACTTGCTTAAAATGAGCTTAAAACTTAACTAGTTACTAATTAATTTTGAAATTTATTTTTCAACAGGTTAAAAGATTAACTTCGCTATTTTTCATCAGTACAATTATATTTTTAATAATAAGTTGGTTGACTTTTGCCCCCAGCCACACACCACAGTCATCAAAATCAATCAAAGGTATTTGGCTCAGCCATGTGGGCAACGCCTTTTTAACTTATACCACCTTGACAGATAATGTATTTCATCAGTTATCTCGTCTTAACTACAATCGAGTTTATGTCGATGTCTACAATAACGGGACTACTTATTCTAGTAAGTATGCTCCGCGAAATTACCTTTTATCTTTTCCTTTTACTAATCCTTTAAAGACAGCTATCAAAGAAGGGAAACGTCAAGGATTGAAAATTTATGCTTGGTACGAACACGGCTTAATGACTTTTCCTGATGCTAAATTAGCCCAAAAGCATCCTGATTGGATCTTAACTACCAGTAACCAAGAAAAGCTAATTGATAATCACTGGTGGTTAAATCCTGCAAACCCCGAAGTGCAGCAATATTTTGTTAATTTATTTACCGAAGTAGCAGCATCCTATCCCGATATTGATGGTATTCAGGTTGATGACCATTGGGGAATACCAATTCAGTTTGGTAATCACATCGATGAGATGACAGAATTAACTCAAAAAGTTGTTCGGGCTGTCAGAAAAGTTAGACCGGAGTTAGTAATTTCTTTATCTCCTAATCCTCTGGGATTTTCCAGAACAAAATACTCTCAGGATTGGCTAGCCTGGATTCAAGCAGGACTAATTGATGAATTAGTAATGCAGCTTTATCGTCAAACTAGCCATGAAGTCGCACTGTCAATCGATAACTCTATATTACCTGAAGTCAGTAAGTACGTGAATGTAGCAGTAGGTATCTATGCTGGCAGTTGGCACAATCAAAAATCTCTAGCGGAAATTCAACGACAAATATCTGTGGTTAAGCAATATGGTTATGGCTACGCTATTTTTGCCTGGAAAACTTCTTTTGGAATATTACGTTTTGCCAATCGTCGGGAGAAAGAAACTTATTTAAAGGCAATTTAATTAAACACGCTTGATGTGGATTAATAATGCTTTAATTCTGAACTATTTATCCTTTAAAACTATATTTATTTCTGGGGGAACTTTCCCCCTAATGTTCCATTAAAAGATTGATTTTGATTGGGTATGGGATAAGATTGAAATCCATTTCCCGTTCAGCTTTGCTGATCTGCGGGGCGCGATCGCAGGATAGTTTTCATGGAACAAGAACGAGCTTACTGGTTAGCATGGTCCCAAATTCCAGGAATAGGACCAATTTCCCTCAAAAAGATTTATCAACATTTTGGTTCACTGCAAGAAGCTTGGATGGCACCAGCGATCGCCTTTGCTGAAATCGATGGCTTGGGGAATAAATTCTCAACAGCTATTCAACAGGGACGGACAAAATTTAATCCTGAAGAACTTTTAGAGCAACATTTAGAACACAATCCTCAGTTTTGGATACCAGCAGATACTACCTACCCACGCCTACTCCTCGAAATCCCTAGTCCACCACCGCTACTATATTATTTAGGGCAAGTTGAACCGACAGAGAATCAGGGAATTAAACCTCTAATTGGGATCGTAGGAACTCGTAATCCCACAGAATACGGTAAGCGTTGGACCACAAAAATCACTAAAGCTCTCGTACAACATGGCTTTGGTATTGTTTCGGGGATGGCAGCAGGGATTGATGCTATAGCTCATTCTAGCTGTTTAGAAGCCAATGGCAGAACCATAGCTGTGTTGGGTACAGGAGTGGATACCGTCTATCCCTATAGTAATCGTGCCTTGTATCAACAACTGCAAACACAGGGGTTGATTATCAGCGAATATCCTGCCCAGACAAAACCAGAGCGTAATCACTTCCCGGCTCGAAATCGCATTATTGCCGGTTTATGTCGCGCTGTCTTGATTATGGAAGCCCCTAAGCGATCGGGAGCGTTAATTACCGCTCGTTTTGCTAATGATTTTGGTCGTGATGTTTATGTATTACCAGGCTCTTTAGATAATATTCAATCTTTAGGATGTTTGGCACTACTAAATTCTGGAGCGCACGTCGTCTTAGGTATTGAAGATTTATTAGAAATGTTAGGCACTATGCCCTGTTTAGATCGAATGCCCCCCACTCCTCAGCCAATACCCAACTTAGAGCCAGAGTTGGAATGCATATATCGACTGATTAACCAAGAGTCGATTGCTTTAGATGCAATTGTTGAGCAAACCGGCAAAAGTACCAGCGAAATTTTGGTCGCTTTATCTCAGCTTGAATTAATGGATTTGGTATATCAGTTACCAGGAATGCGCTATCAAATTAAGGGTTGATACGAACCTTCTCATTGACATACTCCCATCGCGGGACGCCAGGGTCTTCTCAGGACGAAAGATAAATCTGCCTTAGCAACTAATGAAGAAAAACAATCTGCTATTCTCTATCAGGTTATAGTGATTGGAGAAGCAGCTAAGAGGTTGTCATGTTAGAAAGCAACATTTTAGTTATTTTGTCAATAGCTTCTACTGGACCGCTTCTCTAGGAAGTTTATAAAGTTAATAAATCTCGCCAAATTAACACCTGTGAGGGGAAAGTCCCACGCTATAGTGCCAAGGAGTCCCTAAAGGGATACCGCTTCGCATATAGCACTTAGCGTTGGGACGGAGCTTATAAACGCCTGGGAAACCACAGGCGACAGCCCCTCATGAAAGCGAACTGAGCGGCGCAGTGGGGCAGGTTTACCATTGCTAAGAGATAGTGGTAGAATAGTCAGATGATTCTCAACTATCGCTATCGCATCTATCCTGATAATGAACAAGTTGAGCTACTCGATGAGTGGCTGGAAACTTGCCGTGTCAGCTATAACTATGCTCTCAGAGAACTAAAAGATTGGATAGCCAGTCGAAAATGTTCTCTCGATAGGTGTAGTTTAGAATCAGAATATATGATGGCTGCGGATTATCCGTTCCCTAGCTACCACCAACAGCAAAACAACTTACCAAAAGCCAAGAAGAAATTTTCACGACTCCAAGCTGTACCGTCACAAGTATTGCAAACCAATATTAGACGATTGCATGATAGTTGGGATTCATTCCAAGCTAGAGGTTATGGCTTCCCACGCTTTAAGAAGTATGGACAAATGAAGTCAATGTTGTTTCCTCAGTTCAAAACCAACCCAGTGAGTGATTGGCAAATTCAACTACCTAAATTAGGAAAAGTACAAATCAACCTACATAGACCAATCCCTGAAGGTTTTGTTATCAAGCAAGTCAGAGTACTGAAAAAGGCAATAGGTTGGTTTGCAGTGGTAGCGATAGAATCAGATATTGAGCTTCCTAGTCCCGTACCTCATGGTCACGCAATCGGTGTTGATGTCGGCTTGTTGTCCTACGTGGCAACAAGCGATGGATATATAGAGAAGCGACCCAAGTTTTTCAAGACAGCCTATCGTCGGCTGAAAGTGCTACAAAAGCGTCTGTCAAGAAAAAAGAAACGAGGGAAAAACTATGAAAAAGCTCAACTAAAAGTAGCTAAACAACATAACTACATAGCATTCAGGCGATCTGACTATCAGTTCAAACTTGCCCATAAACTGTGTGATATGGCAGATACAATCTACGTTGAAGATTGTGACTTTCGTATTATGGCGAAAGGGATGTTAGGTAAGCATACGATAGACGCTGGTTGGGGAAAATTGCGAGACATATTAGAATATGTAGCCCAGAAACGAGATGTCTTTGTCGGTCGGGTTGATCATCGTGGCACTAGCCAGGTTTGCCCTAATTGTCGCTCTGAAGTCAGAAAGGATCTAAGGGTTCGACTAAGTGAGTGTCATGAATGTAATTATGTTGTCAACAGGGATATTGCCTCTGGTCAGGAAATCTGTAACCGAGGTAGAGAAACGTATCGGGGGACTCCCGAAAAGCAAGAAATTGGCTCTCAAGTCGTACTGTCGGGCAACTTGGTTGTAGATAAGTGGCGCAACCTATCTTTGGATAGTAGGGGAGCAAGATCCATTAGCGATAATGGAAGCCCACACTGTAATAATTTTAGAGCGAAAGCGATAAAATAATTCAGTGTTGGGAGGATGTCACTAAATGTTCTCGGCACCTGTAATTCACTTTGAAAGTTAAAAAGCTAAGAGCTCAGAGCTAAGAGCTGAAAGCTTAGATCGACAATATTCTATTTAATTTACACTAGGCGCATAATGCAAGAACTGTTGTGACACAAACTTTAGCCTATGCGATCTTCTTAAGGTGTAATCTCGAATTAGACCATCACAACAACTACAGAAAGGATTAAATTAAATGAACAACAACCCTCCTACCGCTCCTACACAATGTCCCTTTCGTGGAACCCGTGTTGGAGGCGCGCTCGGCTCTAAGCCGCAAACTGATGATTGGTGGCCGAATCGACTTCAGGTCGAGCTGCTTCACCAAAATTCACCCCAGGCTAATCCGCTAAGAGATTTTGACTATAAGGAAGCGTTTCAGAAGATCGACTTTCAGCAGTTGAAAAAGGATATCAAAACTTTACTGACAGATTCAAAAGACTGGTGGCCAGCCGACTACGGCAACTACGGACCTCAGATGATCCGCA
This sequence comes from Pleurocapsa sp. PCC 7319, assembly GCF_000332195.1. Lineage (NCBI taxonomy): Bacteria > Bacillati > Cyanobacteriota > Cyanophyceae > Pleurocapsales > Pleurocapsaceae > Pleurocapsa > Pleurocapsa sp. PCC 7319. Next base: position 245,272 of record NZ_KB235922.1, read on the forward strand.
TGGCATGGCACTCTGCGGGAACTTACCGTATCGCCGACGGTCGTGGCGGAGCGAGCCGGGGTATGCAGCGCTTTGCCCCAATTAACTCGTGGTGGGATAATGGCAACACCGATAAATCACGACGGCTACTCTGGCCAATTAAGCAGAAATACGGCGCGGCACTGAGCTGGGCAGATCTAATGATCCTGGTCGGCAACTGCGCGCTCGAAATTATGGGTCTGAAGACCTTTGGCTATGGCGGTGGTCGCATGGATGCTTGGGAGGCAGATCGCGCCACCTACTGGGGTCCTGAGTTTTGGGACGGTCAAGCGTTCGGAGAAAATGGCAAGCAGCATGAGGGACATCCAGATGAGATGGTCACTCGAACAATTCGCTGGGTCGGCGAACCGAAAGACGAATACTATGACCTCGAAAACCCGTTGGGAGCTTCGCACCAGGCACTAATCTACGTCGATCCAGAGGGTCCGAATGGAAGCGGAGACCCGATCGCATCCGCCCGCGACATTCGCGAGACTTTTGCGCGCATGGCGATGAACGATGAGGAAACTGTAGCGTTAATTGCAGGTGGACATGCTTTTGGTAAAAGCCACGGCATGGTTGCGCCAGACAAGATCGGACCAGCCCCCGAAGGTGCGCCGATTCAAGCAATGGGCTTAGGATGGCAAAATCCTGAAGGTACTGGTTTTGCAGAATATACAATGACGAACGGGATTGAAGGTTCATGGACACCAAACCCGACCCAATGGGATAACAGCTACCTAGAAAATCTCTTTAAATACGAGTGGGAACAAACCAAGAGCCCAGCTGGTGCCATTCAGTGGAAGCCAAGCGATCAAGATGCGCCGACAACGCCAGATGCGCACAAGTCTGGTGTCGAGCATTCATTAATGATGATGACTTCAGACATTGCGTTGAAGGAAGATTCCGCCTATCGTGAAGTCTGTCAACGCTTTCTCGATGACTTTGACTACTTTAGTGATACATTTGCGCGCGCTTGGTACAAGCTGACTCATCGGGATATGGGACCCAAAGTACGCTATCTCGGTCCAGAAGTTGCGGAGGAAGATCTGACTTGGCAAGATCCGATTCCAGCACTCGATCACGATGTCGTCGATGATGCCGATATTAATTCTCTCAAGGACAAGATTTTGGCGAGTGGGCTCTCAGTTTCGGAGTTGGTGTCCGCAGCTTGGGCGTCGGCTTCAAATTATCGCGACTCTGACAAGCGTGGTGGTGCTAATGGCGCTCGTGTTCGCCTAAATCCCCAAAAAGACTGGGAGGTGAACCGCCCGCAGGAGCTTAGCAAGGTCTTATCAACCCTGGAGCAAATTCAGTCAGAATTTAACAACACTCAGTCGGGTAACAAAAAAATCTCAATCGCGGATCTTATTGTCCTCGGAGGCTGCGCTGCTGTCGAGAAGGCTGCGAAAGATGCTGGAGTCGATGTCGGTGTTCCATTTACTCCTGGTCGAATGGATACTACTCAAGAACTGACAGATGTTGAAAGCTTTGAATGGCTCAAGCCAGTCTCGGACGGTTTCAGAAATTATCATAACGAGGCTGTGGGCTATAAGGTTAAGGCAGAGCGCATTTTCCTCGATCGCGCACAGCTTCTTAAACTGACCGCTCCCGAGTGGACAGTTCTTGTCGGTGGACTTCGTGCCCTCGATCAAAACTGGGATCGTTCAAAGCATGGTATCTTCAGCGACCGACCTGGCGTTTTGACCAATGACTTTTTCCGTGTCTTGACCAGCATGGACTACGAGTGGAAGCCAATCGACAATCGCGAGATGCTCTTTAATATCTGCGATCGCCAAACAGGTGAGACGAAGTTTACCGCGACACGCTGCGATCTCATCTTTGGCTCGAACGCGGAACTGCGTCAGGTTTCTGAAGTCTACGGCGCTGATGACGGTCACGAGCGGATGGTTAAAGACTTTGTTGCAGCTTGGAATAAGGTAATGATGCTTGATCGCTTTGACGTTCGTGCTTATCCTGCAATTGTTGTACTGGATGAGTCCGTCCGTTCGGGCTCGTTCGGTCAAAGATGACTGCTATATATAGCAAACCTAAACAATAATTATTTGACGTAATTGATATTAGGCGTATTATAGAGGTTCATCGCCTAAAAGTATTTCAGTTGAATAAAGCAACGATTTTTCAACCTTGCGCTGTTGTTTGACAGTAACCAAAGTTTCTAAAATAGGTTCTAAACTGCTTCGAGCATCTTGATATCCCATTTGTTTGAGAGTAGCTATTTTTTCTGGAGTAAAGTCTAGTAGGGAATGAATTTCACCAATGACAGGTAAATGAGAACTATTGATCTTGTCTGACGGACGAATTTCGATTACGGTTTGTTCGGGAAAATCATGACGATTCCAAATTGCACCGCCGTCCAGATGAATGACAATTGCATGAGTACAGCCTCTTGCAGCTAGCGCGCCCAAAGGAATATTATCCCCTAAAGCACCATCAACATAGTATTGTCCGTTAACTTCCCGCTGGGGAAAGGCGAAGGGAATAGCAGCACTAGCTAAAAGTAGATTGAAGAGGGTTTCATCATTTTGACAATCTTGCACCCTCAGCCACTGGGCTTTTGCTCCTATTTGAGAGCGAATCAGATCGATTAGCCAATCGTAATCTAAACCAGGTATTTTTAATGAGGGAAAGACTGTCACCCACAATTCAATCCCATTCCTTAAAGCATCAGGAGCGATTATCTCTTTTAGCATAGTTTCTATAGGCTCTGGATCTAACAAGGCTTTATTGTTGGATAAGCCTGCGTTGAGAGCAAATTCAACTAACCAATGACGAAAGGTAGGAACAAACGCTTTAGCTGCTTGATTTAAAGTGTTGACAGCAAGATTTTGATGAGGACTAATTACTTTGGTTTGACCCAGCTTTGTCCAAATTCGATCTAAACGTTGTACTGCGTAGTTAAAAGGAGTATTGGCTGCTAAAGTAGCTCCATTCAACGCGCCGATGCTCGTACCTGCAATAATTTGAGGTTGCAAGCCAATTTCTGCTAGATAGCGCAGTGCGCCAGCTTGATATGCACCTTTTGCTCCCCCTCCAGCTAATACAAGTCCAATTTGCGGGTTTTGATGGTAATTCATGATTTTATTTCGCGCAAAGACGCAGAGACGCAAAGAAAATGTGAGGTTTTTTATTTGGTCAGTTGAAGAGTTAAAGATTGCTTTGACAAGCTATTAGTTGCGATAGGGAATCGTTAGCTATTTCATTAACAATAGTGCTGACTAATTCCCTCGCATCCATTTGCCGCGGGAGATAATTGATTTGTTGACGACAGAGAGCGATCGCACTTTTTCCTAGGTGATGGGGTTGTGTTTCTGGGGGGAGTTGTGAGAATTCTAAGGTTGTACCGACAGCAAATAATAAAGGGATAGAATTTAATCTAGTGAAGGTAAACGAGCGAATTTCTAGAATTGCCGCACATAATGGTAGATCTTCTATTTCTAATTGGCAGGAGGATAGATCTAGTAATTCTGCCAAACTGAAGAAATTTTGAGTAATGGGAATACTACGAGCTAAGATTTTATTGATAATTAATCGTCGATATTTTTCTAGATCCTGAGTTTCTAATTCGTAGGTGATTACTGCACTACTAAATATTTCTTTTACCAGCAAGATAATTTGAATTAACCAAGGAAAATCGTGATAGGTTTGATTCGCTTCCCAAGCAGAAATAATTGCATCTAAATCTTCATTGGCTGCAACTTTTGTTTCTAGTTGATGTATCCGTGCTTCTATAGTTTTGAATTTATTATCTATCTGTTGAGTTAATTTGCTTAGTTGTTCAGCAATGTCAATAATTGCTCGTTCTTGATGTTGTAGCCGACTTTTATTAAGTCTAATGATGTTTCTGGCTTCTAAAAGGGATTTTTGAGTTATTTGTAAACCCAGTTGAGAAATTCTGAGAGAATCAGTTAATTCTAATACCCAATTATGTAGGGTTTGTTGTCCTGCAATTAAGTTTCCATCTAGCAACAATTGTCGATCGCGATCGCTTCCTGTCAGGCGATCAAGTAATTGACCGAAGAATCCTCTACTTTTACGATAATTAAGACTCACGGTTCGCTTAAATAAAATGCATTGAATCAAATAAAGAGGATAGAATCAAGTCACAGCAATTATTTGCTGGATTGGAGTCAATCAGGAACTAGCTGGGGAAGAATGTAAATCGATTCAGGAATCTTCATCAGATTTAAAATCTGTCTTTGAAGAGAATTAAGAGAACTAATTTCAGTAGAGCCATCAGGATAAAGATACAAAGTTAGATCGCCAAAAGCAGCTAGCAATTGTTCAGCAGTGGGACGAAAAGTAGTGCGCTTGGGATTGCCTGAATAAAGTCCAGGAAGTGATTGCTTTGTCACCGCTAGTTGGCGACGAACCACAAATTCCATCAAGGTAAACAGAGTCAGGGCGATCGTTAGTAAAAACATCAGCCCTCGAATCCGTTCTTCATCTTGAAAATAGATGGGTAAAGCGGGAAGACGACCTCGTTTAAAACGATGAAAACCTCTTTCAGGTTGCCATTGCTCCCGATAAGAGTTAACAGCTTGCTCAAGAGAAAGACGCTGTGAATTAGCATTAGTTACATACAATCTCCAACCAGCGATGGATTGTTGATGGGTGATAGCGGTCTCACAACGTTGATAAGTCAAGGAAAGAGTAGTTTGACGAACACGACGAGAGGGACGATTCTTACTTCCTCGACCAGCACCTTGATAAACTTTTTGATAGCCAATTTTCTTCTCAATCGCAGTTAAGATCTGCCCCGTAACTCGATAACGTTTCAGAATAGTCTCCACTTTGGTTTGTAGAGCTACCTCATCTTGTGGTGGTTTTTTAGCGAGTTTTTCTAGGGCAAGTTCCGCTTTACTCAGACGAGCTGACAAGCTTTTAAGTTGACGCTGTTGTAAAGCATAAGAACAAACCACTAACCATCGTTCTGACCAACGATGCCACTTTTGATGTTCTTTTTCATACCAGAGACTGCCCAACGGAACTTCAAAACCCTTACCAATGGGAGATTCTGACTCGGCTTCGGAGTTGAGACAAATTTCTTGCACTGCTGTTGGTGGATTAGCCACCCATTGCGATAACAGTTTGGGACGAGGCTGATGCATCGCTAGCGGAAAACAGTAAATTCCTCCTTGTTGATTAATTTTCCCCCGATTATTCCAAGTAGAGCCTTTAGAATCGGCGAGAAACAAGAAATCTTTGTGACCAATAATCTCCACCAATTGTTGCCATGTTGGTAGATAATGAGATTCATCTGTTCCATTTCCTGATAATGTAGCTCCCAATAGAGGCATTCCCATGGGGTCGAGAGTAGCTAACATTTGACGATATTGAACCAAATCAGGGCGGCGGTCTTTACTATAACCAAAATTCAGCAAGTTAGTTCCTTCTGTTTCTTTTGTGGGCTGATGATAGACACTAAAACTTGTGGTATCGCTTCTGGCTTTGTCCGTTGGTAATTCATAAGCTCGTATTGTGCTTTGTCCCAATTGAATTGCTACTTTCTCTCGCCCTTGATTTTCCGATGAACCGATGACACTTAATAAGTCAGCTAGTCGGTCATCTGTGGCATCTTTGCCCCCAATGTTCCATCCTGTTGCTATTTCTAAGGTTTGCCGATGTTTTTCTACCCATGGTTCTACGGCACATAATCGATGGTCTGATTGGCTCACTACATAACTTAGAAATAGGACTGATAATTGACCGTAGCTTAATCCTTTTCGATTCCCATGAGGAACAGGTAGCTCTCGATCAATTATTGATGCTATTTCCATTTGCTTTAGCCAATGAATAATTAGAGGAAGATCATCTGCTCTTTCTGAGTTAGTTCCTTTCAAGACGGGTTGGTCTCTCTATTCTTTCAACTTCTTTCTCAGCATACAGTTGAGCTGTTTTATTTTTCTAGCCATCTTTGATTTAAGCGAACCGTGAGTTAAGAATATTCTGATTTATCTGAATGCCGTTAACTAAATCGATTAAGGCTTGATCGCTTACGGGAGGAATTCTTTTTTCCAGTTGTTGTATAGATGAATTTGCTATATTTTGCTGAGAATTATTTTTAAGATTAAACATCAATATTAATTATATTTCTTAAATTTATTGACTAAAAAATATTCAAACCAATTGCTGTACTTTAGTTTGATATTCAGTTGTCTTTTTTAATTTATTATTAACTTCTGGAATGAGATATTGAAGAGTTACTACTAGCTGTTCTTTTTTTTTGATATCCAATTGTCCGTCTGCTTGTGCTTGCTTGATACTATTACGATAATTACTCAGATAAGCATCTAGTTCCGTAAAGTAATCATCTACAGCATTTTTGAAATCTAAATCTAGATATTGATTGACTTGAGAATTGATTTTATTGACATTAGCTTCAATTGCTGTGTTTATTTGCTTGACAATATCTTGAAGAGAAACTGTGTAATAAGACTCTGTCCTCGTAATCGGTACTTGCTGTTCAATTTCCCAAAGCCATAAAAAATACCAAGGTCTGCTTCTTTCAGTTTTATAATCTGTAACTTCTCTTGAAAGATTATTTACCTTGAAATCAATTCTACCAAGTTCGCTATTTAATTCTGGGTTAGGAGGTAAAGCAAGTTTAATGTCAAAAGCTTTGTTAAGGCGATCGCGAGCTTTTTCTAAGATATCTTTAGTTTCTTTTTTAAGAGATGTTAATAATTCGATTTGTGATTCTGAAATTTCTTTCTCTGTATAAAGTCTTGCTTGAGATAAAAGACTATTAGCTCTTTGCTTTGACCAATTAATTGTTTCGTTAGCAAATTGATCAGCTTCGTACTTATTATGAAACTCTAAAACGTTTTTAGTTTTGTATTTAAGCTTATCAATAACAGTTCTGGGAAGTATATCATCACCACCAATATCTTGAAAGAAAAAATTTCTTGCCGATCTATCTACTCTTTCAAAAATATTAGCTCGATTGTCGTCTTCTTCTTTGAAATGACTCTCTACACTAATTTTTGCTTCTTCAATTAGTTGTTCGAGAATCTTTTGTAGATTTATTTGTAATTTATGTTTGATTTTATCTACAGTTTTTAAACGACTGCGACACAATTCTAAATGTTTTAAATCTGTAGTTAAAGCGTTGATTTCTGCTTCTAATTTTGAGGCATCTTCGGAAATAGCACTAGCTCTTAAACTCAGATCGTCTTTAAGAACAGTAAGTAAATGACTGGATAGTTTAAGTGCGGTTGATATACATTTTGGTGCAGCATTGGCAATTAAGGCTTGAATGGAATTAATAATAAATTCGTCAAAACCCGAATCTTCCCAGAGAAATTCTGCTTCCTCTTCTAGATCTGCTGCGGTTTTCTTCTGTAATTTTCTTTCCCATCTATTACCCAAAACTTGCTTAGCAAGAGCCTCGATGCTAGACATATTCGCCAATTCAATTTCAGAATTTTGTTGTAATTCGAGTAAAAACTTCGTTGCAGAAAAAGCTTGTCTGGCTGATATTTCAAAAATTCTGTCTGAATCTTCAGATTCACTTAAATCAAGATCGCTATAGATAAACTTCTTGACTTCTTGAGAAGTCATATCTCCCGAAAGTCTTTGATCTACTTTATTAACTAATACATAAAGATTGTCTTTGCCAATTACATCAATAATCGGTTGCACTTGTCGTTTAACAGCTTCTGCTGCTTGGTTATTTAATTGGGTAAAATCAAGGACGATTAAAACAATCGAACAGCGTTTTAGTTCTTGTTCTACTACTGCGGTGAGTCTTAAATTATCTCCTGCCTCATTTGGTCCCGGGGTATCGACAATTACTAAGTTACCAAGCTGTTTTGTTTGTTCTGTATTGTTGCTTCGCCAAAATGGTGTTTTTACTTCTGGAACATCTTCTAGTTTATTTAAAGGATCTAGACTGGGATCTAAAGTACAACAAAGACGTACTAAATCGTTTAATTGAATTAAAACCAAACTAATATGTTCTTTACCAGAAACTTCGGCGGGTATATAACAGCGATCGCTTTTTATTTTCTTGGCTAAATCTTGTAAATGGGGATATTGACTAATTAAATTTTCTAATTCAGACTCTGCTAAGTGATTGATTTTTTGCTGTAAACTTGACCAAGTATTTTGAAAGACTGCTAGAGTGTTTTCCGATAAACTTAACTCTGGTTTTTCTACATGATTGTTAAAGGATATTTTAGTAGGAATAGTCGTCATCGCTGCATTACGACTGGGGAGTAAATCTTGACCAACTATGGCATTAATAATTGTTGACTTGCCCGCCTTCATTGGAGCAACAATTGCCATCCTTAATTCCAGATTGCCTACCTTTTGAATTTCTTGCTCGATTTGTTGTTGAGATTCAGCGTATTTCTCTTGAGAGTTGCGATCATTAAGATCTCGTTGGGCTGTTCTCATTAATTTACTGATATCTTGTAATAAATCAAGAATATCTGACTGTAAATCTTGAATCTTAGGTCTTAAATTAATATTTGGACTTTTTACTGCTTCTATCATCAGAAATTTATTATATTCATCTTTTCTCCCAGTATGACAACCAAGATATCAAGATACCTCGGTAAAAATAACCATGAATGAAACAGTTATTTTTTCTCAAATTCTCGATTACGACAAGAGTGAACTCCCATTGATTCAGACTTTTTGAGTTGCTAAGAGCTTGTTATCTATTGGAGTTGATACTAGTTTCCCAAAAATTATTAAATAAATAAGATAATATGCTACTGGCTAAGGTTAATCGTGATTGTTGGAGGACAAATATTACTCATTGGTGATGCTGTTCATGCGGTGTCTCCCTCCATTGGACAAGGCTGTAATGCTGCCCTACAAGATGCTATGATTTTTGCCCAAGTTTTAGATGAATACCAGGATGATTGGGAAAAAGCTCTTCCTGCCTTTACCAGCAAACGGTTGGAAGATGTCCACGCCCTGCGAGATTTATCGGATTATACTATTCCTCGCACTAAATGGATGACTCTGGAGTTGATTTTCAGCTCACTGTGGGCAAAAAGTTACGCCCCTGGTTTCCACAACTCTTTCGTCCTTTGCCTATGGAGTTAATTATGGAAGAGGAAACTCCCTACTCTGAAGTGCTTCAACAAAGCCAAGGATGGATTAATCGAGTCAGAAAGTCAATGAAGAGCTATAGTCATTCTAATTCATGAATGTTACTCAGAAAAACATTTAGGAAATCTAAGGCAAAAAGTAGTTTGCTCATTTTCACTGGTAACATCAACAGTTGCCTCAAGCATTTTTGCCAGCTTTTTAACTAATGTTAGTCCCAGTCCCGTACCACCATATTTCCAAGGATCGTTATTGGGAATACGATAAAATTGATTGAAAATTAATTTCTGTTCTTCTGAAGTAATTTCCACACCAGTATTAATCACGCAAAGAGAAATTTCTGATTCGTTGGCTTTAGTTTGTACCGTAATTGTTCGCTCCGCTGGAGTATATTTACAAGCATTGTGCAGAAATTCTCGAACAATTCTTTCTAACATCATCGCATCGGCTAAAACCCGTAATTCCTCTTCTGCTAAATCCAAAATTAATTGCTGTTGTTGATTTTGGGCGCAATTTAAATATACTTGAGCCAGATCGGGAATCCAAAGATTGAGATCGATTAATTCGGGCTGTATGGTTTTGGCTTTTGCATCTAGATAACAAAGAGTTAGAAGATCGTCTACAAGTTGCTTTTGTCGCTCGCATGATTCGTGAAAAATTTTAAGGACTCGCTTGAAGGTAGGAGACTTTTGAGGATTTTTTTTAGTAGCCAACAAATTTTCCATTGTTTGAGTAGCTAACTGAATACTACTCATGGGTGCTTTGAGTTCGTGGGAAATAGTTTTGAGGAAGTCATCTTTAAGTTGATTGAGTTGACCTAGTTCTTTCACTTGCTGATTAGAAGCTTCATAGAGTCTCGCTTGACGAATGGCGATCGCACATTGAGAAGCCACTTGCTGCATTAATTTAATCTCTAAAGCTGTAAATACCTCTGTTGGCGGTCTGAGTCCCCAAAGATTACCGATAATACCGCGATCGTCAAAAATAGGACAAGCTAAACGAGTAACTTGAATTTCTTGAGGATTGAATTGAGGAACTTTCTCTACCAACTGAATCGGGCTCTTTTGTAGTAGTTGTTGATAAAGTTCGGGAAAATCTCCAATCTTTCTACTTACTCCCTGACACTGGGGTAAAGTAAGAGTATGTTCGTAGGTAATGGTTGCAATTATTTGTTTGGAGTCATAAAGCTCAATTTGACAGCTACTAAGATCGAGAATTTCAGCCAATTCTTGAGTAGCAGTCTCTAATATCTGCTTTTCTTCCAGACTATCCCGTAATTTATCAGTGATACGCCGCACCAATGCTTCAAAATTTAAAGCTTGTTGCAACTCTTGGTTCTGCGTTGCCAGAGTATGGCGCATTTTACGGAGATTAAGATGGGTTTGAATGCGGGCTAAAACCTCTTCTTGTTCACTAGGTTTGGTAATGTAGTCTACCCCTCCCAACTTAAATCCTTGAACTTTATTAACTGTTTCCGAAAGTGCCGTCAAAAAAATTACGGGAATTTCTCTGGTAGTAGGTTTTGCCTTGAGCCGACGACAGGTTTCAAAGCCGTCTATTTCTGGCATTAATACATCTAATAAAATTAAATCTGGTGCTTGAGTCTGAGCAATCTGTAAGGCGCTCTCAGCATCTTCTGCTAATAAAATTTTATACCCTTTGTCTTCCAAATAGGAAAACAACACCAGTAGGTTATCTGGGGTATCATCTACGATTAAAATTACTTCTGATTTAATCTTGGGTAGCTCTACTCCTGTTAATATTTCCCTTGCTTGGGGCGCGGCAAAATTATCAAGTGCTTGGGAAAAATTCTGGAAATCCCGAGCTTGATTTTCTTGGTCTTTTTTTTGGGGACCTTCTTCTGATGAAGTCCCCATTAATTTAGCTACGTTTGCAGTTGGTTGGAGTAAGAGCTTTTGGTAATTAAGCATAAGTAATAAGCGCAGACCAATATTAAAATTTAATTGTTAAATGTTTGCATTTCTTAATATTTTAGAAATATTGTATCCCGATTTGGAACAGCGGGTTTTAGCCTACTAAAAAATTTAATTCTCAGTTAATTGCTCGATCGCTTTAATTAAGGCAGCATAATCACTGATTGGTTTAGTAAAAAACTCATCAGCCTGAGAATCAGCCAGTAGTGATTCTCGTTCGCTGGACATGGCATAAGCAGTTAGTAAAATTATGGGAATAGAGGCGGTTTCTAATTTGGTTTTGAGTAAACGAGACAAGTCAGCTCCACTAACTTCTTCTCCTGCCCAAGATGCCCCTGGAAGGTTGATATCCATTAATACTATGTCTATCTCCCCTGCTGTACATAGTTCAAAAACAGTTTTCGGTTCGTCAGTTAATTGAACTGAATGTCCTCCAAGGCGTTCGATTAGTTTAGCGGTACTCTTAGCTAAGGGTAAATTGTCTTCTACTAAGAGAATTTTTAAGCTTTTCATTATTTCTTCCCTTATTTCTTACACAGACGTTTCAAAAAAAGTCTCTGCAAGGTTGATACTAAATCCGATTGACAGAGGTTATTTATGTAAAATGACTGGGAGACTGGGGGAGAATTTAATACTCATTACTCATTACTCATTACTCATTACTTCGTTTATTCAAGTAACCTGCACCAAAAGGATTTAGTATGATACTCCAGGTAAAGTAATTGTTATTGTCGTTCCGCAATTTCTGCCTTCACTCTTAAGAAAAATTTGACCCCTCATAAGTTCCACTAACTGCTTACAAATCGTAAGTCCCAACCCAGTACCACCGTAGCGTCGGCGAATTGAACCATCTTCCTGAACAAAAGCTGCAAATATACCCGCTTGTTTATCTGGTTCAATACCAATACCCGTATCGGATATAGAAATTTCGACCCAAGATGTCGCTTCCATTTTAGCGATCGCGTGATGCCTGGGTGGAAGGGAAATCGCTTGAATCTTAATCTTTCCTTGTGGGGTAAATTTAAAAGCATTATTCAAAATATTAGTCAAAACTTGTTTGAGCTTAATTGCATCGGCATAAACTCTCCCTATTTGACAGTCAATAATCAAGTCAATGTCCTGTCGGATAGTATCAGGTTGGAAGAGACGACGTAGTTCACCGAACAGGGGTTCGAGTTCCACGATTGCCAGATCGACTTCCATTTTCCCTGCTTCAATTTTGGCAATATCTAGAAGACTATCGACAATGGTGTGGAGATTTTCGGCAGAAAGATGAGCCGTTTCAATATACTCGGCTAATTCTTGTTCATTTTCATAAAAACCTTCTTTTAGTAGTTTGAGATAATTCAGAATTGATGCTAGGGGTGTGCGTAATTCATGGCTAGAAGAAGATAAAAATGCCGACTTGAGACTACTAGCTGTTTCCGCTTCTCTACGAGCGTTGTCTAGCTCTTGGTTGCGCATTTCTACTAATACCCGTTGCCTTCTCTCTTGCCGATAAAGTCTGTCTTGCATCACTGCCATTGCCAAATTATTAGTCAAAGACTGGATCAATTCTAGTTCGTGATCTTGCCAGGGTTGAGCTTGTCCTTTAATGATTTCTTTCCACTGGTCAAAAGATTGACGGGGGCGGGTTTGTCGTTTATCAGCCTGATAATTCCCTGCCCAGAGTTTTTCTGTATTGATCGACTGACGAAAAATTGCCAGATTGCCCAAAGTTTCTTTTTTGTAGCGTAAGGGCATTAACAGTAAACTTCGTAAGTTGTTTTTTATCAGGGCAGGTATTAAAGTTTTGATTGATTTTTGTTCTTCGATATTATTAATTGCTCTAACTTGGCTCCCAGTTCCCGCTAAATTTTGCAAGTGTAACCAATCAGATGTGGGAAGATTAGGTAAAGAGCCATATTGATAACAACTAATTTGAGTTGGTTCTGCATCATTCATACATAATAAGCCCCCCGTTCCGCTGATCGCAGTAACTATTTGGGCTAACACCGCAGGCAATATCTTGTCATTTTCTAAAGGGGAATGAAGCAAATGGGAAATCTGATTGATTAAGGTTTCTCGTTGGGCTTTTTGTTTAACTGTTCGAAATAAATTAGCTTGAGCGATCGCCATTTCTAACTGCTGAACAACAGTTTGGATAATTCTCAAACTGCGGTTAGAAATAACTCTGGCACGACGATGGTGAGCAATGAGTAAACCCCAAAGCTGCCGATCGTTTACCAGAGGAACTACCAAACTAGACTTAACCCCCATCAAAGTTAAATACTCCACATGACAGGGGTCTACGGGACGTTGTAAGAGACTTTCCAGGGACTCTTGGCGTACCTGTTCTACGGTTAATTCTTCTGTAGCAGTAGAAGGTAGCCTGTTTGGTTGACTAAGTTGAATTTGCTGTTTCTCAAGATCGACGATTGAACGAACCCTAGCTTTCAGGAATAGCTCTCGCGCTTGGGGTGGAATATCTCCTGCGGGAAAATGTAAGCCTTTGAGAGAAGGCAGATGATCGCTATTTATCGCTTCGGCAATTACTTGACCGTTACCATCAGCATCAAATTTGTAGATTTTAACGCGATCGCTTTTTAAAAAAGTTCTAACTTCCGTCACCGCTGCATCCAGAATTTCTGGCAATTCCAGCGATCGTCTAATCTTACTGGTAATTCGATTGAGTAGTTCTAGTTGATTCAAAACATGGCATGAGTCGATTTATTTATATGTTAAATCTTTTTTCTAAGATGCATAATTACATCATCTCATGTACATAAATTGTCCTGACTAAATCTTTCCCAAAACTATATCTCCAGATAGATGACTTCTATTTTAGATACACAAAAGATCGCATAATTACAAAAACTTAAGACTTTCTTAAGATTTTGGTTTATGATATTGATATTGTTCTGGGTTTCAGCAATGAATTTAGAGACAAGAATGATCCGTACGATTTGGACTTTGGTAGAGACATCTAATCCCTATAGTTTGATCAAGCTTTCCGACAGCGAATTAATCCAAAAATTACTCGCTGAAGTAGAGAGAGTATCTTCTCTCAATTCCCATGAAAGTAAAATTATTTCTCAATACATTGGCTCAAGAACAGTATTAATTAGAGATTTAGCTTATGCCAAGGTTGATTAAAAAGATTTACCTTAAAAAGCTGTCAGCTGTCAGCTCTTAGCTCTAAAGTTTACTTAAGTAAACGGCTGATAAAAAGGACTAAGCCTTTTACTGCTGTTTAAGATATTGTTTGAGTAATCCTTTCAATTTTTTTAGCTGACAGGTTTCGGCTACAGGTCTTATTTGTTGGATAAAAGGTATCAATTCTGGTCGCTCACTTTGCCATAGATTGATCTGGGATAATACTTCTCGAATATCTCCTTGCAGAGCTAATTCTAAAAGTTGGTTTAATTCTGCTGCTTTAGGAGTCTCAATTGATACAAAATCAGCATGAGTTTTGATAGTGGCTGAAGTATGCGAACTTAGGAGCGATCGCCCTGAGCCATCTGAAGTCATCCATTTAAGTTGGAGATGCTGTTCTAAAAGTCTAAGTAATTGTTCAAAGTTTAGCGGTTTTGCCAAAAAAGCATTTGCTCCTGCTTGATAACATTGGGATTCATCGCTGGGGAGTGTACTGGCAGAGACAATAATAATCGGTAAATTTTGCCAAGCGGCTTCTTGTCTTAAAATGCGGGTTACTGCCAAGCCATCTAGTTCGGGCATGACCAAATCTAAAATAATTAAATCTGGCTGGTATGCTTCGGTTTTAGAAATCGCTTCTGTTCCTGAACCAGCGTCGATGACTTCAAAACCCAAAGGAGTCAAGAAATCAAGTAAAACTTCGAGATTATTCTTGAGATCATCTACTATTAAAATCTTACGTTTCGCCCCTTGATAGCCTGTAATATCGAGATCGGAATTTGTTGCAGGTTTGGTTGCCATAGAGGTTTTTACATCAGAAAAATCGAGATCGACCCAAAATTCACTTCCTTCTTCCAAGGTGCTTTTAACTTCAATTTTGCTACCCATCTGCTTGACAATATTTTGACTGATACTTAAACCGAGTCCCGTACCCTCTTGAGGAGAGCGATCGCTGTCTAATTGATGGAAAGGTAAAAAGATTTCGGCTAATTTGTCTTCTGGGATACCTCTGCCGGTATCTGCAATGTGAAAGCGAATTTTACGATCATTATCGTTATTTGATTGATCGGTATTCAATTCGTTTCTAGGAAAATCGCCCACATAACCAACACTAAAAGTAACTTTTCCTGTAGTGGTAAATTTAACTGCATTACCGAGAAGATTGAGCAGGAGTTGACGCAGACGGGTTTCATCTCCTCTTACCATGGTTGGTAGCTTGCTCAGAATATGATGCTCGAAGTCAATTCCTTTTTGCTGACAACGAATCCGAATCATTGCCTCTAAATTCTCTAAAAACGAGGAGAGGATAAAATCTTTGGACTCTAAATTGAGTTTGCCGGCTTCGATTTTAGCGATGTAGAGAATATCGTTAATCAGAGTTAGTAAATGTTGACCAGAACGTTGAATCACCTCAATTCCTCGTTGCTGTTTATCAGTAAAATTCGGTTCTCTTTGCAGAATTTGGGCAAATCCTAATATAGCGTTGAGGGGAGTGCGTAATTCATGACTAGTATGGGCAATAAAGGCACTTTTAGCTTGATTAGCAGTTTCGGCAGCCTCTTTAGCTTGTTGTAGTTGTAAGGTTTGGTTCTGAATTTGGGTAAATAGGTCAACCTGAGCGATGGAGATTCCTAACTGAATGCCAGTTTGAGTCAGTAAACGAATTTCTCCTTCTTTCCAGGCACGAGGTTGCTTATCTTGATAGGCAGCCAGTAAGCCCCAAAGTCTTTCATTTTGGAAGATAGGAGCAATACAAAAGGCTTTGACTTGTAATTGTTGGTAAGTTTCGCGCTGATAATCGCTAAATTCTGCTTTCTCAATATTCGCGATCGCTAGAGTTTGACGCTCTTGATGTCTGCCTGTTTTAGTTTCGCGTAAACAGGTATCATGCCAACTATTTTCTAATTGAATCCCTCTCAAGGAAGAGCAACCAGCAGCTATAGATTCGGCAACAAATTGACCGTGACCATCGGGATTAAATTGAAACAAAGCAACGCGATCGCATTTTAAGGTTTCTCTTAACTGTTGGGTAGTAATCTGAAATATTTCGTCTAGCTCTAAACTTTGACGAATTTTTCTGACGATACTGAGAATGGTTCTTTCTCTAGCAGCACTTTCTCTTAATTCTGCTTCAGTTTCTTTTTGTTCGCTGATATCGGTAGAGATGCCACAGATGGCATAAATTTCCCCGCGATCATTAATGAGAGGTGCTTTAGTTGCAATATAAGTATGGAGACTACCATTTTTTAAGGGAATCTGTTCTTCAAATTTTAGAACTGATTTAGTTTCTAATACCTGATGATCATTAGCAATTAACATTTCGGCAATTTGTGCTGGAAAAAGATCGTGGCTGCTATTTCCTAAAACTTGTGTTTCACTAAGACCTATTAATTCTAAATATTGCCTATTTACTAACAAATAACGCCCTTCAATATCCTTTAGATAAACCATCGAAGAAGTGGTTTCTAAAATGGCTCTCAATCTCGTTTCTGATTTTTGTAAGGCTTGAGTCCGCTCTGCTACTCTTTGTTCTAGGTCTTGATTGAGTTGACGCAATTGAGATTGAGATGTTTTGAGTTCTTGGTTAACTAAATGAATTTGTTGCTGAATCGTTTTCAGTTCGTCAATATCAATAAAAGAAATTACCACCCCATCTAAACGTCCATCTTCTAGTAAATAGGGATTAATCCGCATCAAAAGATTAAAATCCTGTTTAACTAGCTTGACTTCCTTGTCTAAACTTTTTTGACTTTCGACTACTGCTTTGAGTAATTCAATCAAATTGGGACAATCGAGATTATGGGTAATGTGTTCTAGGGGACGATTAATATCTGCTTCAACTAAGTTAATCGCCACAGTGGCTGCGGGGGTAAATTTACGAATTTTTAGTTGGCGATCAAGAAAAACTACCCCAATATCCGTACTCCGCAGTAAATTATCAATATCATTATTTAATTCGGTTAATTCGCCAATTTTCGATTGATATTCGGCATTAACCGTATATAACTCTTCATTAACCGAGTGTAGTTCTTCGTTAGTGCTTTGCAACTCCTCATTAGAAGCAGTTAATTCTTCATTAGTCGCCTGCTGTTCTTCGTTAGTAGTTTCCAATTCTTCAATCACCGCCTGAAGATTTTCGCGGGTTTGTTGTAATTCATATTCCAATTCCATAATTCTTTGGGAGGCTTCGGCATCAGCTTCAAAACGCTCCCCTGAAGGCTGATGGGGGGTTTCATCTTCTTGAATTACAATGGCAAAGAAATCATCGGCTAGTTTATTACTTTCGTGATAGGTGACTTCCAACTTCAGATTTGCCCGATTTTCCCGTTCCATTTTGATGCCGAGATAAGACACAGGCGATCGCTCTCGCTTGGCACGATGTAGAGCTGTAATCAAGGGTAACTGAAGATCGGTAACGATCATTTTGGTAATGTCTGTGGTCGTCCTGCCCATCGGTACTTTAAGGATATTAATCCCATCATTAAATGTATGAAACAGTCTGTATTCCCGGTCTACTAAAAAACAGGTTGCCTTATACTTAGCTAAAAAAGAACTAAATGCCCTGTCTAGCATCGGTTCAAGACGATTTTCTTGACTGGGTTTTGCGGGTATATAAGGGGTCAGTTGACGAGAAATTTTTTCAATTCCCTTAACGGGTACATTTAAACGGATGTCGCGACGTTTTTGATAGATTTTGCTTTTTTTATCTAGGTGTTGGAATTCAGGTTCGATGTAACCCAAAGTTTCTGCTTCTCCAAGAAATAAAATTCCTTTAGATGCCAAAGAAAAGTGGAGATTGCGTAATACTTGCTGCTGTAAATCTGACTGCAAATAAATCAGGACATTACGACAACTAATTAAATTCATCCGGGTAAAACCAGCATCTTTAGTAAGATCGTGGTGAGCAAATAAGAGTTTTTCTCTCAGCTTGCGAATTACCTGTAAAGAATTATCCTTTCTGAGAAAATAACGTTCTAAGCGTTCGGGATTAAGATCGTTGGTAATAGTTTGGGGGTAAATTCCTTGGGTGGCTTTTTCTAGTGCCGACTTATCAATATCTGTAGCAAAGATTTTGAATCTTACGGATTTATCGACTTTAGTCACCGCCTCATCCAGCAAAATCGCCAGGGAATAAGCTTCTTCTCCAGTCGCACAAGCAGTCACCCAACAACGAATCTCCTCTTGAGGATCGGCTTGAGCAATTAAGTTCGGAATTACCTTGGCTTCCAGAAAATCCCAAGCATAGCGATCGCGAAAGAACTGAGTCACACTAATCAGTAGATCGTGGCGTAGTATAGCTCTTTCTTCGGCAGAACTTTCCAGAAGACGGATAAACTCATCGAGATGATTACAGCCACTAATTAAATAACGACGATGGATGCGTCGAGAAAGAGTGCTGGTTTTGTAATGAGAAAAATCAGTTTCCTCTTGCTGTGCCAAAATCTTGGCAATTCGCTGTAAACTTTGAGGATTGAGAACGTCACCCTGACCTTTGCTGCCTTTATCAGGTAGTTTAGGCGATCTCACCAACTGATTAATAATCTGTGCTAATTCTGGGGGAGACAATACCCGATCAACTACTCCTGTGGCGATCGCCGTCCTGGGCATTCCATCAAATTCTGCTGTTTCTGGGTCTTGCACCATCGCAAACCCCCCAGCTTCATTAATCGTTTTTAAACCGTTTGTGCCATCGCTGCCAGTTCCCGATAAAATCACCCCAATCGCTCGTTCTACATGGGTCTTAGCTAGAGATTCTAAAAAAATATCAATTGGAAAATTAAGCCCATGACGATTTCTTTCCTCTTGTTCTAATAAATGTAGCTTTTGATCTTCTAAGATTAAATTTTTACCAGGAGGAATCAAATAGATCGAATTTGGCTCTAACTCCATTCCTTCAGTTACTCGATAGATTGCCATGCGAGTGCGCCGTTCTAGCAATTCTTTCATCAGACTTTTAAAATCTGGTGATAGATGTTGAATTACTACAAAAGCAGCCCCACTATCTATAGGTAGATGCTCGAAGAATTCTTCGAGGGCGCGTAGCCCCCCTGCGGATGCACCAATCCCGACCACAAAGATTTTTTCTGCTCCTGAAGAAGTGGAGGAGTTGGCACTTTTATCGTTTTTCGACATGAAACTGAGGATATAGAAAACTAGAAGCTGTTATTAAAAGATATACCAAAATTGCCAGCCCTTCGGGCTGAAGTAATGAGTAATGAGTAATGAGTAAAAGCCCGAAATTGAATCGTCCAGTGACTACAACAGGACTTACGCACTAAGCATCTATAACCTACTGTTCCCCGTTCCCTGTTCCCTATTCCCTATTCCCTAAAACCTTGATTTTTTGTTTCACTGCGTAAGTCCTATACAAGAATCACTAACCTTTTTCTATAATTTTAAGTTCATCGAGATTCCAAAAAGCTCCCCCTAAGGGAGAAAATTCGATCTTCTTAACGCGATCGCGCACTGCCTGAAATGATAGGGGATTAACTAGAAAAAATACAGGCAACTCTTCAGCGACAATTTGTTGAAATTGGTGATAAATTGCCTTACGCTTGCTCAAATCTAACTCCTTAACTCCAGCATTAAACAAAAAGTCAATTTCTTGTTCCCAGTCGGAAACTTCCCAACCTTTGAGGGGAATTTCTCCTGATTGAGAACCTTGATTGAATTGATGAAAAGAGCCTCCACTGTACCAAAATGGAAATATCCGGTGAGGTTCAACCACTCCCGCCTCAAACGTACCGACATAACACTCCCAATCTCGACTCAAGAGCAGCTTTTTGAGCACCACATTAAAGTTTAAAACCCGTAAATCCGCTTTGATGCCAATTTTGCTCAAGTCTTGCTGAATTTGGACGGCTGCATCTATCCGAGAATTTTCTTCGGATTTTACCAGGATCGTAAACTGCACCTTATTCTCATCCCAATCCAACAGCTCTTGTTTAGAGTTGTACTGGAAACCAGAATCTAAAAGTAGCTGTTTGGCTTTCTGGGGATTGTAATTGTAAACCTTCAAACCCTCTTCTGGAGAAAGATAGTAGGGACTTTGGACAGCAATTGGCGAATGTTGTAATTCTCCCAGTCCTCGATAGATATTATTTTTCATGCTTTCACGGTCAATGGCATAGGCGACTGCTTGCCTAAAAGCCAAGGTGTTGAACCAGCGAGATTTAATTGGATCTACTAAAGGTTTTTCTTTAGCGTTACGAGCTTTATTCAGATTGAAACCTACGAACTTAATGCCTAACTCTGGTCCACCGTTGTAAATAATATATTTTCCCCGCTTTTCCTCGCGCTTCACTAAGCTAAACATCTCTGGGTTGATCTCCAAACTATCTAAATCTCCAGAGCGAAATCTGAGTAACTGGTTGTCGGTAGAGGAAATAATAGGTACGATAAGACGTTCAATGTAGGGTAAAGGATTTCCTTGAGCATCAGAACGCCAGTAGTAAGGATTACGTCGAAAAACTAATCGCTGAGAGGGAGTATAACTTTCTAAAATATAAGGACCATTCCCAATGATTTTTTGAGGATTTGTGTCAGTTGACCAAGTTGAGAGAAACTGGGGATTTCCCTTAGCATCCTTAGCCACGACGGCAGAGCGCAACCTATGAGCAGGAAGAATTGCCAGTGTGCAGGCAGTTCTCAAAAAAGGAGCAAAGGGTTCGGGCAAAATGAACTTAACTCGGTGTCGATCAAGTTTCTCCACAGAGGGAAAAGCACTAGTGTTGCCAATACGCACTAAATCTCTATATACAGTAGGAATTTTGTCGTTGAGATAAACATCCTGATAGGTGAAAATTACATCATCAGCTGTAAGTGGTTTGCCATCTGACCACTTGAGTCCCTCACGCAGAGTAACAGTAATTTGCAGTTGATCGGGGGAGATTGACCAAGATTCAGCCAGTGCTGGCTCTAACTTAGTAGTGATCGCATTCTCCCTAACTAATCCCTTATAGATGAAAGGAAAAATGCTATAAGCAGAGGTATTCATCGCAAAGTTAAAGGTAGCAGGGTCACTGGGGGTAGCTAAAACTAATTGAGATCCCCGGGCTGTTTGACTTTTGAATTGCCTAGGGTTACAACCACTAAGAAGCAACAGACAGAATAATCCGAAAGCAACTGCTAGACGTACTTGTCGAACAATAGTAGCAATTATTTTAGTTTTCTTGAGAACCAGCATTTTTCTGCTTAATCTTAGAGATCGTGTAACTCAAAAATATCTTTGGTATTAGTCTTGGTAATGGGAGCAAATGCTTAACCCAAATTTACTGGCAGATCAATGTCCAAAAATAGCCATCAGGGGCAATAAACGAAAAACTCTCTTCACCAAACTCATTACGGATGATTTCCGTGACTTGTTCGGCTGAACTTTCCTGAATACGGTTGTAATAATCATTTAATCCCCGCACTCGATAAGTGTAGAGTGACATCCCCAAACATCCAGGTCTTGACTGAGCAAAACAACTTTCTAACTTAATCTTTTCAGGAAATCGAATTACATACAATCTTCCCGATCGCGCTAGCTGCCAGTCAGATTTGGATGAACGAGGATCATCAAAACAAGTTACCCAAAAGCGTTCTCCAGGTTGTAGATCAAAAATCGGTCTTCCACCCGGAGCATCTTCATAGGTACTTTCTATATCGTCTTGGGTGCGAAGTAATCCGAGGACTTCTTCGTAAAACCGAAGAGTTTCCTTGCTGTCATCTTGAATAACCATTCCCATATGGGTAAACTGGCTAGTTTTGAAAGCTGCTGCCTGATTGATATTGCCGTAATTGGTAATAGTATAATTGAAACGTTGGAAGAAAACCTGCCGAGTTAGGGGTTGCAATACCATCATTTCTCTCACTCCCACCAGAGGGTCGATAAAAGGAAGTCCTTTTTGTGCTTGATAGATCACAGTCCATTGAGGATTGATGTATTTTATCGGTAAACCATCCTGCTCAGCTTTTTCTGCATGATTGAGAATATTCAAAACATCAGCAGTTAAGGTAGTAGCCCAGCGGTTCCCTGGCATCCTCATCGGCATTAGCTTCAACCCTTCACTAGAAGGATGCTCCCAAACCATCAAGCGAATCAAACCGTGATCGGCATTTTGGTGGTAGAGTCGCAGCGATCGCAATGATGAATTGACTCCGTACAAATTCTTAGTTACGGAGGCTGGTAATTCACCTACCTGACCAATCCTATATCCAAATTGCTCCCAATATTGAACCATTGGTATCGGATCGGTAACACCAATACAGACTTCGTAGATACCTCCAATAGACGGTTGTATCTGGTTGGTATTGATTTGATTCATTGCAATCCAGCGAGTTCCAAGATATTTTCCGATCTTAAACTAGATTGGAAAATCCAAAATAAACTTTTAAGCTAAGCGTTTAAAATTATATTTTTATTGTAATCAACTGTGAATATGGAGAAATCTACCACGCCTTGAGAAAGCAAGCAAATGGTAGAGATTTATTAGTTGCGATCGCTATTTTCGCACTTACAATGAAATTAGATTCAATAGGGTCGTATCAGAATTAAGACCATGATCCAAGTTAGACCTCGATTTCAGAGCTTTACTGAATATCTGTCCTATGACGATGGGACGGATAAGCTGTATGAAATATTTAATGGAGAGTTAATAGAAGTGCCACCTGAATCAGGGCAAAATGTGCAAATTGCCACATTCCTTTTGCTCCAATTTGCTTTACTTGTAGGCTATCAGAGAGTTAGGGGGCATGGATTAGAACTGGAAGTGCGAGGCGAACCGAAAAACCGTTATCCTGACTTAACAATCATTCGAGAAGAACATATTCAGCCAATTAAGACTCTATTTGATTAGAGCTAAAAGCTAAAAGCTAGGGCGAAGCCCTTTATTTATGCAGTTGGCAAAGGGAACCTGGCTCCAGTTAAATAATCAGAAAAATGTTGTTTGAAATATTTCCAAGAAGTTATATTCTCTGTTTCTAAAATTTTTTCAGGAGCTTCTTTATAGAGGGGAATACGATTGTTAATTTCTGCTTTCAGCCACTCAGGTAGCTCATTAAAACTATTTAGTTTCAAACCTTGAGCACTATAAATTAGTTGCCCAGGTCGATCGCCCATTTTCATCCAAGGTAGCCAAGGACCAATACGATCCCAACTTAAAATTACTTGAGATACTTCGGGAATCTTGCGATCGTGAAGTTCAGAAGTGGGTACAGTGAGCTTAAATAATTCGGTCGCTTGATATGTAGGCTGAGGACTATACTCTATAAATCTGGCATCTCCCGCTAAGGGATTGGGATAATTTGTAAATAGATCGAAGACAAAGGTCGTAGTGTCACCATTGACCTGAGCTGGAAAATCACCTTTAAACAGTCCTTGAACGGGATTATTAGCAACATGAACTACAGGTATAGTTTCTGCTGTCCAAGGGTTATCCCACTTATGAATTACTTGCTCTGTCTTAGGATCTAGATAGTAGGTTAATTCTCTCGAAGTAAAATCCCAACTATGATCTTCATTTGGTAAACAGCGACTGACACTCATCCCCACAATTTTAAATAGGTGTTTTTTCTTTTCATTGGGGATTAGAGCGTAAACAGAACCAGTCCAGAGTAGAAAAATCGATTTTGAAGCGAGAGAGTTACGAGTTTTAACCCAACAGGAAACATCTAACTCTTCTGTTGTACTAATTTTTTTGATTGAATTTACCATTAGCTTAATTATTGGGATTTTAAATCAAGGTTACTAACCGCAATTAAATTTACTATTTAGAAAGTAGTAGTTTTGGGGTCAGATCACATCTTAGCAATTATGTATCTATTTGTTACAAAAATTAACCATATTATATTTATGTTTGATGATTAGTATCATCTGTTACCTCATAAGACATTGTGAACCCTTTAGCGATATATATGATTGAGGCGATCGCTATTCAATCCATCCCAAAAAACGGCGATCGCTTTAAGAATTTCGCGACCTCCTTGGAAGAATTTAGCGCGGTTAAATTGCGAGCTAAAGTAGACTGCCTCTAGTTCCTCTAAAGTATGTCCTGCGTGCTGTGCCTCGACTCGATTATGCCAAGTAAAGAATGCCAAGCGCAGGTGTGGGTGTCTAGTTTGTTTAATGTATGATAAGCCATCTTCTAGTTCCTGCCAGAAGCCAGCAGCAGCCCAGTTTTCCACGGCAAAACTAGCCCCTTCCGCAATTTGAGGATCGTCGTTGCCGTAAAGACGAATTAATTCATCACAAAAATGCAAAGTTGTCGGTCTGCCATGTTTGCGTTTACCAAGATCGGTAAAACTGAATCCTAAACCTTCAGCAACTCCTAATAACCATTCAAAATGAGCAGCGCGAAAACGACAGATACCACCGTCTACAGTTCCTTCTGTGTTAACTAATTCGGGATCTCCTTGACGGTCTTTTTCAGACTCAGTTAATGCTGGGATACTGCCAATCTTTTGTTGGGGATTGCGGTAAATTACTCCCAGTTCGTTGAGTAAAATTTCTCGACTAGAGCGGGACTGTCGAAGAGTCGGGGAGTTAATAGTTTTCATCAAAGCTGCCACCAAAAACTGATTAGAAAAGACAGAAAATTGTCGAATAAAGTGTTTTAGTTCTGCGTCAGTTGCCTTACCTTGACTGAACCATCGAGTATAGGCGTTATTTGTAATGATGGGATGGTACAATAAACGGCGATCAACCTGGCTTAGAAAGTCTTGAAAGTCCTCTACCTGCTTTGGGGTTAGTTCTCCTATCACCAAACGTTCTTGTATGCGTTTAGAAATAGTTAGACCGTTTGAAGTTTTTGAAGTTGAAGTGGTTATCATAAGATTACTCCCGAACTTAAATTAGTCCAGCTATAAAGATAATTTTGGTCTTCTAAGAGCAGAGCTTGATCTGTCAGCTTTAATGGTCGAAAGGTATCGATCATCACTGCCAGTTCGTTGGTTCTATCTTTGCCAATCGAGCCTTGGTACTTGCCTGGATGGGGACCGTGAGGAATGCCGCTAGGATGTAGGGTAATTGACCCTCGCTCGATACTTTTGCGAGACATAAAATTCCCCTCAACGTAGTAAATTACCTCATCGGAATCGACATTGGAATGGTTATAGGGAGCGGGAATCGCCAAGGGATGATAGTCAAATAGACGCGGGACGAAAGAACAAAGAACAAAGCCAGGTCCGGCAAAAGTTTGATGCACTGGTGGAGGCTGGTGAACTCGACCAGTTATCGGTTCAAAATCTACAATATTGAAAGCATAGGGCCAGAGATGTCCATCCCAGCCGATCGCATCTAAAGGATGATGTCCGTAAAGGTAATGGGTTATGCAACCTCTAGCTTTAACCCGCACCTCAAATTCTCCCTCTCGATCGTGGGTAATTAATTCTTCAGGTGGACGAAGATCTCGCTCGCAGTAAGGAGCAGTTTCCAAGAATTGCCCGTACTGATTGAGATAGCGTTGAGGTGGCTCGATATGTCCCCATGCTTCAACTATTAACATTCGCTGTTCCACATCAGGCTCTGGGAGAATACGCCAGAGAACACCAGTGGGAATCGCTAAATAATCTCCCGGTCGATAGTGGATCGTGCCGAACTGAGTTTCTAAAATACCTCTACCATCGTGAATGAAAATGATTTCATCTCCATGAGCAAAACGATACCAATATTCCATCGGCTCTTTGGGTCGAGCAACAGAGATAGAGATATCAGCGTTACTCATTAAGAGAACACGGCTAGCGATCGCATCTCCTCCTGAAGTTAAAGTTTGGGTTCGCAGATGACGGTGACGCAAAGGTGCAGATTCTTCATAGATGATTGGTTCTGGTTTCTCTCCTCTAATTCTTTGAACTTGAGTCGGTGGATGCAAATGGTAGAGCAGAGATTGAATACCTGAAAAACCCATAGTTCCCATTAGTTCCTCATGATATAAAGAACCATCAGGTTGACGAAATTGAGTGTGGCGCTTGTGGGGAATTTTGCCCAGCTTATAGTAATAAGTCATGATATTCTACCTCGCCCTACAGATTGCCTCGTCGTGCTTGTTCGCGCTCAATCGCCTCGAACAAAGCTTTAAAGTTGCCTTCCCCAAATCCCTGAGAACCGCGTCTTTGAATTACTTCAAAGAAGAGTGTTGGTCGGTCTTCTACCGGTTGGGTAAAAATCTGTAGTAAGTAGCCATCGCGATCGGCTTTGCCGTTACGCGGAGCGTTATCGCGATCTACCAAAATTCCTAATTCTGCTAGCTTGGCGATCGGTTCCGCAATTTTTCCTATCCGTTCCTCTAGCAGATCATAATAAGTTTGAGGGACATCAAGAAACTCCACACCGGAAGCTTTTAACCGGGAAACTGTATGAATAATGTCATCAGTCGCCAAGGCTACGTGTTGAATTCCAGGGCCATAGTTATAGTTTAGATATTCTTGGATTTGCGACTGACCCTTACCTGGGGCTGGCTCGTTGATTGGTAACTTGATTTTCCCTGTAGGATCTTGCATTACTTTAGACATCAAAGCTGAATATTCTGTGGCAATCGTGCGATCGTCAAAATGGACTAACATCTCGAAGCCCATCGTCTCAGCGAAAAATTGCACCCACTTGTCCATCGCGCCCAATTCTACATTGCCTACCACATGATCGATCTGGGTTAAACCAACTCCCTTGGTGTTAGCTTTTTCTCGTGACTGAAAGCCAGGTGCAAAAACCCCTCGATAGTTATTTCTTTCCACAAATTTTATTAAAATTTCCCCATAACCATGGATAGCAGAATAGCGAAATATTCCCTGCTCATCTTGCTCTTCCGTCGGTGGAATCGCTCCCCTCGCACCTCGTTTAGTTGTCTCACGATAAGCATGAACAGCATCAGGAACTTCCAGAGCAATTACAGCTATAGCATCGCCATGTTCGAGTACGCTTTGAGAAATTGGATAGTCGGGACTTAACCCCGTACTCAGCACTAAACGAATATTCCTCTGTTCCATGACATAGGATGCTGTTTTCCGATATCCCTTTGACAGACCTCGGTAGGCAGTATTGGCAAATCCAAAACTATGACCGTAAAAATGTGCTGCCTGCTTGGCATTGCCAACATAGAATTCGAGATGATCGAATCCTTTAATCGGACAAAATTTGTCCATGTGAATTCCTCCTTGAGAGAAGCTTTACCAGCCGTTGGACTGTTGCCGATATTTTGCATTCAGAAATGACCCAATGCAGACATCGGCTAATCTAGCGATTTTTTTGCCTCTATTGAGTAATCCGACTACTGGCAGAATTGATTAACAAGCTAACCAAAACATAACAATCTCAGGTTAGCTAGATATTTGTTGGTTCTTTTGGTCAAAATAAATTTAGTTTTGATTATGAACCCAAAAGAGTTAAATGAGAATAAGAAGTTAATTCTTATTCTTCTTTTAGTATAGATCATTAACTAAATGCTTGTATTTGGTATTAATATTTAACTAGAATAGTCAAACTTTTTTCTCTAGTGAAACCAAGTCTAAATACAACAGAGCAATTTCAACAGTTGGACAAAATGGATCGCCAAGTCTTGCGCCTGCTACAAGAGAACAGTCGCATTAGTAGCGCCGAGTTAGCTCGGCAGGTCAATCTTTCTGCACCTGGACTGCAAAAACGATTGAGAAAGCTAGAACAAAAAGGGGTCATAGACGGCTATGTTACGCTGATCAATCGGCAGGCTCTGGGGTTAGACCTACTCTGTTTTGCTCAAGTTAGCCTCGCTCACCATCAGCCTGAGTGCATAAGCCATTTCTGCGATCGCGTACAAGGACTACCTGAGGTTTTGGAATGTCATCATTTAGTAGGAGAATTTGATTATCTTTTGAAGTTTGTAGTGGTCGATCGCCAACACTTAGAAAAATTACTCCGCGAGAAAATTAGCCCAATTCCAGGGGTAGATAAGATTAGAACTAGTATTGTTCTCAATGAGGTTAAAGTCTCAACTTCATTGCCATTGGATTAGGCGGGGAGGTTCATTAAGCTTTTTTGATACTCTGTATTGTCAGTTGAATACCCAACAAAAATAAACCAACAGCAACTAGCCCAAAGACCCCAGTTGCCAATGCCATCGTTCCCATTACTAGAGTTCTGACCGCAGCAGTGATGTTAATTACGAGGGGATTTGTTCCAGTAATTGTTTTGGTAGCATAAGTTTGCACAATTGAATTGAACAATAAATAAACGACATAAGCAAGTCCGCCAGCAACAATAGAAGAGCCAAAACACTTGAGAGGAGTTACGTTATCTTCTTGAGCTTCGGTTGTAGAATCGGAGTTGGGAATAGATTCAGTTGATTTTGTTTCCTTCATAGTATTTACCAAAAAAGCTTTATGCTCTAAGCCTGTTAATCAGCTACTTGCATAGTAGCTTTATGCTAGATGCGGGCAGTTCCTCTGTCTAGTTAGAGTAAGTTTAAGGCTAGATGTGGCTCGAAGCCTTTATCCCTTTAGAGAGCAAGCAGTATCGCACTTCCTGTTGCCTAGCTTAGAGCTTAAAGCTTAGAGCTAATTGACAGGTACGGGAGATTTCGACCAACGATTGACGGCTTGACCCACTACACTCAATTCTCTCATTAAATGTTCAAAACTTTCAAAAGTTAGAGATTGAGGTCCATCGGAAAGAGCTTTGGCAGGGTTGGGATGGACTTCGATCATTAAAGCATCAGTTCCTGCGGCGATCGCAGCTTTAGCCATTGGTGGAACATATTGCGCGATACCAGTTCCATGGCTGGGATCGATGGCGATCGGCAAATGAGTCAGAGAACGTAATACGGGCAGTACTGCCAAATCCAAGGTATTGCGAGCATATTTACGGTCAAAGGTCCGAATCCCACGTTCACATAAAATTACATTAGAGTTACCCGCAGCTAAAACATACTCTGCTGCCATTAACCACTCGTCAATAGTTGCCGACATACCACGCTTCAAAAAGACAGGTTTATCTTGAGCGCCAACTTTTTTCAGTAGAGGGAAATTCTGCATATTTCTCGCCCCCACCTGGAGAATATCAGCTACCTCAGCAACTTTATCGACATCAGCAGTATCCATTACTTCAGTAATAATTCCCAAACCACTGGCATCTCTGGCAGCCGCTAATAGTTCTAAAGCACTTTCCCCATGACCTTGAAAGGAATAGGGAGAAGTACGAGGTTTATAAGCTCCACCTCTCAAGAAACTAGCTCCCGCAGCTTTAACAGCCTTAGCTGTATCAATAATCATCGCCTCATTCTCCACGGAACAAGGTCCAGCGATTACTACTATAGGATGATTTTGTCCAAAGGTAACATCTCCATTGGGAGTAGACACGATTACGTTGCTATGTTCGCCGTTACGGAACTCTAAGCTAGCACGTTTGTAGGGTTTTTCTACCCGTAATACACTTTCAATCCAAGGGCTAATTTCTTTGATTTGTAAAGGATCTAGCGACGCTGTATCACCAACTAGACCGATGACAACCTTGTGTTTACCGATAATTTTCTCTGGTGTTAGTCTCCACTCTTTTAATTCCGATTCTATTCTCTGAATTTCTGGCTCTGGAGAACCAACTTTCATTACCACAATCATGATCTAAAATCCCCAATCGTTGATCAATTACCTTATCAGTCATGGTAGTCAATTTTGGGGAAAACGGAGTAAGGCGATCGCCTTATTTCTGGACTCCATTTCAATTTAGATAATTTAGATAATATAAATCCTAGATTTTTTTCATCATAAACACGCTATTGGGGTCGTCAATGTATTCAGCAAATGAGCTTCGGTACTCAAAGCCATAACTAGCATACAAAGTTCGTGCCGGCGCAAACTCGGGAAAAACCCCTGTCTCCAAATAGAGACAATCGTATCTTCGTCGTCTAGCTTCTTGGATAATGTGTGACAAAATCTTTGAGGCGATACCTTTACGACGATGAATCTTCGCAGTACGCATTGATTTGACTTCACCATTTTTAGAATCTAGTTCTTTCAATGCCCCACATCCAAGTAAGTTATCTCTGTCCCAAGCCGTCCAAAAAGTAATATCGGGCGATCGCAATGCCTCTATATCAAGAGCATGAACACTTTCAGGTGGTGTAATCTCATTCATATTTTCGAGATGTTCTCTCAGAAAGTCAGCAATTTTTTTACCTGTCAGGTCATCTTCACGAATTTGCAAGAGACTCACCTCTTGAATTTGAGCGAGAATTTTAATCTATATTATTGCCGTTATTGGGGTTATATCAAGTACGGACAATTAATTGAAATAAACAGGCTTATTGCAGACCTGAAAAACTTATTACTTGTTACTTATTACTCTCCAGAAACTAAAATCAAGTAGAAGATGCCTCAACTACTTCTAAACCAAGGGATTTTGCTCTTTGCTTGAGATTTTTGATGAGTCTTTCTTGATATTTTTGTTCATAGTAATCAGCTCCACGATCGAGATAAGATTCTTTTTTTGTCCAGAGAGTATAGAATAGACGAGCAATTTTGTGTGCTGTAGCAGTAATGGCCTTGGGTGCGCCAGCACGGGAGCGAATGCGTCGATAAAATGCGCCCAAAGCTGAATGAGAACGACTAACAGCTTGAGCTGCCAATCGAAAAGCTGTTGCAGCTCGATTGTTAACTCGACGAGTCTGAGAACTTTTAACTTTGCCCCCTGTAATCCGACAACCAGGACATAATCCGAGCCAAGAGCTGAAATGTTTAGCACTCTTAAATTTAGTCGGGTCTAATCCTACTTCACTGAGGATGGTTTGCACTGTGACTACACTTAAACCATCAATGCTGGTAAAATCTACTCCCGCAATACGATAGAGATGAGAATGTAAGTCGAACCCTGATTTGATTGAGCGACGACACTTTTTCTGGCTATTTAGGGGCGGAGTCTCTTTTGTTTGGGAGGGCAATTTACTGAGACATTGTTCGATTTGTTCCTCTAATAATCCGATTTGTTGTTGATAAAATTGATAACAAGATAATTCTTGATGCAAAATAAAAACCATTTCTGGACGATAATTACCCGTTAGGGCATCTCTAATTTGTTGTGGACTACTTTTAATTCTTCGGTGTGCTAATTTGGCTAAGGTTTGTGGATTTCTTTCCCCAGCAATAATGGCCCTCAGAATATTTAATCCTGTCACCCCTGTAAGATCGCTAATGACTTTATGCAACTGCAAATTCATCTGTGTTAAAGCTTTTTGCATTCTTTGCACATGAGTCGAACTAGCTTGAATCAAATTTTCTCGTTGTCTTAAATAGCTTCTCAGTACAGTTATTTCTCCTTCGGGGATAAAGGAAGGTGCAAGTAAGCCATAACTATGCAGTTGT
Organism: Pleurocapsa sp. PCC 7319; assembly: GCF_000332195.1. NCBI lineage: Bacteria > Bacillati > Cyanobacteriota > Cyanophyceae > Pleurocapsales > Pleurocapsaceae > Pleurocapsa > Pleurocapsa sp. PCC 7319. Next base: position 276,747 of record NZ_KB235922.1, read on the forward strand.
TGTAACCATTGACAATCTTGGACATCGCTTTTTCTTCCTGGTACTGTTTTTACATTGTGAGCATTGACTAAACAGACTTGGAAGTTATGCTGACTTAAGATGTTAAATAAAGGTATCCATTCTACTCCCGTCGATTCGAGGGCAATACTCGTCACACCGCATTCACTTAACCAATTTGCCAGAGCTAGTAAATCTGGTGTACTACACCCAAAACAACGAACATTAGATTCTGTTGCTGCTATAGGTACACAAACCCAATGCTCTCTTGAGCCAATATCAATTCCCGCCGAGTGCGGATTGATGACTTTTATTTCTGGCTCCTGTCTTTTGCTACTTTTTTTCTGGGATTTTTGGCTTCGACCAATTGGCTTCATTTTTTGCCCTCACTCTTGATAGGGAAATGTTTTCGATGAGGAATGGTTTTCTCTTGTCATTCTCTCCAACGGGATAAGGTTTTTTCTCCTTTCACCAATTTATTTGTCCACTTTCCTCTAACCAAGCTTATTCTCGGGCGTTCGTTGCACCATTGTAACTTCGGCTTTTTTGTGATGAAAACATTTCCACGTATCATGATACTTGGTCTACCAATTTGGTTTCTCATCTTTATTTTGGGGCGCAAAGCGTCCTTCAGGAGCTTATTACTTGACCTCATTCTTAATTTAAGTATTCAACCGAACTTGATATTATTGGCGATCGCCAACCTAGTTAGTTAACAATGATTATTATACGCTTGATGTGGATTAGTAATGCTTAATTCTGAAGTATCTTGTTGATAATTTATCCTTCAAAACTATATTTATCTCTGGGGGAACTTTCCCCCTAATGGGTCACGGTATCCTTTAGGGCAAGTTTTCTAGTAGCTCTATCTACAGCATCAAATTACACTTAGTCCTAGTGACAAAATATCGACGTAAAGTGATTAACGACCAAATTCATATTCGATTAAAAGAAATTATTGAAAGCACTTGTGAAAAATGGGAATGCGAGTGTTTAGAATTTAATTCAGAGTTAGACCACGCCCACGCATGATTGGACGTGAACCCAAAAGTTGCACCAGCTAAACTAATCAATAATCTCAAGACTGTTTCGAGTAGATTGATCACAAAAGAGTTTGGAGACTATTTAGCTAAGTATTACTACAAACTTGTGTTTTGGTCGATTGGGTATGCTGTTAATTCTTGTGGTGGCGCACCACTAGAAAAGGTAAAAGAGTATATTAAAAACCAAGATCGATAAACCCTGGCTCAAAATTCACCAACGACCAAAGCATAACTTATGGTCGCAGTACTCTTTTGAGGTTTCCGATAGAGTCAGTAAATTAAAAACAGTTTCACATCAACTATCAAAATGTTTAATCTTCGTCTTTCCCTGGTACATTGGTGGTTATCTTCAGACGAGCTACGCTTACTACTTCTACATCAATTTCCAAAGTTACTCTTTCACCATTAATATTCTTTTCTCTTACCCTATCTCCAGCAATTTGCATCACGTCTAAAGCTTGATCTACGGCCGCTTGAATCACTTCTTTAGTTACTTCTTCTGGTTTGCCATCAGTAATATTAGAAACTTGATTAGCAATTTTCTGTCCTGTTTTTTCTACTGTGCCAGCGACTTGATTCACGAGCTTTTCGCCTTGCTGCGTAATATTTTCTATGTTCATTTTTTTAATAAGTTGGACAAAAAGATGATAGATTTTTTCATCACCTTCTTAATCTGACCATTAACTAAGCTTAAATTCATCAGCCATTAGATAGTGTTGGGCAAACTAATATCATGGTTATTAAAATCTTTGATCGGATATTTCGCAGGTAGATCAGCAAATCTGGCTTTATCTGTTGGTAATTCATAAGCACGAATGGTTTTTTATCCTAATTGAAGTGCAATGTTTTCTCGTTCCTGTGGTTGAGATGAGCCGATCTTAGTTAATAAGTCTGCTAATGTGTCGTCAGTGGCATCTTTGACCCCGATCTTCCATTCTGTTGCCATTTCTAAGGTTTGGCGATGTTTTTCTACCCAAGTTTCTACTGCACACAATCGATGATCCGACTGGCTCACAACATAACTTAGAAATAGGACTGACAATTGACCGTAGCTTAACCCTTTTCGATTCCCATGAGGAGTAGTTTGAGGTGATATCACCTATGTTTTGACAATACCGCGATTGGCTTTGCCAGTCCGCTCCGCGCGATCGCTACTATGGTCAAATATCTTGACGAACAAGATCTAGACGAATTTCAGCATATTTTGGCCCCAATAGCCTGAATAGCTAACTATTTATGAAGATTGACCCAACGCAAGCATCAATATCTCAATATTCTTTCTGAAATTAAAGTTATCGCTTCATCAAGTTTACTTTCTCATAATAAAATCTCTTTTTCTGATAATTAAAAAATCTAAAAGCAGCTCGTTGTTTTTATTCCTAGTTTTTATTACGAAATGAAATCAAATTAGTATAGATAACTAGCAAAATATTGATAATATTTTTTCAGTAAAAATACTTCCGATAAATGTTCTGTACGGAAGTCAAATTACGAAAACTCCTGTAAGATATCAATTTGTGTATATATTTCAAAAAACAAGTAATGTTAATACCTATATTGATACAGCATGATTGTGCGGCAACTACTTCGTGCGAGAAGAGCGTTGACTGGAAGTTTGTCAGTTTCGTAAGAACATTATAACTGTGTAGATAATTAATCAGTGGTGAATATCAGTTACCAGTATTTTAGTTCATATATACCGACATATTTGACATTTTCTCTAATGCTTCAATAACTATCCAATCAATCTAAATTATTAATTGCTCTTTAACTTCTTCAAGAAACTGTTTTTAACTTTATATTTAATAAAAGCCGTTTAGACTATTTAACAACATTTTGGTTACTTGGGAACGTTTAGGGACTATATATATATCAAATAATAAACATTGCATTATCTGACCGTAGGAGATTATCTGACCAGAGGAGATTTTTATGATTGACATCTTAATTGTAGACGACCAAAACTTTACAAGACAGGCATTACAGGCGATTTTAGAAGCAGAAGCAGATTTTGAGTTGGTGGGTAAAGCTACAAATGGTCTTGAAGCTTTTGAGCATTTGGATCAAACAAAAGTTGATATTGCGATCGTTGACTTAGAAATGCCTGAAATGGATGGCTTAACCGTAACTAAAATTCTTAGTGAGCGTTTTCCAGATATCAAAGTGATTATTCTTAGTAGTCATGATGATGAAGAGAATATTAATGCAGCCGTAGAAGCTGGAGCTAGAGGTTATTTACTCAAGAATACTTCAGCTAAAGAAATTGTTGATACTATTCGCGCTGTTCAGCGAGGATATTTTCAATTAGGACCAGGATTATTTGAAAAGCTGCTTTCTCGTCTCATTTATGATAAGGAACAAGCTGCTGAAAATTTATCTCAATTAGAGGATAAATACACTCAATCTATGATCAAAATGGAAAAAAAAATCTTATTAAGAAATGAAGCGGAACGACAAGAACTCTATCAAGAAATGGAATTACAAATAAATAATCTCAAGCAAGATTTTCGTACTGGCTTAGAAAATTTTCAGTATCAGGTAAGCAACCAGCTAGAAAGTGGTATTAAAGCAGCTAATAGTCAATTTCATGACTCTATTCCCAATACCCAGAAGATAGAGATGCAGATTGACAACCGAAATCTAGAGCAGCAGAGATACATTAATACTCTTTTTGCTGGTAGCAAACAATCAATTAAACAATTAGAACATCAAATCAACTCTATGCGCTATTTCGTGATTTTTTTGAGTATTGTTTTTGTTACTGTCAGTATGTTGCTATTGTATTAAACTACACTTGATACTAAATATAAACTGTTGATTTTAAGAAAGACAAATTTATTTGACTTAAATATATAGATCCTAATTTTAAGCTTTTTTTAGGCTACACACTAAAAGTATAATCTAAAAAAAATTTAAATAAAAAGTTTTAATCATTACTTAAAGTCTATTTCCCAGAGCAAAGTTTTAGAATTAGCCAAAGCATTTCGGTAATCACTACAAGACTAACCAAATCAAAAATTTAGATAATGTTGTCTAGCACTCGCTGATCAAGAGTGCTAGATTTACTAATTGAACTACAGTAACGGAACTAAGAATATAATCCTATGGCGAAAATCGTTTCGTTTAATGAAGAGTCAAGACGCGCATTAGAAAAGGGTGTTAATGCTCTAGCTAATGCTGTTAAAATTACTCTTGGTCCTAAGGGACGTAATGTTTTGTTAGAGAAGCAGTTTGGTGCGCCTCAAATTGTCAATGATGGAATTACCGTCGCCAAAGAAGTTGATTTAGAAGATCCTTTAGAAAATACTGGTGCGAAGTTAATCCAGGAAGTTGCCTCAAAAACTAAAGATACAGCTGGTGATGGTACAACCACTGCTACGGTTATTGCCCAAGCTTTGATTAAAGAAGGCTTGAAAAATGTAGCCGCAGGAGCTAATCCCGTCGCTCTTAGGAAAGGGTTAGATAAGGCTACTGCTTTCTTGGTTAAAGAAATAGAAACTGTAGCCCAGCCAGTAGCAGGTGAGGCGATCGCACAAGTTGCAACAGTATCTTCTGGTAATGACGAAGAAGTCGGTAATATGATTGCCGAAGCAATGAATAAAGTTACTAAAGATGGCGTTATTACCGTAGAAGAATCCAAATCTTTGGCTACAGAATTAGATGTGGTCGAGGGGATGCAGATTGACCGCGGTTTTATTTCTCCTTATTTTGTTACCGATCAGGAAAGACAGATCGTTGAATTTGACAACGCAGCAATCCTAATTACGGATAAAAAAATTAGTGCGATCGCTGATTTAGTTCCAGTTTTAGAGAAAGTTGCTCGCGACAGCAAACCTTTATTAATTATTGCCGAAGATCTCGAAGGCGAAGCCCTTGCTACCTTAGTAGTAAATAAAGCTAGAGGGGTACTTAATGCAGCTGCGATTAAGGCTCCAGGGTTTGGCGATCGCCGCAAACAGATGCTCCAAGACATTGCAGTTTTAACTAGTGGTCAGGTAATTTCTGAAGAAGTAGGTCTAAGTTTGGATAGTGTAGACTTAGATATGTTGGGCTCGGCTGAAAAGATCACCATTGACAAAGAAAATACTACTATTGTCTCTGGTTCTGGCAACAGTGGTGATATTGCTAAACGAGTTGAGCAGTTACGTAAACAGTTAGCGGAAACTGATTCTGAATACGATTCCGAAAAACTGCAAGAGCGAATTGCCAAACTGGCAGGTGGAGTGGCTGTAATCAAAGTTGGAGCAGCCACAGAGACAGAACTTAAAGACCGTAAATTACGTATTGAAGACGCTCTTAATGCCACTAAAGCAGCAGTAGACGAAGGTATTGTTCCAGGTGGCGGTACAACTTTGATCCATCTTGCCAAAAATTTAGCTGATTTTAGAACTCAGCTTTCAGATGAAGAACAAGTAGCAGCCGATATCTTTGCTAAAGCTTTAGAAGCACCTTTATGTCAACTAGCTAATAATGCTGGAGTTGAAGGTTCTGTAATTGTTGAAAAAGTCAGAGACACTGAATTCAACGTTGGTTACAATGCTTTAACTGATGAATTTGGCGACATGATTGCAGCAGGTATTATTGACCCTGCTAAAGTAGTTCGCTCTGCTGTACAGAATGCTGCATCAATTGCTGGCATGGTTTTAACTACCGAAGCCTTAGTAGTAGAGAAACCCGAACCCGAAGCTGCTGCACCTGGTGGTATGCCTGGTGGCATGGGCGGCATGGGTGGCATGGGCGGTATGGGCGGCATGGGTGGCATGGGTGGCATGGGCATGATGTAGTCCATTCTCCCTTACTTATTGCTTATCTGCTTAAACATGGTGCAAGCAAAAATTTAAATGTAAGTAACTCAAACTTTGAGGTAAGTCTTAATTATAGATTTGCCTCATTTTTTTGATTAATACTAGATTTCAAAAATCCAATATTCGGCAATAATTTTTGGTTAATTAATTTCCTTCTTAATATCTGTAAGAGAGATAAAAATAATTCTATTCGTTGTTTAATCGAACAAGCTTATCAAAAAGTTAATTAAGTTTTCATTGATTTTATGAATAGAAATGTAAGTCCTTTATTTCTATTTCTGATTTAGCCGATAATTTATTCAAACAAGAAGAAAAAATTGCCGGACAATAACTATGAGTATTTTCAATCAAATTCTGAGTGCGATCGATAACCCTGAGAGAGAGGCTAGTTCTAATCAACTCGGCAACATACTTGATACTGTACAACAGGTGAGCGGAAGCTATCAAGCTAATCCTGATGCGGTACAGTCGGCAATGTCCATAGTTGGCAATTATACCAAGTCTGCATTACAACAACAGCGTGCTCAGGGTGGTACTGCCCAAGTTAATCAACTAGTTAATCAATTTGGTGGTACTCGGGCTAACTCGCAAATTTTATCAGCTTTATTTAGTAATTCTCAGATACGAGAGATGATGCAACAGATTAATCGTCGTACTGGTTTAAATACACAAACAATCCAAGCTATCCTACCTATTTTAGTCCCTTTAGTCCTAAATCTGCTTAAAACTGGTAATAAACAAGGTAACTTGCGGGATAATAATCCAGTTGTTAATAGTTTTTTAGACTCCGATGGTGATGGTGATGTCGATTTAACTGATGCGATGAATATGGCATATCGTTATCTTGGCAGATAAAAGACCTCCTCTGCTTACTCATTACTCATTACTTCAGCCCGAAGGGCTTGGTCAAACTACGGTTATTATGCGATCGCTTGTCAAATGGCGATCGCTCTTTTTAAAAATCTAATCATCATCAAAAAAACCTGACTAGATTTCTAGCCAAGCTTAAGTTGATAATTATTCTTCATCTTATTAAAGGTAATTATTATATTTAATCACCATAAAAATATCCTCTCACTATCAAAGGATACAAATGAGAGGGTTATTAAAATCAGTTCAATTAAAATTATTTAAGATTATTTATTCTTCGATATCTGTATCTGTATCTAGTGCTTCAGGAGATACAGAGTTGGCTGATACGGTAGCATCTTCGTTAAGCTTTTCTTTGACAAGTTTTTCGACTTCTGCCGCCATCTCTGGGTTTTCTAGTAGATAGTTAATTGTATTGTCTCGACCCTGACCAATATTATCGCCCTTATAGCTATACCAGGCACCCTTGCGGACAACTATATCTGCATCCTCTGCTAAATCTAGTAGACAGCCTATGTTAGAGATTCCTTGACCAAAAATAATATCAAATTCGGCAATACGGAAAGGAGGTGCCACTTTGTTTTTGGCCACTTTGACTTTAGCTCGAATACCATACATACCTTCATTTCCTTTTTTTAAGGTCTGTATACGACGGATATCTAAGCGGACTGAGCTATAGAATTTGAGTGCATTTCCACCAGTAGTTACTTCCGGATTCCCATAGCTAATACCAATTTTTTGTCGTAGCTGATTGAGAAAAATTACTGTCGCCCCAGATTTTCCAATGTTACCGGCAATCTTTCTCAGAGCTTTACTCATGAGGCGGGCTTGTAATCCTACTTGATTATCTCCCATTTCCCCCTCAATCTCGGCACGGGGAGTTAATGCGGCTACCGAGTCTACTACCACCAATTCTACTGCTGCCGATCGCACTAGCTGATCGACAATTTCTAACCCTGATTCCCCGTTGTCCGGCTGGGCTACTAACAGGTTCTCAATGTCTACTCCTAAAGCTGCTGAATAGGTGGGATCTAAGGCATGTTCGGCATCGACAAAAGCAGCTACTCCTCCTGTTTTCTGGGTTTCGGCGATCGCGTGTAGAGCAAGAGTAGTTTTACCAGAACTTTCTGGACCGTAGATCTCAATAATTCTACCTTTGGGCAACCCTCCTCCCAAAGCGACATCCAGAGTTAATGCACCACTGGGAATTGTTTCTACTTTCATTTGGGCAGCATCTCCAAGGCGCATAATTGCACCTTTACCAAAGTTGCGCTCAATCTGTTTTAAAACTAAATTTAGGGCTTTATCTTTATCGGAATTGCTAGAAGTATTTACGCGAGTTGCCATGAATGCCTCAATCAATAGAGTGAAAAATAGTTGGGAAAAATTGCTGAGAAGTTATCAAAAAGCTATGAGCTATTAGCTGTTAGCTTTAAAGTTTACCTAGGTAAACGGCTTTTAGCCGATAGCTACGGCGAAGCCATTTGTTGGTTAAGATTTTAGACTTGGAATTCAGTCTGTTTAACTCATAGTTTGACCGATAGTTAAGCTGATATTAACGATCTGGAAACTAATTGCCATGATAATGTTGTGCTGATGATATCTATCATATTTTCTCATTGGTTGACAAAAAAATCAACATAAAAGTCAATACTAACCTTAAGACTAACTAATAAAAACAAATTTGATAAAGATTAATAAAGTTGAGCGAGCTGAATTTAGTTTTCTTAATAATCATCGCTTTTTTCGGGGGGAGTGAATGATTACTTTTAGTCACGAATCCTTCGTCTCTCGATCATTCAACTTAAAAAAGTCAACAACGTTTTCCAAGTCTCTAGCCTTGATTCTAGTTTGTTCTAATGATGTGACAGTGCGATCGCTTAAACGATGAAGATGACTGACAGTTTTGTCAAGCTCCTCTTTGTAGATATTGATTTGCTTAGTAATTTGCACCTGACCACTAGTACTGTTAACCAAAGAGAGGAGCTGCTGTTGAGCTTTTCTGGTGGTTTTAGCAATTTGGTGCAAATTGTTATTGGCCTGAACTATGAGATGGTTTTCCTGCTCCAACCGATTTTCACTGGCTTCATAATTACGTAAAACTTCAGAAATTTCGTTATCAATACCAAGAATTACATTTTCTAATTCTTTTGTAGCGGCAATCGACTCTTGAATGGATTCGATTTCTCGTTGCAGCCCAAATGCAGATTCATCTATTTTGGGAATCCGTTTACTTAATTTACTCGCTAAGAGACTAGCTCGTAAATTAATCTTTCTAATAGCAGCAATCACTCGAGTCATTTTCTGAGAGGCACTACTGAGGTTCTTAATCTTGTCACTATTGTCCCGCAAAGTATTTCCCAGGTAGTACACATAGTTGCTTGCCTGATGAAAATTTCCTTTTTCTAATTCAATATCTGTTACGACAGAGTTCACTGTCTCGGAAGTTAATTTTACCTGAGACGAAACTTCTTGTATCGAGTTGACGATTTGGTCCATAAAAGCAAAAATCAAGACCAGTTGGTTAGCTTGGTATCCTAATTGATCTTTTAAATCAGCTAAATCTTTTTGATTCATTCCCAATTCACTGTTGATTTGCTTGCTAGGAACTTTAATTTGGGCAATAGTTTGACGTATATTATTGAGAATAGTTGCAAAACATTGAGTAACATCAATGGCCAGAAAATCTTCACTCGATAGATTGACAGTCAGATCTCCCTGAGCCATCTCATCCAAACAACTCAATACTTGAGTAATATCCTTCTCGATGTCAGCTTTTTGAGAATACTCTACTTGATGGTCAAAATAACCTCTCAATACCATTGCCAATTGATAGGCTATTTGCTGAAAATAATCGATATCTGATTGCTCCCAAACTCTAGTATCAAAACATTGATGGGCAATCAATAAACCAATTAGTCTTTCCGATTCACGAGTTGGTTGTCCATCTAGAATTACTGGGAGTACTAAGCTAGCTTTAACAGCATATGGTTCTAGCATTTGTAGATGACATTCAGTTAAACTAGCCTGATGAATATCTGCTACGGCTCGAATTCTACCGCGCTGATATTTTCTGACATATTCTTGTGCAAAACAGGGATCGTCAAACTGTACACCCAAAGTACGAGGAAATTCTCGGGCTACAGATTCAGCAATTACTCTTCCCGTCCAATGTTGATCGAACTGATAAAAAATAACCCGGTCAGCTTTAATCAGGCGACGAACTTCTGCCAAAAATAGACTAAATGGTAGTTGTAATTCTCTCGTGGTACGTGCTTGAGACATCTTAGCCATAAGTTCAGCGGTTCTGGCGATAGTTTTTTGACGCTGCATGGTGATGTCTAGCTGCTCTGCCATTTCATTAATCTGCTCCCCCAACAAAGCTAGTTCATCTTGGCTATCTAGTTTGATTCTGGTGTCAAGTTGTCCCTGACTCAGCAGACTTACAGCCGAAGTAAGTTTGGATAAAGGTTGAATTATACGATTAGCCAAAAAGCCAGCGATTGAACCGACCAGTAAAACCGTACCGATAGTACCGATTCCAAAAATCCATCGCAGCGGTTTTAAAGGTGCAAAAGCAATCTCTGAATCTAAGGAGATCGCTGTCCCTAAATTCAATTCAGGGTTGATGGCACCAACTTCGACAGGTACATAATTAACTAACTGTTCCTGATTGGAAACCTCAGGACTATTCGCCTTAACAGTAATCATTTGTTTGGCTTCATGGGCAGCTCGCAGTTGGGGATAGTAGTTGCCCAGAGGTTGATTAACCAGATTTTCGATGGCACTGGCAAAAAATGTCTTTTTCGTATTGATTAGATGCCAATCTTCATCTTTGGTAACGTACTTACTGAATATAGGGGTAATCCGATCGCTAGGTATTCTAAAGCGTATTACGCCCATTACTTGACCCGTCCAAGCATTTTTGACAGGAACAGCAAACTCCATTCTTAATTCTCCCGTGTATGGGGATATACCCACTTCGTTCATTGTCGTGTGTTTGCTGGCAATCGCTGTTTGGAAATATTGCTGACTGCTATAGTTTTGGCGCAGGGGTCGTTCAGATTGACTCTGAAATCTGGGATTTCCTTGAAGATCTAAATAGACAATGCTGTCATAAAAACCTGTCTGGTCTTGAAAAGCGTTTAAGGCTGACTTTTTTTGGTTAACAGTAACCACTTCCATGACATTGGGATTACTAAATATCGGACTTTCCGCTAATGTTTCTGCTTCATTAACACGGCTTTTAATATATTCCTCAAACATCTCAGCCAGATGATGAGTACGCTCTAACTGTGTCTGACTAATCTGACGAGTGACATGACTTTCTGTAACTTTGTAAGCAATTGCTCCTAATACCGCCACAGGAATTACACTAAGGGCGATCGCTGATAACACCACTTTGCCTCTTAAACTAAATTTGGGAGATTTTTTAATCGGTGGCTTGGGGGGCGGAGAGGATGAGGATGCCGGAGGAAGCTTTTTGGGCTTTTTTACAGCTTGAACAACTGTTTGGAATGGATTAGATGAGTTGTTAAAAGTCAAAAATGAATTTTGATCGGTCATTAATTTACACAATTTTTAATAATAATTCCAGAAACCAAAGTAAAGAGTCGATCTTGTATAGATTGTTGGAAATTATGGGAGCTATCTAGTACTTTATTGAATTTTCACTTATGTTATCTGAATTACTCAAAATAATAAAATGACAACAATTTATTCATAAAAAGGCTTCGCCCCAGCTATAAGCCATAAGCTCCAAGCTCTAAGCTTTTTGATAAATTTAATGCGCCTATTTTGAGTATTTAAGTAAGATAAATTGTCTTACCCAAAGATGAAGACTCTTGAGCAGCACTGGCTACTCGCAGAGCATACAGACTTGCTTGAGGTTGTATATAAAGTGGTTGCTCATCAAACAAATAATCTAAAACCATGGCTGTGTCTTTAGCAAACAAGCCGCGACGTGGAGTAACAGGGATTTCTATTTGATTTTGCTCTGTAATCAAAGTTCCTTTTTCGCCAATAAATAAAATTTTTCCTTTTTCTCCATAAACTTCCAAGGTACGATGACTTTGCCAAAAAATATCTCCTTTGCCATAGGTAACTTCTGCCACAATATCGTTACTGAAGTTCAATTGCGCGTTACAAAGACAAGCGGTAAAGTAATCTGAATCAGCTCCATGCCAATAACGATTTTGACAGGTAACTGTATCCACAGTGCCAAATAAATCTGTTAGGCGATGGATACGAGATAAAGCGGCTGCTAGAGGAAAACCAAACATAGCTCGATGGTATTTCCAACTGCATTTTACGGGATGCTGAGAACTGATAGTAGCGTAACGTGCATAAAATACTTTGCCTATTTTTGGTAAATAATGCTTAATAGCTTGATGCAAACCACCAATAATTTCCATATGTTCTACATGAAGTAATTTTTGCTGTGCTGCTGCCAACTCGATTATTTCTGTAGCAACTTTTAAATCAAGAGCCAAAGGATATTCCACGACAACGTGTTTTCCCGCTAAAATAGCAGCCTTGGCGATCGCACCACAGTCGCGATTAATGGTACAGACAAATACTAAATCTAATTCCGGTAAATTAACCAGTCTGCTCCAAGAATCTACTGCCGCCACTGCAAAAGTTTGACAGAATTGCTGCATTTTCTCAGGGGTATTTCCGGTAACAACCAATAACTCGGTACGTGCATCAGATTTGAGAGCTTCTGCTCTTTTGGTTGCGGCATACCCCGTACCAACTATTCCAACTTTAAGCGGGGAAACTGCTTTGATAGACATATTGCTGTTACTAGACCAATTACAAAGTAGATGCGTTATTTTCTACTCTAAGAACAAATCATCAATCATAGATATAACTATAATTAATAGTTATTTTTCAAGAAAAATGAGAATCTTTTTAAATAGTTCTGTTACCAAAAAAATCTTGCTATTTGGACGTTTGAGCTGGCAACCTGGTTTTGACTACTCAAGTTCTTTACCTCAAGTTAATACATAAGTAAAACTTATTTTACGATAAATTACAAATCTCATTACTAATGCACGATCAATAATTTGTATTTTTCCCTTAGTATCAAACATAATGCTTGTTTATTAGGGAAATAGACTTGTTCAACTTAAAGGAATAAATTGAATTTTCCGACTAAACGGCAATTGACATATCAACCTGTAGAAGAGGAAAACAGACATGGCTACTTATAACGTTACTCTTAAAATGCCTGACGGCGAGCAAACTATTGAAGTACCCGATGATGAGTACATTCTTGACGTTGCTGAAGAACAAGGTCTAGACCTACCTTATTCTTGTCGTGCAGGTGCTTGCTCTACTTGCGCTGGCAAAATTGAATCTGGCACTATAGATCAATCCGATCAGTCTTTTCTTGATGACGATCAAATCGAAGCGGGATATGTTCTTACTTGTGTTGCTTATCCTAGCTCTGATTGCACTATTACTACCCACCAAGAGGAAGAGCTTTACTAAGCAAGAATTCAAACTCTTAGAAAGAGACGTTCTGAATTTTAGAGCGTCTCTTTTTTTATGTTTTTTAAATTTCTCCTATGTTTCTGTGGTTCTGTCTTGCGCATTTTTCAATTTTTTTTGTGCTAATTGTTTGACTTCTTTTTCCAAAAAGAAATTGAGAAATGTTCGGATGGCTGTAATAGCAGCTAATTTACCCACTGCATCCCAACTTGGCGATACTGCCGTTGCCGCAATATCAGCAGCTAGTAAAAATTCCAAGGACAATGCTAAGGCTGTACCTAAATCTAATCTGACTTGATTAAGTTTTTTTTCTCGATTTTTTCTACCGTTATGAAAAAGTAACTTCTGAACAGCTTTAATAATTGCTAAAGCTAGGATCAATAGGGCAATACTTTCAATAACTATTTTCAAAAGTATTGCTGTCGGTAATAATATACCTTCTGCTAAGTGATTAAAGTCCACAATAGGGTTGGCGCTCTCAGCTTCTGTTACAGTTGCTATTGCCAGATCTGAAAAAGACATACAAAACATTAATTAGTTAGTTTGAGGAATATTTAATGGGAAACAATGCATTTGCGGGAAATCTCGATGGATAATTGCGATCGCCTGGGCTTGACTATCGCGATCGCGAGCTATTAGCTGTGCTGTACCATCTCCTTGTGAACCAACTCCTTTACCTCCATAAATGTGAGGTTGTAGAGCTGGATGAGCCAGTAATTGATGTAATATAGGTGCGCTGAGCTGATCGGGACAGGCAGGAATTAAACAGCGATCAAATTCAGTTTGTGCTTGATTCATTAAATCACCAATTGTTGCCTTATCTCCTTGTTGTAAAGCGTTAACAGCTTGTTGAATTAGATGGGAGTTCATTTTACCCAGATAATTTTGAACTTGAGTCTGAATAGAATTTTGGGCAGTAGGATAACATTGATTGAGTTGGGTGAGTATGGTCTGAGTATCTTTAGAGCCAGCTAAATCAACAATAATCAGATAAAGCTCCTGGGCTACAGTTATAAGCTTTATCTTGTATTGAGCACCGTCAAAAGTCATCAAAATTGGCTGACTACCATAAGCGCAAGCTTGATCGAGTCTGCCACATTGACTAGGAGTAGTTCTCTCCCCTCTGTAAGCCAACTCCATCTCTTCTTGAATAGTCAAACCCAAATCATAGAGATGATTAAAAGCTCTAGCGACTAAAACACATATGGCTGCACTAGATGATAAACCTTTTTTAATTGGTAAATCGGTTAGATAGTTATCGATAGCCAAGCCACCTACTTGATAGCGAATTAGAGCCTGATAAGCAACTCCTGCCACGTAACTATAAAAATTCTCAGTCTTTGCCATACTTAATAACTGTTTCTCCTCCATTGCCAGTTCCAGCACTTGAGAATAATTAGCAGTTTGAAATACTAAATTTGGATGTATTTTTACTTTGGCGTAGATACCTTGATTCGTGCCCACGACAATAGCGTAGCCTGGTTCAATATTAGGGTTTGCTTGACGATATTCAGCAGCCCAATCACTGTGTTCCCCAAATAAACAAAGACGACCAGGAATAAAAATATCCATATTTTAATTAGTAGTGAATTTAGCTTTTTTACCTTGGTAACTTTCCCAATCCTCTGAGTAATCCTGTTAAAATATTGTTTCAATAATATAAAAGTTGTTAAACAAATATATATTTAGTCGACAACTAAAAATTAATTAATATAACCAAACTGACCAACTGTTTAGAAAGGTTTGGCAACTATTCTTTTGCTCAGTAGTCGGGAGAAATTAAAGATGGTATTTAAAACTTGTAAAATTACAGAACAGTATTTATTATGGAGCAGTTTAGAACCTAAAGATAATAATAAATCTCATCAAAAATCAGTTCGTTGGTCTGCTAGCAATAACTCGCTCAATCGAGGTCATGCAACCGCCCAATCTACTCTTCTAGGAGCTATTGCTAAGTATGTACCATCACAGTTGATTGCTGCGTCACTAATTACAGCATTGGGATTATTCAGTCCTTGGGGAAGCAAATCAGCGCAGGCAGCAGTAGGTCCTTATTGTCAATTTTCTCCCGAAGAAATAGACGCCAAAGAAAAGCTATTCCAAGCTTCTTTAGACAAAGACCCAATTGCTGTTAATGAATACAATGCTATTGTCCAAAAACATTCTCAGATGCTACATTTATGCCGTAGTCAAACTTGGCCTCAAGAACAAGCTACTTGGCTCCGTCTATATCCTTGTGATGTTAGTCCTGGTTCAATTGACAATGTTTTAGATCGTATTGTTAATTTGGGCTATAACAAAGTCCATCTAGAAGTTTTTTATGATAGTCAAGTCCTCTTACCTCCCGGGGATAATCCAACACCCTGGACCTCAGTAGTGCGATCGCCTGGAGGAGAAAATATCGATTTACTGCAACAAACAATCGATAAAGCCCATCAAAGAGGATTAAAAGTCTATGCCTGGCTATTTACCATGAATTTTGGTTATAACTATGCCCAACGTCCCGATCGCCAAGAAGCCCTTGCTCGTAATGGAACGGGTCAAGACAGTTTGACTGTTGTTCACGATCGCGCTCAAGCTTTTATCGATCCCTATTCTCGTCAAGCGCAAACAGACTACTATACATTAGTACAAGCAGTCTTGAAACGTCAGCCAGACGGTATTTTATTTGACTATGTTCGCTATCCTCAAGGAACTGGAGGTCAGTCTTCAGTTAATAGCGTTCAAGATCTGTGGATACATGGCAAGTCATCCCTAAACGCTCTCTATAATCGCGCCGGTAATAAAAAAGGATTGGCGATGATTAAAAATTATATTGAAACTGGTAATTTGACCATTAAAGATATTAAAAATATCGATCAGCAATACCCTCAAGAAACTCAGGCGAAGTGGCAAGGTCGACGTAATTATTCTAAATCTAAAGCTTCGATTCAATCTCGCCATCGAAATTTACAATCAGACCTATGGTTTTTTTCTGTCGCCCACGCTGCTCAAGGAATTATTGATTTTCTCTCATTTGCAGCTAGACCAGCCCAAGATCAAGGGATTCCTGCAGGAGCGGTATTTTTCCCCGATGCTAATCGTTTAGTAGGTAGAAGTGGCTTTGATTCTCGTCTTCAGCCTTGGGACAAATTTTCGGCGGATTTAGAGTGGCATCCTATGTCTTATGCCATTTGTAATGTGAATACCGATTGTATTGTCGATGAAGTAGAAACCGTTCTCAAAAAAGCTTCCGCACAAACTAAAGTAATTCCTGCTTTAGCTGGAGCTTGGGGTCAAGTTTATCGACAACATCCTACTTTAGAAGCTCAGATGGAAGCTTTGCGTAAAGCGACTCCCCAAATAAATTCTGTGAGTCATTTTAGTTATGCTTGGCAAGAGCCAGATGCCGATCGACAACGTAAATTCTGTAATTTACAGTAAATATTTAAATTATTTCCTGTATCTGCTATTATGATCGATAGTGAAAATTCTGCGGATGTGGCGGAATTGGTAGACGCGCTAGATTTAGGTTCTAGTGTTTTCGGACGTGAAGGTTCAAGTCCTTTCATCCGCATTTAATTTCAATTAATTAAGCGATCGCTCTTACTGAGTGGTCGCTTGGTATTTTTAGTTACTTTTTTTCGGTATTGATGTAAAGAAATATTACAAAAATCAGCGATCCGCATAAAATTCAATGTGAAGCAAGAAGTAACTATTGGACCATTATCAGATTTTCCTCTAGATATTACGGTCATCAATTGAGCTGAGTAGTATTAGCTCCAGGTTGTTATCTTCTATATACAGGTATATACGGGGCTTAGTTACATAGGAGATAATGTATTTGCCAGATTAATACTACTCACCTTTTTTTTTAGATTTAACTTCTCAATTCGTTAGTTAACTTAAGCAGAAGCTAATAGACCGCTATGCCTTAGCAAGGGTTCAGTTTGGGGTTCTCTTCCTCGGAATGACTGAAATACTTCCATCGGATGTAGACTACCGCCTAAAGAAAGGACGGTATCACGAAAATGTTTCCCAACAGATTTGACAGCATCTTCATCTGATAAGTCAGCCTCTTCAAAAGCAGCAAAAGCATCTGCACTTAAAACTTCTGCCCATTTATAACTGTAATAACCCGCAGCGTATCCCCCAGCAAAGATATGCCCAAAAGCACAGAGAAAGTTATCTTCAGGGATAGGTTGCAAAACACTAGTGGTTTTTGCCAGGCGATCGCGAACATCGTTGGGAGTTTCCTCTCCACCTGGTTGATAATTGGAATGGAGTTCCATATCTAACATACCGAAGTGTAATTGGCGCAGCATAGCCGAACCACTCATATAGTTTTTGGCAGCGACTAGTTTTTGATAATATTCTTCGGGTAAAGTCTCGCCAGTTTGATAATGTTTTGCCATCCCAAAAAGAGTAGGGCGATCGTAACACCAGTTTTCCATAAATTGACTGGGTAACTCTACTGCGTCCCATTCAACATTATTGATTCCCGAAGCACCTACGTAGTCGATAGTAGTCAACATATGTTGTAAGCCGTGACCAAATTCATGGAATAGGGTCGTTACTTCGCCAAAGGTCATTAAGCTGGGTTTATCTTCTACAGGTGGAGTTTGGTTACAGGTAAGGTAAGCGACAGGTAGGCGGGTTTCGGTTTTACCTTCGACAGTCATTTTTGCCCGACCAATGCAGTCGTTCATCCAGGCTCCACCACGTTTTTCGGCGGGACGAGAATAAGGATCTAAATAGAAAAAGGCGATCGCCTCACCTGTCTCATCCGCAATTTGAAAGTATCTGACATCTTCATGCCAGATAGGAGCTTGTCCATCGGCAGCTGTAATTGTTACGCCAAAGATACGGTTAGCCAAATCAAATAATCCGTCTAAAACTTTGGGTAAGGAGAAATAAGGACGTAATTCTTCCTCATTGAAGTCAAATTTAGCTTCACGCTGCTTTTCAGACCAATAACTAACATCCCAATTTTTAAGTTCGTCTTGACCAGAAAAGACTTTTAATTCCTCAAATTCTTGAACTGCTGCATCATAACTAGCAACCCGCAAGTCATCTTGTAGCTTTTGCACTGCTGCTTCATCGGGAGCCATTTTGCTTGCCAGACTTAAGGCAGCAAAGTTATCGAAACCAAGAATATTGGCTTTTTCCTTTCTTAATTCCAGAATGCGATCGATATTAGCGCGATTATCTAGTTCTCCACTTGACGCACGAGATAAAAACGCCTTATAAAGTTTCTCCCGCAATTCCCGATTGGTAGCGTATTTCATAAAGGGAATATAGCTAGGATAATCCAAAGTAACTACCCAAGGACCATTCTCAGGAGTTGCTTCTTCTTCTCCTTCAGCTTTAGCAGTTTGCGCCATTAACCCCAAAGCACTAGGGGGTAAACCTTCAACATCCTTTTTATCAGTCAGCTTTAATTTAAAAGCCTTGGTTGCATCCAAGACATTATTAGAAAACTTAGTCGATAATTCTGCTAGCTCTAACTGAATCTGGTTAAATTTCTCTCTGGTTTCCCCTTCTAAACCCACACCAGACAATTCAAAATCACGGATTGAAGACTCTACAATTCTCTGTTGTGCTGGTTCTAAATTAGACCAGTCTGCACCCTCTTTAATTCCTTTAAAAGCTTCATATAAAGGTTTGCTTTGACTAAGCTGATTGTAAAACTTGACTATCTCTGGCTGCACAGTCTCATAAGCTTCGCGCAACTCAGGACTATTCTTAACACTCATCAAGTGTCCGACAATTCCCCAACTCCAGCCCAAACGCTCTTCAATCGCTGTTAGGGGTTCAACTAAACCAGACCATGTAGGGGTTACATTCTCTTCCAGTTTACTAATCTCTTCTTCTAACTCTTTTAATAGTTGAGTCATTGCAGGAACTACTTGTTCCGCCTTAATTTCGTTAAAGGGTGGTAATCCCTTGCCAATTAATAGTGGATTTTTGGTAATAGTTGCGTCTGTCATGTAAATAGATGCTTAGAGATTATTTTTATATCTATTTACCCTAACGCTTTATTTATCAGTCTCGCAGTAGCAAGCAGGTTGGGATTACCGAAATTTGGTTGCTATCATCCCAACATAAAAATATAAAACTATAAAACAGTTTTTATGATATCGAGAATTTTTGCAGTCCCTCCATTCCTGATTTGCTCCATTGGTAGTTTAAGGTTACTTAGCTTCATTATTGATTCAAATTTCATCTAATAATTGTAGCTTGGAAGAATTGTTAATATGCGATCGCCTACTTTCCGAGAGAGAGAGCGCGCGTGAAGCGCACTGGTAGAGCCAATCGCTATTAATAACAAAAGCTATAAAAACTTGATACCAGATTGTTTTTCAATAGCTTTAAGAGTCCCAATGGGAATTATTTTGCTACTGTGAATTGGAACAATTGCGGTGCGTCGAGTCTCTTGATTAAATAACTTGAGATGCGAACCAGTTTGACCTATTTCATCAAATCCAGCATTTTTGAGTTGTTTGATAATTTCTTTTGCAGTTAGCCGAGGAGTACGAGGGGACATTAAATAATTATCTTTACAAGACCAATTCTATTTGTTCGGTAGTTGAATCACTAGAATATAAATTATCTGGAATCGGTTCAAGCATTAGTTTAATAGCATCTTCTAAATTAGCGATCGCTTTTTGCTTGGTCTCGCCAAAAGAGGAAACAAAATTAAGTTCTGGACAAGTGGCAGAATAAGCTTGTGCTTCTTCATCCCATTCAATAACTGCTCGAATAATCATCAATTTGTAATCTGAGTTGATAAGACAGTAGGATTTTATAATCTTAGCTTGGAAGAATTGTTAATATGCGATCACATATTTTCAGAGTTAGAGGGATCGCCTGTGAATATTATTTATTATTATGAAATAATTTTTTCTAGTTCAATAATCAAAGCTGGTAAGCTCTTTTGCAAAGTATCCCAAACGATATCAAAATCGATATCATCATCTTCATGAACAAGACGATTACGCATTCCATTAATAAATCTCCAAGGAATTTTTTGTAAGTTATTCTGAGTTATTTTAGATACTCGATTAGATGCTTCTCCAATAATTAAAAGTCTACGGACAACAGCATCTTGAAGCTGTAAATCACTTTCTAAATCTGTTCTCGATCTCTCTTCAACATAGCCAACAACAATTTTTGCAGACAACAACATATCAAGAAGAAACTAGCGATCTCGATTCATATATAATCTGGGCAGAATTTAGGATAGCGTCTCGACGCAAATAATTTTTACTAGCTGCAATACCTTTACGAGTAATTAAGTCGATGTCCCGATTAAAAATATCCTTTAATTCATCTTCCATTTGCACTAAGTCAAATAAAGTTGGATGAGAATCAGGATGAAATTGTACTAATATGTCAACGTCACTATCAGAATGAAAATCATCTCTCAATACAGAACCAAACAATGCAAATTCTGACACTTGCCAGCGATCGCAAAAACTTTTGATTTGCTCCATTGGTAGTTTAAGGTTGTTGAGCTTCATTATTGATTCAAATTTCATCTAATAATTGTAGCTTGGAAGAATTATTAATATGCGATCGCAGCGTATCAGATTTCAAGCGATCGCCTGTAAATCTACCTCTTTCTTAAGCGGGAATTTAAAATCTTCACTAAATTCATACTTGTAACCCATGAGTTTGAGAACCGCTATCTTAATCAAAAGTTACAGAAACACGAGGTTGATCAGCTATTGGTGAAAAGCCATACTGTTTAAAAATCTCCTGGGCTTCAGGAGAAAAGAGAAATTGCAGTATTTGTTGGGCAACTTGAGGATTTTTGCTGTCTTTAACAATGGTAACAGGATAGACTACCGGTGAATGAGTTTTTTGGGAAGCAGTAGCCACAACCGCAAGACATTGGAATTGAAAAAATATCTAAAAAGATGATTCGGATATCACGCCTGTGCTAAGCATCCCGTATTGCTGCTGCCTTCCGGCCCTGACAAGGTTTGGGCGTTAATACCGCATGAGTCCGAATCACAAACTAGCATAACATATCTCAGGGCTAAGATAACCAAGAATTTTTTTGGTATTGGAGAGTTTCCCCATTGAGCAGAATTTCTTCTTAAGTTAGCGATCGCTAACTTGTCACAGGCCATTCAGGACTCGAACCTGAAACCTACGCCTTAGAAGGGCGTTGCTCTATCCAATTGAGCTAATGACCCAAATCAGCTAAAAAATTTTAACATATTATCATCCTAGATTGTTAGAAAAACTGACGATAAAGGGCTTCGACCCAGCTATAAGCCATAAGCTATAAGCTATAAGCTAGTTAGAAGAAGTTTTAAACCTCTCCTAACTGTAGACTACTAAACAAGTATTGTTTAGTAGGGGTCTTAAACCCTCTTAGCTTTAGAGCTCAGAGCTTATAGCTTTTTGATCAAAAAGAGCGATCGCTTTTAGTTCAAAGCAGACCGCACTAAATAAGTCTATTTTCTGAAATTAAATTTAGAATTTTGTTTGAATCTAATTAGAAGCTACTGTTTCTGCATCGACATCAACTGTTTCGCTACTTGCATTTTCTACATTTACATTATTATTTTCTTGTCTAGCTTGTAATTTGGCAATAAGCATTTGCGATAATTCTGTAAATAGTAAACCTGCTACCACTACATCATCAATTTGACCCAAAATTGGGATAAAATCGGGTGCAATATCAATCGGACTAATAAGATATATTACAGTCCCAAGCATTACCCACCAACGATATTGAGGGTGGCGAATTGCGTTACGATACCAGTCGTACAGGGAAGAAAGGGAAAAATTCATCTTGGTCTTTGTGTCCTCGATTAACTACATTTATTATGACAGCTCAAGGTTTAAACTTCAGTGTGGATAACCTCATCCAAATATTTCGGTAAGTACTATTTTTTATTTACCTAATTAAAGTATCAAGCACAAAAGATTCAAGCCAAATTGACGCTTATAAACTTTTTTATCTAGGAAATCATAAATTAAATGATGTATAATCCAAGGCTTTAAATGTTTTTCAATCAAATATTGAAGAGATATTTTTAATATACAAACTATACTACAAATAATCACTATTTTAAGTAGATAATTTAGAGGTAATAGATACCAAGCTAAAATATTTATCATGATTGCTATGGGTAAAAACAAGCCCCAAAATAGCCAAGCAATCCGATACCTAGTCTTAAGAGGCAACTGAGATAATATTTGTAAAATTAGCCAATAATGAGCATCTAAAACTCTAGGTAATAATTGAGAGTTTTGCCAAAAATTTTGCTGAATTTGCTGAGATATTTTTCCTTCTAAATCGATAACACTACGAACTACTGTTGTTGGTTTTTGATTGGTGACTGATAAGTAATTAGTGGAAAAAATTAAGTAAGATTGCTCAAAGGGTAACTGATTGATAAAGTTTTTAGGGTAAACTGAATTTAATATTTTTGCTATTGGAGAATTTAGCAAAGCATAATAGCGTAAATCAGCTAATTTAGCTGATGAAAGAGATAATTTCTGCTTGTTTAGTATTACTTGTTCAATGCTACTAATAATTTCTGGAGTAAGTTGAAAGTGAACTTGGCGGGGAATAGTAACTCTACGACTAATTCTTGATTCTTCCACCTTGATACAAGAATTCAAGATATTGTTAATATTATTGGTTGTGTTGGTCGTTACTGCTTGATTATTCACTGTCTAGCAATCAAAGAAAGCATAAATTTGACCAAGCCTCGCCACTGTTGTTCTCCTGCGGTGGTTGACTGTTCGTGAAGTTGTAATAAAAGATCGCGATCGCTACGCCCTAAAATTGCCTGAGAATAGCGGTTAATAATTTTGCCATCTAATTGTAGAGAAGTTTGAGCATAAGTAGTGTCAGTAATATTGCTGGTCGATGAGGAACTGCGTAAAATGCGATCGCGACGATCTAAGGCGATTTTTCTTTTGTCTAACTGACGTAAAACATTAACAAATTGACGATCTTGCAATAGCTTATAGACCGCAGACATAGTTTCGTAACGTTTATTAGGAATGGGGGCGGGAAGTCTCGTAGAAATAGTTTCCCATTCACAGTCTCTTTGAGTTAAAACTGGCAAATCCCGTTTGATTTCCGATACCAAAGTGCGATTGTAAAGCTGTGAACTAGGATCGATCAATAATAAACAATAGGCTAATTCTAATTGACGGCGTAATTGTAAATAGCGATCGCCAAGAGTTAAATTAATTCCCGACTGCTTTAAATAAGAACGAGAAAGATAGTAGATAGCTTGATAAACTTCCCAAGGAATAAATACTTCATCAACAATTTCTTCGACGATGACGGTGCTTATTTCTACGGCAGTAATATTTTCCAGCAGATTATGTTTCATTTCTGGGAGGAATAAAGTTATAAAGTCCCCCAAGCTTGGGGGATTTAGAGTGCAACATTCAGATTATTTGTAGGGGCGAACGGCGGTTCGCCCTTACGACAATATTATGTGTCTCAGGTATTGTCCAAATTGATATTATAGTCATTCCAAATAGCAACCAGACGATTTTCGGAAAAAGTAGCAAATAGCAAATAGCAAGTAATATTTTAGGCTGCTGCTAATACATATCTACCATAAGGAAATTAATTGGAATGACTATAAGACATGACTGGGGCTTCGCCTTTGAAGTCAGAGGGCAGCATGGATGACAATTCAATAGTCTGGTGAATATTTCCTATTCTGCTTGCTCCGTAGATGGTTGGGAATTTCCATGATGCTGAGATTCCCAATTTTGCCAATTTTGAGCAGCGTTGCGAATATTAAGAGACTTTAGATCAAAAACCTCTTGCTTACCTTCGGGTTCATCTTCTAACCAATCTCCCCAGTCACCTTGCTCTGCTTGAGGATGTTTTTCATCTTCGGCATCATCATCATCATCATCATCAATATCAGCTAAAGAAAGTAAATCGTCAACAACGCTATCATCTTCATCCTCCGGTACAAAAGAAGGTAACTTCGGTTCTAATTGATCCGTGTCGACATCTAAATTATCCTCTGATGAAACCCGAGCAGTATTTTTGACTGCTTTTCCCGCCACAAGGGCTTCGGGGGATTTATTGCCAGATAGCTGATTTGTCTCAGGTTTAGCGGGTAAAGATTCCCTGGTAACATCTGCGGCTATGTCTACCCAACTAGATTGTCCAGCATTTTCTTGCTGTTGCTGAAAAGCCGACATTAAATGAAACATTTTTTGGAGGCTAACTAAATTATGCTGAATTGTCTGATGTCCTTGAGTTACCTGTTCAATGTGAAACTGTTTAATTTCCGAGTAGCGATCGCCCGCGAATTGTTCGCCAATTTCATTCTCGATTTTTCCTTCAATCAAGTTGATATGAGTGCGTAAATAATTATCTACTGGGGATTGATTAGCATTTATCTGTCTAGTTTTTCCTGAATTAGAAATTATTTTAGTTGTAATATCTAACTTTGGCGCATTACTCATAGCAACAAGAAATGCTTCACTAATGTTTCCTGTTCTGATTGCCTGTTTAAAATCTTCGCTAGATGTCATCGGTTTTAATCTCGAATGTTAGATAGTCGGATATCAATTAGAACTTTAGTTGATTGAGCAACGAGCTATTCTCGATCATTTTTCGGATGAGAGATTCGAGTTTGTAAAAATATTACGCATCTTTGTCAAGCTGGTTAGCTTTTCAATTAACGATGCTTGTCTTTGCTCTACTTGCTCTATATGCAATCGTTGTAGTTCGTCATAGACTGGATTGTCAATTAATTTAAGATCAATTTCATGATTTACTGTGCCATCAAGGAGGTTGAAACGTGTATATAAACGGCTTTCTGATGAAGATGAATTAATTTGGTCTAGATCCTCACTGGTATAGATGGTAGTGACTTCTAGCTCCATAGCTTCACTTATGGCGATGGTTAATGCCTCAAATATTTTCCCTGCCTGAATTTTAGCTTTAACTTCTTTATTTAAAGTCATTTGATATGAGTTCGGAGTTCGGAGTTCAGAATTCGGAGTTATAGGTTATAGGTTATAAACTTTATCCTTAATGTAAGAGAGAAGACCTCTTCCTTGCCTAAGCTTACCAAGAGTTTCAGTCGTTGTATAATTGTCTCAAGAACGAAAACCAAGTTCTTGATTAGTACCTCGACAACTGAATATAATAGGGTTCCAGTCAGAACAGCTTGACTGGGTAAAATATTCAAGCCACGAAGTTAAGAAATCGACACCGCGATTAGAGATGCTCTTAAGATCAGAGTCTCTCTCGCGATAAATTTCACCGTACTGGGGGGCAACCAGGAACGGGTCACTTGTAACAGTGACGAAAAGCTTGTGGATCGACCAATTTCGGGGATGTGTTGGCAACATTGTTGTTCTCATCTAGATACGTCGGGATGAATCAAGAATCACCTTCCTTCAGGTAGGTGAGTGTCAACGCCAAAAGTTGGTGACATTGTAGCCCAAGTTTTCCAGCATTTGGTGTAGCAGAGGAAGACTTAAACCAATGACATTACTATGGCAACCTTCAATTTTCTCGACAAACATACCGCCTTTTCCTTCTAAGGCAAAGCTACCAGCACATTTGAGAGGTTCGCCAGTAGCAATATAAGCTTCAATAGTGCGATCGCTGATATCGGCAAAATAAACGTTAGTGATACCGCAACGAATTATTTGTCTTTGTTGTTTGAGGTCTAATAAAGCGTGACCTGTATAAATTTTCCCCATCCTTCCCCGCATTCCTCGCCAGCGGGCGATCGCAATCTGAGGAGATTCAGGCTTACCATAAATGCGATCGTTAACTGTTAAAACCGAATCACAACCCAGAACTAAAGCATCGTCAAACTGTGGTGCAACAGTTTCGGCTTTGCATTTAGCTAAGGTTTGAACTAATTCTGTCGCATCTTCGATTTGAATCTGATCTTCATCAAAATCACTAATGCAGACTAGAGGTTCTAGTCCTACCATTCGTAGAAGTTTTAGACGAGCAGGAGAAGCAGAAGCTAAAACAAAAGGTGGAGATGAAGAATTGACATTCATATAATTGAGAACAGACTAGACAAGGAATTGAGAGAGTAGATATTATGTCTAACCTTTAACTTAAAGCTAAAAGCTAAAAGCTAACGGCTAAGAGCTATTGAGTTATTTTATCCCTCATCCCTTATCCACATCATTTTGAACGGTTAACGTACAGAGAAAGATTTAGCGGCGATTTCAAAACTATCTTTAACTTGATCCCAACGTCTCTGAGGAGTAGACAAGCTAAATGTAAAAATTTTGCCTCGACTTACTGCAACACTGGCTATATTGTGTCTTTCTCCCTGATCGGGTAAATTTTCTTCGTATTCTAATAAATAGTAAGTTTTATCTGTACCCTCACGAGATTCGGCTCTAATAAATTCGGCTTCTCTGTCGGCTTTGGGAGTACTATTAATTACTTTTAATAGACGATATCCTACCTCAGAAGGAGTTCCTAAATCTTCTAATGTTTTACCATCAGGAACTTCGTTGATAATCACGCTGAGATTTTCTGTTCTTTCTACTAAATCTCGAAATACAACATCCACGCTCCCTCTAGCAGATGAGCCTAAATTAACAGGAATCCAACCATTAGGATATAAAAATTCATATCCTTTATTGGTGTTGACATAGCTCTGTAATCCGCTTACTCCCGCTGAACAACTTGATATTATTAAGCATAGGACAATTAACAATCCAGCGAAAAACGACTTGAACATTTTTATTCTATTACCTCTATTAATTTGTTTCTGATGTTATTATTTCTTTTGCTATTGTCTCATGATGCAGCAAGACTCTAAACCACAAAGAAATACCCTGCGCTACAAATATTAAAACACAGGGTAAAATTCAAACAATTTTTTACTGATTGGAATATTTAATAGTTAAAAATTTAGCTAGCACTTGATGCAAATACTGCAACAGCCATAATTCCGCCAACGAGCAAAAATGCTAATACACCAAAAATCACATAGTTACGTTTTTCAGTTGCGTTTGGCTCTTCTGCTGTATACATTTGGGGTTCTCTAGCAAAATTATTTAGTCTTCCCCCTTCTTCCTCTGTATAAGGCATGAATTTTTATTTCCTCTGATTACTATTTATAAACCTTCATAAATAGTAATCTTATTTATCTAATCGCACAATAAACATTTACATTTTTCCCAAGAAATCTGTGACTCCCAATACTTATCGGACAAGCATTTTGATTAATTGGTGGTTTAACTTTCATGGGGATCTAATTGCTCAGGAATAATCATCAGTAGGTCAGTAACTCCCAAATCAACTCCCTGTTGATTAATTAGAGTAGAAACTTGACCTCGGTGATGGGTTTGATGATTAAAAAAATGCTGTATCAGTTGTCCAAAGTTTTTCTGATACTGCTGTCCTTTAGTATCGGTGTATTGCAGACCGTGATCTAAATCGACTGAGCTAATTTCTTGACACCAGTTGATAATAACTAAATCGAGTTCATGTCTAGATTGATACCAAGCCTCAAGATCATCGGCTACGATCTGGTCTAAGGCTGTGTAACTAGTTAACTCTGGTAAATGATTGAGACTTTTATATTGTTGAGGATATTGTGAAAATCTCCTTAACCAAATTACATCTGCTACAAAAATGTGATTGAGAGTTCCCAAAATTGAGCCAAAAAATGCTCCTTGATCTTGTTTGATTTTCTCATGGTCTAACTTTTGAGCTGTTTGATAAACTTTCTGATTCATCCATTGGTTATATCGGCTCATTAGTTGTAAGTTATTTAACAGACTCATCAAATCAATCCAGTTTTATATTTTAGAAAAATTATAATTCCTGCTTATAGTCCCAACACTCTTGTATTCTTTAGCCGTAATTCATCCTTTATTCTTATCAAAAAGCTTTTAGCTCTTAGCTTTTAGCCCTTAGCTTTTAGCTCTTAGCTCTAAAGATTACGCTTTGTAAACGGCTAACAGCTTAAAGCTATTGGGTTTAAAATCCCATCGCCTATGCGATGTCTACAATCAGGTAGGGTCTAAAACCCTATTTGATTGAAGCTAATAGCTAATAGCTAATAGCTAATAGCTAGGGCGAAGCCCTTTATGATTAATTTAATGTTCGATAAATTGTTAAAAGAAAAAGTTATTCACTGGGGTTTATCTGGATTAATATCTTCGTTTTTGATTGGGATGATCCAAACGCCAGGTTTATCAAAAACTTTAAGAGTTGGCACAAAACCTTTTGCTCCTTTTGCGTTTGTTCAAGATGGTGAATACATTGGTTTTAGTATCGATTTATGGCAGGAAATAGCTAAAGAACTAGAATTAGATTATGAATTATATGGCGAAAAAACTGTTACAGATCTTTTGAGTTCAGTAGAGTCAGGAAATACGGATGTGGCGATCGCTGGTATTACCATTACCTCCGAAAGAGAAAAAAACTTAGATTTCTCTCACTCCTTTTTTGAATCGGGATTGCAGATATTAGTACCGATAAATTCTGCAGCTTCTCCTATTAGTACTTTTATTTGGCTAATTTTTTCGCCAATTCTCTTAAAAACCATCGTTGTGTTATTAATCGTAATTGTTATTTCGGCTCATTTACTATGGTTTTTTGAACGAAAACATAATCCTGAGATGTTTCCTCAAGAATACTTGAAGGGAATATGGGAAGCTTGCTGGTGGTCTGTAGTAACAGTAGTCACCGTAGGTTATGGAGATAAAGCACCTATCGGTATTGCGGGGCGAATCATTGCAACCGTCTGGATGTTTACGGGAGTATTATTAGTATCATATTTCACTGCTTCTGTTAGTTCTGCTTTGACAGTACAGCAGCTAGAAACCACTATCCAAGGACTAGAAGATCTTACAGGAAAAACAGTCGCCACTGTCAAAGGTAGTACAGCAGCGGAATATTTAGCTAATCGTCCGATAAAAAAGATTGAATACGAACTGGTAGAAGAAGCTTTTCAATCTCTGGAAAAATCACAAGTAGACGCAGTTGTTTACGATTCTCCTGTTCTACAAAATTATACTGTTCGAGATGGTGCAGGTAAAGCTAAAGTTGTTGGCACAGTTTTTGAACGACAAAGTTATGGTATTGCCTTAAAGACGGATAGTCCTTATAGAGAAGAAATTAACCAGGTCATACTATCAATAGTTGAAAGTGGCGTTTACGATGAAATTTACCAAAAATGGTTTGGTGAGACGGAGCAAATGAATTCAATTAATTGATTAAATTTTGGCGTTGGTTAATGGGTAATACCAAAAAGCTTAAAATGGGATGATCAAGACTAAATGTTATGCTAATGTACTGTCCCAAATGCAACTCTTCTCAAAACAAGAAAATTAGACATTTACTAACGCCTAATATTTTTCGTAATGAGGTTGATAAGAATAGATGCATATTGCTCTTCGTCCCATATCAGAAGCTGACTTCAAGTTTATTTATGAAGTGACAAAAGTAACCATGCAAACTTATGTTGAGCAGACCTGGGGAAGTTGGATTGATGAAGAACAGTGGACAAGAACTTACAATTCAATTAATTTGTTAACCCATCAGATTATTCAGCTTAACAGTCAAGATATTGGATGTTTGGCAGTCGAGAGATCTCCAAGCCACATACAATTAACGAAATTTTATATACTTCCTCATTTTCAGCATCGTGGAATTGGTTCATTTTTAATCAAACAGTTAATTAATGAAGCTAAAACATTACAAATACCCCTGCGACTTAGAGTCTTAGCAGTCAATCCAGCAATTAACTTATATAAGCGGAAAGGTTTTGTTATTCAAACACAAACAAAGGAGAGAATTTACATGGAGTACGCAGAGTTAAATTAGGTTACTGACGTAAGCATCATAATTTATTGAAAGAGACTTGAGATTGCCTTTATTTTTTTCTAAAGCATTACGCATTCACCAGCGCCTAAATTTTCTATTGGCGACCTTATATGAAATATGTTTAAATTGGCTACGGATAATTGACGCGCAGACGCGGAGGTAGAGAGACACGGAGAAAATATATGTAGCGTTGATTTTTGTATTTCATATTAAATTTGCCACAATTCAATTGCGCCTTGTTCGTTGCTACCTGCAAAAGTTTGACCATCAGCAGAAATTGCGATCGCACCAGTTTGCCAGCTGGGAGTGGCGATCGCTACTATTTCTGACTGAGCTTCTTTGTTCCAGAGCTTGATAGTTTGGTCTGCCCCAGCACTGGCAATTGTCTGTCCATCGGGACTAAAACCAATGGCACTAATTCCTTGTTTATGTCCGACCATTGTTGCTGTCTCTTCTTTACTAGCAACATTCCACAGCTTAATTGTTTTATCTCTACTGCCACTAGCTAGTATTTGCCCGTCGGGACTAAATGCTAAGGCATTAATGGCTAGTTTGTGTGCTGCAAAAGAAGCTGTTTCTGACTGACTAGTAACATTCCACAGCTTAATTGTTTTATCTGCTCCCCCACTGGCGAGTATTTGTCCGTCGGGACTAAATGCTAGAGCATTAATAGCTAGTTTGTGTGCGACAAAAGAAGCTGTTTCTGACTGACTGGCAACATTCCACAGCTTAATTGTCTTATCTGCCCCCCCACTGGCGAGAGTTTGACCATCAAGACTAAACACTACGGCATTTGGGGCTAATTTATGTCCAGTTAGGGTAGCAATTTCTGTTCCTTCGGCAACACTCCAGAGCTTAATTGTTTTATCCTTGGCAGTACTGGCGAGTATTTGTCCGTCGGGGCTAAATGCTAGTGATAATACTGACTCAGAGTGTCCTGACATCTGACATAGTTGGCTTATCGATACTAAACTCCACAATGTTTTACCAGAATTAACGGGTTGCACATTAGCAGGTGCAGGACTTTGAGTGTTTTCGATGACTGGTGGTGTAGCTTTTGCTTTAGATATGTTTGTATTGACCGCAGCTTTGGGGCGAGTCTCTTCTTTTGGTTCGAGGCTAGATTTTTGCTTAGTTTCTACTTCTTGTCTGGCGGCTGGTTCGGGTATGAGTTCTGCTACTGGTGTAATTTCTGGTTTCGGAGCTGGTTCAGGGATGGGTTGGACTATGGGTGGTTGAGATAATTCGGCTGCTGGTTGAGCCTCTCTTGATGCGGGAATAGTTTTTTTCGCTTCAGCTACGACATCGGCAGTAGGAACAGGTTTGTTTTCTAATTTTGGTGAAGCCTCTGGTTTGACTGGTGGAGGGGAAGCTACTTCCATTTTCATTGGCTTTACCACTACCGTGGTATTAAGAGTCAGGCATTCAAAAGTAAATTCAGGACCTTTTGAGCCTAAAGTAATGCGATCGCCTGATTCTAATTGTTGAGGATTTTTAATAGGGCGATCGTTAACCAAAGTACCGTTAGTAGTGCCCAAATCGTTTATTTGCCAGTTAGCATCCAACAGCTTGATCTCAGCGTGACGACGAGACACGGTAATATATTCGTGCGGATCTAGAGAAATCTGGCATTCAGGAGAGCGACCAATAATTGTCTTTTTTGTCGTTGATAAGGTATATTTTTGGGCTTTCGCATTATCGACTGAGGTGGTCTTCCAACTAAGAGTAGCCCAGCTTGCTCGTTCGTCTTTGGTCATATGTTTTGTCTGCTCTGCAAAATTTCCTAACTATGCTTTTGGCGGAAATTAAATATTATATTCACAACAATACAGCCAAAAAATTAAGTTTTATAATGCAAATCAAAACGATTAAATAAAAGAAAAATTTAAAGTTTCCTGCAATATCAAACATCATATACTTCTATGAAGTAATAGAGTAGGATTAACCGTTTTTGGACAAAACTAAAGACCAATAACACACATAATTATTATCAATTTTGTTGGTCTTCATCATATCTAAGCACAGCATATTTAGGAATACCTAGCCGATAGGATAGCTCTAAACTATTTTGTAATTGTTTATACATGATGATAAATAACTGCATATTTTTGGGTGGGGCAAGCGTATTGATTTTGTGATGTTCGAGTTGAAATCAATTAACAAAGCTAAAAAATACTTTGGCTTTAATCCTAAATTTTTGATTACTAAAATTTGATTATTAAAAAAAATGGCTGAAGAAATTAATGCATTGATCGAAGAATGCGATCGCAAATCCCAAGTTCTGATTACCGATGCAGAACGAGCATTCGATGAAGTAGACCAAATTGTTGAGTTTGCCCTGAACTTGGCAGAAGAACTTACTACTGCCAACCAGGAAGCGCAGGAAAGCTGGTCAGCAATTATCTCGGAATTAGAAGAAGCAGAAGAAGCTTTGGAAGCAGAGATGGAAACTACCAAGGAAAAGCTCACCTCCTTTCAAGAAAAAATTACCGAAGTTGGCGAGGGAGTCAATGAAGCAATGGACAGGTTTACGACTCGCTTTTCAGAGGTGCAAAGCCGTAAGACAGAGATGGCAGAACAACTGGCAGAGGAAAAGGAGAATAATACTAATAGCCTCAATACCTTCGTCGAAAATATTAATAACCTCTCAGAAGCACTGGGAGACCATGAGGAAACTGCCAAAGGCAAGATTGAGGAACACGATAACGCAGTGGAAGCTGCCCAGGCAAGCTTTGCCGCGAAAAAAGAAGACCTGATCGAGCAGTTTGAGGCATTAGCTACTGAATTGGGCGAAAACATGGAAACTTTAGGAGAAAACTTTTCTCAAGTAGAAGAAAAATCCGACAATTTCAAACAAGACTCAGAAAGTAACCTAGATTCCCTTACCGAAAACGTTACCGCTGCGATCGCAACTAAGTTTGCCGAAGAGATTATGGAAGAGTTAACTGGTTCGTCGGCAGGATTAACCGAAGCCTTTGGCATCCTCGATAGTGCTGGGGGCGAAATGACCAATCTTTTGGAAGGTGAAGTCGGTCAAATCGTCGATAAAGTCTCGGAAGTTACCGACCTGATCGAGCAAGTAGAGCCAGTCCTTGAAACCGCCAAAGTCTTACTAGGATAAATCTTAGAGCATTACGTATTTAAGTTAGGACACTTTTTAAAACTGATACTTGCTACTTGTTACTTGTTACTTGTTACTTGCTACTTACGAACCAGTAACTTTGCTTGTCCTAGCATAACTTTGTACGGCTATAGCCATCACACTCATAAATTAGTATAGGAGCGATACAGTCATGCCAGCAGCAGATATCTTGGAACAAAATCTCGAAGAATCTAGCGAGAAACTGCAACAAATTATCGATGCGATCGAATTGGCTTCTAACCAAATGACCGATTTGTCAGGACAGTTGGAATCGACTAATACAAGTCTGGAAGAAACTAAAGAAAGTATTATCGAAAGCTTAGAAACTACCACTAAAGAATTTGAAGATACCAACCAAGAATTTAGCGACTCTCGCGACGATATGTTGCGAGTTATGTCAGAGTTGCAAACTGCTTTGGCAGAATTGGAGACCAAACTTGATGACGGAAACGAAACTGTAGATAATGCCGAAAATGAATTTGGTGAGGCTAACGATAGTCGTCAAGAGGAATTGGAGAATAACTTAGAAGAAGTTATTGCTGCCTTTAACGAACTGGCAGAAACCATTGTCGAGATGGAAAACAACGTTGGAGAAGGCAGCGACAATTCTGAAAGCTATTTTAATAACTTTAATGACAGTGTTAAAGAGTTACAGTCCGATCTTGAATCTGCCCAAAAAGAAACAGAAGATGATTTTGAGGATACGGTTAGTAATATTGGCGAAACCTTAAAATCTGACCTCGACTCTTTGCTCGATGAATTTAGCAGTCATTTGACCGACGAACAACTCGAAGAAATTAGTTCAGGATTTGAAGAGTTAACTGGCAACTTTGAAGAGATGTTGACTTCCTTTGGTTCGGATACCGATGAGCTGGGGGACAAACTTAAAGAAAATCTGCACGAAGTCTTAGAAAACTCCCAAGAATATGCAGGGACGCAAATGAAGGAAAAAATCGTCGAGAGCTTTGAAGAGGCAATCAAAGATGCTGTCGAAGCCATGATCCAAGAGGTTGCCGAGAACGTAACCATGATGACCTTTGGTACGAGCGTCACCACCGCCTTATCTCCCTTGTTACCCATGTTGGCAGCAGCCAAGGCAGTTACGGGTGCATTAGCTGCGATCGTCAGTATATTCTAATTTCCCATTACTTTTCATTTGTTGATTTTTTCTAGGAGCAAGTTTCCATGAGCGATTTAGCCAATTCTTTAGATTTGATGTCCCAGTTGGTTACGGAGTTTCCTGGGCGACTCGATGGCATCATCACCCAATCCCAGGAAGTGGAGGCGGAAGCCAACCAACTGACCGAAAATGTGGCAGAAAAGCAACAGCAGGTAGCAGACATTCTGGCACAGGTACAACAGGCTCTCAATGAGATGCGCGAAGAGGTAGCCGAACACCAATCCCAAACCGAATCTGAGGTAGAAAAGTTTGAAACGGATGTCAAAGAATTAACCGAGTTCTTTGACGAAGCTACTAAAAAACTTGATGCAGAAGTAGCAGAAACTCAAGAAAAACTAGAGAATTTTAAAGCAAAACTCGACGAAGACCGGGAGCAAACCCAAGAGCAACAGCAAGAAAGCGATAAAGAACTCACCGAAGCCTGCGATGCGATCGAGGAAGGGAAGGAAAAGCTGGCTGATGCAATGGGAAATACGATTGATAAAATCGATTCCTTGCGGAAAAAATTAGAGTCTGCCAGCGAAGCGATGGAAAAAGAAGTCGACAGCTTCACCAAACGGGTTAACCAGGGACAAACTAACGTTAAAAATGACGTGGCTACTATGGCTGTGGAATTTGCCGATATTGCTAAAAATTTTAGTAGCAGTCTCAACGATACTTCCGAAATGTTATCGGGAGGAGTAGATGGTTTGATGGATAAAACCCAAGAAACTATCGAATCTAAGATTAAAGATTTAATCGATGATGCGGTAGAAAGCGTTACAGACTCCATCGACGACATGGCGAAGAAAATCTCCGACTCTGAAGAGGAATCTTCTACTCAAAGAAAGTTATTAGAACCTCTGTTCGAGAAGATTCAAGTCTTAATTGGACCCCTAACAGGTCAAGTCGATAGCGTGCGCTCTGCTGCCGATAAAGCCTGTATCGATTTTGACGATTACGTATAAATTAACTGAAATTGTTGAACTAAATAGTCTAGAGGAGCATTACTAATGGCAGTAGATTTTGAAAACACCGCAGCCGAGACGGTGACGAAGTTACAAGAATTATTAGACCGAGCAGATAGTGCTAGTGAAGATCTTTCCGATGCCAGAGCCAAACTAGCCAATGTCTCGACGGATTTTGATGATAATTGGAGTACCCTAGCAGCCAGGGCAGAAGCTTTATTGGAGCGTATTTCCGATGCTAGAGCCGAACTAAATGCCGAGTCCGAGGCTGTATCTCAAGGTTTTGCAGACATGGGTAGCAGCATTGAATCTTTACAGGCTTCCGCCAGCCAAGAACTAGAAGAGACTACCAAAGAGCTTAAAGAACTGGGTGACGAAGCCAAAGAGGATAGTTCGGAATTAGAAAACCTGTTTGAGACAGTGCGGGATACCATTACCAACCTGCAAGATAAGGTCAAAGAAGTAGAGGAAAATCTGACCGAAAACCTTTCCGAGTCGGAAGATAACTTAGAAAACGAAGTTAGCGATGCGATCGCCGATTGCGAATCGGAAATTGACGATAAATCCTCGGATACACAAAATGCGATCGCCGACGATGCCAGCACTAAATTGGCGGACTTGTTGGAACATCTCACCACTCATTTAGAAGAGGTGCAAACTGAACTTACCACTAAAGCTAAAGAGAAAGCCGAGGACACTGAAAATTCTGCGGAAAATACCCTCAAAGACTTTACCGATAAACACGACGACATCTTTGGCGATTTGGTAGATAAAGCCAACGAACTCAAAGACGCACTGACTCGTATTGCCGATTTGGTAGATAAGACCAGCGATACTGCGGATACTGCCAAAGACACCCTCGTTGATGGTGTGGAACTAACCAACGTTGGTGTTAGTGCGGTATTCGGCATTCTCGACGATATCCAATCAATTTTGGGTAAATCTTAGACTCGTTTTATTAATATTCTTTTTAATTTAAAGGCAATAGGGAACGGGGAACGGGCAATGGAGGTGTTATCTTCTCCGTTGCCGATTGCCTCTTCCCTGTTCCCTCTGAGGCAACAGCCTCGGTGAACCTATTTCTCGCTCGCTCTATCCTTGTTTAGCAAATGCCACCGAAAGCGGATAAGTTAAGTCAAACTATAGAAAGTCTCCAGTTGTTTGTCACCAGAAAAGCCCAAGAACGGGAAGATCTTGCCGATATTTCCCGCCAACTGGCGCAATTAAATAAAACTTTAAGTCATAAAAAACTAACCCTCCAGATTGTCAGCGATAAGTTACAACTGGCTCAGGCGGTTTTCGATCTAATTAACAATCAAAGAGAACTGAAGCGGTTTTTTCAGCTTAAATTTGACGAGCTTCCCGACATTCCCGAACCAAATGCCCCCCAAGAATCTGTTAGCCTCAAGCTGAGACAAAACCTGAATAATGCTACTGGTTTGCAGCAGTATGTCGAACTTAGTCCCCACCGTAAATATCTTATTGGCAGATCTCCCAAGGCGGATATTGCGATTAATCCCCAACTATATCAGGGAGTATCTTGGCAACACGCAGCTGTGCGCTCTTTGGTAGCAGCAGGTAAGACTCAGTGGCATATTGACGACTGCCAGAGTACCAACGGGACTTTTGTGAATGGAGAGCGGGTACAAGACAGTCAAGCCCTCAGTTCTGGAGATGTTATTACTCTCGCCTGTCCCCGAGCGGGGATAAATGTGGCGGAATTTCTATTTTCTATCAGAGTAGACAATAGCGATCGCGAGGAAAACAAGGAATATTGGGATATTGTCGATTGCGACCTGTTGATGGTGACGGTAGACAGCCAGCAGGGATTGACTCCAGAGGTTAAGGAGTTTATTCAAAAGCTAGATCTAACTTATATTTCCCAACTCTATTTACTGGTAGATACTCCCGATAGCAAGCAAGAGCCAGAGGCAGCTAAGATTGCCGATACTAACCTTAAAACCATCGATACTTGGCTCAAAAGCCTACCAAAATCAAAATGGGAAGTAGTCCCCCTCTTTCTCAAGCCTTGGTATACCGAAGACTTAGGGGAAATTGACCCCAGACAGCAAAAAAAACAGGAACGCTTTGCTAAGATTTTAGGCAACGTCGTCAAACGGCAACCAGAGAATATCCTGGCAAAACGCATTACCGTCAAAGTTGTTCGTGCAGCTGAACCCATCGAACCCTTGCTGGAAGAGCAACAGCAGGAATTAAGTGAAAAACTGGCACAGGAACAACAAGAACTAGCCAGCTTATCCCAGGTTAACTTTAAAGAAGTTAGTAAAAAGGCGATCGCTGAAGCAACACAAAATAAAGATAAGTTTTTTAAGCAAATAAAATTAGATATTGCCCAATCTAAAGCAGCCTTACTTGATGGTTACAGTAAGAAAAGCGTCGTCTATCAAATCCAAGATTTTGTCGATAGCTTGACTCCCGTAATTGCTAAAAAAAATGGACAGAAGATCATTCGGCTAAATGATGATTCTTCTAATTCAGATGATATCAATACGAGCCTCATTAGTTTTTGTACCGATTCATTGGAAAAATGGGCAACAGAGGAATGGCATAAAGTTAGTCATGTTTACTGTAATGGGGGTTTATACGGTTTATTAGACAGATTAGAGAAAAAAACTAAAATCATTCCCCAAGTATTATCCGAATCTCCCTTTTCTACTCCCAATGATATTAATGTGCAAAATAATTTTCTGATTTCTTTTGCCGGGACTAATTGTGAAACTATCCACAAGCAGAAGTCTCTTGGTGCATACATTATGAAGCAACTTAGAAGTCAGATGATGCAGATAATGATGATGCTGACTCTGGTGCTGGGCTTTGTCGGTATTAAATCTAGTAAAAGTCAAATGATGCAAAACCTTTCAGGGACATTTAAGCAGCAACCTTGGCTGTTTGGGATATTTGTCTGTGGAATTATCTTTCTTTTGATCAACAGCTACAACAGCGAGAACGATCTAAAATTGGATGAAGCAGAAGTCAAACTGAAAAAAGACTTATCTAGTTACTATCAATCTTTTACCAAAAATCTACTAGATAAGGTAGTTCAAGATATCACCTTAAACCTTGAATTAGAAGATAAACAAATTGCTGATGGACTAGAAATTGTCAGCGAAGCCTATAGCGATCGCCTGGTAGAAATTGAAAAAAAACAAATTCAAATTCAGAACAATTTAGATAAATATACGGCGCAACAGAAAAGCTTGATCACAGAATTATCGGAATTTGAAAAACTCAAGCAAATGTAATTATCCAAAACAAAACTTTGAATAGACCTGGATGTTTCAAAACTTGTGACACATTCCTCACTTCCACTGATTCAATTGTTTCGCTTACTTATATAGCTTCGTGAGCGGGTAATATGATTTAAGTTTTCAGCTAAGACACATCATTTATCCTTTTTAGCTATTAGCTATCAGTTTTTAAATACCTAACATAAAAGTTGATCGTAGTCATCTATATTAACTAAAAAGTAAAACAATATAACTTATTTTTAAAAACCAATCAAGGAGTATAAAATCAGACAAAGGTATAGAATAAAAAAAATAAGAGGGATAAATTTTTCTAAAACAGTTAAGCGTTTGTAGGTTTTTAGGAGTTTTGTTTTTTTGTTTCTTTTATCGGTTCTATTTAGGCTAGTTATCAAAACGGTAAAAAACCAAAAAAGACGGCTTCTACCTTTTCGTTTTGCTACGTTACTATCTAAAAATGAAATTAAAATCCAGATGCCAAAAATCAGAATATTATCCATGATATATCTACTACTATATAGTTTAATGTGCAAGTATTAGCTAACCTTTATCTATTTTTTTTGCTATTTCTTTTATGGCTAAACTAAAAGCATAAGGTTCAAAAGCGATAGAAAAAAATGATTATTTCTTCATTTGTTTTCTTTGTGATTTTTCAATAATTTATTAGTTTCAACTCCAACTTTTCATAACTGAATCCTAAATCAAACAGTTAAGTAAAACATCTGAAAAACGTCTCGTATTGTTTATCAACGAAAGAAGTAAACAGTCTCTAACTTTTGCTTATCTATTAGGTATACTTCTCTATGATCAAAGTGATATCGTGATTCTCAATCGAATAAGATGTGGTGCAAGTAAAATCAATTTGAAAATCATGGCAATTCAAAAGCTATTAATTTTTTGAGACCAAAACAATGCGATAACGTGCCTTACCCGTCAAAACCTGATCCATCGTCTCGTTTACCTGGCTCAAAGACATGGTTTCGATCTGCGGTTTAATCTGCTTAACGGCAGCAAAATCTAGCATTTACTGCATATATCTGCGATCGCCTACCACACTCCCTACTATCTCTTTTAAGATACAAGGAGAAAAGTTCGGGTATTTATTCGAGTACTTAGAGCGAAAGAGCTATTCGGCAAAGTCAGAGAACAGCTAGAAAAATTGGTTTAATTTTCAAAAATTACGGAAATATTGAGATAAAAGAACATTCTTTTTTGAGATTAGAAAATTTTTGTATTCTTATAATTACATACCAATTAAATAATTTGGCAAGCTCATGCAGGGAAAAATCTTAGGCTCGCGTTATCTGGTACTTGAATATATTGCTAAAGGTGGATTTGGCAAAACCTATCTAGCAGAAGATACTCAATTACCAGGGAAAGATCGCTGCGTTGTCAAACAACTTTACCCCAGCGTCGACGATCCTAATTTTATTAAGGTAGCTAGACGCTTATTTAAAAAAGAGGCAGAAACTCTTAACTCTTTGGGTATTCACAACCAAATACCTCGGCTTCTGGCGTATTTTGAGGAAGATGAGAAATTTTATTTAGTACAGCAATACATTGAAGGTCATACTTTAACTAAAGAACTTTCAGGCGAACCTTGGTCAGAAGCGAAAGTTATTGAACTACTTAAAGATTGTTTAGGTATTCTTAATTTTATTCATACTAAAGGAGTTATCCATCGGGATGTTAAACCCGATAATCTGATTCGTCGTCAATCAGATAATAAGTTGGTACTGGTGGATTTTGGAACGGTCAAAGAGGTCATTGATGAGCAAACCCAATTAGTTCCTGCGACTGTGGCGGTGGGAACAAGAGGCTATATGCCTACAGAGCAAGCAAGAGGCATACCACGCATCACTAGCGACATCTATGCCTTAGGAGTCATTGCAATTCAAGCTTTGACTGGTATGCATCCCATCAAGCTTGAGGAAAACGATCATGGAGAGATAGTTTGGCAGTATCAGGCTCAATGCAGTCGACAACTGGCTGAAATTGTCTCAAAAATGACGCGATATCATTTTAAAGAACGGTATCAATCGACTCAAGAAATTCTCGCAGCTTTAGCTGGTTTAAATGGTTTAGAGATTGAAGTTTCCCCAACCGAGGCAGTTCAATATACCCCAACAATGCATCTGAGTACTTCTCAATTGGCGAATATGGGTGAAAATCATCCAGCCACCTCTGTAGAACCTTCAGCTGTAATTGGCGATCGCGTGGTTATAACTTCTCCTGAAAACGCAACTAGTTTTTCAGCAAAACCACCTGAACTATCGAAACTCTCTACCGACAATTCTCCTTCCTCAGAATCTGCTAAATCCAATCTACCTGAAAACGAATCTAATTCCATGTCCAAGACTCAAAAAACTGGTAAAACTCTGACCACTCTAGGAATAGCTTTAGCAGTAGGCGCGATCGCTTCTGGGGGAATGTATTTTCTTAATCAGCGAACCGAGCAAACTACTCAGGCTAGTATCGAAGAACAAGTAGAGCGTTTGACCTCCATGGTTGAAAAGCAAGATTATCAAGGCTGCTATGAAGAAGTGGTTAATCTGAATGCTCAAGAGTCGCTAACTGAAGCTAAGAGTATGCCTAAAGAGCAACAACAGGAATTTGAAGCTCAGTGTGGTTTAGGCCAAGCAAAGGAAGAGGCAAATAATCTTAACTACAGTGCCGCATTAGCGATCGCCAAAACCCTACCGCAAAACACTTCTGTCAATGCCGAAATTCAACAACAAATAGAGTCTTGGTCACAACAGTTACTAAAACAGGCTACCAAACTTTACGAACAAGAAGGAAAACTTGCTGAGGCGATCGAGATCGTTCAACAAATTCCTCAAGACAGTGCTGTCAGACCACAAGTCATTGATGCTCAAGATAGTTGGAAAGCTGAGTCCGAAAAAAATGAGGCAATTATCCACACTGCTGAAAAAGCACTGAGTGAAGAAAATTGGCAATATGCCAAGCAACAAGCAACTAAGGTCAAAGATTCCCCAGCAATGTATTGGCAAAAACAAGCCAAAGCAATTATTAGTCAGGCAGAAGAAGGAATTGCAGCGACTTCTCCAGCCGAGCAGTCTGAACCAGTTAAAGCGATCGCGCCAGCGCCCCCACCTAAAGTGGTTACTCCCGTAAGTCCAGCACCTAAAGTTATTGTCCCCAAACCAGAACCCAAACCTCCCGTAACCTCAACTCCTCCAGAGCAATTAAGAGATCTAGGTAGTGATACTTACTCGGCTCCCAGCAACAATGCACCCCTGAGGGATTTATAGTCGTACAAAGTTGTATTAGGACAAGTTTGTTTGATTGCTCGTAAGTAATGAGTAATGAGTAATGAGTGTCCTAATGTAAATCCGTATTGCTATATAACAATGGCTGGGAATACTCTCAGCGCAAACGCTGTGAGC
This sequence comes from Pleurocapsa sp. PCC 7319, assembly GCF_000332195.1. Lineage (NCBI taxonomy): Bacteria > Bacillati > Cyanobacteriota > Cyanophyceae > Pleurocapsales > Pleurocapsaceae > Pleurocapsa > Pleurocapsa sp. PCC 7319. The sequence goes on from NZ_KB235922.1 coordinate 318,709, forward strand.
AGTTTACAAATCTCTGAGGTTGTTATTGGTCGGGGTGGGGCTATTGATGGGAGTGTTATTAGTCGGGCTACTGTTCTCTATCGGAGCATTCGGTAGTGGTGCAGAGGGAGTATTAGAAGTAGGTTCTGGGGTAGGGGATTGAAATTGATTTGCAGGTTGCTGATTGGCTTGATTTCTCAAGACTTTCTGGACTTTATTCAAACTATCATTAGCCACGTTGTAGCTTTCGTTATCTCCCTGTTGAAAAAACAGTTCCGCGGCCTTTTTAAAATCTGTTACTGCCCCTTCAAAGTCTTTTTGATAGTAGCGAATGGCACCGCGATTATGATAGGACTTGCCGTAATCAGGATCGATTTTAATTGCCCGATCATAATCGGATAAAGCACCAGCAATATCATCTAAATCTTCACGCACAATACCACGATTAAGATAAGACCAAGGATCGACAGGATTAATCCGCAAGGCATCATTATAATCGCTAAGTGCCTCTTGTTTATTTCCTAGTCTATAGTTAGCCAAGCCACGACTAAAATAAGCTAAAGCAAAATTAGGATTAACTTCCAGGGCACGGTCGTAATTAGCGATCGCTGAATTAATATCTCTTTGGGTATAGTCAATCAAGCCTTGATAATATACTGCTAAGGCATTGTTCGGATTTGCTTTTGATGCCTCAATCAGGTAATCATTTGCCCTGGAAGTATCTCCACTTTGAAGCAACTCAATTCCTTCGACGTATTTTTTCGTTGCTTCAACTTTTTTGGTTGCTTCAACGCTGACTTCTCCTCCTTCTTCTGCTGGTTCTGGTTCGGGCTTACCACCATCCACAATTAAGTCTGCCTTATTTAAACCGGCAATAGCTAAAGATGTGAGAAAGGTATCGATGGGAATAGCTGCATTGAAGCCTGTTTTCAGAGGTTCTGGAATACTAGAAGACTCATTTTTGACACTGCCAATCACATCTCCTTGTCCATGAATACCAATTAAATGACCACTGGTATCAAATACCGGTCCCCCGCTCATCCCTCGGCGAGTTAAAGCTTGATAACGCATCGCATAACCTTCAGGAGCACTTTCGCGAATACTAGTAACCATGCCAGTGGTAAATTCGTGTTCGCGGTTAGCTTCAACGTCTATCGCTAGAGGAAAGCCAGAAACATAGACATTTGCTCCCGCAGTAGCATATTGTGAATCACCAAAAGTTACTAAGGGATAGGCATCATTCGCTTCAAAGGTGACAACTGCCAAATCCAATCCTGTCTCTTCCTTAAGGCTTTTTACAGTACTAACAGAATATTGCTCTGTTCCAATTTTGATGATGTAGCCTACATTAGGATTGACAACAACGTGATTGGCAGTAAGCACAGTATAGCTATTACCCTGATTAGCAATCAGGACCCCCGAACCACCGGGAATGCCCAAAGTATTATCAATTTTAACTGTAGTTTCGATGGCGATCGCCGCAATTTCCGTGGCGCTTTTGGCTATGACCTTTGCTGGAGTTAATACCAAAGTTGCAGCTACAGTTGTCCCTGCAATAACACTTGTTATTAGACCAGAATTAAAAAATAAACGATTCATTTCAAACTAATTTTGTGCTGCTTGAGAGGTCAGTTGCAAATAGCTGGTAATAGGAATTCCCCAACTAGAATTAATCATGGTTTCCAACATTTCAGGACTAGGTTCGCTCCCATCTTCAAAAGTGTATACGCCAAAATCAGGATCACGATATTTCCCTCGACCATGAACCCCAATTACAAAACCTTTGGCGTTAAAAATCGGTCCTCCACTCATCCCTATTTCAGTATCGTTGGTATAGCCCAAGTGATAACCTTCGGGTAAAGATTTAGGGGGAATCAAAGATACTTCACCTTGAGTTAAGCGAAATGCCTCAACTCCTAAAGCGATCGTATCGGTTGAACCGTCCTGTTTATACAGAGGAAATCCTGCTGCATAGATTTTTTCTCCTACTTCTGGATTGCTAGTAGCCAAAGTAGCTACCTGATAATTATTAGGACTTTGAAATTGAACAATCGCCAAATCCAAATTACCTACTTGTTGTGGCGGTTGTAGCAATGGATATATCTGACCATCTGCAGCTAGTACCTGAATGCTATTACTAGTGGCAACTACGTGCCAATTAGTCAAAATAGTATAGGTCTGCCCTTGTTGATTAATAATGACCCCAGTGCCAGCAGCATTATCTTGGACAATTCTGACAGTGGTAGACTGGGCCAGATCGTATATATCTTGACTATAAGTCTCGTCAGGTAGAACATAACTAGGTACGGCTTCGGTTTGACCAGATTGGGTTGACCCTAAACTGATCCCAAGTAATAAAGCTATCAGTAATACCTTTAATCCCCAACGATAGTTTTTAAGCAAAGACCAGACTGCATTTTGTAAAATCTTCTGTTTCAATTGTTTTCGCTCAATTTTCAATCTGTTTGGTCAGAATACTTGCTTATAATTCTCTGTGGGTCTCAGGAATATTTGGTTGGGAACCGGAAGGTTGTGGTGCCGTAGGCTGTGGTGTCGTAGGCTGAGGACGGGAAGGTTGCTCGGCATTGGGTTGAGTTGTAGATTGGGTTGTCGTTTCCTCTAGTCTGGAACCCACATCAATATAAGGAATTGCGGTGACTGATTCATAATTCGACTGCAAGCCTTCATCTCCTTTGCGCCAAGCAAAGAGATTATTTAATGCTTTTAGTCCATCTTGTCCTGGTTTGAGAGTATAAATAATTCCTTCGCAAGGACCTTGATCTTGACTGGCGACACAAATAACGGATTGATTGTTAACCGTACCCAAAGTCACATATTTTAGTTTCTTATTTTTGCGATAAGTTTCTAAACGAGAGCTAACCTCTTGGCAACGTGCATTAGGACTCCATCCAGAACCAGAAAAATGATCGCTTACCCATTGAATCCAGGGTTCGGGAGTTCCTTGACTATTTTGATATATAGTTGTAGGGTTATCTCCGCTGGTATCGCAACGAAAACCAGACTGAACAACAGGAGTCTGATTTGCTGGTATCTGAGTTTGATTAGGTAACTGAGCTAGGCTAGGTAGAGCGATCGCAGCCAAGCAGCTTGCAATAGTCAGGGAAACCGAATTGATCTTATGTTTCATAGCCAAATATATCATCTCAAATAGGTGTTTGAAATCCAAATCATTCCACTTACAAAAATACTTATTTAAAGTGTTTAAAATTGATATGAATTTACCGATATTAAATATGCAATGCTATTTATTTCAAATAACCACTGAAATTGCATGATTTTAATCATAAGACAAATTCTATTGGTAAATCGTATTAATGTATCTGTTTAACAACAATTTTTTAACTTTTAGGACAAGGAGTTCCTTTTTCAGTTCTAAAGAGAAGGTAATATTTTGATTAAGTTATATTTTTCTACTTTGTCTTGGTATTGTGCGATCGCCAAACCGATCAAATCACTTTTTACTCGAACTCAATGCGATTATAAAGTTCATCTAAACTTATTTCAAACTCAAACGAATCAAAGACAATCTTGGCTTCACTCCCAGCATATTCTGACAATACCCATTGATTAGAGTCATTTTTGGCAAATTTCTCTACTTGCATTGCCGTCTGACTAATCACAAGATATTCCCTAAAACTAGGAATAGTACGATACATTCTGAACTTATCACCACGGTCATATTTTTCAGTGGAGTCAGATAAAACCTCTGTAATCATTAAAGGATTAACAATGGTATCCTGACGATTTTCAGCAAATACCAAAGGTGTATTAACTACCATCACATCTGGATAGGTATATAAACGACAATTAGGTATCCATAAGCGTAAGTCGCTCATAAAAATATCAAAAGAAGTACCTCTTAAAGCAAAATTAAGTGCGCTACTCAAATTTAAGGCGATTTTGTTATGATTGGGTTTGCCACCTGCCATAGGTATAATTTGTCCAGCAAAATATTCGCTTTTGTATTCAGCCTGAGTTTCTAGTTCAAAATATTCTTCAGGAGTGTAATAGGTTTTAGTTGAAACTTGCATGATCGTGATTGTCATTCATGAATTAATTATAAACAGGCTTCAATGACTAATAGCTAATGGCTAACGGCTAATGGCTAATGGCTAATGGCTAATGGCTAATGGCTAATGGCTAATGGCTAACGGCTAATGGCTAATGGCTAATGGCTAATAGCTTCTTTAATAAAAAATATCAGCAGGATCGGCAGTACGAAGCTTTTTCATAGCGATCGCCCCAGAGATCATACACATGACTACATTTAGAGTAAAAACCTGTAAGGTAATACCCAACTCCATGCTGACAGGAAGTTCCACAAATTCGGCTAAAAGATAGTAAATACCGTGAGAAGCCAAATATCCAGGAATAAAACCCATCATTGCTAAAATTAGAGACTCTTGCAGCACTACTAAGGACAAGTCACGATCTTTGTACCCCATTGCTTTGAGGGTGGCATATTCAGGCAGGTGTTCACTAACATCGGTATAAATCACCTGATACACAACAACAATTCCGACAATAAAGCCGATCGCCGCACCAAAATTAAGTACTTTACCCTCAGGCCATTGAGCAACATAATCCTGTTCTCCTTGGGACAATTCTGCTGGGGTTAAAACTTTAATATCTTTACTAAGATTTTTTTGAATTCGTTGAATTACAGCTTGGGGATTAGCTCCTGGCTGAAGAGAAAGCACTCCTAAGTTAACATCTTCCAATCTTTCTAATCCCTGCATCTGTCCAAAATTCCAGTCGCTCATTACTGCCCTTCCCTCATCGTAAAAGGTACTGCCAAGACTAAATAATCCCACTACAGTAACTTTGCGATTACTCATAATGCTAGACGCATGACCTTCGCTGGCAAAGACTTGTGGAATATTACCTAATTTCTCTTTCGCTAGGCGATCGTACAAAATTCCCCCAGGTACAGCTAATAAATCAAGGTGCTGATTAATTTCAGGAATTTTGAATACTGGTTTGGTCGGATTAAATGCCAGCATTTGTATCCGTGAAGACTGCGGTGGTTGAGCAGCACTATCACTTATTTCATCTGAAGACTTTAGCAATTTGGGATCGACCCATTTGCCCGTCTCTACATAAAGAGGGCGAGCATCAGCAACCCCTTCAATAGCATCTGCTTGATAAAGATAAATACTGGGAAAAGAACTATTTCTAATATTTTCTGAATAAGAAGAAAGAAGATAAAGATCGCCGTTGAGATTTTGAGGTAATAAAGTTACTCCGTCGAATAACATTGCCCTAATGCCCAACTGAGTAAAAATTAGAATAATCGAAAATGCTACCCCCAAAATTGCCACCGTCAAACGGATTTTTTGATGGGATAGCTGTAACCAAGCCAGAGGAGTTCGGCGGAGGTAAGAGTTGATTTTCAGAAACAGTAGATATATTGGTTTCACTGCCAGTAATCAGTAATCAGTAATCAGTAATCAATTATCAATTTCAACTCTTACTCTCATATTGGTAAGATTAGTAACTTTTTTGCTATCTTCAGGATTGATGCGAATTTTTACTTCGACAATTCGAGAATTTTCGTCTTGAGTAGGATCTTCAGAAGCTTCCGATAATTGTTTGGCTCCCACCTGTAAACCCAAGTGTTCTACAGTTCCCTTGAGGTTTCCTGCAAATCCACCATACTCACTACTTATGGTGGCTGGTTGTCCAATACGTACTTTACTAATATCAGTTTCATATACTTCGGCGATCGCATACATTTCATGGGTTCGACCTAATTCGACAATTCCCCGCTGGGTGTTGACCTGTTCCCCAACCCGAGTATTGATTCGTAATATTTGACCAGCAATAGGTACTTTGACCTTAGTATCTTCCAGATCTGCCCTACGCTGTTTGACGGCAATAATGGCTCTTTCTAACTCTATCTCTGCCACTCTGACATCGACTGGTCTAATTTCTTCTAATTTGGCTAAATTTTCTCTTTCTTGATTTATTTCTTCCTTTAAGGTTTGCTCAGTATTATTTAATTGTGCTTTTCTTTCATTTAAATTTGCTTGAGCCGTCTCTAACTGCTCTCTAACTTGATCTAGAGTTTGCTGGCTCACTGCTCCCTGATCCCTTAAAGTTTGGTTACGCTCAAAGGTTATCTGAGCCTGTCTGAGTTGTGCTGTTGCTGAAGCGATCGCCGCTTGTTTTTCTTGAGTTTCGTTCCGCAATTGTGATTCTAGACGAGAAATATTGGCTTTCTGTGCAGCTAATTCTGCCTGTTTGGTCTCCCCTGCCCGAGTTTGTTCTAATTTAGCTTTAGCTAGTTCAACATTTTTTTCTGCTTCTTCTAAATCTCTTTCACGATTTTCAAAACCCTGAAGAATAGCAATTACTTGATTTTTCTCCACGCGATCGCCCTCTTCAACTAGGATTTGATTAACTCGACTATCTTCAGCGTTAGTCACCGAGAGTTTAATTACTTCCCCTCTCGGAATTAATTTACCTAAGGCGACTACTTGTTTAGGTCGCTGAACTTGAGTTTGAGCTTCTGCATCGACATCCTGTAATTGAGTCTGAGAATTAGCATTACAAGCAGTAGTTAGAACCAGAAAACTAAGGATAACACCACACTTACTAACAAAATTTAGCCAGCGATTGAAATTAAAAAGGAACATAAGAAAGCTAATTAATCCTTGCTGTTCGCTAATAAAAGAGCATTAATATCGGCAGCAACAATCTTTTCCAGATTGGCTGATATTTTTTTAATATCCCAATTCCACCAAGCAACTTCTAGTAATATTTTGATAATCTCATCGGTAAATCTTTGCTTAATAATATTGGCAGGATTACCGCCAACAATGGTGTATGGAGGTACATCATTAACTACAACTGATTTAGCAGCAACGATCGCCCCATCGCCTATAGTGACTCCTGGCATAATAATCGATTCGTAACCAAGCCAGACATCGTTACCTACAATAGTGTCACCCTTAAAAGGTAACTCATTTTCCTGTGGTGTTGCCTTTTCCCAACCTTTACCAAAGATATAAAAAGGATAGGTAGAAAATCCAGATATTTGATGATTTGCCCCATTCATAATAAATTTTATGCCTCTAGCCAAAGCGCAAAACTTACCAATGATTAATTTGTCTTTGCTAAATGGATAATGATAGAGAACATTGCGTTCAAAATTTTCTGAATCTTCTGGGTCATCATAATATGTATAGTCACCAATAATTATCTTGGGGTTATTGACAGTGTTTTTGATAAAACAAATTTGGGGAAATCCTGACATTGGATGTTTATCATTTGGATTTGCGCCGTACAAAACAACCTCCAACTATAAAACTTGACCACAATAAACTGAAATCTGGGGTAACAATTCTATTGAACGTCTAATGTCAATCAAATTAATGTCAATCAAATTCGTTATTTTAAGTAAAATTAGCTAGCAAAGTAGATATCTTAACTGAACTTTAGTTACGAAGGGGCTTGGGGAAGCCGTCATTTCCCCAACTGGGGGTCTGGGGGAAAGTTCCCCCAGAGAAAAATATAGTCTTAAAGAATAAATTACCTAATCAATAGTTCAGAACTAAGCATTGTTAATCCACATTAAGCGTATTGATATAATTGCATTACCTTTTCAATTGCCATTCGTGACTGCACATTCAAATTCAAAGATGAAGTATGTCCCAAATTAAAATGTTCTGCTGCGGCACAACCAATCATGGCAGCATTATCAGTACAAAACTTCATCGGTGGAAAACATACCTGTAAGTCATGTTTTTCGGCTGCTTGTTGCAGATATTTTCTTAAACCACTGTTGGCTGCTACGCCACCACCAATGGCAATTGTGTTCAAATTATGATCTAGGGCGCACTTTATGCTACGTCGAGTCAAAACTCTGGCTACGGTATCTTGAAAACTCGCTGCAATATCGGCAACAGGGATTTCTCCTTGGGATTCTAGTTTCTCGACTAATCTTAATACTGCCGTTTTCATTCCGCTAAAGCTGAAGTCGTAGGGATGATAACCCCCCTCAGGTAATGAAATTCTACCTTCTGGTAATTGATAGGCTCTAGGGTTGCCTTGTTCCGCCAGGCGATCAATTATAGGACCCCCTGGATATCCTAGATTTAATAATCGGGCTACCTTATCAAATGCTTCCCCTGCTGCATCATCTCTAGTTGCCCCCAACAGTTTATATTCTCCATAGTCTTTAACATAAATACTGCTGGTATGACCGCCAGAAACCAAAAGACACAAAAAAGGTGGTTGTAATTCAGGTTGAGCCAGATAAGAGGCATAAATATGCCCTTCTAAATGATGCACTCCCAAAAATGGCTTATTGTGAATCATCGCTAGAGTTTTGGCTGCTGCCACCCCTACCAGTAAAGCTCCCACCAAACCAGGAGTACAGGTAGCTGCGATCGCATCAATCTGTTGCCAATCGATTTGCGCCTCAGATATTGCCTGGGCGATACAGGGATTGATAATTTCTAAGTGTTGCCTCGAGGCTAATTCCGGTACAACGCCACCATAAATTCGATGAAGTTCAATCTGAGAAGAAACAATACTACTTAAAACTTGACGATTCTTAACGATTGCCACCGCAGTTTCGTCACAACTTGTTTCGATCGCTAAAATTGTTGCCATCCTTTGATAAGTTTATCTATTAGTTAGCGTCTAACAAATATCTAGACGCTTGATGTTCAAACACAATTATTATCTGTCACAAAAGGAAACATATTCATGAGAAGGTTGTTTGCTTTAATACTAGTATTTACGCTTTGGTTTGGTTTTGCACCCACGGCAACTGCTGATGGTGTTGCAGGATTAACTCCTTGTGGCGAAAACCCTGCCTACGTAGAAAAAGCTAAAAATTTCCGCAACACTACTGACGATCCCAATTCTGGTCAAATTAGAGCGGAGCGTTATGCTCAAGCTCTTTGTGGTCCTGAAGGATATCCTCATTTAATCGTAGATGGTCGCTGGTCACATATGGGTGATTTCTTTATTCCCAGCGTGCTGTTCTTATACATTGCTGGATGGATCGGTTGGGCTGGTCGCTCCTATCTAATTGCAATTAGAGACGAGAAAAACGCAGAAATGCAAGAAGTTGTGATTAACGTTCCTTTAGCTGTAAGCAAAATGCTAGCTGCTGCTACTTGGCCTTTACTAGCCTTTGGTGAATTTACTAGTGGCAAAATGTTTGCTAAAGAATCGGAAATTACCGTTTCTCCCCGCTAGATTACATTTTTTACTGTTAAACAGGAGAATATTATGGGAAAATTTCTTTCCACTGCACCAGTATTGATTATGGCTCTGTTGTTTGTTACAGCAGGGATTTTGATCGAATTTAATCGTTTTTATCCAGATTTGTTGTTCCACCCCCTGAGTTGAAATAAAATCAAATTGAACTGAGGTTTCTATACTTAACTTAATCTATCTACTTTCAGTGAAGATGCTGAAAATTTACCAATTACATCTGCGATTAATCTAGTTGTTAGTCGCAGTTTTTTATTACCTTAAAAAGCTTTAAGCTCTAAGCCTTAAGCTTTAAGCTCTAAAGTTTACGCTTTGTAAACGGCTAACAGCTTATAGCTATCGGGTTTAATGCCCCCAGCAAACGAAGTTTGGTGGTCTACAATTAGGAGAGGTTAAAGCCTCTTCTAATTGGCTTACAGCTTACAGCTTACAGCTTATAGCTGCGGCTCTGCCGCTTTACTAAACTTTTTCTCAATAGATCTTATAAACATCACACAAAATATTCTATTTGTTATAAAAGAAAAAAACTATATTTACAAAATATATAACAAAATGAAATATAGAAGATGCAAGCCTGAAAAGAGAATTTATCGCAATTTAGTCTTAGGAATTATTACTTTTCTAATTGTGGCAACAGTTCTACCTATTATGGCGCAAAGTAGTATAACTTGAACACATCGAATTAAATTGAACTAAAAAAAAGAGCTTGGTCAACAATTGCTTGAAGTAACCAAACTCTTTTTTTGTTAAGAATATTTTCAATCTATTAGTGCAGTTAATGGTCTTGTAAATTCAAGAGACAGTTCTTTAGGATTACATAATTCCTAACTGACCGAGAATTCCTTGACCAGTAAAGTATTCAGTAGCAACTGCAATGATAAAACCGAGCATGGCTAAACGACCGTTCCAGTTTTCCGCAAATTGAGTAAAGCCGAATTTGTTTTCTTGGTTTTCCATTTGTCTAGACCTCATTAAGTTTTGTTGATCACATCTTAACTAATATAAATATTTATTGCAATTATTTTACATAATGCCTGAAATGGCGATTTTTAATGAAGAAACCTTGCAATCATTGTAATCAATACAAATTTTTGCTGCAAAAACTTGACAAAAAACCTCGTTATTATGTCATTTAATTCTGACATTTGCTTAAAGTAAAGGAGTGAAACTCCTAGCTTTTTACTTGAGTCAACTTTAAGGCTGAAAGCTGATAGCTATAAGCTGACAGCTTTTTAAGATGGATATCTGATTTCAAAAAGAAGAAATGATACTTACCTAGTTTGAAAAACATTTTGTACCATTGGCTTGTCGATACCTGCTGCTGCACGATCTAATTCTGTTATCTCTCCTGCATTCATTTGCCAATCTTTAGCGGCAATGTTCTCTTGGGCTTGCTGAATATTTTTAGCTCCAGGAATTGGAATTGCGCCTTTGGTAATACACCAATTGATAGCTACTTGAGCCATAGTTTTATTGCGATACTGAGCGATCGCCTTGATGCAATTTAATAGTGGTTTAGCTTCAGGAACTAATCTTTTAAAGAGTAAACCCCGCAAACCTTTGGGATATGTACTGGGATTAGTATATTTCCCCGTTAAGATCCCTAAGCAAAGAGGGCTATAGGCAATTAGCTTAATACCCAATTCATCACAAGTTTCTTTGATACCTAAATCCGTAACAGGATAAGTAGAGAGCAGGGAATACTGTACCTGTAGGGTAGCGATGGGAATACCGCGATCGCTGAATTTCTGGTGTATTTTTTTCAATCTTTTCGTGCCATAGTTAGATAGTCCTACAGCTTTAACCAATCCCTGTTCGTATAAATCTCCTAAACCATCCAAAAGTTGCCATTCTTGCCAGGGGAAATAATTTGCTGTAGACCAATGCATTTGAGCCAGATCGACCCTTCCCATCCGTTGCGCCGAGGCTTTTCCCGCAGATACCATAGATTTTCTAGTAAGTCTCCAGGGATAGGCAGCTAGTTTGGTCGCCAAACAAATCTGATTTTTATTAACTCCTCTATACTCTTGCTCAAACTTTCCCAGTAGCTTTTCACTTTGACCATTTAATTTACCAGTACCGTAAGAATCGCCAGTATCAAATAGAGTAACGCCATTACCAACGCAAAAATTAAAAACTTCCTGTAGCTGATTATCCATACTTTCGTTGTACCCCCAGAGAAGACGGTTTCCCCAAGCCCAGGTGCCACAACCCATTTGGGGTAAAATCAGTTTTTCGGTAGTTGACATAATTGCTCTTTAGTTTATTTTGATAGGATATTAAAAAATGAATCGGCTAAAATTAGCGGAATAAGCCTAGTTAACCAAAAAAACATCAAATATTGACAATAAATTAGAGCTTTATTTTGAGACTGTTGAAAATCTATCGACTTCGTATCCCAGCAAAACCATCACCAAACGCATAATATGAATTCTGAAATCCCCTTAGGTTCGGTTATTCAAGGTTCTTTAACCAAAGGTTTAGAAGTGAGATTGCATCCTGATGTGTCTGTGGAGGATATGCGAGTTGGCAAATTTTTGGTAGTACAGGGGGTTAGATCTCGTTTCTTTTGCTTATTGACTGATGTGTCTCTGGGAACTTCGAGCGATCGCATTATTGCTAATCCTCCCCCCATTGAAGATACTTTTTTACGGGATGTGTTAGCAGGAAGTGGGACTTATGGCACGGTCGATATTTCCCCCATGTTGATGTTTACCCCCACAGCAACTACCAGCGACTTATCGAGTTTGCCAATAGATCCCCCTAAAGATACTAGTCTAGCTTCTCTGGAGGCACAAACCAGTACAGAGATGCAATTGCTACCTGTCAAAACAATTCCTGCTCACTTTAGCCAAGTTTACGAAGCTTCTGAAAACGACTTTCGGAGCGTTTTTGGCTGGGAGGATGACCCTTATCGCCGCAATTTTTCTATTGGTCAACCTTTAGATATGGACGTACCTGTCTGTATCGACCTAGATCGTTTTGTTGAACGTAGTAATGGTATTTTTGGTAAATCTGGTACAGGTAAATCGTTTTTGACTCGTCTCTTATTATCGGGTGTGATTCGTAAAGGTGCCGCAGTCAATTTAATGTTTGATATGCACTCCGAGTATGGTTGGGAGGCGATGAAAGAAGGCAAGCAAATAAGTACCGTCAAAGGCTTGCGTCAACTTTTTCCAGGACAGGTAGAAATATATACTCTCGATCCAGAATCCACTAAACGTAGAGGAGTTAGGGATGCCCAGGAACTTTTTCTTAGTTACGATCAAATAGAAATTGAAGATTTAAAGTTAGTGGCATCAGAACTGGGTCTTTCAGAAGCAGCTTTAGATAATGCCAACATTTTGTATAACGAATATGGTCGGTCTTGGATCATGCGATTGGTAAATATGACCAACGAAGATATCAAGATGTTTTGTGAAGCCAAGCAAGGACATCAGGGTTCAATTTCTTCTCTACAGCGAAAACTGATGCGCTTTGATAGTCTCAAGTATATTCGTTCAGCTTGTCCACATAACTACATCAATCAGTTAATTCAAGCTTTAGATGCGGGAAAAAATATCATTATTGAATTTGGTTCCCAGTCCAATATGCTTTCTTATATGTTGGCAACCAATATGATTACCCGTCGTATCCATGCCAGCTATGTTAAAAAAGCTGACAAATTTCTGCAAACTAAAAATCCTCTTGATAAGCCGCGTCAATTGGTAATTACAATCGAAGAAGCACACCGTTTTCTTGATTCTAGCGTGGTACACCAAACAATCTTTGGTACGATCGCCCGTGAAATGCGGAAGTATTTTGTCACTCTATTGGTTGTAGATCAACGTCCTTCAGGAATTGATAACGAAGTAATGTCTCAAATTGGTACTCGTGTTACCTGTCTACTCAATGATGAAAAAGATATTGAGGCGATCTTTACTGGAGTTTCTGGAGGCAATAGCTTGAAATCAGTATTGGCTAAACTAGATTCTAAACAACAGGCATTAGTCTTAGGTCATGCTGTGCCAATGCCTGTTGTAGTTCGTACCCGCGCTTACGACGCTCAATTCTATCGTGAGATTGGGGTTACAGACTGGGAAGAAATGCCCAATGAAGAAGTTTATGCTGCAGCCGAAATTGCTAAAGCAGACCTAGGATTTTAAGGTAGATCTTATCCCTTTTTTATCACTCTCCGAGTATTAAAATGAAAGGAGAAAAAAAGGGCACTGGTTCCGTTATATGCGGAGCGGTATCCTTTAGGAAACCCCTTCGTAACTAAAGTTTAGTCAAAAGAATCTGCTTTGCCAGCTAATTCATACTTAAAATGACGAGTTTAATTCACATCAGACGTATTATGCTAAATATTTAAAAATATTAGGTAAAGAACGATATTATTGATACCCAAATGTCAGACAAACTGCCTCAAAAACAAATAGTTGCTATGGGTGGTGGAGGATGGGGAATGGAACCTGATAATCCTCTGTTAGATTTTTACGTTTACAATTTGTCAGGCAAAAAAGAGCCTAAAATCTGTTTCATTCCTACTGCTAGTGGAGACTCAGAAGACTACATCGAGAGATTTTACCAACATTTTGTCCCTAAACCTGCCCATTTGTCTCATTTATCTTTGTTTAAACCTTCCACTTCAGATTTAAAAACCTTGATTCTCAACCAAGATATTATTTATGTGGGTGGTGGAAACACCAAAAATTTGATTGCTTTGTGGAAAGAATGGCGGCTTGATAATATTCTGCGACAAGCTTGGGAAGAAGGCATAATCTTGTGTGGCTTAAGTGCAGGTTCAATTTGCTGGTTTGAGGAGGGAGTGACAGATTCTATACCAGGAAAATTGACAACTTTGCAATGTCTTGGCTTTCTCCCTGGTAGTAATTGTCCTCATTACGATGGTGAAGTTGGCAGAAGACCTGCTTATCAGCAACTTTTGTCTCAAAACTTAATTAGTGAAGGTTATGCTGCTGACGATGGAGTAGCTCTACATTTTGTTGATGAAGGCTTAACAAATATTGTGTCCTCTCGTCCTGAAGCCAAAGCTTATTACCTAGAAAAGAAGAATGGAACAGTCTTAGAAAATACACTTAATCCTCAATATTTGGGAAGCTGAACAAGTAATGACAAACATTTTTTATTCATTCAGCAAAAACCCAAACAATTAATCAGCGTTTGCTTTTTTAGATGCTTTCCAAGCGTCTTTAGTTCTTCCCAAGTTAAGCTTAAACTCATCAAACCCCATAAGAGTACCTGAACGATCTTCGTCCCAACAAGCTGAAAATAGACCGTAGCTCAAACCTAAAACTCCCAAACCTAAAAAACCGAAAGATACTGCCAATGCTAAATATGGCGGCAGCTCTACAACTTCTTTGATTTTGAGCCAGTAGAAAATAAATAGGGATGACATACCCAAGACAGAGGGGATACCGCAAAATACAGCCATTCGTTTCCCCATCCGTTTACTAACTACATCAGGAATTGCTGATAAATTGGAATTTTGACGAGAACTTCTGGAAGTGGATTTTGGTTTTTTCTTGCTTGTAGACTCAATGGGAGCTGTTTTCTCAGCCTGCTTTTTGTTATTTTTTTTATTATTTTTACGGGGTTCAAAAGGTAAACGACCCCGTTGAGGATCTGATGGCATGGATTTACCCAATGATTAACGACGAATGCCGAGGCGAGCAATTAGTTTTTGATAGCGTTCATAATCTTCTTTTTGAATATAGGCGAGAAGACCTTTGCGACGACCAATCATTTTGAGCAAACCACGGCGAGAAGAATGATCTTTTTTGTTGGCTTTGAGATGAGCCGTTAGCTGATTGATCCTTTCGGTAAGAACAGCAATTTGTAAATCGGCTGAACCAGTATCGGTTTCATGAATCTGGTATTCTGCCATTAATTCTTGTTTGCGCTGTTGAGTCAAAGTCATGTTGATTAAGTTGAGATTGTCTAGATATATTTAAACTGCAAACTATTATAGTACCATCGATTTTTTAAATCTTTCATTCTCATGAAAACTAACGGTATAATCACGAAGTAAGTGCGAGGTCTGACCGCTTTTCAAGTAGAGTACTGTACACCATGACACTTTTTGATCTGTAATAATAAGCAAGCTCTAAATTTAGCAAGCATTTAACCAAAAGTGAAATCATCTCCTGATACTAATTCTTCTAATGGTTCTAATTCAGTGACTCAGGCTTCTGGTTTGGGAACATTTGGTGGCGTTTTTACCCCCTCAATTTTGACCATCTTAGGGGTAATAATGTACCTGCGCTTTGGTTGGGTAGTAGGCAATGCTGGATTAATCGGTACGCTGATTATCGTGACTATTTCTACTTCTATTACTTTTCTCACAGCTTTATCAGTTTGTGCGATCGCTACTGATAAAGTGGTGCGGGTGGGTGGAGCCTACTACATGATTAGTCGCTCTCTGGGGATCGAGACAGGAGGAGCAGTAGGTATTTCTCTCTACGTTGCTCAAGCCGTATCAGTTGCCCTTTACACCATTGGTTTTGCCGAAAGTGTGGTCAATGCCAAAATTAATATTTTGGGCTTCAGTATCAATTTTGGCGATTTTGGGCTTAATCAAACTTATGTTGCCCTAATCATCACGATTTTAGTAGGTATCTTAGCAATTACTTCGGCGGAATTAGCCATTAAAGCTCAGTACTTTATTATGGCTGCGATCGCCATATCTCTGCTGATGTTTGCTTTGGGCAGTCCATTACCGAATGTCGAACCACAGATGTTATCTGGTCCACCAGAGACCGCTCTTCCTTTCTGGTCAGTATTTGCCGTATTTTTTCCGGCAGTGACGGGGATTATGGCAGGGGTCAATATGTCTGGCGATCTAAAAGACCCCGTAAAATCTTTACCCCTGGGGACTTTGGCAGCAGTGGGAACAGGATACGTTATTTACATGATTTTGCCTATTTTTATGGCTATGCGGGCTGATTCTGCCAACCTAATCGATGAAAATGTCTTTGTAATGCAGGAAACTGCATTGAAGGGTTTCGGTTTTACTATGCTGTTAGGGGTTTGGGGTGCAACCTTAAGTAGTGCTATTGGCAGTATTCTGGGTGCGCCTCGCGTATTACAAGCATTAGCGAGAGATGGAGTATTACCACCACTATTTAATTTTTTGGGGAAAGGACACGGTAAAGATGACGAACCCCGAAATGGAACTCTAGTTAGCCTGGGAATCGCGATCGCCGCTGTCTGTGTCGGAGACTTAAACTTAATCGCTCCTGTGCTGTCGATGTTCTTTTTAACTACTTATTTAGTGTTGAACGTTTCGGCAGCCATTGAAGGTTTTTTACAAAGTCCTTCTTACCGTCCTAGCTTCCGTGTGCATTGGTCTTTATCTCTCTTGGGGGCAGTAGGCTGTCTGGGGGTAATGTTTCTAATCAATGCCTTGGCTACAGTTTGTGCTGCGGTAATTGTCTTAGGTATCTATCTTTGGCTACAGCGTAGAGAATTAGAAACCACTTGGGGGGATGTTCGTCGAGGGATGTGGATGGCACTGATCAGCCAAGGTATTTTTCAGGTAGAGGAACAAGACGATACTAAAAACTGGCGACCTCATATCTTGGTTTTGTCTGGCGCACCCCAAAGACGTTGGTCTTTGATTGAATTAGCAGATGGTTTTAGTCACAACCGTAGTTTAATGACCGTTTCTAGCGTTTTACCTAGTGGTTCTCGCGATCTTAAACAACAATTAAATCTCGAAAAAACAATCCGCGACTATCTTCAGAAACGAGGAGTACAAGCTCTGGTTCGAGTCGTAACCGCTGACGATCCTTTCGAAGGGGCCGTACGTTTAGTAGAAACCTATGGTTTAGGTCCCTTAGTCCCGAACACCATAGTTATGGGAGACAGTGAACAGCCTGAGCGGAGAGCAAGCTTTTGTAATGCGATCGCCGAAATTCATTCTAGCCAAAGAAACGTGGTTATATTTCGCGAAAATCAAGAGCAAGGATTTGGTTTTCGACGTAGTATTGATGTTTGGTGGGGGGGAATGCAAGCTAATGGAAGTTTAATGTTATTGCTAGCTTACTTACTACGTACTGATATCAATTGGCGTAATGCCCGGATTTACCTGAAATTAGTTGTTCCCGACCAAGCGGCAGCAGCGGCAGCGAAAGACAACTTGAGTAACCTAAGTAAAGATCTGCGGATCGACGTAATTCCTAAAGTAATAGTTGCTGAAGGTCGTTCTTTTGATGAAATACTACAACAATCTTCTTCCAATTCAGATTTAATATTCCTGGGTATGGCTCAGCCATCGGATAATTTCATTCAGTACTATGAAAAATTACAAGCTAGAGTAGCAGATTTGCCTTCTACTATTTTTGTTCTAGCTGCTCCTGATTTTGCCATTGGTGAGGTTTTAGCTGAGTAAAACTACAAACTAAGAGCTGAAAGCTAATAGCTGATGGCTAACAACTACTAGCTTTTGGTTTATAAGAGGGTGTAAGTCATAACCTAGCCTACGTGAGTTCGACGAGGTGGAAAAAGCTTAAATATTTCCCAACTTTCTACTTTTTAGACCTCAAAAGTCCTGATTGTTTCGTTAAGAAAAAAATAACTTCTAACTCCGAATTGCGAACTTCGAACTTTCGTTAAACTAAGCTACATTCCACTCAGATTCTTGACTAGTATCAGGTACTATAGTGTTTCGTGGATTCCAGCGTGAACGCAATTCCTCGATATGCATATTTTGTTCGTCTTTTTTGAGATGTCGAGGACTACTTTCAAAAGATAAAGAAGAAGGCAAAGCATCAGCACCATATTCTGCTTCTATAAAAGTTGCTATCTCTGCATAAGAAGGAGCAAAGTACTCCCCAGAAGATGTGGATGCATAATCGCTCTTTTTCTTAGTCTCTGAAGATTGATATCGTCTTAAGGCAGCCGAAAACAATCCCGTACCGTCATCAAAAAATCTTTCTGATGTTGTCCCATACTGTTCATAGGGGAAGAAAGATAAATCTTCTGTTGCTTGACTAGCTACCCAAGAGACATAAGACCAATATTCACTAAATGTGCCGAATTCATTAGCAGAGCGCATCATCAGTAACAGCCAATGTTCTATTGATTCGTAGTATTTGTTTACCTGGTGTGAAAATGACTTGAGGTGCTTTTGTCTGAACCACATATGGTGGGGAACAAAAGTTCCTTCATGATCTGTCAAAGCCTTGACTCCTAGGACATAATGAATCCACTTGTTCCATTTAGACACAATATTGGCATTTCCCCAGCCATTGTGCTGAATTAGGGCGAAAGTATGTTTAATTTGCCCCTCTTGTTCACGAATTAGTTCCCAGGTATCTACAGGCAGTAGATCGCTATCCCAGACTACATACCATTCGCTCAGATTATCAATTCCTTCAAACGCACCAAGTTTTAATAGCTGCTGATAGAACCAGCCTGGTGTATATAGAGACTGTCCTAGATCGAGTTCAGCGCAGATTTTTTCTTTGGTCAGACCGCATTTATGAAAAAAAGTTTCTTCTTCATAAGTATACAAAGGAGCAGTTTGCCACTCCTGAGCTATTTCTCTAAGCGATCGCGCTTCAGTTGCAGGAGCAATAACATGGATTGTCCGTGGTTGATAATGGGTAGTAATACCCTCTAAAACAGCTCGCGTATTCCAGCGAATTTGATACAGAGGGATCACAAAATCAAATATTTTTTGTGGCATAAGCTTAAAAAAATTGCTGATTTAAACGGCTGATAAAGTTGGTTCCGTAGTTGGCTCATCGTCGATAAGCGCATGGGCAACTGTTGATGGGTCTTCTAAGCCCACATCACTACAGAGAGGATCGATACCTAAGCCTTGTCTGGGATAGTCGGTACAAATTTGCTGATACTCATCGATCGCCTGATAAAGTTCCGCTTGGCTTAGGGAGTTTAGATAACCGCATTGACCAATTTCTGCTTTAGGCAATGGTGCTGCCAGATTCCCACCGCGTTTCTGGACAATTTTTACCTGGGAAGACCAAAGTGTCTCTTTTTTGAGCATGATATCGTGCCATAAACTCAAACCAAAGGAACTAATTAGGCGCATAATTCTGTGGAATTGTTCCGCACTAATCCAGTTCAAACGATAGCTCAAGTAAGCTCCGAAACCCATACCAATAGAGACAGCGTGTCCATGCAATAAGCCGGCTTCAATTTCAAAACCAGGAGACCAAGTATGACCATAGGCATGAGGACGACACTGGTGAGTTTCATAAAGATTATCGTATTCTGCTGCTACATAGCTTCTTAGAGCTGCTCCCAGAATTTTCTGAGATAATGTATTAATTTGCTCCTCAGGTTCACACTCAAGAGTGCCAAAGCGAGTGGTAATGAGTTCCGGCCCAGCTTGCTCTAGATAGCTAAACAATTCTGCATCTTTAGTTACTGCCATCTTCACAATTTCAATAATGCCGTGGCGTAGCCATCCTTCTCTAAGAGTCTTGAAGAAAAAGCGATCCGTAATTGAGAGAATGGGGGGATGATAAGCACCAAAGAGATTTTTGTAGCCAAAACCATCGCAGCAAGTTCGGGGAGAAGGACCCGCATCAATGCCTGCCACAATTGAAGTAGAAAGCATCACATAGGGAGTATTGCGATGATATAGAGCGCAGGCAAGTCCAGCAGTATCTGCCAGTACGCCGCCACCTACAATCAATACAGGTTCATTACGTGACACACCGAGACCCTTAAGATCCCCAAGCATCTTCTCAACGGTATAAATACCTTTATCTACTTCCATGGCACGATATACGAGCTTTTCTAGCCGAATACCGTGATAGTCGAAGTAATGCTCAATTTGCTCACCATAGTAACGCTCGACATTTTTATCTACTATACAAATGCAGCGTCCGTGAACAATATACATATCTCTCAAAACCAATTTTTCTGGGTCAAGAGAGTTATCAATAACCCTAATGGAGGTAAATGTACTAGACCTCATTACTGCTTCAATAACTTGGTCATCAGCAGTACTTTCCACAAATCCACGACTTTCACGATAGTTGGATGTGGGGTACACTGCATGAGGATTTTCCGCTACTAGACGCTCTGCTAAATTCTGATAGAACTCTTTTTCTCTACTGCGTAAAAGACGATCTAACAGTTTACAGTTACTAATCTCAGACTGATGTATTCTATTGGCAAATAAAGTAAAATCAGTTCCAGCTGCTTCATCAAAAGAAGAGCAAAGTTCAGCAAGCAAACCAAAAAAATTACTGAGGGAAAGATTGAGACAACTCCGAAGCTTACGACAAGCTGATAAACTTTCCACTGCTCCAACCGTAGCAAACTCTTTGCCCAGTTCCTCTGAAAAGGCTGGACTACTAATTAAAGAGAGTAAGAGGCTTCTAAACTGTTCACTACAACAAATAGCTTCTACGGCATTGTCTAAATTTTGATAAGCCAGAGGCTCACAGTCATAGGTAGAGATAAAAGCCTTAACTGCCAAGGTAGTCTTTGTCATTATTAATTCCGAGAAAACGGTGTGTGCTATGTCAATCAGGGTTAAGATCACCCCCACTTCAATTAACTTAACATAAGTACTCATAAATTCAAAAATAATATTTAAGAGCGACCTGATATTTGAAGTAAATAAAGGTAAAAAAACCTATAATCAATCCCTAATATCCCTCCAAAAAAAACAAGACTAGAAAATCTAAACAGTTGCTTGGAATTGCTTTTAATAAGCTATTGCACATATCTCAAATTAGTATTACAGAAGTCATTGGCAAATGACAAAAGTATAAATCTTTTAATCAAAATACAATGACATTAGATTTAGATTTTCTTTTCTAGAGATTGGGTAATAGTGAAAAATTCAAAGTTAAATGTTCAATATTCAAAAATCAGTAAATGGCAATGCATAAATAACTGTGGTGCTTGTTGTAATCTTACTCCTGAAGATCGACCAGATTTAGCTAAGTACCTGTCAAGTGAGGAATTAGAGCTATACATGAGTATGGTGGGAGAAGACGGCTGGTGTATAAATTACGACCATTACACCAGAAAATGCCATATTTACCAAGACAGACCTCGTTTTTGTCGGGTACAGCCAGATAGCTTTGAGGATATGTATGGTGTTGAAGCAACAGAATTTAATGAATTTGCGATCGCCTGTTGCCAACAGCAAATCTCTGGAGTCTATGGCAGGGATAGCGACGAATTAGAACGCTATAATAAATCAGTAAATAGCACTTTAATTGAATAGTAAAATTGCATTATATGGATTTTGTTTTTTAAATTAGTGCTGTGATCTCACTAAATTAAACTATTTTTTGCTTGGCGATAATGTGTTCTTTACATGTATTTGTGTATAGGAATTAATTCCAAAATAAAACTGATAATGCCATTATGAAACAGACAACACAGAGATCTGCTATGCTATGTGCCGTGATTCTGGCAGTTACCATATTAGCGGAATTACCAGCATTTGCTAATCCCGCAGCATTATCTGAACTAAGAGAGAAAGTATTAATTAAGACAGTAAGTTTTAGTGTAATTTTGGTGGGAATAGAAATATTTGCTAAAGAATAGTTAAGGTTAGTTGACGATCATAATCTTTTGAATAATTAAAATTAACTATTTTTGTAGTAGCTGATAGCTATTGGCTAGGAGCGCAGCTACTTTACTGTCCGACCAAAATGAACGCCGCCCAATCACGAGGAGAAGGATATTCTTCCATAGTGCTTAACATCGCCTGACGTAAAGCTTGAGGTTTATGCTGATTTTCTTGAAGCTGGCGATAAAAATCCGTCATCAAAGCCGATGTGGGAAAATCAGGAACATACCAAAGAGAAACCATAGTGTTTTCCGCTCCTGCTAAGAGGAATGAACGAGATAAACCTATTACTCCATCTCCTGTAATTTTTCCTCTGCCTGTGTTGCAGGCACTAAGTACTACTAACTCTGCCTGTAAATTTAGAGCGAGAATTTCCTCGGCAGTTAAAAAACCATCGCTATTATCGCTAGTAGAAAATGCCAAAGAACTTTGTAATCCTTGATGTTCATCAAACAAACCATGTGTAGCCAGGTGGATTAATTTAGCACTTTTCATTTTGCCGATGACATTAGTTTCTGTTGCAGCCTCTCCAATGATGGGAGTTGTCTGCAAAATATCAGCGATCGCTTTGGCTTCTGTTTCTGCTCCAGTCAGTTGAGACAGGTATTCTGGCATGGGTTCAGGATTACCAACAATCAGTGCTTGAGATTTAGCGTCAGTAATAGTTGATTGCTCTGGTTGTCTGATGGCTAAAGTTTGAATCGAGGGAGCAAGTTGTAAAGTATACTGTTCGATTAAATATTCACCTTCACTATTTTGTAAGGCAGGAAAAGGAACCAGAAACAAGGAACCTTGGGGGATCAATACTACTAATTGCTCTGGATCTTGAGGTAGTAAATCTTTAATTGGTTCGATAAGTAATTTATAGGCATCGCGAGCAAAACTCAGCTTGCGTCGTTCTGGAGCTGAATTAGCTCGAACACCTCCCCGAAAAGAAATTACGTAGTCTTGAAGACGGGGTTTTCTGAGATCTAGCCCCCCTGCTACTGCCTCTCGGGAATCACTTGATACACTGGCAATAGAAGTTTTAAATTGTTTTTGGATAATAGCGAGGTCTAACTGACGAAAGTTGATCTCTCCTTGAGGATTGATTACCCAAATATATAGTTTTGATTCTGTACCATTGTGGTCTTCAATGATCGCATAGTTCACGATCGTGGCTTGTCGGTTTTGGGCAACAGTTTTGATTTCTTTGAGGCTGGGTGGGGTAATATCAACATCGATTTCTGACTCAGTAGACATTCGTTGCGCCAATAACTCAATAAAGGCTCTGGCTCTGCCCCGCTCAGCTATAGTTAAAGCTTCGGATGATTGATCCTGAGCTACATATGCTTGCTGCAATAAATCGTAGGTCTGTTTTTGGGTTTCAAATAAGGATATTTTTTGTTCATCCCGTAAACCTGGGCGCAGAGATTCAAATACTTTGATACTTGCTGCTAAGGTCTTGGTTGCACCTCGAAGATCTTGCGATCGCAGTTGAATTGCTCCTAAGCCACTCAAGGCTTTAGCTTCACCAATGCGATCGCCATTACTCTGTGCCCAACTTAAGGCTCGTTCCAAATAATCTCTTGCTAATTCATAATCTTGTCTCTGGCTATAGTAGTAACCTAAATTAATATAGGTGATGACTCGTCCGACTCCGCCAGAATTAGATAATGTACCTTCGGCTAATTGAAAATATTCCAAAGCTCGATTATTCAAGCCTAAATCTGTGGCTAGTAATCCCAAATTATTAAGGACATATACTTGTCTACTCCAAGCTCCAATACTGCGTAGTTCTCCCAAAGCCAATTGATATTGTTTTAATGCCTGGTTGCGATCGCCAGTAGCTTGATAGGCTCGACCCAAATTTTCTAAAGTCTTTGCCTTACCAATGCGATCTCCTGGTATGTTCGGTACAGAAAAAGCCTGTTTAAATGTCTCTAAAGCCTGATCGTATTGTCCGATTTCTAACTGAATTGAGCCTACAGCATTAAATGCTCTTCTTCGAGCATGAGGATTATGAGCAACGTTCAACGCTTGATATAAATTATTCTCTGCTTGTTTATATAACCCCTGATAACTATATACTTCTCCCAAAGCAATGCGAGCCTCGTTTAATTCTTGTCGTGCTAGGCGATCGCTTGATTGATTAATTTGTAGCTGATGGACTCCTACTCTCAATTTGCTCAGAGCTTGATTGTAGTTTCCTAATTCGAGAGCAATCAAACCTTCTAAAGTGGTTGCTTGACCATCTCGCATACCATAGCGTGAAATCTGAATAAGTTTGCTTTTAGCTGATTGGTATTTTGCTTGTTTATAGTCAACCTTCGCCAGTCCGATTAAACTGTTATATTTCCCAACTTGATCGTTAGCTGCTTGATAAATTCTAAGAGCATTTTCAAATTTAGTTTTAGCAGTCAACAAACTACCCTGATAGAGTTGTTGTCTTGCCGCCTCATAATCGCGATCGGCTTGTTGTTTATTTTGATTTATTGGTTGAGCTTGTACTTCTCGAATATCGAAACCAAAATCTACAGTCAGGCTAGGAATTAATAAACACCAAAGTAACAAAAATTGGCAAAAACTATTTCGCGATCGCATAGATAAAAATTGCAAATTTCAGCAATGACTCTACCTTCTTAGCCTCTTTAGTTAGATTGCGAAACAGTAACTTTACTTAGCAAATTTGATGACA
Organism: Pleurocapsa sp. PCC 7319; assembly: GCF_000332195.1. Taxonomy (NCBI): domain Bacteria; kingdom Bacillati; phylum Cyanobacteriota; class Cyanophyceae; order Pleurocapsales; family Pleurocapsaceae; genus Pleurocapsa; species Pleurocapsa sp. PCC 7319. Next base: position 343,185 of record NZ_KB235922.1, read on the forward strand.
AATTGCAAAACAATAAGTATCAGAAATTAAGATGATTACCCCATTATCTTGATAAATCCACCTTGATCCCTTCTAGTTCAGAATACAAACAAATATTACAAAACGCATATTATTCAGCATATTTACGTAGATATTTTCTAGCATATTAGGCGTTTAATAGGAGATCAAATTATGATTAATCTCAATAATTTCTTGGCTCGGGAACAACTAGAAAGACTATTTTTAGAAAGTCAAATCTTGTTTGGTAACTTTTTCGGTTTTAGGAAGCTACGTAAATGGCGCATAGCTATCTTGCGATCGCTTGCTACTAGATTAACTAATAATCCTGTCGAACATATACCCAACGGTGACGAAGCTAAATTTCAAAATCAAGCTTTTGTTGGCTCTTTTACCAAAGGCATACCCCATGATGATACTGGAAGAATTATCGATTCAGAACAGTTTAAACGTTTTCGGGTGGCAACCCATATAGGAGATTTTTTTAACAATCTGCAACCAGATTTGGGCAGAGATAGCACTCTGGGATGGAGAGCAGTACAACCAAATTCTGATATGCCGATCAGGGGATGGGAAAGTCCATCATCAGGTCTTACCTTTGAGATGCATGGTCCTGATAGCCACAGTGTTACTATGCCTCCTGCCCCAGAATTAGGTTCTGATGAATTGACCTTGGAGATGGCAGAAGTTTACTGGCTGGCACTGTTGCGTGATACTCATTTTAAAGAGTTTCAATCAGGAAGTACGGACGAAATTATACAACAAGCGCTCGCTCATCTTAATGCTCTACCCTCTAAAGGAGAAGGACGGCGCAAACGGAGATTAAACCCCAGCAACCAATTCGATGCCCAAAATATTTTTCGCGGTGCCACAGATGGAGATTTAATTGGTCCTTATTTATCTCAGTTTTTATTAATTGGTACTCCTGGACATGAAGGTAATCCCAAAAATGTTACTGATGGCTTAATAGGTTATGGAGCTTTAAAAATCGAGCAAAAACTGGTTCCGGCAAAATTGGGTTTAGATCATATGACCACTTGGGATGTTTTTCTAGATGTGCAAGATGCAGCCAATGTTAGAGGTACAGATGTATTTAAAGAAGAACCAGATTTAGTTGAGTTTATTCAGAAGCGATTTATTACCTACCCCAGAGATTTAGCCACCTATGTCCATTTTGATGCCCTCTACGAAGCTTATCTTAATGCCTGTCTAATTCTGCTTGGGTTTAATGCACCAGTAGATTTAGGAATTACTCAACTAAACAATTTATTTTCTGAACGAGCTAGAGAATTAAGTCCTAGTGGATTAGGTAGAGTCGATGGATTTGCTCTGTTTGGTGGTCCTCACATCCTCAACTTAGTTACAGAAGTTTCTACCCGTGCATTAAAAGCAGTTCGCTATCAAAAGTTCAATGTCCACTGTCGTTTTCGTCCTGAAGCTCTTGGTGGTTGGATGGAAGCTATCAATGCCGGTATTTCTGCCATTCAAATGATTCCAGCATTAAGCCAGACTTATGAAGAACTTAACACTGACCAAGGAGGAATCAATTTATTAGCGAAAGTAAGAAAACACAATGGAGAGCAAAATGTTGAACCGCTAAATCAACTGCGTTCTTATATACAAGAGGATCGACGGGATAACTCAGGAACTCAGACAGCTTTGCTACCCATGGCTTTCCCTGAAGGTTCACCTATGCATCCAGCCTATGGTGCAGGTCATGCTACGGTAGCCGGAGCTTGTGTCACTATGTTAAAAGCGTTTTTTGATACTGATGCTGTTTTTGTTCTTGAACCCAACGCAGACACTAACAAGAAAGAAGTGAAAATTGTTAGTCGTCAACAATATGATGAAAACAAAGAGCAGTTTTCTCCTGTTGCTTTTATCCCTAAAGATGAAGGCATGGAATTAGAAAATGCCTATGAAAATACTACCAATCCTCCCCTATCAGTCGGTGATGAGCTAAATAAAATCGCCGCTAATATTTCTATTGGTCGTGATATGGCTGGGGTTCACTTCTACAGTGACTATATTGATAGTTTAGTTATGGGAGAAAAAATTGCGATCAGCGTATTATTAGAACAATCTCTCTCCTACGAAATCTATCCTAATCAAGTTCGACCTAGCTTTAGTCTGACCACTTTCCTTGGTAGACAATTAAAGATTAAAGATGGCAAAATTACGGAGAATGGTAGTGAAATTGACTGGTCTAGTTTGGGTTGATCTACATATCCCTCTTATGTCACTCTTCGAAATCAAAGAGTAGCAGAAACAGAATTTACCCATCAGGAAAAGAGAAATAAAATTGATTCATTACAGCAATCAATTGATGAAAACCAAGTAATAAAGAACGGTTGGGAAAGACTTCTAACCAAGGAACAATCATCCAGAAAAGAACTGTTGGTTGAATAATTAAACGGAAGTTATTTAAAGTACTGCTTGCTCCGTCCTTATTGGCGAGGTTTCCTCGCCACGGGCGGTGCGCTTTTCCATCCTTCTTTGTTAGACCATTGTTGATGAAGGGCAAAATTGGCAATCGACTCTTGGTTTGAAATATGAGAATCAGATAAAGCTCGATCTTGGTTCAACTCACTCAAGACTTTGGAATGAGAACTAATCATCCAATAAAGTGTAGTGTGTTTATTCCTTGAATCGTGAGGCTTTGGCTAATTTACTTTCATTATCTGAAAACTTATTTACTCAAGGTCAATCTTGTCAAAACATTTTGGAGTTACTCATGCCTGCTTAAAATAGTTTTCATCTTTATTTCAATCTCAATTTTGCCAAGTCGTGATCTTACAGTTTATTAATAAGCTTGGGGCAGGTATTGTATCTAGTTGAGCCACGCTCATTGTTCGATTTATCAACCAATGCGTCCTTCTCCAAACACTATCTATCAAGTCCAAGATACTGATAATGAGATCACTCAGCTCTGCAAAAAAGCTCATTTTAAGATGCGTTTGCCCTGGTTTCCCTGCCCCCACACCCCACAGTCCTTTGACAGACCAGTAGTATGATATGATATCCAGTCTGAAGTTGACTGTAATAGCAGAAGAAATTAATCATGGAAGACTCATTGGAGCAGTTTAGCGGTCTGTTTGCACAGTTGCAAGACATAGGATTATCACTGGGATTAAAGATCGTCGTTGTCATCATCATTTTCTTTGTTGGTCGCTCGCTCGCGAAGTTTCTACGTCGTTTCGTGAAACGGACACTTAGTAAAACTAGCATCGACCCTACCATTGTTGCCTTTGCTAGTGCAGCTAGGCGGAAATAATCCACCAGTTAATCATGATCTTTAAAACCCTCAAACTTCCACACAAACGGCTTGGCAAAATGCCAATTAAAGTAATCAATAAAATTCAGAATCTTTTGCTCCAGGTCTTCAGTCGAACAGAAACTACTTCTTTTGAGCAAACGCCTGACTAAAATAGAAAACCAACACTCAATTTGGTTCAGCCCTAATGTATGTTTCGGAATATATACAAAGCGAATCCGATGTGATTCATCTGATAAAAAAGCCTCACGGCTGGTCATGGATTTTAAAATTCCTTCTTTCCCTTTAACTCCTAAATCCGTAGTAATTCCACAGTTTGATGCTACTAAATTAACTAAACTTTCTGATTTATGAGTATTGAGTTGATCCACGATAAAAATCCATGACCCTTTTTCATCAGTCTGAATTGTTTTCTGGATATGTTCATAAAAATCTTGTTCAGTTCGAGTTGCACCGATAGAGGGAGTAAGTACTTTTCCTCTGGCTACATCCCAGTTAGCAATTAAGCTTAAGGTTCCGTGGCGTTCATACTCAAATTCGATTTTCTCTACTTGTTTAGGCTTGCCTGGTTTGGCTGGAAATAATCTTTCAAGAGCTTGAATACCTGTCATTTCATCGGTACTAACCAAATGAATACCTTGTTCTAATAACTTTAAGGCATTTTGATGCAGTTGACAGATATATTTGACTTGCTTTTTAAATTTTAGGGGGTCATCAATTTTGGGATTTAACCAGTAACGATGGAGATCTGGTTTTAGTGTGGCTTCTTGTTAAAAAACGTCCCGCACTTCGAGGGGAAATCTTTGACACTATTCCTCTTTTAACTGCTTCTGCTGCTAACTCTCTGGCTGTCCAATGACTTACTGGTCTTTCTGATTCTTCGGGAGATTCACAGGCTAGTGCCACTATTTGAACGACTTGTTCTACGCTAAAGAACCTGCTCGTGCCTGAACGTGGGCGATCTTCTAAAACTTGTTTAATCAAGACCATTAACTTTTTGTCAGTTACTTGTTGTTCTTCTGCTGCTGCTAGTTTCTCTTTGTCCTGTCTCCATCGTTCTCGCCACAAGCGTACTTGCCCTCTTTCTAGTTCTAATCTTCGACTAATAGAACTATTGCTCTCTCCAGATGCTGCGGCTAAAATCAGCTTGGCTCTTCTCACCAAACGATCAGGGTTGGTAGTCCCTCTAACTATCTGTTGTAGTAGTGTTTCTTGTCTGCTGGAGAGGTTGATTAGTTTTGCTTTGTTAATGGGCATCGATTCCTTGGCTTCACTCTTTTGCTTAATAGAGTAAGTTTCATTTTATCTGATGAGAGCTTCCTTTTTAACCTGGTGGGCTATTTCCGCCTAGCTGCACTAGTTTCTTTATACCTATTTCATTGTTAGTTACTTGGAACAGCTTTTCTGATGGACGGATATAAACATCCAAACTTTTTTGACAAACATCTATTCCTACCCACTGTTTTTCACTCATGAGTTTTCTTCTCTTTCGTGATATTTTTTATGGTTGTGACTCTCGCTCATCTGACTCTTCCTTGCAAAAATACGGTTTTTATTTATACCTGGCGATTGTTTGAGTTTATCTGAGGAGAGAGAATTAGCAGTGACCCAGCTTTAGGGCGGTTTTGAGCAACCGAGGATACCACGGTCTACTACTTTCTCTAAACTACCAGGATTTGATAGTTTAATTTCAAGATACAAGGATACCGCTTCGTATATGCATGATTTGACTAAGCTGTATCATGTAATCATGATACTAGCTCACGTATACAAGCTCAAGCCCAGTAACAGTCAATCTCAAAAGATGAATGACTGGCTAAATATGCTGCGTGCTTTCTACAATTTTTGTCTGAGAGACAGAATTGAGGCATACGAGCAAGTACGTTCCCCAGTGTTGGGAAATTACTCAAGGCTAGACAATCGAGGTGATCGTAACTGAAGTTGACCCCAGATTTAGTTCTCAACGATGTAGTTGTTGTCTGTAGGTTCAGTGCTACCAAAACTAATATCATCAGATTCATATTCTAATGGTTCAACGTGAATTAAAACTCTCACCGTACCAAAGTTTCTTTCTAAATGATCTTCAATTTTTTCTGTAATTTGATGAGCAGTAATAATATCGTCAGTGTCAACTATTAAATGCATTTCAATAAATACTTGTCTGCCTAACATCCCCCGAGAGGCAATATCATGACAGTTAATTACCCCCGGAACCTCCATTACTAAATCGTGAATCGCTTCTGGGGCGATCGCCATTTCATCGACTAGCCAGGGTAAGTTCTCACTGATTACTTGCCAACCACTATAAAACACTAGTAATGCCACAGGAAAAGCTAAAACTACATCTAGCCATTGCAATTGGGGAATATTGAGATTTTCCGCCTGCCATACTCCCAATAAACCAGCAATCACAATAATTGTGACCCAAATATCACTCATGGTATGTTTGGCATCAGCAATTAAGATGGGACTATTAACTTTTCTGCCAACCCTACGCTCATAAAAAGCAACAAAAATATTAACTCCCAGAACAACCAATAGTAGCCATAATTCAGCTCCAGATACTTGGATTGCAATCTGATCGGAATTAAAAAAAATCTTCTCTACTGCTCCTTGAAGAATTTCAAAGCAAGCAATACCTAAAAAAGCAGCAATCCCTAATGCCCCTACTGCCTCAAATTTTTGATGTCCATAAGGATGTTCCCGATCTGGTTTGGGAGAAGAAAAACGATTGGTAACTAAACCCAAAACATTGTTGGCACTATCAGTAACACTATGTAAGGCATCTGCTTGTAGGCTCAGAGAACCAGTGGCTATACCTAAAGCAAACTTTAGTGCCATGACAAATAAATTTAAGAGTAAAGTAAGCCAAAGAACTTTACGTACTTCTTGGGAGCGAATACCTTGCATTATTGGAATAAAAAATCCACTAGTTACTTGTTCTTCAATCATAGTCTGAAAAACAGCTATAGTCCTTACTAATTAATGCTTATAGCTATGTTTAGTTATTAAAAAAAAAGTAACTTATTGAGATTTATTCTGATAAATAAAGCAGAAAGTAGCGACTGTTTGATAGATTAAAATTAGAAGAATTAATAATATCTTCTTGCATTAAAACTTAATTATTAATTTAAATTAAATTCTCAGTATGGCTCAACTAACTCTCAATTTAGTTCAAGGCGCAGTAATTTTTAATTTTACTCCAGAAGCAGCTAAGCAATTACAATCAGAAATATCAACCTTAATGCAAAGTCTCAAATCAGTTGCTAATCGTACTCCAGGTGGAGGAGCCAGACCTACTCCGCAAAAATCTATGGAATACCAATATACTGGAGATGTTTTTTTAGAAATTTTCTGTAATCCTAATATTTATCCTAGTCCCTTTGCTGCCAAAATCTTGCTTACTCTGCGAGATGAACGCATTCGTTTAACTAGCGAAGCTGAACTAACTCAATTAATTGAAGATTTAAATACATTTTTAGAGCAAAATTAGATAGATCACAACCATTTAATGGAAAATAATTTGTTCCAATTAATACAGCAAGGGAGACGAATCGCTATAGGGGCGATCGCTTCTTGTGCTGAAACGCTACAAGATCCTCAAAAAAGAGCTGAGGCGATCGCTGTTCTACAAACTGAATTAAATCAAAAAATTCAAGAGTGGTCAGCTAAAGGAGAAGTGACAGAAGCAGAGGTTAAAGCTCTGATTGAAAACCTGATGAATCAGAGGGGTTGGCAAGGAGGTCAGTATCCCAGTTCAACTGGCTCAGGTAAGACTAGAACAGGTGCCAATAGCAATTTAAAATTACAGGAATTAACCGCAGAAATTATTGCTCTCAAACTGGAGTTGGAGAAATTACGGAAGTCCAAAAATAACTAACTCCAACCTCCATATTTCAGTAAGAGAAGTCTAATCACTTTCCCACTCTAGTTGGCCAATCAGATCAATTACGTGATCTCTTAATAAATAGTCGTGTCTTTCCAGCTCACACTCAATTTTGTTCCACTGTTGCGTGGGTAAATATTCACACAAAATCCGTAAAGGCTGATCGAGAGTGATAACACCGTTTTCCAATAAATTATAAGCTTCTTCTTTGATTGCACCTATAGAATAACGTTTGGTTGATGTTGCAGCTATCATAATTAATGCTCCGCCAAATAATAGATCCTATTGGAATAGAATTAAGTAGTTATTAAGCTTTATTTGTCTGTGTAAGTTAATAATATGCCTTTAGATAGCGCTTACCTATTACTTAATATTAAGAATTTGATAAATGAATACTTAAAAAAGTTGCTCAATATTTTATGAATTTCTCTAAATCGGGTACTGTTACCCAGCTATTTTGTTGATGAGATTTATGGGTTAAATCCATTAATAATTGAGAATAAACCCCTTCTTTTAAGGAAGGAACTAGAGATTTTTCCGAATCAATTGAGGTAACGAGGCGATCTACTACTCGAATAAAAGGGGCTAATCTACCGTCAGTAAATACCTGAGTAAAGTCATATTTCTTAGGAACAGATACTTTCTTTAAAGATTTTCCTGCTGGGGCGGCAAATAGTTCAAATCCATGGACATAATCTTTCAAATTGCTACTGCCCAGAACTAATGTTCCTTTTTCACCATACACTTCTACCCAATGTCCTCTACCACCATAGGTAACAGAACTAATTGATAATTGCACCGGTGTGCCATCGTCTAATTCCAGCATAATCAAACAAGTATCATCAGCATTTACAGGCTTCATTTTGCCGCCATCATTATGATCGGGACGTTCAGGAATAGCGCAATTAAGATAACCACAAAGCCGGGAAACCGAACCAAATAACCAACTGATATAGTCAAAGGCATGAGATGCCACTGCACCCAAGGCACCACCACCTGCATCTTGTCGCGAGTACCAATTCCAGTCTCGTTTGGGATTAGCGCGACTTGTAACCAACCAATCAATTTTAATTAATCTTTTTTGACCTACGTAATCATCTTTAAGATGTTCAGCCAACAATTGCCAAGCAGGAACATAACGAAATTCAAAATCAGCGATCGCTACAACTCCTTGAGCCTCAGCTAAATGATATAGCTCTCTAACCTGATTTGCATTCATGGCCATCGGTTTTTCCAGAAGAAGATGTTTTTTGGCTTCCAGTACTTTTTTGGCCATCTCGTAGTGTAAAAACGGTGGAGTCGAAATACTCACAGCATCTACTTCAGATAGAGCCAGAATTTTATCCAGGTCGTTGTAGGCATAATAAATTTTATTAGAGTCAGCAATTTCTTTGGCTTTATTAAGATCCCGATTATAGACAGCTACAACTTCGGTACGGGGATGATGTTGAAAACCGGGAATGTGTATTTTTTGTCCAAATCCTGTACCAACTACGGCTACGCCAACCTGATGAGGTGTAGATGTCATATAAAAAGTCCTTTCTCGCTCAAAAGTAACACTATCTAAAAATATAAAACACCAAATCACTAATTCGAAATTACTTTACAATTTTGAAAAAGTATAATGTGGCGTAGAACTGAGTAAGGGAAATAATTAGTTTTGGGTTTACTAAACTCTCTCCGAATTCTGGTAACAAAATGGCTGACTTGTGTTTTGGTTGTGATCTTGTTAATTCCGCTATCAGCCTGTAATCCAGCAGCTCTCACTGCCAACCCCAATCAACCACCCCAATTAGTTCAGGCAATTCTGAGCGATCCCAAGACCTTTAACCCAGTGATAGCCGCGGATGCTACTAGCAGTAGTGTAGGAAGGATGATTTTTGATGGTTTAATTACTGAAAATCCCCTTACAGGAGAAATTGAACCTGCTTTAGCCGAATCGTGGTCAATTTCCGAGGATAATTTGAAAATCATTCATACTCTAAGACCAAATCTCAAGTGGTCTGACGGTCATCCCTTAACGGCAGAGGATGTTGTCTTTACTTACAATCAACTCTATCTCAATCCCAATATTCCCTCGGGGATGAGAGATATACTCAAAATTGGCGAAAGTAAATCCTTACCCCAAGTTCGTAAACTTAATGATTTACAGGTTGAGTTTGCTCTTTCTGAACCTTTTGCACCATTTCTGGGTATTACAGGAGCAACAATTTTGCCTGCTCATATTTTGCGAAAAACTATTGAACAAAAAGATCGAGATGGCAAATTAAAATTCTTATCCACCTGGACAGTAGATACTTCTCCAGAAGAAATCGTTGCCAGTAGTGCCTACAAACTAAAGAGTTACGCTACTAATCAACGATTAGTATTTGAAGAGAATCCCTATTACTGGAAAAAAGAAGTAGTTAGCAAAGATATACCCTATATTGAGCGGGTAGTCTGGGAAATTGTTGAGTCTACCGATACATCACTACTACAGTTTCGCTCGGGTAGTTTAGATTCCATTAGTGTTTCTCCTGAATATTTTTCCCTATTAAAAAAAGAGCAGGATAAAGGAAATTTTGAAATTTACAACGGCGGTCCTGATTATGGCACCAATTACATAGTCTTTAACTTAAATACAGGTAAGAGAAATGGTAAACCCTTAGTTGCTCCCAGAAAATCTCGTTGGTTTAATAATGTAAAATTTCGACAAGCTGTAGCTTATGCCATTAACCGTCCCAGAATGGTAAAAAATATTTATCGTGGTTTAGGACAACCCCAACACTCTTTTATTTCAGTTCAGTCTCCTTTTGCTGATGCTAGTTTGCAAGGCTATGATTATAATCCTGAAAAAGCCAAACAGTTATTAAAAGAAGCAGGGTTTAAATACAATCAAAAAAATCAATTGCTAGATTCCGAAGGTAATCGGGTTAGCTTTACATTAAATACCAATGCTGGTAACAAAATTCGAGAAACGATGGGTAATCAAGTCGAAGAAGATTTAGAAGCAATTGGGATGGATGTTAATTTTAGAACGATCAATTTCAATGTTCTGATTGGTAAAACAAGCGGCTCTTTAGACTGGGAATGTATTCTCCTAGGATTAACAGGGGGGAATGAACCAAATAATGGAGCAAACGTTTGGTTTACTGATGGCAACTTGCATATGTTTAATCAAAAACCTGCACCAGGACAAAACCCCATAGAAGGAAGAACAATCTCTGACTGGGAAGAAAAAATAGATCGATTATTTATTAAAGGTGCCAGAGAACTAGACGAAGACAAGCGCAAAGCCATCTATGCGGAAATTCAACAGTTGGTGTCAGATAATGTACCTTTTATCTACTTAGTAAATCCCAAAGCCCTAGGGGCAGTGCGTAACAAGATAGAAGGAGTTGAATATTCTGCCCTGGGCGGTGCTTTTTGGAATCTTGAGGAGTTAAAGATTATTGAATAAGTAAAAGATACGTATTGAGGTTTAGGACTAAAATTCTGGCTTTCTTCGCTAGGTAGAAAACTTCAGAAAAAAGTGATTGGCGAAGCCACCTCCCTTCGGGCGATCGCCAATGATAAATTGAAAGATTGTATTCTCATCTCAATAAAAGTGTTATGATTCAGGCTGAGAATCAACAGATTAATGATTGAGTTTGTATCCAGTATCTAAGGTTTTTTCCGTAAAGTATTGAGCTATTTCTTGGACAATAATTCTGTCTCTCTAAACACAACACTCATTGAGAAGACAACCAAAGTATGTCAATTTACGTAGGCAATTTATCGTACGAAGTCAATCAAGAAGACTTAAATGAAGTCTTTGCCGAGTATGGAACCGTTAAACGGGTTCATATTCCCAGCGATCGCGAAACAGGTCGTCCACGGGGGTTTGCTTTTGTGGAAATGGAATCTGAAGCTAACGAAGATAAAGCTATTGAAGCTCTAGATGGAGCCAAATGGATGGATCGAGATCTAAAAGTTAATAAAGCTAGACCTCGTGAAGATAATAGAAATAGTGGTGGTCGTCGAAACAACCGCTTCTAAGTTTCTCTAGTTAAATTAAAAAATCAATGCTTCTAGGAATCAAGTAGATTAGTTCTATATCTTTTTTCTAGAGGCGTTTTTTTTTGTTGTTTAAACAAAAAATAATCTGATGTTGATAAATAAGTAGAGGGATTAGCTTCCCGCATTATTGTGTCGCGCGATCTCTTTAGGGGATCATTTATAAGAATATAAACTTACTCCTTGTTGCTTAAATCAAATTCCTCAAGATAATAAGACTCATCAATTTCCACCAACCGTTTCTTTGCTATTTTTTGATTGGGGATTTTTTCAGGATTGGGAGGGCTGGGAGTATCGGGATCATCACGATTAAAATCATCACCACCTTCAGAAGCATTAAACAACGAAAACAGCCAAGCTACCAGCAAACCAAATAGATAAGAGACTGCTAGAAGAGTTATAAGCCTCGATGCTATTAAAAACATAGTTTCTTCCTCTTGTGCCAACAAATTTTAGGACATCTTTTGTGCAGAAGTGGATTTAGAATCTTCTTAATTGTACTGTAATTACGACGGTTTCAGCTATTAAGACCACTGAAGGAAATAAAAAATTAAACCAAATATGGTTGGCTTAATTTTTTCTTCTCCCAAGCTAGGGCAGAACTAACAATCTCATCCAAAGAATTATGCTGAGGGTGCCACCCAAGAAGTTCGCGAACTTTATCTCCTGAGGCTACCACACAGGCAGGATCTCCTGGTCGACGAGGAGTTTCATTAATCTGAAAGTTTACCCCAGAAATTTCTCTGATTTTAGATAAAACTTCTCTTACACTGTAACCAGTACCATAGCCACAATTGAGAATTTGGCTCGTTTCTTTCTGCTCAAGATAAGCTAAAGCATCGACGTGAGCAGAGGCCAAGTCTTCTACGTGAATATAGTCGCGAATTCCCGTACCGTCGGGGGTAGGGTAGTCTGTCCCAAAAATACTGGCTGAGGGTCGTATACCTAAAGCTGCATCACACCCTACCTTGATTAAATGAGCTGCTTTTTTGCCCATTTGACCAATTTTTCCCGAACTATCTGCTCCAGCCACATTAAAATAACGCAATATAACATACTTCAGATCTGAAGCTTGAGCATAATCTCGAATAATCTTCTCGCTCATTAATTTTGATTGACCGTAGGGATTAATCGGCAAGGTTGGAGATGACTCTGGGACAGGAGATTCTTTAATTTCCCCGTATACGGCAGCAGTACTAGAAAAAACAAACTGGTTAACGCCAAATTCCTGACAACAATTTAATAAATTAACTACGTTGCAGGTATTGTTGTAGTAATAAGCTAAAGGCTTTTCTAAGGATTCAGGAACAGAAATACTAGCTGCAAAATGCAACACTGCATCAAATTGATGTTGAGCAAAAATCTGTGCTAAGTGTTCGGTATCGTTAAGTTCTCCTGTGACCAATTTTCCATACAATATTGCTTCAGCTGAACCTGTAGACAGGTTATCGTAGGTAACAATCTCATAACCTGCCTCTCCTAGCTTTTTAACTGTATGAGAACCAATGTAACCAGCACCGCCAGTCACTAAAATCTTTGCCATGGGTCTAGTAATTTTTACTTATTCGAGGGACTCAAATTAATTATAAGTAAAAATTAAATCTTAGCGATTAATTTCTCCAAAAATATTATTTGAATTATTTTGGCAGTAAATTCATCTTTAGTAGCTTTTTAATAACTTTTTGCAGTAAGTAGTAGAGCTAATTTAACTTAGTTGTTCTAATGTACTACCTATTTTTGAGGACAGACCTATAATTTCTAAATTTGAAATTAAAGTTCGATAGTTGGTATCTTCAATATTATTGAAACTCTTGTTCAATTTAAGTAATTGTCAAGTAATTTGATTAATACAAATTTGCACTTTGTTTAATCTTTAATTTTCTTTTTCTGGTTAAACTATTCATCTTTGATTCAGATATGCCACGATCGCCAAAATTAAAATTTGATCGCGGAACACTACTCTTACATCCACCACCAAAGGGTAAGGCTTGGTTAGACTATGCTACTTGGGACGATCGCGTGGAAAAGTTTCGGATTCCGGCTATTTATTATCGTCCTCTGGTGGAAGCTCTCAAAGCAGACGACAAAGACATTATCGATGAAGCAAGAGAATTTTATAACCTCGAACTTAAGTCTACATCCCAATTAGAGCCATACGTCCACCAAGCAGAGGCTCTTCAAGCCTGGAAACAATCAGGTAGACAGGGAGTGGTGGTCTTACCTACCGCAGCAGGCAAGACTTATCTAGCACAGCTAGCTATGGAGGCTACTCCTCGCACGACTTTAATTGTGGTACCGACTTTGGATTTAATGCACCAGTGGTATGCTCAAATTGAAGCAGCTTTTCCCAGTGCTGAAGTGGGTTTATTAGGTGGTGGTTCTCGCGATCGCACTCCTATTTTGATTGCTACTTACAACAGTGCTGCGATTCATGCTGAAACTCTGGGAAATCGTTATGCTCTCCAAATCTTTGATGAGTGCCATCATTTGCCCACAGACTTTTTTAAAGTGATTGCCGAATATGCGATCGCTCCTTATCGTTTGGGGTTAACGGCTACCCCTGAACGTAGTGATGGTACCCATAGACATTTAGATACCCTAATTGGGAAAATTATCTATCGTAAAACTCCTGAAGAATTATCAGGGGCTGCCCTTGCCGATCATAAAATCGTGCAAATGCGGGTTAAATTATCAGCACAAGAACAAACAAAATACGATGAGGCGATCGCTATTCGGAATAAGTTCCTCCGTCAATCGAATATCTCTCTAGGTAGTCTTCAAGGCTGGCAGCTATTTGTGCAATCTAGCGCGCGATCGCCTCAAGGTAGAAAAGCTATGTTAGCCCATAGAGAAGCCAAAGAGATCGCTTTGGGTACAGATGCTAAGTTACGAATCTTAATTGATTTAATCAGCAAACATCAAGCGGAACGTATTCTAATTTTTACCAACGACAATGCCACTGTTTATCGTATTTCTCAACAGTTTCTCATTCCAGCTATTACCTATCAAACCGCAGTGAAAGAACGTCATGATATCCTAACTAAATTTAAAGCTGGAGAATACAAAACCCTAGTAGCTTCTCATGTGCTTAATGAAGGAGTGGATGTCCCTGATGCCCGAATTGCCATAATCCTCTCAGGCACCGGTTCGACTAGGGAATACATTCAAAGACTAGGCAGAGTATTGAGAAAAGGCAATACGAGCAATAAACAAGCCATTCTTTACGAAATTGTTACCGAAAACACTAGCGAAGAAAGAACTTCTGAACGTCGTCGAGGTAATTCTGACTCCAATCAACCTAGACAGCTAAAACTGATCACAACTCCCAAACCTAAAATCAAAAAAAGACAATTTAAAGCAGCGGAAGAATCTACACAATGGAATAAAGACGAAGAATAATGGAATTAGCTAAACTACTTTTTAGGAGAAAACAACAAAACAGGAAACCAGCTGGTACGCATTAAATCATTGGCAAAGCTACGAACTGTCCACTGTAGTAGACTATTGCGATAATCTGTGGCAATAGCGATCGCACTAATATCGAAATCTAAAGCTGCGGTGGCTATTTCTTGCAAAGGATTACCTGTTTTAACTAAAGTGTTGACTTCAATATTAAGAGCTTCTAATTCTACCTTAACTGATTTCAGCTTTTCTTCAGCCTCTTTAACTCGCTCCTCAGCTAACATTGACTTCCTGCCACAGTCATCTACCACCGACATTAACATACATTGCTTAAGAGAATTATCGGGACGATCCTGGGCGTATTTCTTTATTTCTTCAATCAAATACTGAGCAGTTTTACTATCGTTGTAGGGAATTAGTAAATAACGCCAAAGATGTTGACAGCGAAGAGCCAATTCTTCACGAGTATAGGTGGTAATTAGTTCAGGACGAATAATATTGAGGGGTTGACTAGTAATTTTTGCCAGTCCAGTACTGGTGCTACCAAAAAACTTCTCCTGAAGTAAGCTTTTAATCGGAGTCCCGGTCATGATCACATCTACGGGATACTTTTTTAAGACTCTGGGAATTGTATCTAGAGGCTTCCCTGAAAGAACTTCTACTCGAACATCTACTTCAGATGGAGCTTGTTCTAAAGCTTTCTGGAGACGTTGCTCTGCTTGTTCTACTCTCTCTTGATCAATTCTGGGTACTTCACCCTCTTCCCATAGAGGAACACTATGAAAGAAGATAATTTTGTTTAAACCAGATTGAGCTAGGTCGGGAACACAATCGATGAAGCGGTTTAAACCATCAGTGAAATCTGTGCAAATTAAGCAGCTTTGGAACATACAAGCATCAGGTCATATCTGTTCTTTTACACTAGCAAAAAAAAGGTTTGATAGTCGCTATAATATTGAATTTCTTAGCTTTTATCTGAACAAAAACCCCAACATCCCCAGCTTTTTTCATGGGAAACCCGCAAGAGAAGGAGGTCAAATGAACGAATTTCAGCGAACTTATATTCTGGGAGGGGTATCTATACCCCATTGATGACGAATAAAGTCCTTATACATATTGTCTCTGAGCAACATCTGTTCATATAGTTTGACCAGAAATTCCTGAGCCTGCTCATGGCTCATACTTTTAACTTGAGTTTCGAAAGAGCGAATATTGAACTGCTGTTCCAGGGAAAGCTCTGTTGAATGGGACATAAATACACACTCCTAGCTTTAGATTAACGAAATAATAACTGTTATTGCGATCAATGTAACTCAATGTTACGATCACTTGACAATCTTGCCTCTAGTTATTCTCCTAATAATAGCTAATAGTTTCGGCTCATGCTTCGCTCAAACTATTCCCCTGCATTCACTCCCATAGTCTAAGGCAATTGTGAATCAAAAAAATAATAAATAAATAGAATAAATTGGTAAATAGTGTAAACATTCTGTAATAATTAGGAATAGTGCAGAATTTAAAATAAAGTCAAAATTTTTTAAATTTAGTTGATTGGCATTTTTCGTTAACAGATGTTTGGCAAAACTACTGTGGCAATAATTTTTAAGATTAAGGTCAGATTGAATAACTTAGACATTTCAAGAGGCAAACCTATTCTCACTCAACTGGTAAAGTTTTGGTAGGGTTGTGTTTTGGCGTGGTCGATAGTTGTATAAAGAAAAAAAGTGGTTTACCAGAAGATCCATCTAGAAAAAAGCTTTTGGATAATTTGTTTTATTGTGGCGTAGTTGCCATCAGAAAAGCGTTCGCTCTGCACACTATTTTGGAATTAATCTAGCTTGGGAGATATAGTTTTATGTCTATTCGTCTATACGTTGGTAACTTACCTAAAGAAGAAATTGATCGTGAAGCCTTGGCAAAAATGTTTACTGAAGAGGGGCAACAGATATCCACTAAAGTAATTAAAGACCGTAAAACAGGAAAATGTCGCGGTTTTGCTTTTGTTACTGTTCCCACTGATGAAGTTGCTGATCAATTCATTGAGAAATACAACGGTCAATCCTTTATGGACAATCCTCTTAAAATTGAGAAGGCTTTACCTCGTTCTAAAGGAGATGAAGGTGGGTCATCTGCTGAAGGAGGAGACGCTCCTAAACGTAAAGGTGGCAACAACAAACGTAATAAGAAGCAAGGGAGTAGCGGTCAAAAACAACAGGGTAGTATTCAACCCGATCCTCGTTGGGCAGATGAGTTAGCAAAACTCAAAGAAATGCTGGCTTCTGCGAACAATTAATCATTAGTTACAAACGATTCGGTTTGTTCTTGGCAGTTAATACTGTTCTAGCTGTCAGCAAATCTAGCAACGGTGACAATACCTAAAAGTGAATCTTAGGGTGATTGGACACCGTAGTTTTTTAGGTTTTTTTGGCAAGATCTGAGAAAATAAGTCCCAGATTAAATTCTAGATTCAATGTAAGACGATATACGGAGATTAAATTAATGACTGATCCTGTCAAAACCATGAAGCAAGAAGTGGGTAAGGCTGCCGCTGCCCGTGTCAAATCAGACTCTATTGTCGGACTAGGATCGGGTTCAACTGCTGCTTATGCCATTGAGTATATTGGCGATCGCCTAGCTAAAGGCGAAATTAAGAATGTAGTGGGAGTTCCTACTTCTTTTCAAGCAGAAGTATTGGCAAAAGAATATAAGATACCTCTTGCTACTCTCGATGTGATTGACCATATTGATATTGCGATCGATGGTGCGGATGAAGTCGATCCACAAAAAAACTTAATTAAAGGCGGTGGTGCAGCCCACACACGAGAAAAAGTAGTAGACTCTCTAGCTAAAGAATTTGTCGTGGTGGTAGATGGTGGCAAGTTAGTTGACAAATTAGGCTCAACTTTTCTGTTGCCAGTAGAAGTGATTCCCATGGCAGTCGCTCCAGTAATGCGGAGTTTAAAACAACTAGGTGGAACTCCCAAACTACGAATGGGAGTTAAAAAAGCTGGTCCCGTGGTCACAGACCAAGGAAATTTAGTAATTGACGTAAAATTTGAGCACATTAAAAATCCTGCTGAAATGGAAAAAACGATCAATAATTTCCCAGGGGTCTTAGAAAATGGTTTATTTGTTGGTGTAGCTGATATTGTCTTAGTTGGAAAAATTGTCGACGGAAAACCCGAGATTAGCGAGTTTTGAATAAAGGCTATCAGCCATCAGCTTTCAGCTCTTAGCTTTAACTAACTGCGGTACGAGTAAGATACTGCAATTAATTAAACCTATAGTATCTAACCTTATTAGTCCATACAAATCAATTATTTTGCCTAAGTTTAAAGGATGCTGATAGCTAATAGCTGAGAGCTGACAGCTTTTTAGGGTAAAGATTAATTTAAGAAAGCTATTACTATGCAAAAAATAATTACTATAGTTGCTCTCACCTTGGTTATTTTTTTCAGCACCATTAATATTAATTCTGATGCTCTCGCTGAAACAGCCATAAATCTCGATCGCGGCGCAGCGGTATTTAAAGCTAATTGTGCTGGATGCCACGCTAAGGGCGGTAATATTGTTCGTCGAGGTAAAAACCTCAAGTTAAGAGCTTTACATAAAAACAAAGTAGACACGGAAGAGGCGATCGCTCTACTGGTCAAAAATGGCAAAAATAATATGTCGGCATATGGCGATAAACTCAGCGACGAAGAAATAGCAGACGTTTCTGCCTATGTGCTTCAAAGAGCTGAAGAGAAGTGGAAATAACTTTAACTAGATGCTCACCTTGCCTAGAATTTCTTGGGCATCTTGTTCAATTTTCTGAAAACTTGCCAGTAAGGGTAATACTTTCCTTTCTTCTCCTTCGACGTAATCATAGATATTCACAAAATTGCGCTCTATTTCTTCGTAGATAATGTCTAGTTTAGAATTCAACTTATCAGATAGTTCACTTTCAAAACGAGCTTTTTCTTGATCTAGTTTCGTTTCAAACTGATTAATAATCTTGCGCTTTTTCAGAATTAATGTGCCTCCAGCAAATATAATACCTACTCCAGCAAAAGCTGTTCCAATAATATCTAATAATACAATCTCCGTTAAAGCAGCGATCGCTGTCCCCGCAACGGTAGCAGCACCACCACCAAGAAATCTGGGGGCGACACTGGCATTTACTGACTCAATCGAATGCATAAAAGATTTATCGTCAAGTAAACTAGATACTTTTTGCTGAACATCCTCAACAATTTCTTGACGACTTTCGATAGTGTTTACGGTAATAATACTATTACTAATTTGATTGACTTTTATCCCCTGTAAATCATCGACTAGGCTCTGTAATAGTCCTCTAATACCGCCAACAAAATGCTTAATACCATCCTGAGATATTTCTCCTAGAGAATCTTTTAACTCAGCTTCGCAACTTTGCTTTAATTCATCCATCCAGGAGGGGGCTGACTTTTTCGTGCGAAATAAAACTGCAAACGAACCCTTAATTAGGGTAAATATAGATAATTCTTGGCGAAAATCCTGTTTTACCCTAGCAGTGATTTTATCGTACTTACTCAGTAGTCGATTAATCAGGGATTCTAGTTCAAAGCTAGATTGTCGCTTGTTTTGTTGTAATTTAGCTTTAATTTTACTTACTATTTCTTGATCTTTAGCTAACTGCTTCTGGAGCGAAAGTAAGTCTTTTTTAATTAAAACTACAATTTGTTCGCTAGTTTTAGCTACCCCTTGAAGCTTTAATTTTTTAGTACCACCATCTTTTAAAGTCTGCTGAATATAGTTTCTAACGTCTGTAAAGCCACTATGCTCAGGTTCCCCATTTACTTCTAACTCCACAGAAGTAGCGAAGATTACGGGAGATTGGAGACCCTTTTGTTGAGCTAATTCTGCTAGCTTCTCTTTATTTTTGGCTAATTCTTCGGGTTTAGTAAGATCTGACTGTTGGAGAATAAAGACTACTTTTTTACGCCATTCAGTATTGACATAATCTAACAATTCCCAAGCACTACGAGTATAGGGATTTTTGGCAAAGAAGACAAAAAAGATGAGGTCACTATTGGGAATAAATTCTTTTGTGATTTCTTGATGATTATCAACTATGGTATTGGTTCCAGGGGTATCCACAATTGATAAAGTTTTTAAGATCTCGTTGGGCAAACCGATTTTGCGTAAATATTGATTGATCGGTTGCTCAAATTTCTCTTCACCATAGACAATTTGTTGAATGACATCAGTACAGGGGTCGGCAGCAGTTTTACAAATATCTGCCTGGAGCAAAGCATTAACAAAACTACTTTTACCTGCTTTAACTTCTCCTACCACCACAAACAAAAATGGCTCATTGATATTGTTGCGTAAATTACTAATAGTTACTTGTAATTGCTGATTATTAATTTCAACGGCAAAACTTTGTAATTGATTTAAGAGGTTATTTAAATCTGATTGATATTGAACTAATGCTCGATCAACAATAGAATTATCCATAATTAGTACTCCGATAAGCTAGGAAAAAGTAATAAGTAATTAATAAATAACCAGGAATTTATACCTATTCTGATCAAAATAACTTAAGGTTTAAAGTAGAAACATTAACTATTTTCAAATCGATACTTTAAAATTAGCTATACCTAAAACAGTAACATCAGTTAAAAAATAATGAGCCATACCAGAGCAGTATTGTGCGGTTATTATGGCATGGGTAATGTTGGAGACGAAGCTTTACTGGTATCACTGTTACAAATGCTGCCAGAATCGGTTGAACCGATTGTCTTATCTGGAGACCCCCAAACTACCCAAAAACAGTATGGAGTTGTTAGTTGTCATCGCAAATCAACCTTTGCCATTCTCAAAGCTTTAAAACAATCTGAGGTGTTCATTTGGGGAGGGGGAAGTCTGATGCAAGACTCTACTAGTATTGCTAGTCCCATTTATTATGCTGGTTTAATGGCTTTGGCTCAGCAACAAGGTTTAAAAACTATCGCCTGGGCGCAGGGTATCGGTCCTTTAAATAAGACTTTTACTCGTTGGCTAACTCAACAAGTATTATTAAATTGCAATGCTATTAGTGTTAGAGATCTTGCGTCAGCAGCACTGTTAAATACCTGGCAGATTGAACCCCTGATTGCTCCCGATCCTGTGTGGGCTTTACAAAGTGATACGGTTCCTGAGTTAGAAGATTTACCTAGTCCTAAAGTGGCGGTTATTTTGCGATCGCATCCTCTGCTTACCAGCGATCGCCTGACAACATTAATCCAAGCTCTTCAAGACTTTCAAGCACATACTAATAGCTTTATTTTGTTGATTCCCTTTCAACCTGCTCAGGATATGGCGATCGCCAAAGAAATTGCGGCACAATTACAACAGCATCATACTATTATGACCTTCCCAGATCCTAAACAGCTTAAAGGAGTATTTAAAGCAGTAAAAATGGCGATCGGCATGCGTCTTCACAGCCTAATTATGGCAGCAGCAGAGGGCTGTAGCTGTTTTGCCCTTAGTTACGATCCGAAAGTTACTCAATTGATGACTGAATTAGATTTACCTGGATATGAGTTAGCAAATATCCCTCAAGACTTCCGAGAGATTAGCTTTGCGTGGCAAGATCATTACAATCACGGAAAAGTTTTAGCTCAGAGTCAAATTAAGTCTTTAATTGAGCAAGCATTAGATCATCAACAACTATTAAGCAAAATAATGATTAAAAGTTCATAAACCTTGGCATTTTTCCAAGCAAGGTATAAGCTATATCTAGCCAAATCTAAAGCTAAGTATAAAAATATAATTTCCATTTCGATTTATCTTTATACTTATCTTATAATTAGCAAATAATAATGCTTTAATAGCCCGTAGGTTAGATATTTCCTTGTAAGGGAAATTACTTAAAAGCTTTGGATTTTGTTGACGCAATATTCTGATCAGCCCAGAAAAATAATTATGAGTGAAGCCAACAACAATGCTAATTCTGTAGATTCCCAATCTAGTTTTAATTTTTCTCCCACAACTGATAAAAATGATGTTAAACATCAAGATGAAGTAAAAGATATAGCTGCTAAAACTAATCAAGAAAATTCCTATTTAACATCTGATAATTTCCGTAAATCTTCTCAATTATCAACCGAAACTGAGCAAAATCTGGATGATAATGATACTTCAGTTCACAATATGAACTGGCAAAAAGTAGCCCATAAACTACGTGAATATAATCGTAAACTACTTAAAAAAGTATTTCGTCTCGAACAAGAGCTGGCGGAAATTGATAATCGATTTAACAAGCACGTCGAGAAATCACAAAATAGTGATTTGCTAGTAGCTCAACAAGCAGAGGAAATTAGAAACTCTCAAGAAAAAATTGCCTTGCTTAATCAACAAATTGCTAATTCTCAGCAACAAGTACAGACCCAAGAAACAGCAATTAGTAATATATCTCAACAACTAGAATTATCTCAAAAACAAACTGCTCAACTAGAAAGAGAATGCGCCTTACTGCAAGAAAATTACGACAGTAAAGCTCATGAATTAGTTGCCAAAGAAAGAGAAACCAAAGAATTGCAAACTCGACTCAGCCAACAACAACGTTACGCGATGCAGTATAAGGCAGAATTGCAACATTATCGAGAAAAAGCAACCTCACCTAAAATAGAAAAAGTAACTAACAGTTATCGAAATTCCATCAGTAGCCGTTCAATCAAGCCTTGGTCGACTTCTACTTCGGAAACCAAAATTTCCCTACCTCAAACTAAACCTCAATCAAACAAAATTACTCGTGTTGTTGCCAAAGCCACAGAAACTGTAAAAACTACCGCAGAAATTTCTTCCTGGTCGGCATCAACTACTAAAGAAAAAGACAGAACTAAGACTGGTAGCAAATCTAGCAGTAGCAAAAAACCTCAGTCTTTAGCTGCTATTGATTTACCCACATTTCCACGTCAAGGCTAGTAAATTACATAGTTAAATATACTTGTTGCCAAAATCAAGTTTAGTTTAGTTTAGTTTAGTTGTTAATCATGATAGATATGATAGGGGCGATTTGCTATTCGCCCCTATAGTTATTTCTTTGTATCATAGTTTTTCCAAAGAGATATTTTATTATAAAAATAATTTATGTTGCAGTTTATACCAAAATTGTCTACATAAATCAGCTATCTTCAACAGATGACAAGCGACCAAAATCTTGGAGCTTTCTGAATTTAAAGATAGTATGCGAATTGAGCAACTGCAAGCGTTTATAGCAATCACAGAGACGGGGAATTTTGGACAAGCAGCTAAAAAATGTGGAGTTACTCAGTCAACAATTAGTCGCCAAATACAGTCTTTAGAACAAGACTTAGGCTTACCACTATTTCATCGTAGCACCCAAGCTAAGCTAACCTTGGGTGGCGAAAAGCTACTGCCTCGTGCTCAGAGAATTTGTCTGGAATGGAATAAAGCCAGCAAAGAATGTGCTGACTTAATTGCAGGAAAGCAACCGGAGCTTTGTATTGCAGCGATTCACTCGGTCTGTGCTCATTATTTGCCGCCAATTCTACAACAGTTTTGTCTAGATTATCCTGAAGTTCAATTAAGAGTTACCGCCTTAGGCAGCGATCGCGCGTTAAAAGTTTTACGAGATGGTTTAATTGATGTGGCGATCGTGATGAATAATCGTTTTTTGACTGCCTCAGCCGAAATAGAGCTGACAGTACTCTATGAAGAACAAGTTGATGTATTGATGGCAGCTAATCATCCTCTTAGTCATCTAGAGAAAATTCCACCTTTAGAGTTAGTTAAATATCCGCAAATAGTATTTAAGGATGGTTACGGGATGCAAAGGTTGGTGCAGGAATGGTTTAGAAATCAAAATGTCCAGATTAAGACTGCTATGGAGTTAAATACTCTTGATGCTTTTCGCGGAGTAATTCGGCAAGGAGAAATGATTGCTCTGTTGCCCCATAAAGCTTTGATTGACTCCTACAACGATCCTACTTTGGCGATCCGTCCCATTTCCCACTCTGAAATAGAAATAAACACGATCAAACAAGGAGAATTAGACAATGTTTTAACTCGTCAGGTTGTAATGGTGACCACCAGCGATCGCTTGATGATTCCCCCTATCGCCCATTTCTATAAATTGGTCAAAAATATGGCGACATCTTCAGATTTATTAACTACACAATTAATTGGTCAATAGAGTATTCTGTATGATCTAGAGCAAAAATATGTCGTAATTGTAAAATTTAATCTCGCCTATCTTCCCCAATTATGAGCGATGAGTTTCGAGAACTATTAAAAAGAGTCGGTAGCGGGACTCACACTAGTAAAAACCTATCCCGTGACGAGGCAGCAATGGCATCCAGAATGATGTTATTGCAAGAAGCAACCCCTGCTCAAATTGGTGCGTTTATGATCGCTCATCGCATTAAACGGCCGACTCCAGAAGAATTGGCGGGAATACTTGATGCATACGATCAACTAGGATTAAAACTCAAAATCAATCCCCATCATGACCATCAACCAGTAGTTTTAGGTAATCCTTATGATGGGCGATCTCGAACTGTACCAGTAACAGTGATTACGGCATTGATTTTAGCTGCGGTAGACGTACCTGTAGTGATGCATGGTGGCGGCTGTATGCCAACGAAATACGGCATTCCCCTAATCGATATTTGGCAACAGTTAGGAGTAGACTTTTCAGGATTTAATTTAGCTCAAGCCCAGGATATATATAATCAAACCCAGATTAGTTTCATCTATCTTCCCCAGCATTTTGACTCAGCCCACAATTTTGTGCCTTTGCGAGAACAAATTGGTAAACGCCCTCCCTTTGCTACTGCGGAGTTAGTCTGGTGTCCCGTAGAGGGAGAAGTTCACCTAGTTGCGGGATTTGTCCATCCTCCAACTGAAGAACGGTTTCGGTCAACATTCAAAATTAGAGGAACTAAAAACTTTACTCTAGTCAAAGGTTTAGAAGGTAGTTGCGATCTTTCCCGTAATCGGACAGGAATTATTGCTATGAGTAATTCAGGGGAGAGTTTTGAACGTCTTCTACTCAACCCTGCTGACTATAGTTTAAATGGGTCTGATATCACTTTAGAATCAAAAGCTCAGGCGATCGCTTTAATTCAAGAAGTAATTCAAGGTAACAATAGTCAACTCTTTCCCAGTGCCATTTTAAATGGTGGTTTTTATCTCTGGCGTTTTGGAATCACTCCTACTTTAGAGACTGGCTTTGGCAAGGCAGAAGAAATGTTAGCTAAAGGTATAGTCGCGGATAAATTATCTCAACTACAAACCCTCAGTCACAGCAGTACCTTATCTATCTAGAATTATTCCTACTTGAATTAATGCGATCGCCATTTTATCTTAAAATTTTTCAAACCCCAACAGGTAGAGAAGTTCAAGTATGTATAGCTCCTCCCCATCAATTTGTTTTCAATCATCAGCAACAGCTACTACCAGACTGGAATCAATCCGTTGCTCATCTTATTGTAGTTTTGCAACAGTCTTCAATTTCCCTTAAGGAATCTAATTTTGAAGTTGCTCAGGAGAAAGATAACTTAAGAGCAGAGTTTATTCGTTTTGGATGTACTGTAATATTTGGTTTACGAGCCCAAGGATACAAGAGCGATCTTTTCGATCCTCGCACAGGTCAGGCTCTTTTAGCTCCCCAGGGAAAGCTAACCTTAAATGATAATGCCGTAGTTCAAGCTCTGCTAGATTATCCTGTAGTCAGTTATCAGAATTGTTCTCTACTAACTCATCCCCTATGGGGGAATAAGGTTTATCCTTCCACGATGGCTACAGTTGCTGACCAAAAACGAACTCAATTTTGTCTGGAACAGGTCGCCGCGTCACAGAAGTGGATTACAAAGTCCAGAGATTATTAAGTTTAAATATATAAATTGCCATTTTAATGCCCATTATACTTTTTTTTCTAACAGAAAGTGTTAGGATTCATATTGAGATAAAGATCGGCAATCCAGTTTGTATTCAGTATTGATAGGTTTTTCCATAAAGTATTGATTGGCTTTTTTCCGAAATTTTAGCTCTCTACATCTAAATGCATTGAGGAGACA
Organism: Pleurocapsa sp. PCC 7319; assembly: GCF_000332195.1. Taxonomy (NCBI): domain Bacteria; kingdom Bacillati; phylum Cyanobacteriota; class Cyanophyceae; order Pleurocapsales; family Pleurocapsaceae; genus Pleurocapsa; species Pleurocapsa sp. PCC 7319. The sequence continues at coordinate 368,827 of NZ_KB235922.1, forward strand.
TTCAATTTATGTCAATTTACGTCGGTAACCTTAACTATGAGGTTAACCAAGAGGATTTAAACGAGGTATTTTCAGAATACGGAAATGTCAAGCGAGTTCATCTTCCTACTGACCGCGAAACAGGGCGCAAACGTGGTTTCGGCTTTGTGGAAATGGAAACAGAAGCGGAAGAAGATAAAGCCATTGAGACTCTGGATGGAGCTGAATGGATGGGTCGTGAGTTAAAAGTTAACAAAGCACGACCCCGTGAAAACAGAAATTCCTTTGGAGGTGGTCGTCGTAACGACCGCTTTTAAACTCCAGGGTTAAATCGAATTGCGCTTCTAGAGAGTAACTAGACTATTCTAGTAATATCTCTCAGAAGCGTTTTATTGTGTAATGAGGAATTCTATATAAATGGCTAAACGTCGTAACGCAAAAAAAGAAAAAGCAGCTCGAAATAAAATTAATGCTCGTAAATTCCGTAAGCAAACTAGTCGTTACGGAAATCGTGGCAGAAAAAACTATAGTAATGATAAAAAACAGGAGACAACAGAGGAAAATACATCTTCTGAGTCTACTTCTGCCAACTAAAATTAATACCTTATTTAGTACAACAGCTCTGATGATGCAGTAATATCGCTTCATCCTAGAGCTGTTTTTTTATTGAAGCTAGAAGCTAACGGCTAAAAGCTAATAGTTATTGATTACTCTCTAAGCACATATCCCACTCCACGTACAGTTTGAATTAAGCGTTGTTCCTTTTGGTCTTCTAGCTTGAGACGAAGATAGCGAATATAAACTTCAATGATGTTGGAATCTCCCATAAAGTCGTAACCCCAAACCCGCTCTAAAATTTGGTCGCGAGTTAAAACTTGACGAGGATGAGCCATTAAATAGTCCAATAAATCAAATTCTTTGGCGGTCAATTCAATGGAACGTTTCCCTCTAAACACTTCACGAGTAGAGCGATTGAGAGTCAAATCAGTAAATTGCAGTAGTTCTGTATCTTCAACCTGCTCTCGACGTAAATTAGCTCTAATCCTGGCGAGTAATTCTTCGATACTAAAGGGCTTAATCACATAATCATCAGCACCAGCATCTAAACCAGCAACGCGATCGCCGACCTCATCTTTGGCGGTTAGTAAAATAATTGGTACTTGATCCCCCGTTTGACGGAGACGACGACATATTTCTGGTCCGGATATTCCTGGTAACATCCAATCCAACAGAATCAGATCGGGCTGAATTTCTCTAGCGGTAGATAAACCAGCAAAACCGTCAGGAGCAACTGTTACTTCATAATTTTCAAACTCCAATTCCATCTTGATAAACTGAGCCAGCTTGGCTTCATCTTCTACCACTAAAATATGTGATTTCATAACTCCATATTTTTTCAAACTCAAAGTTTATTTTTGGGAGGTCTGAGTGACTTTGTCGAATTAATTGGACCCAGAATCTTGTTTAAATCTCGCAATTGTTCGGCTGTTCCCATACATATTAAAGCGTCTCGATCCAAAATTAGAGTGTCTCCAGTGGGACCGGCAATTAAGTTGCCGTCAAAACGACGAATCGCCAATACCAAGGCTCCCGACTGTGATCGCAGTTTAGCTTCCCGAAGACTCTTGCCCACAAAGGGACAAGCTTGAGTATCAATCAAAAATTCTTCGAGATAGTAAGAACGATTAGATCCTGTAATGATACCATCTACAAAGTCCATCACCTGAGGTCTTAACGCCGCCGCCGCTAATCTTTTACCTCCTGTAATATAGGGAGAGACTACCGCATCTGCCCCCGCTCGCTGTAGTTTTTGTACTGCTTCTTCGTTGCTGGCACGGGCGATCGCCCTAATCCGGGGATTAAGGGTCTTGGCCGATAATACTGTATAGAGATTTTGGGCATCTGAAGGTAATGCCGTTACCAAACAGATAGCCCGATCAATTTTGGCTCGTACTAAAGATTCATCGAGAGTAGCATCACCTAAAATTACTGTGTAACCCAGCTGCTTAATTTCTTCTACTTCTTCGAGATTATCATCAATAATAATGAAGGGAATACCTTCAGCAAAAAACTCTCGGGCAACATGACGACCAGTTCGCCCAAAACCACATACGATGTAATGTTGTTCTAAAGATTCAATCAAACTTCTCTCCTGTCTTAGTTTGATTCCTTCTTGAAAATACCCCTGAATTAAGGCTTCTGTAAAACGATTGACAATATAACCAATGGTCAATAAGCCCATCAAAATCAAGGCAACAGTAAATAGCCGACCTCTTTCTTCCAGCGGACGCACCTCGGAAAACCCGACTGTGGACAAGGTAATCACAGTCATATATGCTGATTCTGAAAAAGACCACTTCTCTACCTGCCAATACCAGAGAGTACCAATTAGGACAATACCAGCTAATACGACACCACCTCGTACTAACTCTTTCCTTAAACGACCATATTTTTCCTCAAAGGTATAATTATACATGTAAAATTGGCTGCTGATTTTGATAACAGTTTTGCCTAAAATTTAAGTCTGGTCTAAACAAAGTAATCCCAGTAATATCAAATAACAACTGCCATTTTAAAGGTATTTTTCGCCAAAAATAAACCTAAACTTTATCCAGGAGTAGCTTGTGATTCAATCCCCTTTATTAGATGATTCTTTAACTACCTCGAAGACACCGGAATTTGATCGCGATCGCTTTGATGGGAGTGTGATGCAAACCTATGGTCGTTTTCCCATTGCCATCGACCGGGGAGAGGGCTGTCGTCTTTGGGATACAAACGGAAAAGAATATCTTGATTTTGTTGCCGGGATTGCTACTTGTACTCTGGGTCATGCACATCCTGCTCTAATTGCTGCTGTAACGGAACAAATTAAAAAATTACACCACGTTTCCAACCTCTATTACATTCCTGAACAGGGAGAGCTAGCAGAGTGGCTAGTAAATCATTCCTGCGCTGATAAAGTGTTTTTCTGTAATTCTGGCGCGGAAGCCAATGAAGCAGCAATTAAACTAGTTAGAAAATATGCTTATACTCACCTCGACAAGGTAGAGCAACCGATAATTCTTACTGCCAAAGCTAGTTTTCACGGGCGAACCTTGGCGACTATTACCGCCACAGGGCAAGAAAAATATCAACAAGGTTTTGCTCCTCTGCCTGAGGGATTTGCCTATGTTCCCTATAACGATATTACTACCGTAGAAAATGCGATCGCCGATCTGGATGAGGGGACTTTACGCCGAGTGGTAGGGATCATGATTGAACCACTCCAAGGAGAGGGAGGAGTACGTCCAGGAGATTTAGAATATTTTTTGAGACTGCGTAAAATTTGCGACGAAAATCAGATCCTGCTGGTGTTTGACGAAGTACAGGTGGGGATCGGCAGAAGTGGCAAACTCTGGGGTTACGAGAACCTTGGTGTTGAACCAGATATCTTGACAAGTGCCAAAGGTTTAGCAGGAGGCATCCCTATTGGAGCAATGCTTTGCAAAGACTCTTGTGCAGCATTTGAGCCAGGCAACCATGCTAGTACTTTCGGTGGTAATCCTTTTGCTTGTGCAGCAGCATTAGCAGTCTTACAAACTTTAGAGCAGGAAAATATTTTACACAATGTTCAAACTAGAGGAGAACAACTAAGAGTTCGATTAAGAGCGATCGCCAAACAATATCCTTCTTTATTTAGCGAAGTTCGAGGCTGGGGTTTAATTAACGGTATTGAATTAAGTCCTGATATAGATTTAACCTCAATTGATCTAGTTAAAGCGGCAATGGAAGAGGGGTTATTACTCGCCCCAGCAGGACCAAAGGTTCTTCGCTTCGTTCCACCTTTAATAGTCTCTGAAGCTGAAGTAGATGAGGCTACTAAAATACTGGAAGCTACCATTAGTAAAATAGCGAAAAATTGATTAATTTAAAGTTAAACCGCGAAGCGGTTAGCTATTAGCTATTAGCTATTAGCCGTTAGCTTTTAGCTTTTAGCTCAATCAAAAGTAGATTTAAACTACTGCATGCGGTGAAGCACTTGCGTTGGACTGGTTCCCAGGCTTGAGCAAAGCGCGAAAGTGCGGTCTTGCGAGACAGTCCGTTGGCGGGGTTCCCCCGCTTGAAGGAACTGTCGCCCTAAAGGATACCGCTTCGCATAAGGGCGGGGGTTTCCCCCATGAGCAACTTTCGTAACAAAGGACTTGTCCGCATGTAGTGCCGAACCCGAAGGGCGAACTACACGCCTTTGTGATTGAAGACTCTTCGTCTCTTAGAGACAGAAGAGGGGACTTAGACCCGTTCAGCTAATAGCTAATAGCTTTGTTAAACGAGGTGACAATCATTAAACTGTTACACCTTTAATGGTGTTTTCTCAGCAAATAGGCAAAAATACTAATTGTGTGAGGAGTGAACTTATCAGAGGCTTGCTTTTGGGATCGAAACACGGACAGAACCCCAAAGGTGAGCCTCTCATTTTGTCCCCATTATTGATCAGCTTTTTATTCTTGAATATTGACTTTCAGATACAATACCCGATTAGTTGTAGATTAATTGTACTTAGGGATAAATAAATTATGGGACGCGCTGAAAAAGTAGTCTTAGCTTATTCTGGTGGAGTAGATACCACCGTCTGTATTCCTTATTTAAAGGAGGAATGGGGAGTCAAAGAAGTAATCACCCTTGCTGCAGATTTGGGACAGGGAGATGAATTAGGACCAATTCAGCAAAAGGCATTAAAATGTGGTGCCGTTGAATCTTTAGTTGAAGATGCGACTGAAAGTTTCGTGCGAGATTATGCTTTTCCTGCAATCCAAGCCAATACTTTATATGAAGATCGTTATCCCTTGTCCACAGCCTTAGCACGCCCTTTAATTGCCAAATTATTAGTGGAAGCTGCCGAAAAATACGGTGCAGATGCAGTTGCTCATGGTTGTACGGGTAAAGGTAACGACCAAGTGCGCTTTGATGTGGGCATTATGGCATTAAACCCTAATTTAAAAGTATTAGCTCCTGCTCGGGAGTGGGGTATGAGCCGAGAAGAAGCAATTTCTTACGGTGAGAAGTTTGGCTTAGAATTTCCCGTGAAAAAATCTTCTCCATTTAGTATTGACCGCAATTTACTTGGTCGCAGTATCGAAGCTGGTCCCTTGGAAGATCCAATGACTGAGCCTCCTGAAGAGATTTTTGTCATGACTAAAGCGATCGCTGATACTCCCGATCAACCAGAATATATCACCATTGGTTTTGAAGAGGGTATCCCCGTGAGCCTCAATGATGAAAAACTGGCTCCAGTCGCTTTAATCTCTCAATTAAATGACCTTGCTGGTAAACATGGCATTGGACGTATTGATATGCTAGAAAACCGCGTTGTGGGCATTAAATCGCGGGAAATTTACGAAGCGCCAGCCTTGCTAGTTTTAATTCATGCTCATCGTGATTTAGAAAGCTTAACTCTCACGGCAGATATCACTCAATACAAACGCGGTATCGAACAAACTTACGGTGAATTAATTTACCGGGGCTTGTGGTACAGCCCTCTAAAAGAAGCCTTAGATGGCTTTATCCAAAAGACTCAGTCCAGAGTTACTGGGGAAGTGCGGATTAAACTTTTCAAAGGCAATGCTGTAATTGTTGGTCGTCAGTCAGACAATTCAATTTATACTCCCGATCTGGCTACCTACGGTGCAGAAGACGAGTTTGACCATAAAGCCGCTGAAGGCTTCATTTATATTTGGGGTTTACCCACCAGGGTTTGGTCACAAAAAACCAGAGGACTTTAATGAGATTAAGATAAGGGAAGACAGCGTGGAAAATATTTAAGACACACAAATATTTCCTGAGGGCGAACGGCTGTTCGCCCCAACAAAAAATCTGTCTGCATTAAAACATATCGAAGCAATAAAAATTATATCTCAGGGTGATCGAGCAAGATTATGATTAGGGTTGAAGCGTTTTTTTGAGGTCGAACCATGATGAACTCATTCGATTCAGCTTTCAAGAGATTTATACGACAGTTTTGGCTGCTGCTAATTCTTAGTTTACTTTGTTTAAGTCTATTGGGAATGCCAAAAGCCTTAGCAAGTCAAAGCAATATTGAAACCCAAGTTAGTTTGGGAAATAATGCTGGTGAATTAAAATTCTTTCCCAGTGAGCTTGAGTTCCAAGCAGGAAAACAATACAAAATCCTCCTGGATAATCCCAGCCCAGTCAAGCATTACTTTACTGCTAAAGATTTTGCTGATGTCAGTTGGACGAGAAAAGTACAAGCGGGAAAAGTGGAAGTTAAAGGTGCAATTCACGAATTAGAATTAAAACCAGGAGCAACAGCAGAATGGGTTTTAACTCCTATGAAACCTGGACAATACGAACTGCACTGCTCAATCAAAGGTCATGCCACAGCAGGTATGATTGGCAAAATTACTGTGGCAGATTAAGCAGATTTACAGCGTTCTTATTGAACTATGATTTCCACTCTGATAAGGCAGGAGTTGTTAATAGAGCTTGACTTAAACTGTCATGAATTAAACCATTAGTAGCCAGAATACGACCCGAATTAATATCTAAAGGGCTACCATCATAGGCAGTAACTTTGCCCCCTGCTTCCTCCAAAATCACGATTCCTGCTGTGATATCCCAAGGTTGAAGTCCTCTTTCCCAGTAGCCATCCAATCTTCCACAAGCTACTCCTGCTAGATCCATCGAAGCACACCCAAGACGACGAACTCCTTGAGTTAAATGAGTTAGGTGGCAGAATTCAGCATAGTTATTATCTGTGGTTTCTCGCCGATCGTAAGCAAAGCCAGTAATGAGAAGACTTTTACTTAATTCTGCTGTCCGAGATACTTGAATTGGGCGACGATTACAAGTGGCTCCCAGACCTTTTGCGGCACGGAATAGTTCATTGCTAAAAGGATTATATACTGCGCCGACAGTGGGAATCCCATCAATCAACAATCCTACAGAAGTTGCTGCAACTGGAAAGCCATGAGCATAGTTAGTTGTGCCATCTAAAGGATCGATTGCCCACAGATATTCGCTCTTAGAATTGCCCAAAGCCCCTGATTCTTCGGCTAAAATTTGATGGTCTGGTAAATGGCGATTTAATACTTTTAAAACTTCTGCTTCTGCTAATTTATCGGCTTCAGTTACTAAGTCACCTGGACGACCTTTTTCTTGAATATTATTTAATTTACCCCAACGTTCTTTTAACACAGCTCCCGCAGCCAGGACTGATTCGGTAGCCACATCTAAAAATATTTGTAGTTGTTCAACAGCAGTTTGAGTCATTATTTAGTATTTGAACGAAATTGATTGGGAGTATAGCGCATAGCTTGCTGGGGATTCCAGATACCGTAACCCATTAATCGAGCATATTCTTGAGCGTCTATAAGCAGCTTACTATATAAGTGAGGATATCTTGTGTTAGCCAATACATATCCTTCTTTAACTAATCGCTGACTGATCAAATTTCCTTCGAGCCACACATGAGCTTGAAGTCGATTATAGGGGTCAGAGATTACTCCGCCGTAAGACGACGGAGCCTGCTCTGACCGTTGGTCAATTTCTGAGAAATCTGTTTCTAACTTAATTGACGATCGCATAATTAAATGAGCTAATCTCTGTTGAGCTGCTTCTCCCCAAGGAGACTGGCGTAAATCTGGAGCATCAATCCCCATGATTCGCACTTTAGTAACTTCTGATGTTCCTGCCAATTCAACCTCTATAGTCTGACCACTAACTACCCTAGTCACGGTAGCAGAAAGCAAATTTATCTTGCCAGAGTCAGAAGTACAGCTCAATAAAAATGTTAAGCAATAGCCAAAAATAATTAACTTAATCTTGTTCATTCTAGAACTCAAGAGAAGAATATCAACAAGATAAATGGTTAGTTATCAATTGTCAGTGGTTAATTGTAGAGATTTCTTAAATTGGTATCCTCAAATCTGATTTTAAATTTTGTCAGAAGTTTATACTAAATCCGATTAACAAAGGTAGTGTTTAATTTCTTCATAAAAGTCTTACCCTGAAATCAGAATACCAATACTTGTTACTCGTTACTCGTTACTCGTTACTTATTACTCAATTTTTTAAGTGACCTATAGGAAACGGATTTAGTATTAATCCTCATCTAGAGGTAAGCCAAAGCGAACTTTTCCTCTGCCAAAATAACGACCAAACTGCATTTGATATACTTCGTCTTCTTCTTGAGTTTCCACTTCTAAATCTGAGCGAGGATAGCTAACACAAAGTAAAGCGTAACCCTGTTCTTTGAGCTTGGGAGATAATCCCATTGCCTCAGGCTGATATAGTTTTCCCGAAATAACTTTTACCGCACAGCTAGTGCAAGCACCATTACGACATAAAAAAGGTAATTGGGCATCTTGTTGTTCGGCAGTTTGCAATATGTATTGGTCTTCAGGAACTTCTACGATGTGTACCTTGCCAGTCGTGCGATCGCGAACCTTAACGACGTGAGTTATGCTCATTAATTAATTAAAGATATTGGTTAAATTCTGTTTATATTATTCAATTTTCAGTCTACAGCAAAAAAGAATTACTAAAAACTTGGACAAGAACAGCTAACCATGTATAATTAGTATCCGTAGTCGCCTGGAGAGGTGGCCGAGTGGTCGAAGGCGCAGCACTGGAAATGCTGTAACGGGGTAACTCGTTCGAGGGTTCGAATCCCTCCCTCTCCGTCAAATACTAATTCATTCTTAGCAGATAAAAAATATAATTATCTACTTGTGGGGTGAACGATAAAAAGGTTTTTTTACTACTGTGGCAGGATAGGTTTTGTCGCGAATTTCTATTTCTAAAGATTGTCCTAGTTTACTTAGATGCTTAGGAACATATGCCAGAGCGATCGCTTTGCCAACTGTAGGAGCTAATGTACCGCTAGTCACTTCTCCTACTGGTTGCCCCTCAAACATCACCCGATAGCCATGACGGGCTATATATCTCCCTGACATTTCTAACCCCACTAAACGACGCTTGATTCCCTCTGTCTTCTGCTGTTCTAATACGGAGCGTCCGATAAAGTCACCTTTGGTGTTAAGATGCACCAACCAACCTAGACCTGCTTCTAGAGGGGTAGTAGTTTCATCGATTTCTTGTCCATAAAGGCTCATAGCAGCCTCTAAACGAAGAGTATCTCTGGCTCCTAAACCACAAGGAGTAACTCCAACTTCCAGAAAATTTTGCCATAACTGCCGCGCTGCATCAGGTTCGCTCATAATTTCAAACCCATCTTCTCCCGTATAGCCTGTACGAGCAATAAATGCAGATTGACCATTGATATTCACAGACTTATGAGTAAAAGCTGCCATTGTTGTCAAATCTTCTTTAATCAAGGCTTGTAATACTTCAGTGGACTTAGGACCTTGTAGAGCGATTAAAGCCTGCTGCCGAGAAATATCTGCCATTGTTATGGAATTGTTTTGCAGATGGCTTATAATCCAATCTTTATCTTTATCTGTTGTACCTGCATTAACGATCACAAAAGCTTGTTGTGTAGTTGCTTGTTCACCTTGATAATAAAAAATAATATCGTCGATGATCCCTCCTTGAGGATTAAGTAAGACAGTATATTGAGCTTGACCAGGTTCTAAACGGCTTAAATCCGAGGGCACTAAAGCTTGCCAAGTATCAATTAAATCTTCTCCTACAAAGGTAAACTTACCCATGTGAGAAATATCAAACATTCCTACTCCAGAGCGTACTGCTTGGTGTTCTAGTTTTAATCCTGAATACTGCACAGGCATTTCCCAGCCAGAGAAAGCGGTAAATCTCGCCTGTTGTTCCTGAGCTAGATCGAATAAAGGAGTGCGTAATAAGTCGGATGATTGGGAGTTAGCCATGAAATTTTTCTGAGTTTATTTAGATCGATGTCCCAAGAGAGAAATCGAATTATGGTAATGTATTCGGGTATGATTTAATAATCGCGTAATTATTTGTTTCCAGAGATTAAACTCTGTCTTCGCTTTGCAATTGCATTCTTAGTTACTAAGTTTAATGCTGAAACGAAAACGCAAATTAATAATTTGGTCACAGCTTTCTCTACCGTTCCCTTTCGAGGATAAATGAGACGTTAGAGCCTACTGTCACTGTTAGTCAATTTATTTGTCAACATTTTTTTAGATTTATTAGGAGAAAAATAACATGGCTACTCTCAAAATTGTTGTTTATATTACCGTGTTTTTCTTTATCGGACTATTTATTTTCGGCTTTCTCTCTAGCGATCCTTCTCGTAATCCTGGTCGCAAAGATTTGGAGTAATTTTGTTTTAGTTCACTTGATACAAACAAAAAATGGGGCGTTAATCTTCGCCCCTTCTTTATTTAATTAATGATTACCGATTTTAGTCTCACGACAGTGAAATCTAATGATAAATTTTGGTATGTAATTAAGCAGCAAGATGGAACTTGCCAAATAGCCGATTTTGATACTCATCAGCCAAAAACATCAGAGCAGTGGGGAGCTTACGAAACTGAACAAGAAGCAATAGCCAAGAAAATAGGTTTAATTCGAGCAGGAAAGTGTAAACCTCAGTAATTTATAATTTAAATTTTAAATTTTTCAACCCAATTACTTTGCAGCTTGGGGTTCAGACTGTTGCTGAGCCTTAATGTTTTCTGACAAAAGATCGATCGCTTTAGCAAATTGAGGGTCTTTCTCTGTACCCAGGTCAGAGCGATCGCCACCGTACAGTTCCTCTAACTGTTCTTCACTTAACTCCAGAATCACATCAGGGGGAATTCCCTCTTTATTAATATCTCGACCACTAGGAGTAAGGTATTTAGCAATAGTTACCGCCAGCCCTGAACCATCCCCCAAAGGACGAACTGACTGCACTAGACCTTTGCCAAAAGTTTTGGTTCCTAACAAAGTTGCTCGCTTGTTATCTTGCAGAGCACCTGAAAGAATTTCGCTAGCACTGGCGGAGCCTTCATTAACCAAAACTACCAAAGGTTTATCAGTTAAAGCTTTATTTTTAGCAGATTCGCGATCGCTAACGCCTTTCCGATTTACAGTCGAAACAATAGTTCCTTCCTCTAGCCACATACGAGCGATACTGATACTGGAGTAAAGTAAACCTCCTGGGTTAGAGCGTAAATCTAGGACGTACCCTACTACACCTTCTTTTTCCTGTTGTTTGATCGCTTTCTGCATATCTTTGGCAGCATATTCATTAAAGGTAGTCAGACGAATATAACCAACTTTGCCAACAGAAGTATCTCGGATATGAGCTCTTACAGGATGAATTTCAATTTTTTCGCGAATAATATCATAGTCGCTCTCTTTGCCATTACGATCAATCGTGAGAGTAACTTTGCTGCCCCGTTCTCCTCTAATTAGCTTTACTGCATCGTTAACTTCCATCCCTTTGGTATCAGTGCCGTCAATCTTAACAATTAAGTCCTGAGCTAAGATCCCCGCTTCGAAGGCTGGTGTATCTTCAATTGGAGCAATGACCAAAAGTCGATCTGATTCTTCATCCTTAGCAATTTGAATTCCCACTCCAGTCAATTCACCAGAAGTATCAATCCGCATATTTTGAAATTCTTCAGGGTCCATAAAGCGTGTGTAAGGATCTTCTAATTCACCCAACATCTTGCGAATTGCTTTATAGGCATCCTCATTGCTATTGTAAGATGCATCATTAACATATTCTTGACGTATTTTGAGCCAATCAGTATCGTTAAATGTTGTATCGACATATTGATGATTAATAATTTGCCAAACTTCATCAACAGTCTCTTTAGGACCACTTTGAATTAAAGCTTGACTCTGAGATAAGTGAATTCCCGCTCCAGTAACTGCAACTGTTGATAAAGCTACAGCAGTTGTGCCTAAGATTAGTCTTCGTTTCGTAGTTAACATAAGCCCAAAAATATAATAATTACAATAGTTACCGTTTGGTGAGTAAAATTCCACTAGCCCCCATAGTCAAAGTTTAATCTACCATATGTGACTTGTTTAGCTAATTATGTTAGGGATGTGAGAACTTCACAATTGACAGTTGGATTCTTCTTAAAAAAATTATAAAAATCATCAAATCTCAAAAGCATTCTGGATTTTTGATGATGTCTTTAACAAGCCAAGTTTGGTCTGTCTTAATTAAAGGTCAGGAACAACCTCCTCCTTTAATAGAATATTAATTACATTTTAATGGCAATTGAACTAATAAAACAGTTAGTATTAGTTTCCCCAGCAAACTCTAATTCTTTGGTTGTTTAGCCTGGGGAGCAAAATCCAGATAGAAATCATCTAGATTATTAGTTAGCGGTAAAAAGATAAACAATAACTGTAAATGTATTGATTTCAAATTTAAAATTGCTGTTATGAGTACGTTTCCTCGATCTCAACTTGAGCATAAGCTCGATATAGTTGCTAGACAAGACAATCAACTACATCGAATTGCTGTGTGGCGTTCCTGTTTAGTCATTGGCTGTGCCATTAGCCTCTGTTTGATAGTTATTTCTCCATATTGGCAAATTAAACATGAATCTCAAATTCACATTACTGGCGACAAGTTAGTTAGTGAAAATACTGTTTTTACCGCTTTGGATTTATCTTATCCGAAATCTATTTGGTCCTTAAACGAATTGAATTTAACCCAAAAGATTGAGTCTGTTCCTTCAATTGCCACTGCCAAGCTAAATAAACAACTCCTTCCACCAGCTTTAATAATTTCTCTTCAAGAAAGAGTGCCTATTGCCTTAGCTTCATCTCAAGGAAATGTCGGTTTTTTGGATAGTCAGGGTGAATGGATTGCTCAGGAATTTTATGCTCATGTAAATACTGATTTTGCTCTACCCAAACTTAAGGTAATCAATTATCAGCCACAGTATCAAAAGTCATGGAGTAGTATTTATCAACTAATATCCCTCTACCCAGAACTAGAAATTGATGAAGTGCGGTGGAATCAGTCAGGTAGTTTATTTCTGCATACCAAACTGGGAATGGTATTTTTAGGCTCAGATTTATCAAGATTAAAACAGCAATTTAAAATCATGCTTAAATTGCGAAATTTACCAACTTATCTTGAACGCAGCAAAATTGCTTATATAGACTTAAGTAATCCTGAGATCAATCTAATTCAAAAGTACTAATAACAGTGAATTTTGAGAGTAACTACAGCAAAATATTGCTTAATATAAGTGTTTGCCCTGAGTTTTCTTGTCCCTTGGACTTCTTAATCAGTAATTCTTTGGAGGATAGTTAAATTTATATGTTTAATAATTACAAAAACTTTAATATTTTATACGGATTAAATTACTTGGATGATAATTAGTGGAGCCAAACTGCCAAGCTAAATTATATATAAGAAAACCTAAGCGGAAACTTTGATATATCCCCATGTCTTTAGAGAAAAAACTCGTTCATACCTTTAACAATGAAATTAACTATAATTCTGATTTATCCTTGGCTTTAGGAACTAATTCATTAGGAGGTGGAATGGGAATGCCTTTTAGAGGTAACAATAGTTCTCAGATTCCCAAAGAAGAAATTAGGAGTAATAAAATAGTGCCTAGTAATGTCGCCAAAATCAAAGTAATGGGAGTGGGCGGCGGTGGCTGCAATGCAGTTAACCGTATGATTGAAAGTCAAGTATCAGGAATTGAATTTTGGGCGATAAATACTGATGCTCAAGCTTTAAACAACGCTCAAGCTCCCCAAAAGTTGCAAATTGGACAAAAAATTACTAGGGGCTTGGGTGCGGGAGGTAATCCAGCTATTGGTCAAAAAGCGGCTGAAGAGTCACGAGATGAACTAGCCCATGCCTTAGAAAATACTGATTTAGTATTTATTACCGCTGGGATGGGAGGTGGTACGGGTACAGGAGCTGCTCCGATCGCGGCAGAAGTAGCCAAAGAGATGGGCTGTTTGACCGTGGGAGTTGTAACTCGTCCTTTTACTTTTGAAGGTAGAAGACGTACTAAACAGGCTGAAAAAGGAATAGATGCCTTTCGCAGTCGGGTTGATACCTTAATTGTAATCCCTAATAATCAGTTGTTGTCGGTTATTTCCCCGGAAACTCCCGTACAGGAGGCTTTTGGTGTTGCTGATGATGTCCTGCGTCAGGGTGTGCAAGGAATATCGGATATTATTACTATTCCTGGTTTAATCAACGTTGACTTTGCCGATGTTAGAGCAATTATGGCAGATGCTGGTTCAGCATTAATGGGAATTGGCATGGGGTCCGGAAAATCTCGTGCCAGAGAAGCAGCTATAGCTGCGGTCTCTTCTCCCTTACTTGAGGCATCGATCCATGGTGCCAAAGGCGTAGTAATAAATATTACGGGGGGTTACGATCTTACTCTGCATGAAGTAAATGCAGCAGCAGATAGTATCTATGAAGTGGTTGATGAGGATGCCAATATTATTTTTGGAGCCGTGATTGATGAGAGCATGGATGGAGAAGTGCGAATTACGGTCATTGCTACTGGTTTCGATGCCGAAGGAACAGAAGATTTTGAGCTAGAAGAACCTCAAGCAGAACCTAGAAGTGTTTTTCCCTCTATGAATGCCATGTCACAGCCAGACAGAAGTAGAACCAGAGAAAGCGATCGCAGTCGGATTGAAATTCCTGATTTTTTACAACGTCGACGTTTTCCTAAGAATTAAATTTACAGCGTAGATTTATGACTCAAATAGCTCTAACTATTGCTGGTTCTGATAGTGGCGGAGGGGCAGGAGTTCAAGCAGATTTGCGAACTTTTGCCCTTCATTGTATTCATGGAGCCAGTGCAATCACTTGTGTTACGGCTCAAAATACTGTCGGTGTAACTCAAGTTCAAGCAATGGATGCTGCGGTGGTTAGATCACAAATCGAGGCAGTTGGGACAGATTTTAAAATCAACTCCTTGAAGACAGGAATGTTATTAAACCGTGACATTATTGAAGTTGTTGCCCAACAAATACAGAAGTTTGCTTTTAAGCAATTAGTTGTCGATCCAGTTATGGTTTCTCGTACAGGAGTGCAGTTAATTGATGATGATGCGATCGCCAGTATACAAAACCTGCTGCTCCCTCAGGCGTTAATTATCACTCCTAATCTTTATGAGTCTCAAATTTTAAGTGGTTTGACTATAAATACTATTGAAGACTTAAAACAAGCTGCGGTCATAATTCAGGAAAGTTTCGGAAGTACTGTGGTTCTGGCAAAAGGTGGAGGACTATCAGGTAATGATCGAGGCAGAGACGTTTGGTACGACGGTACAGAAATCAGAACGTTATCAGAAAAAGTTATTAAAACTAAAAATACTCACGGTACAGGATGTACCCTTTCAGCAGCAATCTGTGCCAATTTAGCTTTAGGTAAAGACTTATGGTCGGCAGTAGTCGCTGCCAAAAAATACGTTACTAATGCTTTAGAACATTCTTTAGATATTGGTGCCGGGAATGGTCCAATAGGTCATTTTTTCCCTTTATTAACCTTAAATTCTCAAGCATAAAAACTTTGATATTTTTTTATATGTTTATTTAGGATTAAATCATTGAGATTAGCCACAGAAATTGAAGCAATTTTATACATCAAAGGAAGACCACTTTCTATCGAAGAAATCATTACCTGTCTCAATCACCAATCTACAGGACCGGGGAAAATATCAGAAGGCAAACCTTCACCAAAACTTAGTGAAGACTATCGTGAATTGATAGAGGATGCTTTGATCGAATTGATGAATGACTATGCCCATCGAGAAAGTGCCTTAGAAATACTGGAAACAGCAGCAGGTTATAGCTTACAACTAAAAAATGAGTATGAACATTTTCTTCAAGAACTAATACCGGCAGAACTAGGTAAAGGAGCACTAAGGACTTTGGCAGCAGTAGCTTTAAAAAACCCCATATTACAGACGGAACTGATTGACCTACGCGGTAGCAGTGCTTATCAACAGGTTGCTGAATTAGTAAAATTAGGCTTTATTCGCAAACGGGAACAGGTTGATGGTCGCTCCTATTGGTTAGAGGTGACTAATAAATTCCATCAATACTTTGAAATCAGTAATATGGCTATATCCTAGCTATTTTAACTTCTACTTTTCTCTAGCGGTTTTCACCATAATTGTGTCAAAGTAGAAGCAGCGTACATCCATATTTGGGTAACGAATGATATTTAACTTTGATTTTTTAAATTCTGAACAACAAGAGCAAAACTACAACACGCTGATGCAGTACTTGCGTCAGCAACACCCCGAGGTGCTGGCACAGATTGCCCAATCTGCTAGTCCAGATGTCAAACAGATAATTTCTCAAAACGTACAAGGGTTGGTGGGAATGCTACCAACTGGAGATTTTAACGTTAAAGTAACTACTGACCGAGAAAATCTAGCTCATCTTCTGGCTTCGGCTATGATGACCGGCTATTTTTTATGTCAGATGGAAAAGAGAATGGATTTAGAAGAAAGCCTAACTGATTCATCCTCTACTTCTAATCATTCTCTTACAGACGAATTACCCGAATCATAATCAAGTTAGAACAGAAATCACTACTGCTACGTTTTTTATGCTAATTGCTATCTAAAATAACTGCTATCTAAATCTTAAATAGTCTCCTGAATAAGAATGTGTGTCAGGTAATTCAAGTCAAGCTCTTAGGCTATTGACCGATGGATTTGATTGAAAAATATTTATTATCTAGCCCCCCTTAGAAAAAGTCAGCATAATTAAAACCGATAAAGCCATTCCAGGGCTAAGTAGAATAACTAGAGTCAATAATTCATTAGGTGTCATTTGCTTGGGTTCAGTTTTAGTAAGTTTAGAATCTTAAACGTTTATACCTGTTCAGATTAACTTTAAATCTACTCTTTACTAATTGAACTAAATATTTTATTAACAATATTAGTATCCTCTCCGCAGTTGATGCCGTAACCTGAGTTTAATCTGATATATTTCAGGTTTGTACTTTGGGGATTACTGTTAAAGCTCAGTCTCTACAGTCATAACTTTCAAGACTCAAGAAGATGGAGTGGTAAATCTGACAGCAAACTTTGCTAGAGGCAATAAATATAGCTTTTTTAGCTCCAAAATATAATAAAATACCTACTTGATAGCGAAAAGCTCATTATTTTTTCAAAGTTGATTCGTATATCTTAATAACTTAATTGACAAGGTAACTTAAGATATCTAAACAAATCACTATGCCATGGATCAAGAGTTATTAAATCTTAATAAATATCAGATGGATACCTATCTCTGGTAATCTGTGACTTGAGTGGGCATCAAGCTTTTGAAAAAAATTTATAAAAAAAATAAGCAATTAGGGAGGAAGACCTTGCTGGAAAATACCCTCGGTTTAGAAATCATTGAGGTAGTAGAACAAGCTGCCGTAGCCTCTGCTAAGTGGATGGGTAAAGGCGAAAAGGATACTGCTGATGAGGTAGCAGTAGAAGCGATGCGCGAGCGCATGAATAAGATTAATATGCGTGGTCGGATCGTAATCGGGGAAGGAGAACGAGATGATGCTCCCATGCTCTATATCGGTGAAGAAGTAGGTATTTGTACTCGTCCTGATGCTAAGAGCTATTGTAACCCAGACGAGCTGATTGAGATTGATATTGCTGTCGATCCGTGTGAGGGAACTAATTTGGTTGCCTATGGACAAAATGGTTCTATGGCAGTGTTGGCGATCTCTGAAAAAGGCGGATTGTTTGCAGCACCAGACTTTTACATGAAGAAATTAGCAGCACCACCAGCCGCTAGAGGTCATGTAGACATCAATAAATCTGCTACCGAAAACCTAAGAATTCTGGCTGACTGTCTCAACCGCTCTGTTGAAGAACTGGTAGTAGTAGTCATGGATCGTTCTCGTCACAATGATCTGATTAAAGAAATTCGTGACGCTGGCGCGCGAGTTAGATTAATCAGCGACGGTGATGTATCTGCTGCTATTTCTTGTGCTTTCTCTGGTACAAACATTCACGCCTTGATGGGTATCGGGGCTGCACCTGAAGGAGTAATTTCCGCTGCTGCAATGCGTTGTTTGGGGGGACATTTCCAAGGACAATTGATCTACGACCCTGCCGTGGTTAAGACTGGTCTAATTGGTGAAAGTAAAGAAAGCAATCTGGCAAGATTAGCCGAAATGGGTATCAACGATCCAGACAAAGTATACAACGCGGAAGAATTGGCTGCTGGCGAAACGGTTTTATTTGCTGCTTGTGGTATTACTCCAGGAACTTTAATGAATGGTGTTCGTTTCTTTAAAGGCGGTGCCAGAACTCAAAGTCTGGTAATTTCCTCACAGTCTATGACTGCACGCTTTGTTGATACAGTGCATATGTTTGACCAACCTAAGTCTTTACAATTAAACTAAACTTTAAGTATTAATGTAAATAAGTGCAGGGAATTAATTGTCAACAACTCCGATTTAGGATCTAGAGACTAGATTGAGAAACTAGGCAATTTTGCCCTGTGAGATTAGTACTGTCAGAATATATGATTTTCTCAAGTCAAAGGCATGAAGTAAAAGGAAAAACTTTTGCTTTTGCCTTTTTCTTGACAATTTTTGAATAGAAAGCTTTGTTGATAGGTAATTTTAGAGTATAGAGAACCTTTTGCTTTGATTCATATTTTAAGCAATTTAGTTGAAGCAAAATTTGCCAAAAAAAATGAATATTGTTGTTGTTGGTTTAAGTCACAAAACTGCTTCTGTGGAAGTAAGGGAAAAATTGAGTATCCCAGAAGCTCAAATCGAGGAGGCGATCGCCACGCTGCGTAGCTATCCCCATATCCAAGAAATAGCCATTATTAGTACCTGTAATCGTCTAGAGATTTATGGTGTTGCTACAAATATTGAGCAAGGGGTTAAAGAAATTAGTCAGTTCTTGGCTGATAAAGCTCAGATGCTTCTGAGGCAACTTCGTCCTAATCTGTTTACTCTTCTTAGGGAAGATGCTCTGCGTCATTTGATGCGGGTTTCTGCTGGGCTAGAAAGTTTAGTCTTAGGGGAAGGACAAATCTTAGCTCAGGTTAAAAACACTCATAAACTAGGACAAAAATATAAAGGTTTAGGACGATTATTAGACCGTTTGTTTAAACAGGCTATTTCTACGGGAAAAAGAGTTCGTAGTGAAACCAGTATTGGGACAGGAGCAGTTTCGATTAGTTCTGCTGCCGTGGAGTTAGTTTACACCAAGGTTGAAAATCTTCCTTCCTATAGCATTACGATCATTGGCGCTGGTAAGATGGCTTGCCTACTAGTCAAGCATATGCTTTCTAAGGGCGTAACCAATATTTCCATTGTCAATCGTTCTCATAGACGGGCGCAAAAACTCTGTGATAAGTTTGCCAAAGCAAATCTAAAAATTTATCCCATTAGCGAGATGATGGAAGCGATCGCTACATCTGATCTTGTCTTTACTAGTACAGGGGCAACTGAACCGATATTACATCGGGAAAAATTAGAAGCTCATCTTGTCTTAGATAAACCCCTCATGCTAGTGGATATTTCTGTACCCCGTAATATTGCGGCGGATGTCAATGATATTGGCTGTGTTAATGCTTTCAATGTTGACGATCTTAAAGCAGTGGTGGCAGCAAATCATGAAAGTCGTCGCCGAATGGCACAAGAAGCTGAAGGGATTATTGAAGAGGAAGTTGCTAACTATATTTTATGGTGGCGATCGCTGGAAACTGTTCCCACTATTAGCTGTTTGCGAAGCAAAGTAGAAAATATTCGCGAGCAAGAAATGGAAAAAGCTCTATCCCGTCTTGGTTCTGAGTTTGCCGAAAAGCATCAAGAAGTAATTGAGGCCTTGACCAGAGGAATTGTCAACAAAATTCTTCACGAACCGATGGTGCAGTTAAGAGCTCAACAAGATATCGAGGCTCGTCGTCATTGTTTACGTTCTTTACAAATGTTGTTTGATTTGGATACAGAAGAACAATATAGTTAATTTCTACTAGGTTGAAAATTTTTATCGAAAAAACGCGGCTCATTAATTTTTTTGAGTCGCGCTTTTTATGTCAATATTTTGACCAATCGGTTTTTCCTGATTTAGCATTATGCTGTCGAACAAAGCGAGTTTTAATTTTTTCGATCTACTTCTTGCGACTCCAATTCCCAATTGTAATTTTCAATTAATTGAGTAAAATCGAAATTTAAAAAGCTAAAGAAGATTCCGATTATTCCTAACGCCAATAAAAATAAGATTAAGGTAACTTTGATTTCTGAGTTAAAAATTGCAGAGTTAGACCAGAATTTTTTGGTTGGTTGATTTTCAACAGATCTGGGAATTAGTACCAACTGGGAATGTAAGGCTTGCAGCATTTCTTCTGCACTAGCAAAGCGAGCTTGAGGACTGGGGCAAATCGCCCGATCAATTATTCTTACAAGGTTAGTTTTTAACTCAGAAGCCTCACCTTGCCACATCATTCGATTAATGGAGTAGTCAAATTCTAATTCTGAGGGAGTTTTTGCTGTCAACATGAAAATTGCAGTTAATCCCAAACTGTAAAGATCGCTTGCATAGACAGATTTGCCTCGTTCTTGTTCTGGAGGAATGTACTCCTTTTGTTTTGCTAAGACATAAAAGCTATTCTGAATTACACTTATTTTTTCTTTTGCCAATTCTTTAACACCACTAAAATAGATTGGTACGGGAACTAAATTTCTCCCTCTAAGCTTTCCCAGCCAATCAACCTGGCGTAAAACAATACTACTCGGCTTAAGATCGCGATAAACAATACCATAGCTATGAATATATTTCAAAACAGATAAAATACTGCTCAAAACATTTTTGACTTCAGTTTCTGCTAATCTGCCTTGTTGCCGTATTTTTTGTTCTAACGTAATGCCTGGAATCCATTCTCGAACTAAGTAAAAATCTTCTCCATCCATAAAATACTCATAAAGTCGAGGAATTTGGCAACTATCTCCACTTAAACGCTTGAGAACACTAGCCTCTTGGTAAAAACCTAGTTTAGTAGCTTGTCCTTGAAGATTACCTAAAATTGGTCTAAATTTTTTAATTACATAGCGACGATGAGACAGCAATCTGTGATCTTGCGCTAAAAAAGTTTCGCTAAACTTATCTTGACCAAGGGTTTTTAGAATACGGTAGTTACTACTAAATAATTTACCGTTCATTTAAGGTATTGATATTATTTACACAAAAATACTTTTTAAGTTTAGTAGACGTAAATTATCGATTCTATAAAACAGAATACAAAGTTTCATTGTAGTCTTTCTAGAACATGATACTATCGGGCTTAAAATCCTCACCTAGTCGTCTTCAGCTTCAACAACTATGGTTCGATAAACAGCATCATACTCTGATTGCTGTTTTAGCATCCCCCGCGAGAAGCCCCACACCATAGCCCCAAGGATGCAGGGTTTGGTATCGGGATGGCAATAGCTTTAAGCGGGGTTCCCCCGCCAACGCTTTGCCGCATGAATCGTGGGCTGGCATTTTGTTTATAACTGGTTAAGTTGATATTCATGTAATCTTTATATAGCAAGGGTTTCAGTTGTTGTAAGATAGTTCTAGAGCGTATGAATGGGATGCCAATATCCGAACATCGGTAGTAAAACAAAAAACTAAAATTGGCAGCACCTTGAAAATCAAACATATAGGGTTACAGCTAAGAAATAGTCTCGATTGGAGACTCGGTAGCTGTGTAAAATGTTTGCCGTAATAAGCGAAAAATGCGGTCTTGGGGGTTTCCCCCATGAGCAATTTTTGTAAGAAGGAGACATTCTAAAAACTGTACGCACGGACTATGCGGAACGGAAACTGCCTGGGCAATCGATCTGTCGGGGGTGTGATTTTTTTCATATCTAGATAAGTGGTGCAAGATCTTGAAAGAGAAAACAACCAGGAAAACCTAGTCGTGAGTCTAGGGAAGCCCAGACTGTATTGCGAAGCAATCAGTCTGGGAGGAGGTCACTTGACCATATCTAAGTTCCCAAACTCCATTATCGAGGTCGGCAGTAAGTTTCTTGATCCCCAACTCAAGTTCGTCTAGTGGCATTTTAGAGAAAGTAGAAATTCCGTTACGGACATCTGGATTTAAATAAATTTCTGGTTTGCACCATCCCGCAGCAGCAAATAAATCCTTCAAATCAGCAGGGAGTAAAAAAGGAAGCACTTTCACCTTTTTTTGAGTAATTCGATGAATATTTTTGGCGATCTTCTGAAGGGAGGTGGCTTCGCCAATCGCTTTGGTGTCAGGAAAAGTCTCCAAAGTATCACGAATAAAGTAGGGAAAATAATCAGTTAACCAAAAATCGGCAATTTTACTTTGTTCAAAGGCAAAAATGACAATCTTGCCGTTTGCCACAATGCGATTAATTTCTCTAATTCCTGCAGTTAGGTCACTAAAATGGTGTAGAGCCAACATAACTATTGCTCCATCAACAGCATTATCGGCTAAGGGAATTTTCTCCGCTACAGCAGTGATCCAAGTAACTTGAGGATGAGGCTTTGCTTGAGTTTGCATCATTTCTGATGGTTCGATCGCTATAACTTGATATCCAAGATTAGCGATCGCACCTGTATAATTTCCCGTTCCTGCACCAACATCAGCAATCACTTTTTCAGGGGGTAAATCTAACAAGTTAACTAATTGCTCAACTATTCTCGGATCTGCCTGGCGGGTGCAATTGTATCCTTGACCAATAGAATTGTATAAAGTCATTTAGCTATTTGCAATTAATTTTTTTTCGATTTACTTTAATTAATTTTACATTTACCTATCAGATTAGTTTATAACTTCTTTAGCTCCTTATCTGTTGCCAAGAGATTATCAATACAGTATAAACTTAGTTAATATTTTTATTAACTAAGTTTATACTGTAAAAGTTGTATATAAAGTAAATTTTATTACCTGATAATTGGATTGAATACGTAGAAAATAAAATTGTTGTTGTATCGGGTTTATTCGGCAAATTTTACTATAATTAAGGTAAAAAATACTTTTAAGACGTTCTCAAAAGTGATTATTAAGACATTGATAAATGTATAATGATCGAGCATCATCTAGTTTTTAGCCTGTTAAAAAAAACTTAACATTACTCGGATTAACTACTTGATAACTGACTGGTGCCAACAATAATAGTTTTTAAGCTATTCGTAAAATAGACAACATTTTTCAATTAAAAATTCTGTATCAGAATTGACATAAAATACTCTTCTATAATTAGTGAAAATAAATAAAATGCTTACAAATTTTTTGAAGAAACGTCAAATACTTTTCTGAAACTTTAGAAAACTTGGAAATATCTATTTTGAATCTTTAAATACATTTAAAAATTATAGTTTTATACTTATTTATTAATGCGAAATATACAAGTTTAACTAGTTAAAATCATTAGTTATTGAGGTAATACTCTCTCTAGCTCGATGTTTAATAACTTAGTTAGATTTATTTTGCTCTGTCTACTTGTCTCAATGATATCTGGAGGATAAACGCAAATGACTTCTGATGAACAAATGCAAATGATATCTGACGAACAACTGGAAATACTTATTGATTTTTTTAACCTAAGGTTTGCTAGCCCCGGAAATGACTTCGTTATAGGATCGCCTGTCAGCGTTTTAAATAGCGATCCTGAAAACCCAATATTGGGAGACTTAATGGTTGGTCGTACTGGTAATGATGTTTTTCTTGCTGTTGATCCTGCTGCCGACAATCCAGGTCAAGGAGAATTAGATTTATTTGTCGGTGGTTTCGAAGAAACTGATGAACAAACTGACGGGGTTGGAACTAGTGTCAACCCTGATGAGGATACATTTCGTCTTGGGGACGCAAATAAAGTTTATTACCAGGGTTTAGGTGCAGAAGATTTCGCATTTATTACGGATTTCGACCCCGCAGAGGATACTATTCAGCTAAATGGCTCAGCTGATGATTACTTCTTGAGAGTAATTAATGTCAACTCTCTATTTGATGAGTTTTCCGAGTTTTCTGTTCTAGAAACTATGGTCGAAGAGATGGAAGCCGTAGTTCAAGAAATGGGAATCACAACTGTAACGGCTCTAATCCGAAGCAATAATCAAGATGAGATTGATGAAACCTCAACATCTCTTGATGATCCTGCATTGGATATCATCGGCATCGTTGCTGGAGATTTAAATCTCAATCTTGCAGAAAGCTATTTTGAATTTGTAGATACTCCTCCATCGTCAGATCCAGTGCTACCCCAGATCGAACAGTTTGGCACTCCAGGTATTGACTTTTCCTTTGGCATAGCGACTAGTAATGGTGGTGATATTGCTATCGACAGTAGCGGCGATCTCTATCAGGTAGGAGGAACCTCTCGTGACTTAGCCGCACCTAATGCTGGAGGAAATGATGTTTGGATATCTAAGTTTGACGAGGATGGCGACCAAATGTTCATCAACCAGTTTGGAACTTCCTCTGCTGAAACTGCTTTTAGTGTTGCGGTCGATAGCAACGACAATTTTTTTGCTTCGGGAGTCACTACTGGTGATTTGGGAGGAACAGCTGCTGGAGGAAATGATGCTTGGGTAGCCAAGTTTAACGAAAATGGTGAACAGCAATGGATTGAGCAGTTTGGCACTAGCGACCGTGATAATTCCTTTGGAAGTAGTCTAGCAGTCGACACTTCAGACAATGTTATTCAGGGAGGATATACTCTGGGTGACTTGGCAGGATCTAATGCAGGCGAGGGTCCCGATCCCTGGGTAATCAAGTTTGACAATGATGGAAACGAATTGTGGAGAAGGCAATTTGGAACACCTGAATTTGACGAATTATTCGGCGTTGCCACTGACAGTGAAGACAATATTTTCCTGACTGGTTGGACTATTGGAGACCTAGGAGGAACCAATGCCGGCTTATATGACACTTGGATAGCCAAGTACGATGAGGATGGGAATCAACTCTGGACTACCCAATTTGGTACCAGCGACTTTGATTTTGCTAGGGGTGCTGCCATTGACAGTGAGGGAAATTTCTATACTACCGGATTTACTCTAGGGGACCTAGAGGGTACTAATGAAGGGTTATATGACACTTGGGTAGCAAAGTACGACACCAATGGCAACCAATTGTGGATTGAACAGTTTGGTAGTGCTGGGTCTGATACCCCTTTTAGTATTGATATTAATGACAATGATGAGATTTTCATCGGAGGGGTTACGGATGGCTATTTCCCAGGAGATAATGCTGGAGGAGAAGATGCTTGGTCGGCTAAGCTTGACAGTAATGGCAATCTGCTGGAAGTTGTACAATTTGGAACAGCCGAGGATGAGCGTGCTCTAGATATTGCCACTGGTCATAATAACGATATATTCCTGAGCGGATATACAGAAGGTTCTCTCGGTGCATCTAATGCAGGGTCTATCGATGCTTGGTTGGCTCAACTCTCAGCAACAGATTTAGACTTAATAGGCTAAACTTTAACGATTATGGATTAATAGTGAGGTAGAGAATTTATTCTTTCTTCATTAAGCTAAAGTTCGCAGCACAGTGCTGCGAACTCTGTCAGAAAATAGAAGAGATTTGTCTATCTATCTACTT
This sequence comes from Pleurocapsa sp. PCC 7319, assembly GCF_000332195.1. Classification (NCBI taxonomy): domain Bacteria; kingdom Bacillati; phylum Cyanobacteriota; class Cyanophyceae; order Pleurocapsales; family Pleurocapsaceae; genus Pleurocapsa; species Pleurocapsa sp. PCC 7319. The sequence goes on from NZ_KB235922.1 coordinate 394,279, forward strand.
GTTTTCTAGATTCCTAATGGACTTTGAAATTGCTCATAGTAATTAGTAAATCTTTGGTTTACTAGCCCAGCATCGAGACCAAACTGCTCTGAAGAATAACGATGAACTCCATGTTTATGCTGAGGATTCCTAGATAACCATTGCTTCATATTTGTCTCTACTTGAATATTCCAATCGTAGTCAAAGAAATTATAAATCTGACGAGCAGTACCAACCGGATCGTGAATCAAGCTTCGATAACTGACATCATAAAAGCATTTCGAGTTCATTTGCTGACGAACTTCCATAGCTCGCTCGATACCATTTACTAGGCGATTCAACCAGTATTCTCCTAACTCTTCTAGATCGGTTTCATTGGTGAAGACATTTCGCACGATCGCCACCAAACTACACATTGAAGGCATTACTTCAAAAGGAGCTCGATGTGTCTGTACTATACAAGCGTCTGGAAATACTTCTAGTAGCGCATCAAGATGGAACAAATGAACGGGTTCCTTAAGAACCCAGCGTCCGCTCCAATGCCAGCCCAAAAGTTGCAATTGCTGTCGAAAATACTGATACTGTGCCACCATATCTTGAGTTTTGAGCCAGGCTCCGTAAGATGGAACACAAAATCGAAACTCAAACAGCATTGACGCAAACGAATGCTCAAATAACTGGTTGCCCTCTTCTGGAGCTTGGGCATCCAAAGCATGGGCTATTGCTAAGGCAGGGGCTAAGTTTTGCTGGCGTTGAATAAATTTACGAGCTATCTCTATGCGAGCATCGGTTTCAGCATTATACTTCTCTGGAGGCGGACAGGGATTATACAACTCCCAAAGATGCAACCAACGACAATTTGGATCTTGAGCTAAAAGCCGATGTAAGAAGGTCGTTCCTGTTCGCGGCAATCCGGTAATAAATAGCGGTTTCCGTATTGGAACTTGTAGAATTTCAGGATGATGCTTGAAAGTATCTTGAATTTTTAGCCGATTTACCAGCAGTTGCAGAAAGTATTTTCGCAGTATCAACCGTCCCATAAAGTTGAGATTAGCCTCTCTTTCTAGAGATTTTAGGAGAATTTGCAATGCTACCCGAAAATCTTCATTACCCCAGTCACTTAACTGAGATTGGTTTTGAGCAGTAGACAACAGTGAAGTTTCACTGAGATCTGCGAGAGGTACTCCGATTTGTCTTAATTTAGTCCCTCCCCAATCAAGCCAATTTGTCCACTGAGGTCGGGTATTCTTTTCTATAGTTGCTTGAGTAGAATTAGATGTCATAGTAATTCAAACCTGCTTATTTTTTGATGGGATAAAAAGCAAATGCTACTGCTGCCCCCAAGGCAAATAGTCCTGCCACCGGAAAGGCTATTTGTACTCCCCAAGGCTGTGCGGGAGTTTTGCCCAACATTAATAAGGCGCCTGCCAGCAGAGAACCGATTCCCACACTTATCTCTACCAATAAACCTCGGGCACCAAAATAAATAGCTTCCCGGCGCATTCCAAATTGTTTGGTATCGCGATCAATGACATCGGGTAACATGGCATTAGGTAAAATAAAAAAACTTGCAGCCCCTAAATTGCTAATTGCCAGCAGTGCTAACCAAGGTAGAAGTGCTGAGCCCACCAAAAATGGCCAAATTGCTACAGCTAAAAGTCCACCACCTAACCACACCATCGAAAGCTGGAAAGTATAACTTTTACCCCAACGTCGAGCCAAAGGAATTACCAGAGCAAATCCGCTCATTGTCCCGCCCAGAACCAAACCATTGACAACTGAGCCAAAACTAATATCTTTATTTAAGAGTGCTACCGCCAAAAAAGTAGAACTTACCGACAATATACTAATCGTAATCCAAGCTGAGGCAATCCCTGTCAGATAAATGCGGAAGCAATCATTTTGCCATCCAGATTTAAAAGACTTCCAGAAGGGAAGGTACTCTGGCTTAGATACAGTGACATCCTCGTGCACAATTAAAGGCATCAGCATGGTCACAAAACTGGCGCTTCCAATCATAATTGCCATCCTTGGAAAGCCATACTGCTGGGTTAACAAAGGGGCTGCGATTCCTCCGAAGGCACTTCCCAATAGACCAAAAGCCGCCATTAAAGAAGAAAGATTAATCCTTTGTTTGACCGTTGGGGCTAGTACAGGTAGCAAAGCTAAATAGGGAATTTGATAAGCTGCTAGTGCTAAATAAAATATACACAGCAATATTCCTAGATAAACTACATTGCCAATGCTGTTAGAGCCAAGGGGAGGAATAAATAGTAAGATAAAGCTGAGAGTTAAAGGCAAGACTGCGATAGCCAAGAAGGGTCGCCGCTTTCCCCAACGGCTCTGAAACCGATCTGAGCAATATCCGATCGCTGGTTGAGTTAAGGCACCGATAATACGACTGACAAACATGGCTATGCCTACGATGAGCGATGATACCAAAAATGGCAGATGACTAGAATTCGGTATTCCCGGATCGTAACGATAGATCAACATGGTTAACAAGGCTCTGTTGAGCGAAAGCAAACCAAAAAAACCAGTAATGTATGGCAGCCATTTTGTAACCAATATGGAAATTTTTATCATTAATTTAAAATGTTGATAGGCGATCCAATGACCGAGTCCTGAGCTGGACTAGCAAAGCTGGGTTTAAAAATTTCTAACAGAAAATCTAGTTGTTCTTCAGATATCATGTAGGCTGTTAAATTTTCTTTATCACTTTACACAGCTGCTTTTGGCACTTGGTTTTTATCGAAACCGTATTCTTCAAAAACAAATGACAGGTCATTGGCAATTTGCTCCTGGGTTAAGTCAAACTCCTCAAGAGACATAACCTTATGTTGGCGTTTATAGTTTTTCTGAATTTGAGCTTGGTTTTCGACTACCTGTCGCAACTGATCGCTGGGTTTAATTCCAGTAAAAGCTAGGATTTTGGCAAACGCATTGGGTAGGGATGAGCGCAATTCATCGTATTTCAAGATTAAGAGCCTATCTTCGGGAATTACTCTCTCTTGCCGCAGCTTGGAGAAGTAGCGATAAAGCTCGATGTCATAGCGATATCTTCTGTCTAGGTACAGCTTCAATTTATTTGGGGAAATCTTTTGAGTTATCTTTCGATGTTTGAGGGTATTGTAATTGAGAGAAAGGTGGGAAGAAATCGTAGCATAAGGCGATCGCACTAAATAAATAAACTTAGCATCGGGAAAAGTCTCTCGCAGAGTCTTAAGACGGTGAATCGAAAAATGTAAATGAGCGATTACCTGTTCATTTTGAGTGTAATATATTTGGCGCTGAAGACAGCTTTTGAGAAATCTAATCGAGAAGCAACGACGAGATTCTGGTTGTTTGTCGTGAAAGCGCAGCTCTGGATATTCACGAGTATCAAAACCTAAGGGAGATAAGGCAGTAACGAATTGAGTATCAAGTTGATGAAAGAATAAGAATTCATCGTGTTCTACTTGATCGAGAGCAAGTTCATGACCTACTTGAGCCGGAACGAGGATTCCCAGGTCTTTTTTGATTAAGTAATCAATTAGTGGTTTTAATAAAGTGCGTGCTGTAAGTGCTGGAAACAGAAGCTGCCACGTCTCGAAAGCTGCAAACTCCTTGGTCTGAGTTAATAAGCAATGTAAAAAGCTAGTTCCACTGCGGGGATTTCCAATAATGAAAATTGGTTCCTTGACTTGGACTTGGCGATATTGAGGAAAGAATATCCTATCTAAAAAAAGGGTTAGGTGTGTGAAAGCAAGAAAAAGCGGAAACAGAAATAACCATTGTAAAAAAGTTGTTTTCACTCCAAAATTTTTCCAGCAAGACTTCAAAATCGAAAAGTAAACTTTCAGCATTTTTTAGTTTTAAAATTCTCAACATTGCAACTTTCATTTGTGAGATTCGGATACGGCTGTTTCTCGAATGATTATGTCTTTGACATTTTGTCTGTTGGATAGCAATCGCTGATAGCCCGAGTAATTCATTACTGAAAAAAAGCAAAAACCAACTAAAAATGTTGCTGCACTAAAGAGCATTAAGTTATGAGTTAGGGGCAAGATCAGCAAAGCAGCGCCAAATTGGAGAATGATGGTAGTTAGTAAAAGATAGATAACAAAAAGATTTGAGCGATTAGCGATAAATTTCGCACCTAGGGGGGCGCCGATAACCACTACAGGCACAGATACCCACCAATAGCTCCAAGTCTCAGGCAAAACGGGCGTTGAGCTGAAGAAGACACGCCAACCAAAACCAACTAAGGCATTAACTGCCATTAGTACAACTGAGGTTGGAGTAGCAATTTTCTCATCAAGGCGGAATGCTAGTACTAGCAGCGAAAAGGTCAAGATATCCAGTCCGCTACCAGTGATGCCACTTACCATTCCTCCCACTAAACCGACAGCAATCAGCACCAGCATATCCTGTCTTTGAAAGCCGGAAATTCGCTTGTTAAGAACCCGTTGGCGATCGCGGTTCATCGAAAGCAGTGCTACACCAAAGCTTAACCATAGGGTCACAAAAAATAGCTTAGTTACCACAGGGGGCAGAAGCGGAGCGATATATTCGAGGCTGAACATGATTCCTAAGGCTCCCCCTAGGCTGGAAAACAGCAAAGCACGGGGTTCGATAGCAATGCGATTAACAAAAATCGCGATCGTAGCGGAAGTCATCCCCACCGACTGAATCATCAAAGAGAAATCTCTAGCTACCGCTGGCTCAATATCAAACATCAAAGTCATGACCGGAAATGCCACCGCACCACCCCCTTCGCTAGTTGAACCAGCGATAAAAGAGCCGACAGCCATGGTGACAGACATAAACCAATTATCGACAAACAAATGCCATTGGTTTCTGGCAACCATTAACAGCAGCCAAAATGACCAAACGAACAAGGGAACCAGAAGATCTAGCTTCTTAAATTTAAATTTCAATACACTCATAAAATTGACAGAGATCTGACTATTGATAGAAGTCTCGGGAAAATAAAATGTTTAGCGAATTTACGTTGTCATAGCTTCTATTTTCAAGACAGAGGTTTATAGAAGGAGTGCAGTCAAAGACTTAATTCGGGATTTAGAAAGTTTAAGCCTCTTAAAGAGGAGATAACTTTCAAAATGGGATACCCAATCAGGGCGCTTCCACCCCAAACTACTTGTAAAAACAAGAACAAAAATATTTCATGGGGGGTCTTGAGTTTCCAAATGTGCAGACCTTCACGTTCAATGACATCTAATGCTAATGGATTAGCATGGGGTCCACAGATGCGGAAGTGGGGGGCTGCAACACTTCCAAACAAAACACTCCAGAGCACGAGCGGTCGTTTGATTAATTTCCATAGAACAGGACGACAACCAATTAACTCGGCCAACTCATACATAAATGGCACGTAGGAGACAATTCCCGTAATGCGATCGCTGACAAGAGGCTTTAACTCAGCAGATTTCTTGGCATCTTTTTCAATTGTTGCCTTCATCTGTGCGGTTGAAGGAAGAGATAATCTACCACTGGCAATTCCAGCAAAATAACGAGCTTGTAGTTCGATAATAGGAGGCATCGCACCTATGTTGGGACGGGCAAAGCCTATAAAACCAATATTGGGGAGGTCTAGATGAAAGATTTTTTTATAGAGCTGGCGCCAATCCCACCCCTCATTCTCTATTGGTAAAAAGGGGAATTTAACTTTGAAACCACTACAAAAGATAACTGTATCCGCCTTTACTTTGCTCCCATCGCTAAAGACGATCCCGTCTGGATTGAATTGGTGAATTCCAGATTTGAGAGCAACATTAGGTTTTGTAAGGGCCTGCATGAATACATCCGATTTAGTTATGAATTGTTTGTGATAGCTACCTCCAGATAAATCGATCAGTTTTTGTCTGATCTGCCAGGATTTATATTTACGGTTGATAAAAGTTAACAAGTGTTGAATCGCAGTTTCGATACGGTCGTAAAGTACAGGTGGCAATTGATATGTGGTTCGGTGATGAAAGTAATCTCCGGGAAGAGTCATACGCTTGTCGAGTTTGGGCATAATAAACACTCCTCTTCTCAAACTAAGTGTCACCTTTGTCGCCACCTGAGAAAGTTCATTCACGAGATCGCCACCGCTTTCTCCACCGCCAACTACTACCACATGCTTACCGTGATAAGGGCTATTGTCTTTGTAGGTCGATGAGTGAACAATTTTTCCCTGGAATTCTGACATATTCTCAATGGCAGGCAACTCCTTTTCTTCATTTAGTCCCGTACAAACTGCCACAGAGTCAACTTCGTATTCATCTACGGCATCAGGTTTGACCACGCAAACGATCCACTTGTCTCCTTTACGCGATACAGATTTGACCGAAGCATTATAGATTATGTGCTTTTCAAGATCGAAGTGACGAGTATAAGCCAAGAGATATTCAAGGTACTGTTCGTGCTTTAAGAAGTGAGGATAGCGATCGGGCATGGGAAAGTCAGAGAATGCAGTTATATACTTTGAGGAACTCAGTTCGGTATTGCGAAATACGCTGACCCCTTGCTTGCGGAACTTCCAGTTTCCACCGATATGAGGAGAGGACTCGAAGGCCACAACCTCCATCCCTTCTTCTAGGCAGGACTTAATTGTTACTAAACCAGCAAGTCCAGCCCCGATAACGGCAACTTTTTTCTTATCCATAACTTTTTACCTAGACTAATAAAAATCTTGTCAATTAATTAATTTAAAAATCTAACTGGGGTTCGAGCAATTTACAGCCTGGTAAGCGATAAACCGCTTTAAAGAGGGGATAGCTGAGTATCCCACCAACGCCCCAAATTATTTGAAAAGCAAAAAACAAAAATTTTTCCTGAGGCGTTTTTAACTTTTGTAGGTGTAAGCCTTCCTGTGCGATAATCTCAAAGGCTTTGGGATCGGCATGAGGCCCACAAAGACGAAAATGAGGTGGTGCTACGGTACCAAACAAAACACTCCACAGCACTAACGGCCTGTTCAAAAGCTGTTTCAAAATTGGGCGACAGCCAATTAGCCCCGCTAGTTCGTACATGTAAGGAACAAATGAGACGATTGAAGTAACTCGTTCGCAAACTAGTGGTTTCAGTTTGGCAGTTTCCCGAGCATCTCGTTTGATAACTGACTCCATCTCAGCAAGAGATGGCAGCGATAATCTGCCACTAGCTACACCGGCAAAATAGCGCGACTGAAGCTCGGTAACGGGAGGGATAGCACCAATATTAGGACGTGCAAAGCCGATAAAACCGAGATTGGTTAGTTCAGGATGGAAGATATTTTTATATAGTTTGCGCCAATCCCATCCTCGACTCTCGATGGGGAGAAATGGGAAGAAAACCTTGAAGCCACTGGAGAAGATTACAGCCTCTGCTTTGACTTTGCTACCATCGGCAAACACCACACCATCAGTGTCAAACCTTTGAATTGCTGGCTTGAGGAATACATGTGGTTGGGCAAGGGCTGTTAAGAAAACGTCTGACTTGGTAATAAATTGTTGGTGGTAACTTCCTCCAGATAGCTCAATCAACTTTTGCCGAATCTGCCAAGCTTTTTGTCGGCGGTTGATAAAGTTGAAAAGATTTTGGAATAGAGTTTCTATGCGATCGTAAATTGCTGGAGGGAAGTGGTAAGTAGAGCGGTGATGGAAATAATCTCCCGGTAGTGTCATTGTCTTGTCAAGTTTAGGCATGACAAATACACCCCTCCTCAAACTCAGTGTTACCTCTTTGGCAACTTGAGATATTTCATTCAGAATATCTCCTCCACTTTCACCACCACCGACAATGACAACATTTTGCTCTCGGTATGGGATATTGTCTTTATAGGCAGATGAATGAACAATTTTTCCCTGAAAATTCTCTTGATTGGGAATCGCTGGGAGATTACGCTTTTCATTTAAACCCGTACAAACTGCTACTGCATCGAATTCACACCTACTAACCGTACCACCATGAGAAACATTAAGCAGCCATTTTCCCTCTTGTCGTTGCATGCGAGTCACTGTTGCTTCAAATTTAATGTGCCGTTGCAAATCGAAATGGCGAGCATAATCTAGCAAATAATCAAGATACTGTTCGTGCTTTAAAAAATGTGGGAAATTCTCTGGCATAGGAAAGTCAGAAAAGGCAGTTAGATACTTTGAGGAAGTTAATTCGGTATGCCGAAAGACGCTTACACCTCCCTCTTGGAAATGCCAGTTTCCCCCCAGCCGCTCGTTCTTCTCAAAGGCTATAACCTCCATTCCTTCCTCAAGACAAGACTTAATCGTTACTAAACCAGCAAGTCCAGCTCCGATGATGGCAACTTTCTTTTTTTCCATAACTTCTTACCTAAACTGAAATTACCAAAACTACATCCCAACCATGGCGATCGCTAAGTGGTTTTTGCGGCTTTAAAAAATCTGATGCCGGGGATGAAACGAGGCTTGTAGCCAAAAACATAAGCATAGTTAGTGTCTTCACTCAAAGCTCGTTCTTCAGCTTTTATTCGCTTACTCATTAACCAGGCGTTGGCGATGCTAAAAAAGATCGCGGTGAGATAGGCTGAATGGATTAGAGGTAAAGCCGCAATTTCGAGGATTACCCCCAGCCAATTGGGGTGTCGCAGATAACTATAAATACCAGAGTCAACCACTGGCTGATGAGGCAGAGTCATAATCGGAAGAGTCCAACGCTGTCCTAGCGATCGCATAGACAAATAGCGCAAAACCTGACCCGCTAGCGTTGCTAATAGCGCAGCAGCAGCTAAAACTGGGATAAAAGGACGCTCAAGCCACCAGACTTCTACAATCATCGCCATCCACCAACTCACTTGCAGCACTTTTACGGCACCTAAAAGGTTGTCATTATACTCTCGTCCTCCTTGAGCCAGGATATATGCAGCATTTTGCTTGCTATGGCGCAGCTCCAAAAGTCTCTGCAAGATAATAGCAGCAATAATTCCCATGAAGATCGATTTACTTAACACCAACTATTTCTCCTTGTGACTTGGTTGATTCTTCAAGTAGCCTGTTGTATCCAAAACGATCTTCACCACGAATTAAAGCTGCTCTCCAGTTGTCTAACTTAATTTTGCTCACACCTGCGATTGAATAACTGTGGCCTTCTGACAACATTTTTTGGCTATATAGGCGCGTACTTGTGGGAACGACCCGACCATTTACGCCCCATCGCCACTGGTTAGTTTGATTATCTAACGAGCCATGGATGGCCCGCTCGCTAAAGATATAAAATTGTCCTGCCTTCATTTCAATGGCCTTAATATTGTCGGAATGGATCGGATAATCAATTTCGATTTGGAGATTGCCAAATCGACCTTTTCCATTACCAGCTTTACTGGGGTCAAATATTTCAAACTTAATCGGATAGATTTTTTGGCTGGAGCCAGAAACGACTGTCATGCATCCATTTTCTTTGGTGGCATCGGTAAGAGCAAACCAACAGGTTAACTGAAACAGGTCTTCAACATCGGGAGGATTGACAACCGATTCTACTCGATTATCAAGCAGGTAGGTACTTGCTTGGTGAAATGGAGTTCCAGGACTCTTAGGTGCCTTGGGAAAAAATTGAGTACGCCAGAGCAAAAGATCGGGACCTAACAGTTGAGCACACCGCTCGGTTAGGGCTGGATGCTTAAACAAATTCAGCAAGATGGGATTATCCAGATAGCGATCGCGGAAGTTCATCCCCCTCATCGCAATCTTCTCATTACTCATTCGTTCATCAGCGGGTTGCGATTTATCTTTGGTTAGAATTTCATAGGCCCCTTGAGAGTAGGGATAAATTGGAGATTCTGTGTTTTCTATCTGCTCGATGAAAAGATCTTTCACCGATTTTGCCTCTTCCGGAGACATTATGGTAAAAGGACCGAGATAACCATGCTCATAAAAAAATCGAATATCCTCTTCAGAGAGACGGTATTTTTCATCCACCAAGACTTTTGGTTGATAAGCATTTGGTTCCCGCTGCTGACAATAATAGTCATAGTAAATTTTTTGTCCTCCGGACTTAAATGCCGTCAAAAACATTTGATCGTTCCACCCTATTGGTAAACGATCTCTCATTCTTTGAGGAAATAAACCCTGGAGAAATTTGAGTTTGACCAGAAGATAACTGAGAGCAATTTTGAGGCGAAATAAAAACTTATTACGTTTCATGGTCAGATTTTCCTTAATTGATAGTTTTGTCTCGTAACTTTTGAGAACGAGTTATTTAATAAAAGATATGAATAGGCCGATTACCTTAAACTGGATTGGCGACAGGTTGAGACATTTGTTGACGTAGACGTTGACCTTGTAAGATCATCCTCACCCCACCAGCAGGTATTAAAGTAATAGCTTGACGAATTGGTTTCACTGGTTTGTTATCTGCCAGCAACAGTCGATAACGAGAGAGGATTGTTGCTATAACTAGCTTCATTTCAAACATTGCCAATGCTGCTCCTAAACAACGACGGCTGCCGCCACCAAAAGGAATAAATTCATATGGGGAAAATTGATGCTCAATAAATCGCTCTGGCTGAAATTGTTTAGAATTTGGATATAAATCTTCACGATGGTGAGTCAAATATATACAACAGTGCAATGCAGTACCCGGTTGTATCTCGTAACCCATTAGTTCAAATGATTCTTTTACCATCCTGGGTCCGCTGATTGGCACCACTGGATAAATGCGCAGAGTTTCATTACATACAGCAGTTAGATAGGGGAGACGGAAAATATCCATTGGGTCTGGAGAGTCTCCTAGACGATCAATTTCCTTAAGCAATTTAGCTCTAATTTCGGGATGATAATGAATCCAGTACAACGCCCAAGCCATTGACGTAGCCGTAGTTTCATGTCCAGTCAACAGCAGAGTGATTAACTGATCTCGAATTTCTACATCGGACATTCGTTCTCCGTCCTCATCCCTTGCGAGCAGTAACATCGATAGGATATCTGTCCGCTCTGGGTCTGGTTTGGCTCGGCGCTCTTTGATTTCAGCATAGAGCAGTTGGTCAATCTGTTGACGTTTGTGTAAAAAGTTTTGCCAAGAGTTTAAAAAACCTAATTTTTTTTGGAGTGAAGGAGACAATAGCAGAAGGTTAAATATCTTAGATTGAAAAACCCCCGAATAATAGACCAACAATTCTTTTAGTATTTGATATCGCTCTCCTTCGGACAAGCCAAAGATCACTTCTAGAATCACTTCTAAGGAAATATCTTCCATGATTGCCCTTGCCGAAAAAATCTCGCCAGAAGATAATTCCTCGCTGACTTGCTGGGCAAGATTACAGATGGCTCTGCCATAAGCAGTCATTCTTTCGCCATGAAAAGAAGGCATCAGCAACTTTCTTTGGCGCAAATGATGCTTTGGATCTTGGAAAAGTAGTGATTCGTCACCAAAGACAGGACGCATCAAATTACCATCTGGAGCAGCATATTCACTCTTGACATCTTGGGTCATGATTTGCTGGATGGCTTGGGGGTGACTTACTAATACTTGAGTATTACCAACGGGAGTAATTTTGGCCTCAAAAATATCGGGAAACTTTTGAGCAGCCGCATCCATATAGCCGATCGGATCGCTACTCCACTGAATTTTTTGGACAAAACCGGGCGTTCTTGGACCTTTTAGTTGTTTCATTTTCTTAATTCCCTATCTACCACTGCAAAAGAATGACTTCTTGAGAAAAGCCAGGACCCATGGCGATCGCCAAACCATAGGAACCAGGAGGCGGTTGTTCTCCCGCCAAGGTGCGATCAAGGATGTAAAGCACTGTAGGCGATGAAATATTGCCAATTTTTGCTAAAGCATCACGACTTAGTTGTAAAGCTTGGTCGTCCAGGGCAAACTCATCTTCTACTGCATTGATAATCTTGGGACCACCAGGATGTACGAGCCAGCGAGAGATTTTATCTACTGCTAGATCGTGCTTGGCTAGCAGAGGGTCGATCGCCTGTCTTAGACCGACTTTGACATGATCGGCTACTTTAGGTCTGAGGATATTTCTCGTGCCAGTGTCAACCACATCCATCCCCATCAAATTGATGGTATCGGGAAGCATAATGGATCTGCTGTCAATTACCTGTGGTTGTCCAGGACAAGCAAGAGGATGATCGTCACCAACCATTAACACTGCTCCCGCACCGTCGCCAAACAAAGCCGCCGTAACAATTGTCATAATGATGTCACTGTACTGAGACGGATCTGTAGGTAGTTTCTTAATCATTGAATTCAAATCTCGTTGCAAAGAACCTTGCCAAAGTGCGGAGGAAGGTTCTGCTGCTACCAGAATTGCTGCTTCAGTGGGATGTCCCCGCAGGTATTCCGCAACCCTAGAGATACCAAAGGCTCCCCCTAAACAACCAACGCCACCAAGAGGCATTCGCTTGAGACTGGAAGAAAAGGGGAGTAGATTCATCAAGCGAGTATCGATGGCAGGAACCGCTGGAGCAAGGCTAACTGATGTAAGCTGAGAAATATCTTTTGGTTCGAGAGCTACCTTGTCAAGTAATTTGCTGATAGTTTCGCCAATTAAATTCACAGTAGCCTCGATCGCCTTACTAACACTTACTTCCATTCCTGGGGGGTCAAAAAAAGAATCAAGGGGCAACATAAAGTAGCGACCATCAATCGCCACATTAGTAAAGAAGCGATCAATAATCTCAAGATCGAAATCCAGATCCATCGCCAAAAAGTACTTTCTTAGAGCGTTTGCTAGTACTTCCTGAGGATAATAATGGGTCGGAAAGCCAATCGATGTAGCAACAATAAAAGCCATAGTTATTTCTCTTCTCTTCGGTTTATTTAAGAATTAGAAGCTGCTGCAGCTCCTGAGCTATAGTTTGCAAGAGGTTCTGACCTTCAACATGCAGAAAGAAATGATCTCCAGGAAACATTTTCAGTGTGAAATCTTGATTAGTTTGTTCGCGCCAGGCTGCCAAAGCTTCAGGACTAACTTTGCTATCTTGTTGACCGCCAAAGACAGAGATGGGAACGTTGAGGGGAGACTCATTAGCATAGAAGTAGGTCTCCAAAAGCGCAAAATCAGCTTTTAAAGCGGGGAGATACAGCTCCATCAATTCGGCATCTTGCAAAACTTCATCTGGCGTCCCCTTGAGTTGTTTCAATTTCTCTTTGAACTTAGAGTCAGGCAGTCGATGAATCGGCGGCTCTAAATCTGGAACTTGGGGTGCTTGGCTACCAGAAACAAATAGGCAAACTGGACAGGGCAATTGTCGCCGGCGGAGTTCGCGAACAAGTTCAAAGCTCAAAATTGCCCCCACACTATGACCAAAAAAGGCAAAGGGAATGTCTAGGTGGGGACATAATAGTGGTGTTAAGGTTTCAATTAGAGGCTTCAACCGTTCCAGGGGAGTCTCTCCTAAGCGATTTTCTCTTCCTGGTAACTGAATCGGACAAACTTCGATCTCTGGGGGGAGAGCTTCCGACCAAGAATGGAAAATAGACGCACCCGCACCAGCATAAGGGAAACAGAATAGACGGAAGCAAGTTTGAGAATTTGATTCTAGAGGGTTAACCCAACGATTAGCTTGGGATCTAGAGCCTACAAGAGAATCAGCAGCATTGAGCTGTGGAATTTGTTTGGTCAGAGTTTGACCCTCAAGTAGCAAGAGAACTTGGGTGACAAACTGATCGATACTCAGACCAGCAAAATACTCGATTGGCACGACTATCCCTAAGTTGACCTCAATTCTTCTTCTTAAATCGGCAGCCATCAGGGAGTCAATTCCCAGCGTTGACAAAGGTTGTTCCCAGTTCAGTTTTGGTGTAGGTATTCCCGAAACTTTGGTTAATAATTGACTTAAATATGACACTAACAAACTGCGACGTTCTCTAGGTTCGGCAGTCAAGAGTTGATACAAGTCTTGTTGATAAATCTGTTGTAATGTTTGGCGGTTGACTTGTCTGACCGATAATTCTTCTAACTGAGCAACCGTAGTACCATGCTCATCGAACAGGCGTAAATTGACTGTCTGGAACTGTTGATTTAAACCTTGAGGAAGTATTTGAGCCTTAATCCACAGGGAGCTGCTAGGACTTTGATACACTTGTAGCGATTTTAATCCAACTGGTAAATAAACATCTTCCTGACCTGCTTGAGGTAAGAAGCTACCTAAAATTTGAAAGCAGGTATCCATTAACACTGGATGTAATTGATAGTTGGCGACGTCTGTAACTAAGGTTTCGGGCAACCGAATCTGAGCTACAGCTTGTCCTTTCTGCATCCAAATCTTTTCCACAGCTTGGAAACTAGAACCATATTTTATTTGTCGTTGAAGACAATTTTGGTAGTGGGTTTCACCAGATATCTCCTCGATATATTGTGCTTGCAGAACAGCTAGGTCAACTTCAGCAGATTGGGGAGTTGATGTTTTCAGCCTAATTTTTCCAGAGGCATGAATTGTCCAAGTTGGCTCGGTAGTTTCTGACTCGGATGTAAGGCTAAAAATTTGCCAGGAAAATAATTCAGGTGATTCAGGTAACAAAATCGATTGAAGGGTTTTACTTTCAGCTTCTGATAAAATTAGCTCTTCCTGGAATGTGACTTCCTCAACTGAGAAATTGTCCGCTGGGCAAATAGTCTTTCCAGCAGCTAAAGCCATCTCTAAGTAACCTGATGCGGGGAAAATTACAGTTTGGCAAATGTGATGATCTGATAAATAAGCTGGAGATTCCTGACTAATCTGAGATTCAAACTGAATTTCTTTGAGCGCAGAATGAAGCCTTTGACCAAGGAGGGGGTGAAAATTATTCTGGATGGAAACTTTCTTTCTCGACCATTTAGCTATATTGGAAGCTGCGAAATCAGTCCCCTCAATCCAATATCGCTGTCTTTGCCAAGGATAAGTTGGCAGAGATAGGCGTTGACGGCAATAAGCCCGATCAAAGCCCGACCAGTTTACTGAGAGTCCCCGTAAGTATAAAGTGGTTAAACTCTGGAGCATCTGTTCCCAATCTTCTTGTTCTGGATGCAGACTGGGTAACAAAGCTAAGTTTTTTGTCTCTAGCTTATTTAATAGACAATAACGACCCATGCCCAGGAGGGTCGGTTTTGGTCCGATTTCTAGAAATACTTCATAACCCTGCTCAACCAAGTTATCCATGCTGGCATAGAATCTGACAGGCTGTAGTATATGACTGCACCAATACTCGGAAGTAGCAACTTCAGTAGTAACTTGCTTTCCTGTAACATTGGAAATCAAGCTTAATTGAGGTGGAGAATAAGTTACTTCCTCAGCTACCCGCCTAAAGGCAGACAGCATTGGCTCCATCATGGGAGAGTGGAAAGCATGGGAAACCTGCAACTTTTTCGTCTTGACCTCTTTGATTTCTAAGTCTGAAATCACTGCCTGTACCAAGTTCCGGTGACCAGAAATGACTGTAAGTTCGGGTCCATTAATGGCGGCGATCGCAACATGAGGATGATAGGGCTGGATCATGGCTCGCACCTTGCTCTCCTCAGCAAACACTGCCACCATTTCCCCCTCTTGAGGTAATTCCTGCATTAGACGTGCTCGGGCAGCAATCAGCTTCAAGCCATCCTCTAAACTAAATACCCCTGCTACGCAGGCTGCGACATATTCCCCGACGCTATGACCCATGACGGCAGTAGGTTCGACTCCCCATGACTGCCATAAAGTAGCTAAAGCATATTCAAGAGCAAATAAGGCAGGTTGGGTATAGGCAGTATCGTCTAGAGTGTCAAGTTTTGAGGGTGTAATTTGAAGATTGTCTACTAATGTAAAACTGTTTGAATCGGAGTTAAGTACTTGCGATTTGCCATTACTTTTTTCAGTTTCTCTGGCTTCAGCAGAATGGGGATATAAAACTTCTATTAAGGGGGTATTTAAATATGGTGCGAGAATCTGATTACATCGATCAATTTCAGCGCGGAAAATGGGTTCAGTTTCATAAAGTTGTTGTCCCATGCCTACATACTGGGAACCCTGACCTGTAAATAAAAAGGCTATTTGCTCCCTCTTCTTGCCTTTTATTTGACCGCTCGCTAATCCGACAGCTTTCCTGCCACTGGCAAAAATATCTAACTGTTCGCCTAACTGCTCCCTAGATTCAGACACGATAGCTAAACGATATTCAAAATGCGATCGCCCTGTATTAGCAGTGAAGCAAATATCTGCTAGGGAGTTTTCAGAATGGGACTGAAGATAAGTTTGATACCTACCAGCTAGCGCTTTTAAAGCTAGCTCACTTTTTGCCGACAAGGTAAGAAGATGTAAAGGTCGTTCAGTATTATTAGGTAACGCATTTGGTATAGGTGCTTCTTCGACAATGACATGACAATTAGTACCACCAAACCCAAACGCACTGACCCCAGCCAAACGACTTCCAGAGTAATTCCATGACTGGCGCTCAGTAGGAATAGAAAAAGTGGTTTTTTTCAAAGAAATGTAAGGATTGAGCTGCTGAAAGTGCAAGTTGGGGGGAATTTCCTGATGTTGCAGCGAGAGTACCACCTTAATTAGACCAGCAACCCCAGCAGCAGCTTCTAAATGACCTATATTGGTCTTGACCGAACCTAAATAGCAGGGCTGATCTGGTTCTCGGTATTTCATTAACACTGTTTTGAGAGATTTAACCTCAATGGGATCGCCTAAAGCAGTTCCTGTACCATGAGCTTCAACATAACTAATTTGCGCTGGCTCCACCTCGGCGTTTTTCAAAGCTTGGCGAATTACTGTCTGTTGAGAAGGTCCGTTAGGAGCGGTAATACCATTACTCTGACCATCCTGATTTACTGCTGTGCCTCGAATAATTGCCTGAATCCGATCGCCATCCCTCTGGGCATCTGAGAGACGCTTGAGCACCACTATTCCGCATCCCTCTCCTCGAACATAACCGTCAGCCTTGGCATCAAAAGTCTTGCATCGTCCATCAGCGGCCATCATTCGAGCTTGAGAGAAAATTACGTTTAGCTCTGGCGATAAAACTAAATTGACTCCACCGACCAAGCACAGATTAGACTCTTTACTCCTTAAACTCTGGCAGGCCAAATGAACGCTAACCAGAGAAGAAGAACAAGCAGTCTCGATCGCCAGACTGGGTCCTCGCAGATTCAGTAAGTACGATAGGCGATTGGCGGCAAGGCTGAAAGTAGTACCAGTGCCATCATAGGCACTTAAAAGCGAGAGATCATTAACCCCCTTAAACAGAAAGCGATCGTAGCTAATCGAGGCGATCGACACAAACACCCCTGTCTGGCTGCCAGATAACTTATTTGGAGCTATGCCAGCATTTTCCAGTGCTTCCCACCCTACTTCCATGAATAGCCTCTGCTGAGGATCCATTCGCTCCGCTTCGCGGGGAGAAATGCCAAAAAATCCTGGATCGAATTGCTCTACATCTTCAAGAAAGCCGCCCCAGCGAGTATTCATCTTTCCCGATGTTCCTGGTTCTGGGTCGTATAAAGCATCGACATCCCATCTTTCTGGTGGTACTTCGGTAATGGCATCACCCCCCTCTCGCAAAAGATGCCAGAAGGCTTCAGGATTATTAGCTTGGGGAAAACGACAGCCAATGCCGATAATTGCAATAGGTTCCATTGATAATTGCGCTGAGTTATTTCTAGTTATTCCTATCGGGATTTGGTTTTAGTCCTGACTACAAAATCTGGAAAATCGCTTAAAGGTTCTGATATTGTTTTGAATCGCTTTGTGAATTGAACCACCCGAAGCCATGGCACGCATTTCACGATTAATAGGCCACAAATAGTCAAGATTACCTACAAACCGACGTTGCTCTTCTAAAAGACTTTGGTGATTTTTCGCTGCTAAGTGAAAACTTTCCTGTTCGTGACATAAACACTGCTCCAGCCAATGGAGTGCTTCTCGCTCAGACATACCGAATATAGGAGCTTGGAGCAATCTATATATTAGTTCCATCAAAGAAATATCGTCTTGAAAATAGCGATGAGGAAATGCCCCGGAAAGATGTGCCAGAGTTCCGCTTTGAATAAAATAGACTGCTAGATTAACGACGAACTTCTCATAAGCCGTTGGTGGCGAAAAGTCCTTATACATATCCCGAGAAAGTGTCTGAGATATTGTCGTGTGAAAAGACTCGTCTAAAAAATGATAATGAGATACTGCTGTTGGCTCAGGGATTGATTCTCCTTTTTTCTGCTGCTTCTTGTAATATTTGAAGATCGGATGCTCCATGTTCTTCAGAGTCAGATTGGACATCATCCGTAAGACATAGTACTCGCAAGCCAAGAACGGAGAACCTCCCCCCCAGTTAAAAAGAAAGAAACGTTGTAGAGAGGATGGTACATTTCGCCCCATCACACCAGTCGTCCGCTTTTGACCAATGAATCCTTCCTTTGCTTCGACTTCCTGTAAGTGCCGAGAATAAAATTGCTTTTTACTTTTATTCATCGTCTGGCTCAATTTACGCAGGGCATAATATTGAAAAGTTGCCCAAGAATTTTGCCCCAAAGTCAATTGGTAGGAGTGCCATTTGAGCATCGCTTTTAGTGTATCCCTCCCCATCAGAGTCTTGGCAGTAGTTAAACCGATCTTCCGAAAGGTATGAATGTGGGCATATTCCTGCTGAGTCTCTAACTCTAGTTCTTGGGCAATGGTTTCGTAACCACCAAGGGAGGCAAAAATGCTTGCCGTAGACTGATTATTAATTAGAGTTTCGGTTTCGGTATCAGCAACATAATTGTAGTTGGCAAACCAATGCAGGTGATTGAGAGCCATTCTTTGAGTAGAAGAAGCAGCATCGTAGAGTGGAGTGCCATAAAGCAGTGATTGCTCTGGCACGCTCCAATAGCGATCGCTATTAGAATGATAGTCAAAGTTTTTCGCCAGCTCCTCCATTTTTTCGGTATAGTCAGAACTGGTGTTACTGCGATAAGTGGTTTCAATAAGTTTGAAATGTTTCTTGCCTGTCTGTTTATGGTTTTCTAATGCGGAGGTAATATCTACCATGATGTTCTCCTTGTGATTTTTCCCATCTCCTAAGGATGATTACATTCCAATTCCTCAGCTAAGTGAGTAACCAAAGCTTCAATTGTCGGATAATCGTAAAGTAGAGTAGGGTCAATATCCTGTCCGAGCCAAATTTCCAGGTCCCCTGTCAGGTCGATTGCTGCCGAAGAATCCAGACCATAGCGATCAAAGGGAGTAACATCATCAATTTGACTAGAATCCACTTGCAAAAGTCGAGCTAAATAGGAGATTATCCAGGCTTGAATCTCCGATTTAGTTGGCAGCTTCTGTAATGATGTTTTCCCTTTCGACTCAACTTGAAAACTCTTAATTTCCATTCTTTAGACGTCAAATATAGTTCAATGTAATTTTTATTAAGTACTAGTAATCCGAGACTCAGACATCATCAATCTGAGCAATCAATCCGATGCTCCAAAATAGTCGGAAGTTTCAAAGTTTTTGCAGTTTCTGTAAAACCGACTCCACTTCAGTCTGGAGATGCAAAAATTTTACTTTCCCCTGAGGGTTTATACTCCAATCCTCAACAACATTCAAACTGCCACTGAGAAATCCAGCCCGACAAGCATGACGTTGAATCTTGCCACTTGAAGTTTTAGGAATGCTTCCGGTTTTTACCAAAACTATCGCATAGACTTGTAAGCCATGTTCTGCTGTCACCGCCTGACGGATACTCTCTACTACTGCATTCACCTTCAGCTTACGTAGGTAGCTTCGCTCGATCTCCTGTACTATTACTAATCGCGCTGCACTATTGACATCTACTGTAAAAGCTGCTCCACAACTAGGTCGCAGTGCTGGATGACTATTCTGTACAGTCAGTTCGATATCTTGAGGATAATGGTTTTGTCCTCGAACGATAATCACATCTTTGATTCGTCCGGTAACAAATAACTCCCCATCCTGCAAAAATCCTAAGTCTCCTGTGCGCAGAAACGGTCCCTCACCCGTATTTGCTATGTATGCATTAAAAGTCTGTTCAGTTTCAGCTGGGCGATTCCAATAACCCTTAGCTACATTTGAACCTGATACCCAAATCTCTCCTATGTTTCCTGTTGGACAGAGAGTTAAAGTTTCAGGATTGACAATCGAGATTTTTTGGTTCAACCATGTCTGACCGCAACCCACAATTGTCTGAACCTGTTCATCATTCTCATTAGTAGCTGTAACTACCCGATTTTTCTCTAAAGCAGACTTTTCCACTTTCTGTATGACAGGCAATGCTGTTTTTACTCCTCCAGAGATAAATAAAGCTGTTTCTGCCATACCATAACAAGGATAAAATGCCTCCCGACGAAAGCCACAAGGTTCAAAAGTAGCACTAAATTGCTCCAAAGTATGGGCATGAACAGTTTCAGCTCCGTTAAAAGCAATCTCCCAGCTACTGAGATCGAGGCTTTCAATCTGTTCGGGAGTAATTTTGCGAACGCACAGATCGTAAGCAAAGTTAGGACCTCCACTAGTAGTTGCTCGATAGCGAGAAATCGCCTGTAGCCAACGAAAAGGTCTCTGAAGAAAATCTACTGGGGACATTAAAAAGGAGGGAATTCCCAAGTACATTGGTTGTAGAACATTCCCAATTAATCCCATGTCGTGGAATAAGGGCAACCAACCAACAAAGATTGTTTTCTCGGTATGCTGGTAAGCGACCTTGACCATTTCCTCGTTATATAGCAAATTACCATGACTCAACATCACTCCTTTTGGCTTACCTGTAGAGCCAGAGGTATATTGAAGAAAAGCAAGAGTATCAATGTCTACTTTAGGTTGTTGCCAAATGCTTGCGTAGTCACTGTCTAGATCGTCGGTAGTTAGCCAGCTTATTGCTGCTAATTCTGGGCTAAGGCTCAAGCGCTCTTCCATCTTATCCATTAGGGACTTAGTAGTCAGAGCAAAATTAGCTTGAGAATCTTCCATAATTGACAGTAACCGCGATAAGTTTTGATTGCGTCGCGGTGGGTAAGCGGGAACAGCTACTACCCCAGCATATAAACAACCAAAAAAGGCAGCAATAAATTCTAGACCTGGCGGATAAAGCAACAAGGCTCGTTTACTAGTAGCTTCCATCGACTGGAGAGATGCTGCGATCGCTCTTGCCTGTCGATCTAGTGCAAAATAAGTTAGCCTATTTACTTCTTCACCATGCTGGAGAAAAGTATAAGTTGTATAGTCAGGCTGATTTTGCGCTCTATAGCTTAGTAACTCTACTAAAGTCGAAAATTTGTGCTTGGTTTTGAGTGTGTTTCCAAGACAGTCAGTCATTAACCTTCTCCTGAATCAATTTCTCAATTCTTTTCTACTACTAATCTTCACAAATGATTTAGGATTGCTATATGTTAAAAACCTTCACTATCTAAAGCTTTTAACGATTACGAGCACCATGTTTGCGAGAAATGTGGTTACTCCGAAAACCAATTTATTCGCTAATACACTAATTTTTATACAGGTCAAATTCTTAGTCTCAACACAATAAATTTCGAACGAAAATGTCCTTAGAACCTGTATATTTTCAAGCTAAAAAAAATTCTATGCAATCTATTTTTACAACTATTTCTAGAGTTGCAAAATCAAATTAAAATGTACAACCAACATGAATTACTTCTGCTTGTTTAAGAAAACTGCAGTTGCAATATTAGCCCAAGACATCTGGGGAAACTATGAAGTTGTTTATTGCATTCAAATAATCAACTTGATTAAAGTCAATTATCATTATTGATTTGACTTTACAAGCCCAACTAATTAAGTGTTTATCTCTAAGCACAAATTAATTGGCAACAATTAATTTCAGAAACAAGTACAAAATAGCTTGTTCGCCAGATAGTAATGCAATCAACTCTTATTAACAAATGCCATTTACAAAAGAGCTTTAATTTTGCTATGGAGATAACTCTCTCTGTTTAGTATTATATGCTTGCATTGTAATTGCAGCTAAAACTACTAATCCAAATTCCTAAACTTGCGATGATAATCAAAAATGTTTCGATCAGACACTCGCCTAGGAATCGGCGAAGCGAAGATATAGTAGTTTAGATGTGGAATTAGAAAGCTTTTGTAATGTGTCATAATGGGATACGTCTCTGGATAAGAATGGTTTATTCAGAAGTCATGATCTAGGCTTGGTGTTGGGAGCACTAAGTCTAGATTGAAAAAGTCTTTCTTAGCTCGGCTTAAAGAGATAACAGTTTAAGGTTCCTTTCTTTAGCAGATTATTAACTAAGGCTAGTATGTCTGGTTTAATAAAAAAGCGGAGATGCAAGTCAACCATATGCTTGATGCTATAACGTTACAACGATACAAAAGATAAATTTGACTGACTGGCTTTTTTGATTTTTGCTCTTGAACAATCGCTCCTTAATCTAATCTTCAGCTACTTACTCAGTAAGTTTTTTACTAATCTTGGGAATAAGTTTTGAAAGCCATATTTGACAAGCGTGTAACAACGCGCCATAGCTAACTAACTAACTACTAGACTGTATTTTCTACTTAATAATATTGTTTGTTATCTAGCTCTTACGATGAAGATAGCATAAAGAATTCAAAAAATAAAGTAATTTTGATAACAATTCCAAGTTTCTTTGAATATATACTTCTTTGCAAGGATTATTCGACAGTTAAATTACCCCAGAATTACTTTAATTGATATTAATATTAATTTGACTGCTACAAGGTTCAACGAGGCTTTTAGGTCAGTATATGATTCTCAAGTTAATAGAAACCAAGACTGAATATTAATTTATTTAAAGGTTTTTTGTGCTGCGTCCTCCCCTAAAACCCTCTTATTAGCTCAATCGGATTTAAGTTTGGTTGAGTATCTTGATACAGAAACTTCTTAAGGAAAGTTTTTTTTGGAGGAGGTAACTTACGTTTCTCAGATTAGTGATTTCAATGTTTACTATAAAGACAAAATGGCGAAACCTTAAGAACATCATGGTAGACCTATTTACATTTACTTGACATACTCAACTGCAATACAAAATATCTCAAAAGTATTGCGTCAAGAAAAATTAATATTTCTTAACAAGGAATTTTGCACATTTATGAAAATGTTTTATACTCCCAGGTAAGGAATGAATTCGAAGGGTTAAAAAAGGCAGATATATAATTGTTTGATCGTTTTAACTTTTAGCAAGGTTTCTTAATCTAGACTTGATTTTTACTCGTTCTTCGAAAAATCTGAAAGTAAGTCTTTAGTAAGTCAATATCAAATTTGTAGAGATATTTCTTCCAACATTGCTGTCAGTAATCAATCTATTATGTTAATAGCCATATGGCTATAGACGGGGTGCTCTAATAACTATGGAATTGACGTAATAGTTAACTGATTAGAGATTAGAAAAGTTTAAAGTATTTTTCGTAGATATATTTAGCTCTTCAAATTGCTGATTATTTATTTGACTGCTCAAGACCTCAAATAAATTGTGGGCGTTGGTAAGTGCGTAATGCTTTTGATGCAACTGTCCACGAAAAAATCAATGTTTCAATAATTTGATTTCTTGACTAGCATTTTCTATTCACCAATGCCAAATTGTGAAATATTCAATTTAAAATGTTTTATCCGAAAGCTTTTCCACATAAACGTTTCCAAAAGATCGTAATTTATAACTTGAACTACGAAATGTCCGTTTGAGAATTTTCAAACACGATTACATACACGACAGTACAGAAAAGTAACATCATCAGAGACTTTAATCTACTGAACTTAAAGGATTAGTTGACAATACAGTTCCAGACATTATTACAGAAGCACCAGGTAGAGACATATTCTCCTTTTGCTCTACAGAACCATCTAACATATTTTTGGGAACGTAAAATTAACGATATCTTGAGCGGTTTTTGCTCTGGTGCTACTCCTTACTTAATTTAATCCAGGAGATAGCAAAAATGAACAATGAATCACCAAACATTCTGCTAATTATTGCCGATGACTTAAGTCCTTCTTCTCTAGAATCGGTAAATACTCCCAATATTGATGAGTTAGCTGACAATGGGATTGTGTTTGAAAATGCATGGGCTACTCCTCAATGTTCTCCAACGCGAGCCACTATCGCAACTGGGCGTTATGGGTTCCGCACAGGAGTGGGCAATGTTATTACTGGTAATGATCCCGGGCTTTTAGAAAACGAAGTTACTATTGCCGAAGCTTTGGATGCCAATCCCGAACTAGGTTACTCTGAGGCAGTTATCGGCAAATGGCATTTAGGTTCTGATAGTAGCAATGCTAATAGTCAAGGTTATGATTATTATGCTGGTAATGAATCAGGGGGTTTGCGAGATTACTATTCATGGACGAAAGCAATAGATAGCGATTTATTATCAGCTCCTATTGAGATAAATGTTAGTGAATATGTTACTAAAGTAAATGTAGATGATGCCACAGAATGGTTGAACGGCGATAAACGGGCACATACTCCTAATTTAGACGATCCTTGGTTTTTACAGCTAGCTGTTAATGCTCCTCACACACCCTATCATAAACCCCCTGAGGAATTGCTTGTCGACCAAGAATATATAGATTTGCCTAATACTCCCGAAGATATTGAGGCTAATCCAGAACCTTATTATGAAGCAGCAATTCAAGCTCTAGATACTGAAATTGGTCGCTTACTTGGAGATCTTGAAAATAAGGGAGAATTAGAGGACACTCTAGTCATGTTTATTGGCGATAATGGCTCTCCAACTGAAGTTGCTGACGATCCAGACCGAGCCAAATCGACTTTATACGAAGGGGGGATTGAGATCCCCATGATTATTTCTGGACATGGAGTTATTCAGGGTGATGGCACAGAAGATAGTTTAGTCAACACCACAGATTTATTTGCCACTGTTTTAGAACTGGCAGGAGCTGATTATGACGTACCTTCAGACTCTGTTAGCTTGGTACCATATTTAACAAACCAATCTCATCCCAACGAACGAGAGTGGGCTTATAGCGAATTCTTTGATGAGTCAAACGATAACACCTTTGGTGGTAGTCGTTCTAATTACGGTCAGACAATTCGCAATCAAGAATATAAGCTAATTCGTTTTGATGAAGATGGTCGAGAGGAATTTTACACTTTAGATTCATCCGGAGAAAGATTTGACGAACAAAGTGAAAGTGAGTTACTGCAAGGGAATGTTGACAATCTGACCCCGATCCAAAGAGAGAACTATGAATTTTTGGTTGAGCAACTCGATGCCTTGAATAACTCTGAAACTGCAGATGATACTTCGACCAACGTATCAAGTGAACTTGCAGTAGGTAGTTCTATTTCCGCTACAGATATTAATTTCGACAGCACCTTTAATAATCACGAAAATGAAGGTATCGATTTTGCGGATAATAATCAAATAGATTTAAGAACAAGTAGTGATAGCGACAATGCTAACGATGGTTTATTACTTGGAAGTGACAACATCGTAGAAATTAAAGACACAACTTTTAACAATCAACTTGAAAGCGGGATCGACATAATAGGCAATAATAGCCAAGCATTGATAGAAAATAACTTTTTCAGTGGTAAGCAATTTAGTGGAATTGACATTACTCAACCAGAACCTAGTATAACCAGTATTGACGGCAATACTGTTAACGCAAGAAATACTCAGATTATTAAAAATGTAGCATCAGATTATAAAAGCGTTGTTGGTGGTGGGATATTTAGTAATACTGACAGCATCTCAATAGTAGAAGATAGGCGCATTGCTAATAATATAGCCCAGGTGAATGGTGGTGGGATCTATAATGCTGGTCAAACTACAGTAACTAGAAGTTCAATCATTGGTAATGAGGCTGTGATTGGAAATGGAGGAGGTGTTTTTAATCTTGAGGGTTCTTCTTTTACTAACAACAATTCCTCTATTTTGGACAATACCCCTGATGAGATATTTATCTAATAATTAAATATTTAATATAAATATTTAATAGCTAGACGATCGCCACAGCCTTTAAGTCAAATATTTTTTCAATTACATCAGCCACCACTTTATCAGGAGTAGAAGCCCCAGAGGTCACACCGACGTTAATAGCTCCCTTTGGAAGCCAGTTTTCGGCAATAGTAATTTCCTGATTTAAGGGTTTATGTTCTAGGCGATCGCGACTTAAAATTCGCTCAACACTGTCAATATGATAGGAGGGAATATTATTCTCGACCGCAATTTCTTGTAAATGGGTTGTATTGGAAGAATTAAAACCACCAATGACGATCATTAAAGACAAATCTTCTTTAACCAAGTCGAACATAGCATCCTGTCTTTCTTGAGTCGCATCGCAGATGGTATTGAAGCTCATAAAATGGTTGTTTAGCTCAGTTGGACCATACTTTTTGAGCATTGTTTGCTCCAGTAACTTACCGATGTGCTCGGTTTCACTCTTGAGCATTGTAGTTTGATTAGCAATACCTACTCTCTCTAAATCTCGGTCGGGATCGAATCCCTCAGAGTAGGCGTTTTGGAACTTGGTGAGAAATTCTTGGCGATCGCCGCCATGAAGAATATAGTTGGTGACATATTCTGCCTGTTCCAAATTGAGCACCACTAAATAGCGATCGGCAAAAGAACTAGTGGCAACAGTTTCTTCGTGGGCATATTTTCCGTGAATAATGGAAGTGTAGTCACGTTTTTTATGCTTTTCAACGGAGTTCCAGACTTTAGATACCCAAGGACAGGTAGTATCGACGATTTTACAGCCTTTATCATTGAGTAGTTGCATTTCATTGATACTGGCACCAAAAGCTGGCAAGATCACCACATCACCCTGACCAACAACTGAAAAGTCTTTGTCGCCATCGACAACCTGGATAAAACCAACATTCATTTCCCGTAAACGCTGATTTACCGAGGGGTTATGGATAATTTCATTGGTAATCCAAATTTTTTCACTGGGGAAATGTTGACGAGTTTCATAAGCCATGGCTACAGCTCTTTCCACGCCCCAACAAAAGCCAAAGGACTCTGCTAATAGGATAGTGACATCTCCCCGTTGTAAACGATAATTGCGATCGCGAATAGTTTGAATTAAATCACTTTGATACTCCGTGTTCATTGCTCCTGAAACTTCAGCATCATGCCCAAATCCTCGACGATGATAGTTTTCAGACTGCTGCAAAGTACGTTTAAAAGCTTTGGTATCCATTTTTTTATCAGTCATATCCATTGTCAAAGAAAAGTGATTGTAACCATTAGAGTGCAAGCCTCGGAGAAAAATGATGAGAACGCACTAAATACCTAATTCACATATTACAGTAGTTTTTAATCGGTAAAGATTAGGCTTCGGTAAACCTTAAGCAAAAAGCTATCAGCTATCAGCTATCAGCCATCAGCGAAATTTATTTATAGGGATTACGAAAAGTACTATTTCTGAAAATTGTCTCCCAGATAATATTGCTTAACTAAAGGATTGTTATATAATTCTTCGGCTGTACCAGAAGCCAAAATTTGACCATCTCGCATTACATAAGCTCGATCAGTAATCGCTAAAGTTTCGCGAAAATTGTGGTCGGTAATCAAAATACCCATTTGGCGATCGCGCAATTGAGCAATAATTGCTTGGATTTCCGCCACCGCAATTGGATCGACACCAGCAAATGGTTCATCTAACAATAGATACTTAGGACCATCTAACCCTGCGGCTAAAGCTCTAGCCAACTCAGTGCGTCTTCTCTCTCCCCCTGAAACTAGAGAACCTAAAGTATCTGCGACTTGTTCGAGGCGAAACTCCCGCAATAACTGTTGTAGGCGTATCGGTCGAGCAGGACGGGGAATTCCTGTTTGTTCTAATACCAGTAAAATATTCTCTTGAACACTGAGATTGCGAAAAATGCTAGCTTGTTGGGTTAAATAACCCATTCCCAAACGAGCCCTTTTATGAAGAGCTAAGGTGGTAATGTCGCGCTCGTTTAACTTAACTCGTCCCTGATTAGGCTTAATCAAACCGGTAGCAATATAAAATGTGGTGGTTTTACCAGCACCATTGGGACCAAGTAAGCCAACAATTTCTCCTGGCAAAACCTGAAGATTTACACGATGGACTACAGCCCTTTTACTATAGAATTTGTGAATGTTTTCTAAAACTAGAGCCACAATTTAGATAGTAGATAATTAACTATTGAGGATTGGTAATAATATAAGTAGACTCTACTTGGCGATCGCTTTGGGGAGTAGCAATAAAACGCCCCTCATCCACGAGATAAGTCATAGTTTCAGCGCGCATACTATTGCCCTGCTGAATCACATAAACATTACCTGTGAGAATTAGGCGACGCTCACGGCTAAAATATTGAGCTTGTGCAGCAGTAGCCTGAATTTGTCGGGCGGGATAATTAATTTTGACGTTCCCCCTGGCGGTGATGACTCCCGTCTCAGAATTAGATTCTTGAATGTCGGATTGGAGAGTAATTGATCCTGATTGATCAGGAGATTGTGCCAGTAAAGCCGGAGGAAAACCTAAACCAGCGATCGCTCCAACTAGACTAGCCGCCATTAACCCCAGCGATCGAGCACGTAATAATAAAACAGAGGACATAGATAGGGAAATTAACTGAGCTTGAGTAATGGTAATTAATTTTTGATATTAACAATTTCTCAGACGCTTCTAATTACAGAGAAGTTGCATTTTAGAAACAATGCTCAGTGATATTTTTCTACCTTCACACTTTAGCTATATATGGGAGTCTACAATTAACTACTAACTGGCTAGCAGAATTATCATCTTCTACTGATAACTCAACTTGTCCTTCGGATTGCTGTTGTTGTAGCTGAGCAAAAAAACTTTTTGTTTGTTCTGGCTGAAGTTGCTGTAATGCCTGAAGCAACCGACTAGATTGCTCTAATAATAGTTCTACATTAATCCCTTCATAGGATGGTTGATAATCACATAAGCGTCTGATAGCTTCCCCCAAGAGAATAATAGCCCCCCGCAGATTATCATTGCTTAAGTGATAGCAGCCCACAGCAACCTGGAGAATTCCTTGATAAAATCTTTTATCTGCTTCTGGAGCTTCCACCCAAATAGCTTCTAAAGTATCGTGACAAGCGTAAAACTGCTGCTGATTGAATTCAGCAATTCCTTGTTGAAATTCTGGCGGTGCGACCATAATACTACTGCATTCCCTGACAGAATTGATTAATCTGTTCTGTGGAAATCTGTTGTGTATCCCCTGCAAAGGCATTGTCAGGGGTCAGAAATAACATGCAATGGCATTTTTTTTCTTCTCGCATAGGTACGCAAGGGCAATTCCAGTAAGCTTTTTTTACTTCCGCCTGTTTATCTTCGTAATGGCGGCAAGGACACAAAGGACAACCCAATTCTTGTTTATGTTTAGCTAATCCTTTGATAACGGCTGCAGTTACTGACAAGTCACTACAAAAATAAGTATCAGTACGTTTGGCATACTGTTCAGCAAATTTTTTCATCGACTCTAAAATTTTATCTGGACTTTTACCTTGAGATACTGATTCTGTCGTGGTCATAACATTAAATAATTGAACTAATTTAGGATTAACAAATTTTTACTTATTTTTGTTGTTTGTATTGTAAGCCAAATTAACTGCTGCCAAATTCTCTCACATCATGCAATGCTAGTCAAAACGATAAACTGAGATATTATCTGAAAATTTATGGCACCACAAATCAGATATTTTTCTGTGTCGAATAGATCAAAAATTAGTTATAAAGGATGAGTTATGTTAAATGTCTTAGTTATCTTGATAAATTTAGTTGCAGATTACACTAAGATTTCTGTGAATAGTATCTAACAATTATGCTGCTGTTTTACCAATAACGGTTGTTGGTAGCACCATCGAGTTAAAGTAGTGTTGCTCATAGATAATTAAGTGTTACTCAATTATTAACTAAATATTATTTCTTTTTAGAAGCTAGCTCTTAACCCAAGATTTGAATAAGTTACTAATAATCTCATGATGAACTCATCTAGGAATGGTAGTGGAGATAAACCGGCGGGCAATAGTCAAACAAGCTTAGCCGATGTTAATGACGCTAATTCTCCGACCAATAAAATTCGTGTCTTGATTGTAGACGATCAAAAAATGATTAGGGAAGGATTAAAAGCCCTAATTAAAACAGAAAATGATATTGAAATAATCGGTATTGCCGAAAATGGGAAACACGCAATCAAACAAGCAGAAGTTCTTCGGCCTGACATTATCCTCATGGATATGGAAATGCCAGGTATGGATGGGATGGAGGCGACCAAGATTATTTGCCAAAAGTTTCCTAGTGTTAAGGTTTTAGTCCTCAGCACATTTGATACTCAAGAATATGTTGCTCGTTCTCTTAGCTCTGGAGCAATGGGCTACTTGCTAAAAGGCACTCCAGCTAAAGAACTTACTGATGCCATTAGATCGATTCATCGTGGTTATGCTCAAATTGGACCGGGAGTTTATCGTAATTTAACTTTACCTCAACAGCCAGAAGCTGAAAAGCTGCCGATAACATCTCCTCTAGCAACTCGTAAATCAGAAGTAGAGACGCTTCCTGAGCGTTCTTATCCTAAGGGAGAGTTAGTGACTACCGACTCTAATAAAGATGGCTCTGCTCTTGCTAAACGTAACGCTGCTAGCCTTAATCCTCGTAAATTTGAGCAGTCAGTAATGCTTCGTCGCTCTCCTAAATGGTCTCGATTGACCATGGGAGGAATCATGGGGGTAACTATTTTTGCAATTGGTTGGTCGATAGTAGCCAAGATTGAGCAGGTAATTCCGGCCCAAGGACTCATACAGCCAACTGGAAAGCTCCAAGAAATTCAAGTTCCTACAAATGGGGTAGTTCAAGAGGTAAAGGTTGAAGAAGGACAGCGAGTAGAAAAAGGCGATGTATTGCTGGTTTTAGACTCTACAACTTCTCAAGCACAGGTTGATTCCCTCAGCCAAGTTCGTAAGTCTTTAACCCAAGAAAATAAATTTTATCGGGCATTAATGGCAGGGAAGATTAATTCCAATAACATTGATGAGACGATCACTGCTTTAGAAATTCCCCGTGAAATTGCTTATCTCACCCGTAACCGAGCAGAACTTAAGGACGAAAACGAAATGTTTAATGCTCTTTTGGGAAGCTCAGGGGGCAATTTAAACCCAGAACAACAGTCTCGATTGGAAGCATCTCAAGCTGATTTAAGAGAAAGAACTGCATCAGCCAGACTAGAAGTGGAACAACTAGAAAAACAATTAGAGCAAAATAAAATTCAACTTGAGGATAATCGAGCGCAGCTAGCTACCTCCAAACAAAACCTAGCAGAAATCAAACAACGGAATCAAGAAGCAATGCAACAGGCAAAAGACAGCCTGGAAATTGAACAGGAAACTCTCAAGGCAATTTTACCCGTGTACGAAGAGGGAGGAATTGCCAAGGTTCAAGTAGATCAGCAAAGACAAAGAATTAACGATCGCAATGCCTCTATGGTTGATTTGATGAAAGAGGGCAACCTAGAGCGCGATCGCCAGCAACAAGAGGTGACATCTCTGCAAGCAGAAATTCAACGCCTATTACAGGAAGAACAAAGATTAACCCTAGATATTTCACAAGCCAGAGAACAGTTAAGCAACACGACAACCTTATCTAGAAAGGAGATTCTCGATCAAATTGCTGACAACCGCAAGCGACTATCAGAAATTGACAGTCAACTCAACAAAACTATTGTCGAAAATGATAAACGGATTGCCGAAACCAATAGTCAAATTAGCAGTGCTGAACAAAACCTTAAATATCAGACTATAGTTGCTCCCGTTACAGGAGATATCTTTGACTTGAGAGCCTATCCTGGTTATGTTCCGCCTTCGGGTCAAGCAGCCCGTCATGTGCTTCAAATAGTACCGACAGAAGACTTGATTGCTGAAGTGTTCATCACCCCTCAAGATATTGGTTTTGTAGAGAAGGGAATGACAACCGATGTCCGAGTTAGTACCTTTAACTACAGTGAGCATGGTGATATCAAAGGAAAAGTCGACTTTATCAGTAAAAGTGCTTTAGAACCAGAGCCTCCTTATGATTTTTTCCGTTATGTTGCCAAAGTTAAGTTAGAAAAAGACTATTTTAATATTAGAGGTCAAAAGAAATTCATTCAGCCAGGAATGGAAGTTCAAGCTAATATCAGAATTAACGAAAATCGAACTGTATTTAATTTATTAAGTGAGAAGTTCTTAGGTGGTCTCGATAAGTTTAAAGAATTAGAGTAGATAGTTTTCTAGATAAAATTATGAATCGATACTAAAAATTCCCAGACGTTCAAATCGAACGTCTTTTTTTATATTCACGCTGAGAGGGATTATTGTTTTTTGGGGTTTTTCAAGAAAACATTAACTTTCGCATCACAAAAGCTAGCAAGCTAACTACACAAATTACAGCTAATTGTCCTGGTAGAGGGTGAACCGAATAAATAGCTATTCCTTGAAACAAAGAATTAATTTCTGTTCCAAAACTAGTTGTGTAATATACGATACTGAGGTAAACAATACCAATCAAATGAATGGTAATTAAACCCACAAGACAACTAGCTATTAAAGCCGAGAATCGTACTAAACTTTGAAAAGCGAGCCAACCGCAGAGCCAAGAACCGCAGATAAAGCCCAAAAGATAACCAAAATTTGGTTGTTGTAGATAGCTTAAACCACCTCCACGATCAAAAATTGGCAGTCCAGCTAAACCCAATAGTATGTAAGCAATTTGGGATATTAAGGCGGCATTTCTGCCTCCTAAACAAGCAGTCAATAATACCGCTCCAATTTGATAACTTACTCCTAAAGTCTGAACTTGAAATCCAGTTTCCCACCAAGACCAGGGTGAAATGATCGTATAAGCTTGGACAAAGGTTCCACCAATAGTAAGTATCAAGCCCATAGCAGCCCAAAGCAATACTTCGGGTAGAGGTGGTACGTAAGCTCGATTTGGTTTGTCTAATTTTAAGTCAAGCTGGTGTCTTAACCACTTGTTCTCAGTTTGTAAATTCTCTAAATTTTGCTGCTTCTGTAGGAGGAGTTGCTGAAGCCTTTCAATAATTGCTTTGACTGTACGGGGGGTAACTCCCCATTCATAATCCGTAATGTCTGAATTGGGCTTCGGTAATTCTTTGAGGTTAGACATGGACAGATGCTGTTGAGGGCAACTCCTAGTTTAGCTTCGATTAGCTATATTGCTTAAAATTGATAGTTAACCTAAATAGTGATTTCGCGATGATTAAAAAATAATAATTTTGATAGTTTTGAGTATTAGTCAAATTTCCTTAAGATAATTGTTTTATGCTTAATGAGAATTTAATGCGTTCAGATTAAACGGCTTTTAGTTCTTAGCTTTTAGCTTTTAGCCTCTTTGGTAAATGTATTTGTGGCGAACATTATCGCACGCTCTCACAAATTTAGCTATTATTACTCATAAACTTCAATTTTCTAGATATATTTAGATAATATTTGCTGATTATATGTTGGGTGCTAGATTCAATATTTTTGTATATCTGATCAATAATTATTTTCAATATAGTTTTGGTCAGAATTATAGATATTGATTAGCGTGGTAAGTTAACTGCTGGATTTACAGGATAACCGTTTACTGCTCAGTTCGATGTCGAACTATATGCAGATTGAGTTGTTCGAGTAGAAGTTGCGCCATTATTAGCTACTGCCGAATTTTGATTAATCATAGTGCTAGAAGAAACACTACCTTGCTGTTGAGCAATAGGTGCAGGAACTCTTGTGGGTGCGACTTGTTGTGGATAACGTGTGGGAACTCTTGTGGGTACTACTTGTTGAGGATAACGCATAGGAACTTGTGCAGGGACTACTTGTTGTGGGTAACGTGCAGGGACAGTACCATGACCTGAAGGTAAACAATTAGAAATACAGAGGTTAAAGTTATTGCCGTTAGCGTTGTTTGTACCAACGTTGAATTCTGGTCCCCGAGGTTGGGAAGGAGTAGGAACAGGTACAGGAACTCGTTGCTGAATAACTTGAGGTTGAGGTTTTTTACTTTTAACAAAAGCATTAAATGCTCCAGCAGCTATGTCTAATAGTTGCGCTGATGCTGGTTGTGGTTGAGCTACGGTAGCTAGAGTTGCGGTTAAAGCGATTAATAATCCTTGGTTGAATTTACGGTTGATTTTTGTCATTTTTCTGTCCTCACTGATCTTGATTAACTTAATTCGTTTGGTTATTTATCTAATATGTTCCAAAGATTTAACTTATGCAGGGGAATAACAAAATACTTTTAAAACTAGGATTTCAGAATTAATCAAATGAACTTTTGACACTCCAATGGCTAAAAGCCTGTTGGCTTTCTTTCTCTCGTCTTTAACTGTAATAATTGAGAATCAGGATTATTTCTCCTGTATTACTTAGAAAACATTTTATAATAGTTGACTTGTGCTAGGGAAAACAAAAGATGAGTCTTAAAGAAAGAATTGGAGAAGACATCAAACTGGCAATGAAAGCCAAAGACAAAATTCGTTTACAAACAGTACGCAGTATCAAAAAAGTAATCTTAGAAAAAGAAGTAGAGGTACGTCCCCAAGGTCAGGATAGTCTCACTGAAGAGCAAGAAATCGAATTACTATCCCAACAAGCAAAACAACGTCGTGATTCTATTGAGCAGTTTCAGAATGCAGGAAGAGACGATTTAGCTGAGAAAGAAGCTCAAGAACTAGCCATTATCGAAACCTATCTGCCAGAACAAGTAAGCGATCGCGAATTGGAAGCCATCATTGATGAAATTATTGTTAATTCTGGTGCAGAGTCAGTCAAGGACATAGGTAAAGTAATGGGTCCCGCGATAAAGCAGCTCAAAGGGAAAGCTGATGGTAAAAAAATTCAAGCATTGGTTAGAAGTAAACTTGCTTAATGCTTAATAAAAAAGGGCTTGAAGATTCAAACCCTTTTATAGATAAATTTTCAAGCTTTTGGTTTGAGATAAACTAGAGCTTGTCGCCAAATAATCGTGGGATGGTTGTAATGATCCATTAAACAAAGAGAGTCAGCATCCTGCCAAATAATTTTACCGACGACCAGATCGTCGGTAACTAGTTTTAGTTCTACTTCCTGCTTATCTTTGATGTAAGTTTGGACTTGTCTTACACCAGGTAAAGCAGTATCAAATTCAGTCATATTCTCAGTTCTTGTTGATAAAGGAAAATCTAAGATGGTAATCGAGTTTAGCAAATATCAAGGATTAGGCAATGATTTTATTTTGATTGATAATCGTCAATCTGCCGACCCCATAATCACTCCTGAACAAGCTATTAAAATGTGCGATCGCCATTTCGGCATTGGTGCGGATGGTGTAATTTTCGCTTTGCCAGGAACAGAAAGCGCAGAATACACCATGAGAATTTATAATTCTGACGGTTCAGAACCAGAGATGTGTGGCAATGGGATACGCTGTCTTGCTAAGTTTATCGCCGATCTTGAGGGAAACTCAGAAGTTAATAAATCTTACAGAATTGATACGTTAGCGGGGATCATTATTCCCAAGCTAGAAAGTAACGGTGAAGTGACTGTAGATATGGGCAAACCGCAATTAGCAGCAGCAGAAATTCCGACTACCCTTAATTCCAGTAACGGCAAAGTTGTTGCCCAACCCTTAACAGTTGACAATCGCTCTTGGTCAGTTACCGCAGTCAGTATGGGCAATCCTCACTGTATTACTTTCGTCGAAGATAGCTCGGCGATCGCTCTCGAAAAAATTGGACCTTTGTTTGAACATCATTCGGCGTTTCCTCAACGTACCAATACCGAGTTTATTCAAGTAGTTAAATCAAACTATATCAAGATGCGTGTCTGGGAAAGGGGTGCAGGTATTACACTTGCCTGTGGGACCGGGGCTTGCGCTTCAGTAGTAGCGGGGGTCTTAAATGAGAAATGCGATCGCTTGTGCACAGTAGAATTACCTGGAGGATGCTTACAGATTAACTGGTCTGAAGACGATAACAGGGTTTATATGACTGGACCCGCCACTGAAGTATTTAAAGGTAAGTATTGAAGATTATGTATCGAAATTGCTTGCCCTCGAATGGGGGTAAACCGATAAATCTTATC
This sequence comes from Pleurocapsa sp. PCC 7319, assembly GCF_000332195.1. Taxonomy (NCBI): domain Bacteria; kingdom Bacillati; phylum Cyanobacteriota; class Cyanophyceae; order Pleurocapsales; family Pleurocapsaceae; genus Pleurocapsa; species Pleurocapsa sp. PCC 7319. Next base: position 430,224 of record NZ_KB235922.1, read on the forward strand.
TAAAATTTATCTTTTTGCTGAAATGAGAAGTTTTTTGGGCAAGAATTTAAAAATCAATATAAAAAATCCCACTGCTTATTTATTAAGAGTGGGATATTAAGAAGAAGGATACCACAAAACACACGAAACTTATAATTTAGACAATAGAAAAAAAAAGCTAAAACTACTTTTTATTAGCCAGCATTTTAATAGCTTTGTCAAAAACTTTTATCAAGTAATTTTACTTAAATTACTTTGTTTATTGACTACTATTATAAACATGTTTAGTAGAAAATATCTACTGCTAGTTCGCTCTTCATCAAATCATTAAAAAAGTAACGTAAATCTGTGGCAGACTAATTAATCCAAGAATAATTGGAATTTTTTTTCAAATCAGAGTTGACTAGTAAACAATGAAAAAAATAGTTAATATTGCATAAAGCCGTTCCTGTTATACCTTCTAAAGTATGATTTTCAATAACTTTCAAAGATATAGGACGAAGTTCAAAAACGCCAAAGTTCGATAGTTGTAATATTATTTAACCGTAATTTATCTAGTTGATATAATTGTCTTAACTTTATAAAGATACTTTACATTTAAAATTCTAAATTAGAGTTCAAAAATAATTGATAAGTAGGTAGGCATAATAATTTATAAAACCCAGGTAATTAATCTTTTCCCTATCACCCATCCCCTAACCCCTAACCCCGGTCAAAATCGTTTTACATTTAATTTTACACACCTACTTATTATGCTGTGTTGCTTGGTGTTTAAGCTAATTAATGAAGCATTAGTTAATTCTCCCGTTAAAATTAGATACATCAACTATAAATAGTTGAATAGTCATACTGTGCCGTAATAAATTTTTGTTCACTAACAGGTTGTAACAGTTAATCAGATTCATGAAAATCAGTAAATTGATGTTGATGGTCCTGATAATCTTGATGCTGATCGCTATTAATTATTTACCCATGACTTTTGCTACAGAAAAACCGTTGATTGATCGCCAGAACTACTCATTACTAAGCGATCCTTTCCTGCAATTACCGACAAAAAATACTGTAAATATCGTTTGGTTTACTGAGTTCCAAGGCGATCGCCATCTAATCAAATACGGCGCAGAACTAGAAAAACAAGTAACCGCCACTACTACTAAGTTAAGCCAAGTTAGAGAAGATGAAGATTCCCAATTAGACAGTCCTCCCGCTCAATCTATTTCCAGAGATATTTGGCGGCACGAAGCTACAGTGGGAGGTCTAATCCCTAATCAACGTCTGCCCTATCAGGTCGTAAGCATTGAGGATCGGCAAACAATCCCTAGCAATGTATTTACCCTTGCTAGTAACCCAACGACCGAAACATCACTCAAAATTTTACTGACATCCGATCATCAGTTGAAGCCGATGACTACTGCTAATTTAGCCAAAGTTGTCGAAACTGTTGGTCAAGTCGATGCGGTGTTCTTTCCAGGAGATTTAGTTGATATTCCAGACCGCGCCTCGGAATGGTTTGATGACCGTCGTGGTGGGGCTTTTTTTCCTAGTTTGCAGGGTCGAGCTAATTATGAATTAGAAAGTAATGGGCTGAAAACCATCTATAAAGGAGGAGAAATAATTCAACATGCCCCTCTATTTACTGCGGTGGGTAATCATGAGGTTATGGGTCGATCTTCCCCTGAAATCAAGCTCAAACAAGCGTATAGCAACTCTATTCCCCGTAAGGTTGGCGCAAAACTGTATCAGCAGAAGGCATCACAAATCAACCCCACTGAAGATCCTCAAGTAAAAGTTAACTGGATCAAAAATAATTCTTTTAGTACTGATACTTATGAAGAGATTTTTAGCCTACCTCAAAGCGCAACTGGCGGCAAGCTCTATTATGCGACGACTTTTGGTGATATTAGATTAATTTCTTTATATGTGACTAATATTTGGCGCAGTCCTAGTCTAGAAGCTGACGATCAAGGTCGATATAAAGAAAGTACTGAAAATCTAGAAAATCCTGAAGCTTGGGGTTATGGACAACATATTTTTGAACCAATTGCCCAAGGAAGTCCTCAATATAAATGGTTAACACAAGAACTACAGAGTGAAGCTTATCAACAGGCAAAGTATAAAATAGTGATGCTACATCATCCTCCCCATACTCTAGGAGGTAATATTGTTCCGCCCTTTACAGAGCCACGAGCGAAACTAGATTACACCGAAGATGGAAAAGTGCAATCACGATATTATGACTATCCTATTGAAGAAGACTATATTATTCGCGATTTAATTCCATTACTAGAATCAGCAGGAGTGCAACTAGTTTATTATGGTCACTCCCATTTATGGAATCGTTTTCAAAGTACTTCAGGAATGCACTTTTTAGAATCCTCCAATGTTGGTAATAGTTATGGAGCTCATTTAGGAGACAATAAACGCCCAATCCCTTTCTATAGTCCGCAAAATTATGCTGCTACTGGTAATCCCAATGGCTTAGAACCAATTGTGCCTAATATTGCTCCTCTAATCGATGAGTCTGGACAATCATTACCTTATATAGCAAGTAACGACATCACCGTCTTTAGTATTTTTGATACCCAAACAGGAACAGTTAGTAGCTATCGTTATGATACTCGTCAACCAAATTCAGAAGTTGTTAAATTTGATGAGTTTAAATTAACCAAATAACCTGAATAACCTGAATAACCTGAATAACCTGAATAATTAGTCTCCTGGTTAATTCTTCCTCATCAGGCGTTAATTTTGTGGTCGATTGGAAAAATTGTAGTTACAATGACCGCTATTTAAACTGGTTCAAGATTAATTTGAAGTCAATATGAACAGTGATCGCGAAGAGATAATAAAAGATATCGATAGTTTAGAAATAGCTTATCAGATAAAATTATGTTCATCAGAGAAAGAAGATTGGCAACAACACTTTCATATATTATCTCTAGACTCTCATCTAAACAATCAGTTGTTCTTAGATTACAATCAGTTGTTTTTAAATCACAAGCCATCAATTACTCTTAGTGGACTTGCTCTCAGTCAAAAAAATCCAATAAAAAAAATTGAAGTTGTAGGAAAAAATCATTGTTTTCTCGCGAAAATAGGACTGTCATCTGCCAGACTAGGACAAAGATTCGCACATATTCAAACAAGCTCTAATTCTCGCTGGAAATGTTGTATCAATCTTACTCATAAAAAAAAACAAAGTTTTGATGTAGTAGTAACGCTAGATAATAATCAAGAAATTACTTATAAAAAAATAGAATTTCGCTCCGTAAAATTAAGTAACCTCTCTAGAGACAAGATTTATAATCAAGAAACAAATAATAAGTTACTTGACAAAATAAAATCAATTCATATTAGTCGTCAGCTTATGATTGATAATTTGTCTAAAAATAAAAAATATTTATTTGTCATCGGCAATGCAAGATCGGGAACAACTGCTTTAGCAAGATTACTCAATTTTAGTCCAGAAATTTGTTTGGGTATTGAAAGATATTCTCTCAATGACGATGTTTCTGCTTTGTCTTTTGAAAGAGATTTTTTTTTCAATCCTAAGAGTGAGGGATATTTAGTTCGTCCTCATTTTTATAAAAAAATTAATGACAAATTTGATACAGTTAAATATGTTGGAGATAAAAGACCAAGATTTATTAAAAGTTGGAAAAATACTTTTTTAAATTTACCTCAAGCCAAAATTATTTACATTTTCCGAAATATTTATGATGTCGCTTGTTCTTATAACATTAGAGCAAGCGATGCTGCTCAGGGAATTGATCGATCTTGGTCTAGGAATAGAGATTTCTCTCAGGCAGTAGAAGACTGGAATGAAGGACTGCAAGAAATTAGAAACTTAGCACGATTTTACGAAGTTTATTTTGTAAAATATGAAGATTTTTTTGTTGATAAATTACGGATAAATAATCTTTTTAACCATCTGGAAGTAAATGCAGAAGAGCAAAATACTTTGATGGGTATTAGACAAATTCATAACACTGCTTTATCTTTGCAAAAAAAAGAAAGAAATTTATCAGATTACGAAACAGAATACATTGACTCTAAAGCAGATTTGGCTTCTTATAAAGATATCTTGGCTCTATATCAAAAACAATTTTAATAATAGCTTGTAAACAAATTTGCTAAATCCTTAACTTTGCTCAAATTGGACGAAGTTTAGTTGCCAGTTCATATAAATAAGCTGATGCTCCCGTTTTTTGAAAAGAATCCAACTGCTGACCCACTTGATTGAGATATTGCAGTACCTCTGCCTCAAATGATTGATCTTCTCGAAGGATAAACCAAACTCTTGATTCACCTATTAACGGCTTAAGCTCCATAGCAAATTCTTGCCATTTATCCGACAAGCTTCTGGTCTTATTAGACACTTTATCTGAAAAATTAATTGTTCCCCGAATATAGTCTAAGCCTGAATAGTCTTTTTGCTCAGTGTAATAAAGAAATGCTGTGTATCCACGACTATAAACGTAGATCTTATCTCCTGGTTGTTCTTGAGATACAACGTATTCTAGGACTGGTTTGACCTCATGTTTTAATTCTGGATGAATGACAAAGTTACTGGCTCTGGCGATCGCCGGCACGAGCAAACCCCAAAGACAAATAATTCCCAACAACCCCATCAGAAATGTTAGTTTCGGGCGATTTATCTTTTCACTATTTCTTGACCAATGGAATTCGCCAAGTTTGAGCAGCAAAAATCTAATTCCTTCTGCCACAATTAACATTCCTAAGGGAGCTAGAAAGAGAACTAATCGATCGCGAAATGGATATTGTTGTAAATAAGCAGCGATTATCGTAGCGACAAAAGGAGCAACTAAAGCTCCAAAAATAGTTCGGTTATGACGATACCAGGCGATACAACCAAATATAAAAGCGACGATTCCGATACCATCGGTGATTCCCAAAAAACCCATTGGATGGTAAAAAAATCTACCCAACGCATCAAGCAACCAGATGATATCTCCAAAAGAATTCGGGTATCTAGACTCCCAAGATGAGCTTAATTCTTCATTATTTAAGGTGTTAGCAATGGTCAGAAAATAAAGTGAAGCGAAACTACCGACCCAGACCAGATAAATAACTATACGGTTGGCTAAAATTCGACGTAGATATTTTTTAGAGGCAGTCAGAAGATAATATGCTTCTAGTCCCCCCAAAATAAAAATTACTGGATAAGAAAGCCAAATAGATAAAGCACCCAGCAAGGCAAGACCAAAAATTGCTCTTATTTTAAGAATTTGATGACGAATTCTAGTTAAAATCCAGAACAGAAGTAAGGCGATCGCCACATCGCTAGAATAGGGTTTAAGTTCCGTCGCAAAATAAAGAGTATATCGGCTACAAGCAAATAGTGCGATCGCTATAGGAGTAGCGAATTTCGAGCAATAACGGTTTGCAAGAAAATAAAAGATTACTAGAGCTACGATACCTGCTACTGTTGGCAATAATCTGAGAGCATATTCATTGTTGCCGAATACCTGAATTGCTAGCTTTTCGAGCCAAAGAAACCCTAATGGAGCTGCTTGATTGTGATCGAGAGTCTGAACTAATTCCCCGTAAGAGCGATGAACAATATTAAGTGCTAAATTAGCCTCATCAAACCAAAGCGAACGATTACTTAAGTATTGGATTATGCGAACCAGAATTCCTAATATAAGAAAAAATAAAGACAAATATCTCAGGAATTTAGACCAGTTGACCCGATTGAAGAAACTGTTATTTAATCTGCCCAACATTTTCTACTGTTAATTTTTTGCTGTGAACCAGTATAGTCATTCCCCATCAAACTATCTGATTGCCAAGAGCGATTAGCTATTCGCTCCTATGAAAATTAACTATGCTGACTCCCTCTCTAGCCATAAGTCAACTGATTGGAATGACTATAGTTGCGCTCAAATAAATTGACCTAATATTCTCGGCTCTGGTATCAAAATAAACTCAGAAATAGCTAGCTAACTAACGACCCAAACATACTTAGAAAAGACCATAGCGATACTAATTCCCAAACCTAAACCGACTAAGACCTGAAATGGAGTGTGTCCCAATAGTTCCTTTAACCTTTCCTCATTAAAATTATGTTCTTCCTGAAATAACTCATCTACTAACTGATTGAGAATTTTAGCTTGTTTACCTGCTGCCTGTCTTACTCCTGCAGCGTCGTACATTACAATAACCGCAAATAGACAAGCGATCGCAAATTCGGCAGAAGACCAACCTTTGGTTAAGCCAACACTAGTAGCCAATGCCCCAACTAAAGCTGAGTGCGCGCTAGGCATTCCTCCAGTAGATAGTAAATAGGTAATATTGAGTTTTCGGCTTCTAATTAGGTCAATGACTAACTTCAATCCCTGAGCTGTTATACAGGCTAAGAGTGCGACCATTAGTATCTGATTGTGTAAGATATCAGCAACTTCTTGCATGGTTTATCTTCTTTGCCCCAAAAAACTTCATTAAACAATAGAATTTTATATTAGCGATCGCGAGTCACTATGTATTTAGCAACGGCTCTTAACGGTTCAGCTTTTGCACCATAGATTGATAATTGCGCGATCGCACTGTCAACCAACTCTTGAGCTTTTGCTTGAGATTTTTCTAATCCCCACAAACTAGGATAGGTAGCCTTTTGTGCCTGTAGATCTTTGCCAGCAGTTTTACCCAACTGCTCGTCTGTAGCTGTAATATCTAAAATATCATCAATTATCTGAAAAGCTAGACCAATATTCTGCGCATAGTTAGAAAGTCTAGTGATATGTTCCTCTGAGGCGTTAGCTAAAATTGCCCCGGACACTACTGAAGCTTCTAACAATGCCCCTGTTTTATGAGTATGAATAAAGCTCAGCGTCTCGGCAGTAATCTCAGATTTTCCTTCCGATTCCAAGTCCAGTACTTGTCCTCCCACTAAACCAGCAGCACCAACAGTACGTCCTAAGCGAGCTACGACCCGAATGATATTTTCGGGGTTGACATTTTTAGTTTGAGTAGCAACGTATTCAAAAGCATAAGCCAATAGTCCATCCCCGGCTAAAATCGCAATATCATCACCATAAACCTTATGGTTCGTTGGTTTACCACGACGAAAATCATCATTATCCATGGCAGGTAAGTCGTCATGAATTAACGACATGGTATGAATCATTTCCAAGGCACAGGCAGTGGGCATTGCCATTTCTAAAGTACCACCAGTCAAGTCACTGGTTGCCAAACAAAGAATAGGACGCAGGCGTTTGCCACCAGCCAGTAAAGAATAGCGCATCGCTTCGTAGATTTTTTCTGGTCTCGCGATCGCAATTGACTGGTCTAAAGCCCTTTCAACTAGAGCTTTCTGTTGTTTGAGATAATTATTTAAGTCAAATATGGTAGATGTTTCTGGCTCTGTTAGTTTTTTGTCGGCTTGTACCATACAGCAGGAAAAAGTACTTAATTAATTATCTCTTATTATCACCTGATAGGGGACTTTAACCAAATATTCTCATCAGCTAAATTCTAAGAGACAGAATTAGGAACTTTTTCTCGATTTTTTGCTTCTAATTTGACTCCGCAATGTTTGCAAAATAGGGCATCTGGATCGTGCCGATATAGACCGCAATTAGTACATTTTTGTTCTACTAAACTAGATGTTTTTACTACCTGTCCAATTAACTCACTTAGTTGCCAGGGAATAAACATCACACCTGTAAAAATCATTAGTACAGTCATGACTCTACCAGGTTGAGATAGGGGAGTTACATCACCATAGCCGACTGTAGTCATGGTGACAACGACGAAATAAAAAGCATCAAAAAAGTTATTTAGGCGATCGCTGTTTACTTGATGTTCTACCTGATAGATTAACCCAGCGTAAACAAAAATCAAAGTAAATAAAGTCAAGAAAATACGAATAATAACAATGGTATCTTCAGTCTTAATTCCTAATAATTGCTTCTCAACCCGCCAAAACCTGACAATTCGCAAAATCCTAAACCAACGAAATACCCTGATAAAGCGAATATCCATCCAGCCTAAAAGCAAGGGCAAGATGGCAACCAAATCAATCAAAGAAAAGAAACTAAAAAAGAACTTGCGGGGATTTTCTGCCGACCATAAACGCAGAATATATTCAAAGCTAAAAATAATTAAAATTACCAAATTGATAATTTCTAAACCAGTTTGCAATTGTGGATTAATTGAATATGTTTCAGCCACAAAAATTGTCGAAGACAAAAAAATCAAGCTTAAAATGCAAATATTAGACCAAAAACCCCATGTAGTTTCTGTATCTTCCAAGTAAAAGGCTATTTTAGCTTGTAGCGGTAATTGTTTGGGGTCCAACTTTTCCTTTAACGCTAACTGTTCTTGTTGCACGATAGATTCAATAGACCTGGTGATTTGATTGATATCAAGTTAGTTACCTATTCATTTAAAAATTTCGGTCTAGATATACCATTAGTCTGCAATATTTGCTCTAAATTATGCCAGTTTTCCTGCTCAATTAATTGACATGGGCTTGTGGGCTGCCCGTACTTTCTGATCAATAATTTGGTCTAGATTATCACGATATTGTTTGAGCGATCGCAATAATTTTGCTCGATTATACTTTGCCATCATCACCTCTAACTCTGGATTCCCCCCTCCGACACGACTAGTATCTCGAAATCCAGAGCTAGCTAAGATTTATTTGTGCTAACTATCACTAGTAAATGAAACATCAAACTTCCCGTGTGATCGCTCTAATTTTTGTAATTGGTACTATTATTATAACTATAGTCAATTACTATAGTTATAGTTAATCTAAATGAAAACAGTTCAGATATCGACTTTCAAAGCTGAATGCCTGAGTTTATTAGATGAGGTGAGTAGAACTAAGGAAAGATTAACGGTAACTCGTCACGGAAAACCATTGGTAATCATCAATCCTGTGGAAAACCAGAAACCTAGAAAAGGATTTGGAATTGCCAAAGGAAAAATTAAAATTCAAGGAGATATAGTCGAGCCAGCTTTAGGCTTATCTGAATGGGAGGTATTGAGTTGAAGTTACTCCTTGATACTCATATTTGGCTATGGTATCTACAAGGAAATAATCGCTTGTCAGAAAACTTACAGGAGCTAATGTCAGCGTCAGACACGGAGTTGTGGCTTTCTCCTATTAGTGTATGGGAAACTTTGATCTTAGCGGAAAAGGGAAGAATTGAGCTGGATTCTGAACCTATAGTTTGGGTAAAAAAGTATTTACGTAGTTTGGACTTTAAAGAAGCGCGTTTAACCTACGAAATTTCTATGCGATCGCGACAATTAGAACTATCCCATCAAGATCCTGCGGATCGATTTATTGCTGCTACAGCAGTGGAATTAGATTTGACTTTAGCTACTATGGATCGTCGTTTGGTAAGTCTAAATTGGTTATTAACTATTAGTTGAAGATAAGAAAAACGAGTCCTCCATCTTTTGCAGCAGAAATTTAATTTAGATTGCTCAAACTCTAGCAATAGAAAAATATTATAATCATTTAATTTAAAAACTTTGGTCTAGCTTCTCCATTAATATCTAGCACTTGTTCTAAATCTTGCCATTTTTCGCCTTCAATTAAATTTATAACTTGATCTAAATTATCACGGTATTGTGCCAGCGATCGCAATAATTCTGCTCGATTGTACTTTGCCATCATCACCCCTAACTCTGGATTTCCGCCTCCTACACGACTGGTATCACGAAATCCAGAACTAGCAAGATTTTGGGCTAACTCTAATGTCTCTGGTGTTTCCTGGAGACAGGCTTTAATTAAGCTGGCACTGACCATCACGGGCAAATGAGAAATCCAGCTAACTGCTCGATCATGAATTTGAGCATCACAGATGTAAGGAATGGCATTTAAATCTAGAGCGATCGCCTTTAGCCTTTCCAAATCCTCAAATTTAGTTTTCTCAGTAGGGGTAAAAACATAAGCCGCACCCTCAAATAAATTAGCCTGGGCAGCATCAATACCACTTTGGGCTGTACCTGCCATGGGATGTCCTCCAATAAAGTTTGACCATAGCTGGCTACAGGTTTCGACAATTGGATATTTCACAGAACCAACATCAGTAATGATCGTATCGGGATGGAGATGAGGAATGATTTGCTTAACTGTAGAGGCGATCGCGGCAATGGGAGTGCAGACTATTACTATTTCCACATCTTGAAGTAAAGTAAATTTGGTACTAGCTCGATCAGCAATACCTTGCTTAAGCGCAGTTTGACAGGTAACATCTTGCCGTGATATACCGATGATTTGATGTCCTTGCGATCGCAAATCTAATCCTAAAGAACCGCCAATTAAACCCAAGCCAACAATACCAATTTTCATCTGCAATTTTTTTCCATTATTTCTAGTTTTCTGATTATGATGGAAAACTATCTAGGAATATTTTATTAGGTAGAGTCGAGCAAAAATCATCAGAAACACAAGTTATGGTTAAATGTAATCCCGAAGATAAGTTAAAGATTGCTAAGCCGTAACGGGGATCATTTTAAAATCAAGTTTCGTATCTTACTGAAAGGAGGTAATTTTACCTATAAGATTTCTTAATTAGAACACATTAGAATATAAAAGGTAATCGCCTAGAGCCGATTAGTCAAAATACAAATTCAAGTTTCAGTAAAATCTATATTATGTAGATCTCAGTCTTCTATCTCTACAAAAATACTGCTAATATTGCTAAAAAATTCTGCCCATCAGCATTTACTATTGCTGGAGTATTTTTTTTACTCTCTATATTGTTCGCATATCAACAAAATCAGGAGAATCTATGACTGCAACCGTCGATAGACAAGAACAGGATAGCCAACAAATCGAAGGGCGTAAAGAAAGTCCTCGCAAAATTGGTATTCCTAAAGAAATATATCCCAATGAGTGTCGTGTCTCTGCCACTCCCAACACGGTTAAAAAATTACAAAAATTAGGCTTTGAGATTCTGGTCGAGAGTAATGCTGGCTCAGCAGCTAACTTTACTGACCAAGCTTATCAAGAAGCAGATTGCAAAATTGTTCCAGATGCAGCTTCTCTATGGTCAGAGGCCGATATTATTCTCAAGGTACGTGCTCCTGAAGATTCGGAAATATCGGTAATGCCTGAAGGAAAAACAATTGTTAGTTTTATTGGACCAGCTCAAAATGAAGAGCTACTAAATAAGTTAGCATCCCGCAACGCTACAGTTTTGGCAATGGACGCGATCCCCAGGATCAGTCGAGCTCAAAAGATGGATGCTCTATCTTCGATGGCTAACATTGCTGGATATCGGGCAGTAATCGAGGCGGCAAATAACTTTGGTCGATTTTTTACTGGACAAATCACTGCTGCAGGGAAAGTGCCTCCTGCGAAAGTAATGGTCATTGGTGCCGGGGTTGCAGGTCTGGCGGCGATCGGTGCAGCTAGAAGTCTGGGCGCAGTGGTACGAGCTTTCGATACTCGTCCTGCGGTTAAAGAACAAGTAGAAAGTCTGGGTGCAGAATTTTTAGAATTAGAATTTGAAGAAGATGGTACTGGTACTGGTGGCTATGCCAAAACCATGAGTAAAGAATTTATCGATGCAGAAATGGCACTCTTTAGAGAGCAAGCTAAAGAGATCGATATTATTATTACTACTGCTCTTATACCAGGCAGACCAGCCCCCAAACTCATTCTTACTGACATGGTAGAAATGATGAAGGAAGGTTCGGTGATAGTAGATTTAGCTGCTGAACAGGGTGGTAACTGTGAAGTCACTAGACCCAACGAAGTTTATAGATATGACGGCGTAACCATTATCGGTTTAACCGATTTACCCAGTCGTATGGCTGCCCAGTCAAGTCAGCTTTATGGCACCAACCTGTGGCACTTGCTCAAAGACATGGGTGGAGCTGAAGATTATCAAGTTGATTATGAAGATCAAGTAGTTCGGGGTGCGCTAATTGTTCATGAAGGAAAAGTAACTTGGCCTCCGCCAAAAATTGCTAATCCTTCTCCTACACCTGCTCCAAAACCCAAAGCAACTATCAAAGAGGTTGAGACTCAAGAAAAGAAAAAATCCAGTGGAATTCTCTGGGTAATTTTGGCTGGTTTGGCCTTACTGGGAATTGGTATCGGTGCGCCAACTTCTTTCTTGTCTCACTTTACTGTCTTTGTGCTAGCTTGCTTTATTGGCTATCAGGTAATTTGGAACGTAACCCCTGCTTTGCATACTCCTCTAATGAGTGTCACCAATGCTATTAGCGGCATTATTATTTTGGGTGGTATGTTGCAGATATCAGGAGAAATTACCTCACCTTCAGTAATTCTAGGTGCGATCGCCATTCTGGTGGGAACAATCAACATCTCTGGTGGTTTTCTCGTTACCCAAAGGATGCTCAAAATGTTCCAGAAATAATCAATATGCATATCCCATATAAGGGCGAACAGTAAGGTAGCGCGGTCTTGTTGGTTTCCAGTAAAGAGCGACTACTGCACTCTTTAGGGCTGTTCGCCTCTACCAATACGTTTTCATAATTGACCTTCATTTTTACAAATATGACAAATAATCTTGTGGCGGTGGCTTATATAGCTGCCAGTGCCTTGTTTATCCTCAGTCTGGGAGGATTATCGAACCAGGAAACTGCCCGTCAGGGTAATTTATTCGGCATTATCGGTATGGCGATCGCGTTTATCGCTACTGCTCTTAGTGCGCAAGTTAACGGCTATGGAACTTTAATTGTGGCGATCGTTCCTGGGGCGATTATCGGCTCAATTCTCGCTGCGAGAGTAGCCATGACTGCTATGCCCGAATTGGTAGCTATTTTGCACAGTTTCGTAGGTTTGGCTGCGGTTTTAGTAGGTTTTGCTACTTATTTAAACCCAGATGCATCTCTAGTGGGTGTGGAAGCCACCATACACGAACTAGAAATCTTTATCGGGATCTTTATTGGTGCTGTTACCTTTACCGGTTCGGTAGTCGCCTTTGGTAAATTAAATGGTTCCCTTGGCAGTAAACCCTTAGCATTACCCGCTCGTCATCTAATCAACATCGCTTTATTAGTTGGTTCAGTATATCTCGGCGTGCAGTTTATGGGAACAGAAAACGGCTTGCAACCATTGCTAATCATGACTGGGTTAGCCGGTATTCTTGGTTTTCTCTTAGTCATGGGTATTGGTGGCGCAGATATGCCTGTGGTAATCTCCATGCTTAATAGCTACTCTGGTTGGGCTGCTGCTGCTGCTGGTTTCATGCTCTCTAACGACGTATTAATCGTAACTGGAGCCTTAGTTGGCAGTAGTGGGGCTATCCTCAGCTACATCATGTGCGAAGCGATGAACCGTTCCTTTATCAGCGTTATCCTTGGTGGATTCGGTGAAGGTTCAGGTGATGCTGCTCCTGCCGGGGAAGTTAAGCCCATGGGTGAGGCGACAGCTACTAACGTAGAAGAAGTCGCTGAATTACTTAACGATGCCAAAAGCGTGGTCATTGTACCTGGTTACGGAATGGCAGTAGCTCAAGCGCAGCACTCCGTATCTGACATTACAAAAATCCTCCGTAAGCAGGGTAAAGAAGTTCGCTTCGGCATCCACCCAGTAGCGGGAAGAATGCCAGGACATATGAACGTCTTGTTAGCAGAAGCTAATGTACCCTACGACATCGTATTGGAAATGGAAGAAATCAACGATGATCTCGCTGATACTGATGTAGTTTTGGTAATTGGTGCAAATGACACGGTTAACCCTAGCGCACTAGATGATCCAACTAGCCCTATTGCAGGTATGCCTGTAATGGAAGTTTGGAAAGCTCAAAATGTTGTCGTAATGAAGCGTAGTCTAGGTATTGGTTATGCAGGGGTAGATAATCCTTTATTCTATATGGATAATAACCAAATGTTATTTGGCGATGCGAAAGCTAATGTTAGTGCGTTGTTGAATGAGTTATCTAAGACTGAGAAAGAATTAGTTGCTGCTTAAAATTAATACAACTGAACTAGAATATTTAAATTTTATGGGCGAACATAGTTCGCTCTTTTTTTATTCATTTTCTTATGATTGATATCACTGTAAAACAAAAATGTTTCGCTTATATTGTATTGATTACTAAAGCAACAAGTTAATAAAGTCTATTTGATTATAGGAGATAGGATAAAATGCCATCCAGAATCATAAAAATTCCAGAATCAATGAAAGATACTCATGAGTTAATCGATGGAAAGCTTGTGAAAAAATCAAATATTTCTAGCAAAAAGGTATCCAAAAAGAAAAAAGAAGATCATCCATTAGTAGTTTTGATAGTTGGTATTGGAATAATTTTCTTTAGTTGTCAACAAAATGAAGTAGTTACACAACAGACAGGCTATAATAGCTCAGATTATTATAAAAGTTCGGAATATATTAATTCTGTAAAAGAACGTTCATCAGTAGGAGAAACTATTGATTCAGTTCAAGAACTTGTAGATTTATGTATGATGGTAAGTCAAGATAAAGGGATGACTTACTCTCAAGCATATAGAACCTGCAATTAGAAAGCCAACTTTTTTTTAATGATAAATTTTTTCAAAGACTGATAATGAATTTGTTACTCTACTCGTATCGTTAATAACTTATAAACTCTTAGCGATTTTTCTTTGCGCCTCTGCACGAGATAAAAATAAAATAACTCTCTTGCTCAAAAATGCGCTCGCACTTCTCTACATCAAACAAGCGATATCTGTTTACAATTGACATAATTATTGTGTCAAAAAATCTTAAAAACTAGCTATGAAATTACAAATCATCTTAGAACCTAGTGAAGAAGGTGGATACACAGTCTATGTTCCAGCTTTACCTGGCTGTATCAGCGAAGGAAATGATGTTGATGAAGCCATGGAAAACATTCAGGAAGCAATAGAACTATACCTCGAACCTGTAGAAACAGACATCACAGAAAACCAAGATGTAATTGTTCGGGAATTGGTTATATGAGCAAAGTTCCCAGTCTTTCTTATAAAAAAATTCTTGCTGCTTTACAAAGAGATGGTTGGATAGTCGTTCGTCAACGGGGCAGTCATATTAGACTAGAAAAAAAGCTACTCGATGAAACTCTAAAAATAACAGTTCCCGCACACAAGCCAGTAAAACGCTCTACATTAGCTAAAATTCTCAAGCAAGCAAAAATAGATTTAGATAGTTTTTTGAAACTTTTATAAACTGTTGTCTCTTTGCAATTTTGCGCTCGCACTTCTCTACATCAAACAAGCGATCGCATCTAAGCATTCTGACGTTACACCAAACATATAATGTATAAATAGCTATGTAAATTTAATCCAACTATGACACTAAAAGTTGTTATCCACTCCGCAGAAGAAGGGGGATTTTGGGCAGAAGTCCCCGTAATTTCGGGTTGTGCTACTCAAGGAGATACTTTTGAAGAGTTGCTACAAAATATTTATGAAGCAGTAGAAGGATGTTTGTCTGTGGATGAAGCCGATTTGGAACTAGACAACAACGCTCAAGTCTTTGAAATTGCCGTATAAAATTGAAATTAAGGCGATCCGAAGGCTACGCGGAGCGTAATCGCCTTTACATCTCTACACAATATGGAGATCGCATTATTTTGAATAATCTAGTAAAGAAATAGCTTTATCCTTAATTCGCTCTACATCAATTAAATTCAATAATTCTGGTTCATCATAAGCACCACCAAATGCTTCAATTGCCGCACCTTCAAGAGCAAGTTCAAAAGCATCATTCATTATCTCAATTAAGTCGGCTTTCTTGGCGTAATACCCTCCAGATTTGCGTCGCTTATTAGTTCTATTTATCTGTTTAACTGAATTATTGATAGAAAGCTTCCAAGATTTAGTTAGTCGTTTTTCAGCATCTTCTTTAATTAAGTGTAGAAGTAAAATAATCATGTAGCTAAAGATTTTGTTGAGCTTATCTTCTACAGACATTTCTTCTAGTTCATCAACAATTTGCAAAGCAGTTACTAAATCTTTTTTCTCAATGCTTTCTCGTAACTGTATAAGTTCTTCCATTAGACTTATATTTAGCTATTTTATTTATAGTTACTGGATATTTATAGTTACTGGATATTTATAGTTTAATAACTCTTTAGTCTTCTCTGTGACTTGGCACCAGTTCATCCCAAATAAATTTATTACTTCATACCGCGATCGCCTTTTCTATTTCTATACATCACAAAAGCGATGCCTGAGCCTTCGGCTTGCTCCGCAAACGGCTAACTTTGTAATCGCAAATCACAGATCGCCGTATCCATAAGAAATGCGATGAGACAATACAATTAAAAAGGAAGCCTCCCGACTGGACATCTAGAAGCTTCCCTAAGTTTAAACTTATCCCCAGTATACCAATGGCAACCAAACAAAGTACAGAATTAAAAGAACTCAAAAATCTCATTAGCGATCGCTTTGATCGACTCGATGGCAAAGTTGAAAAGCTAACAGAAAAAGTAGACTCAATCGATAAAAGACTTGTAGCAGTAGAAACTAAAGTTGATTCAACAGAAAAACGATTGGGTACTGTAGAGAGTAAATTACCTGATATTTCAGAGAAGTTTGGAGAACTTAAAAACTGGAGACAAATAGCATTCATTATTATTGCAGGGGTAGTAGGTTGGTTTGCTAGAAGTACTAGGTTCTAAATAATTTCTTGACTTAAATTGCGATCGCGTAGCTAACCGTTTGCGGAGCAAGCCGAAGGCTCAGGCATCGCCCTGTCCAACACTAAACAAGCGATTACATTTCGCTCAGCCTTTGGCTCGCATCATACGATATCCCGACTCAGTTTTCTGCTTATGATAAAAACTATAGATATAGATAGTGATAGGGTGATAGCCATAATGCAGAGTACCTATAGATTGAAAGCTAATGAATTAGACGAGCAATTCATCGCGGGATTGAAAGAAACTTATAAAGATAAAGACATAGAGATCATCGTTTACGAAGTAGATGAGACTGAATACCTACTTAAGTCTGAAGCCAATAGAGAAAGATTGATGCAAGCAAAAACTAATATAGACAATAAGACTAATTTAGTCGAAATCGATTTAGAAGACTTAGGATGAGTAGAAAAATAGTCTTTGAATCATCTGCATTTGCAGATTTTAATGACTGGGTAAAGCTAGATCAGAAAATACATCGCAAAATTATCGAACTTATCAAAGATATAGATCGCCATCCCTTTCAAGGCTTAGGAAAACCAGAAGCACTCAAGCACGATCTTAGTGGTTATTGGTCGAGAAGAATTAATCGCGAACATCGCCTAGTTTACAAAGTGACCAATGACGAGATAATCATTTTGACTTGCAAATATCATTACGGTTAAATAATGAGCGATCGCCTTTCTTATCAATACAAATAAATAGAGCGATCGCTTTACTAAATCTTATTTTGAATAATTCGAGATAAAAATAGCTCGATCCTGAATTTTTTACTATTAGTCAGTTTTAGTAACTCTTGCTCCTCTCAATTTCTAGTTTCTGCTTGGAAAAGTTAACGCTTAGTACTCCTAATAACCCAACAAACATAGCGATCGCAAAAAAAGTGGAGCTGAACACTTTAGCTGATTCTTCCAAAATTCGCCCGATATTGCTTTTTTCTTGAGTTGAATCTATCAGAGTATGAAGACAGTAGCACAAAAATGCTGTGGATAACATTTCTGCAAAAAGAGGATAGCGTAAAATTTCAGGTAAAAAGTAAATGGCAACTAATAAAGCAATAACACCATATACAATCACAATTAAATCATTCCAATTGCGAAATACTTCTGCTGGTCCAATTGAAGAAATTGTAATTAAATTACCTAGTTTCTCATGAAATCCGAGTAACTCATCTAAAGCGAAAAAACCAAAACCCATAGTTACTAATAGCCAAAAATAAGAGAGCTTGTTTTCTTTTGTATTGGACAAGAAAAATGCTACCCATGCTAAACCACTAGTTATTGCTAACATTATCGCTGATAAGGCAGTAATTGCTCCTTCTTCTTTACTAAAGTAAAAATCGCGATCCCCATTAGGAACAAAAATTATGGCAGCAACTATATAAATTAATAAACATACTATTACAAACCAGACGAATCTTTTCACTGAAGGTATTTTGATTTGTTGCCTTTGGAATAAAGATTGTTTAGCATCTCTAAATGAGCTTTTAAATAAGGTTTTCATATTTAACAGTCAACAGAAAATAAATGTTAAATAAAACCTTACAGGTAAAGCTGATAAAAATAAATATTTTTAGCCAAACAAATCTTATCGGCTTTAAATTGAGCTATGGGACAAAGAATAAGAATACAATTTCTAATTAATTTTATAGTCCAAGTAATAATTGATTATTACTATTCATTGGTAGTTTCAAGTTTATCTATGACGTAACAAATTACCAACCAAATACCTGCACTAATGAAAATAGTTAAGAGTAATCTAAGTATAAATAGTTTTATATCCGATAAATCCTGACTAAAATTATATATTAAGACCGCATCGACTGCTGCTGTAAAAAATCCTAAACCTTGCTTCAGATTTTTATTAGATATTTTATTGTTATTCATAGTAACTTTAAGGGGGTAATATTACTTAATTATTTACTAATAATTTTTCATCAAATACAAGCTCTGGTTTATGGTTGAAACAGTATATCTTTTTTCGAGCTAATCACTTGCAATAAAGATACTTCATTTGAATGATATTTGAGTTGGCTAACATGAGTAACTTGGTAAAATTGATTCTGTTACATATTAAATAGTAGTTTGATATCTGCCCACCCCACAAAGCTATTTTGGACAAATTTTCTCTGGCGAAAATAGTGCTCACATCACTTAACGAAAGCATTGCTGTTAATAACTAATTAAATATTTTTGTATTGAGCTAAATTTTAGTTGAGCACACGAATCTTAACCTATCTGGGTAGGTTAGGCGATCCGAAGGGTACCCTAAAGGACTCGGCTTCGCCATCGCGCGGACGCGTAATCGCCGATACCTAAGTATACTTAACAAAAATACAAACTTCCTGAGAATTAAGTAAACTCATAATACAAGTAATTTGTTATTTCAAGTTTAATGCAACTAAGTTCCAACCCAAATTCTTCAATTCCTAAAGCTTTGCTGTTAATTGCGCCCTTTTTCCTCTGGGGAACAGCTATGGTAGCTATGAAAGGAGTTATTCCCTTCACAACACCTTTTTTCATGGCGGGGGTACGATTAGTACCGGCAGGAATTTTAGTTTTATTAGTTGCAGTTATCTTAAAACTACCTCAGCCAAAAACTTGGCAAGCTTGGTTATGGATTATTGTTTTTGCCCTAGTTGACGGAGCGATGTTTCAAGGATTTTTAGCCCAGGGAATTGTCAAAACTGGAGCAGGACTAGGTTCTGTGATGATTGATTCTCAACCCTTGGCGGTTGCCTTGCTATCTAGTTTCTTATTTGGCGAAATTATCGGCTTTTGGGGTTGGTTAGGTCTAAGTATTGGAATTTTAGGCATCAGTTTGATTGGTATTCCCGATCACTGGATATATGGGATCTTCCAGGGCAATCTAGAAGTAATTGAACTAAGTTGGTTGGGCTTATTTGATAATGGGGAATGGCTAATGTTATTAGCTTCTTTATCAATGGCAGTAGGTACGGTAATGATCCCCTTTGTGAGCCGTTATAGCGATCCCGTAGTAGCAACAGGTTGGCATATGATCTTGGGAGGCTTACCTTTATTTGGTTTATCTTGGCTACAAGAATCCCAGCAGTGGCTTAATATTACCGTGGAAGGCTGGTTAGCGTTGGGTTATGCGACAGTATTTGGTAGCGCGATCGCCTATGGAATCTTCTTTTATTTGGCATCTAAAGGCAATCTTACTAGCCTTAGTGCTTTAACCTTTCTCACACCAATTTTTGCCTTATTATTTGGCACAATCATTCTGTCAGAAGTTTTAACTTCTCTCCAATCTTGCGGTGTATTCTTAACTATCATCAGTATCTACCTGATCAACCAAAGGGAACAGATAGCTGCCAAATTCAAATCATCTACCGGCGAATCAGAAGATGCGATCTCTATAGAAAATCAAAGAGTTAATTAAAAAACGAAACTCTAGCAGGGAAATTGCGTTAGCCTTTTTCTAGAAAGACTTGAGAGCTAGTCATTTTCTAGATTTTTATTTTTTCGACCGTTAAATAAGTAAAGAAACCCTTGGGGCAAGATATATAACTATGGCAAAAAGAACTTTTGGTGTAATTGGTTTAGCCGTGATGGGGGAAAATCTCGCCCTAAACGTAGAAAGTCGCGGTTTTCCTATTGCTGTCTATAACCGTACTGCTGCCAAAACCGAAAAATTTATGGCAGAAAGAGCGCAAGGCAAAGATATCAAAGCTGCTTATTCCTTAGAAGAATTTGTTCAGACTTTAGAACGTCCTCGCAATATTCTAGTGATGGTCAAAGCAGGAAAACCAGTAGATGCAGTTATCGATCAATTAAGACCCATGTTAGACAAAGGGGATACCATTATTGACGGTGGTAACTCTCTGTATGAAGATACTGAAAGACGAACCAAAGATTTAGAATCTACTGGGCTAGGTTTTGTCGGTATGGGGGTCAGTGGCGGCGAAGAAGGCGCACTTAATGGCCCTAGTTTGATGCCTGGTGGCACAGAAGCAGGTTATCGAGATTTAGAGCCAATCTTAACTAAAATTGCGGCACAGGTAGATGATGGTCCTTGTGTTACTTATATTGGCCCTGGTGGTGCAGGTCACTACGTCAAAATGGTTCACAATGGCATTGAGTATGGCGATATGCAGCTCATTGCTGAAGCCTATGACCTAATGAGAAATATCCTCGACTTATCTGGTCAAGAGTTACAAGAAGTATTTAGCCAGTGGAATCACACTGATGAACTAAATTCCTTCTTAATTGAGATCACTGCCGATATTTTCAGTAATAACGATCCTAAGACTCATAAACCTCTGGTAGATTCAATTCTCGATGCAGCAGGGCAAAAAGGAACAGGACGCTGGACTGTAGTAAGTTCTCTAGAGTTAGGCGTACCAATTCCCACTATTTATGCGGCAGTCAATGCTCGTGTAATGTCTGCCTATAAAGATGAAAGGGTGGCTGCATCAAAACAAATTACGGCGCCGACCGCCAAATATGAAGGCGACAAGCAAGAATTCATCAACAAAGTCAGAGATGCTCTTTACTGTTCTAAGATGTGTTCCTATGCTCAAGGAATGGCATTATTGAGCAAGGCTTCAAGTGAATTTAGCTTTAATCTTAATTTGCCGGAAATAGCCCGGATCTGGAAGGGAGGCTGTATTATTCAGGCTGGTTTCTTAGACAAGATTAAAAAAGCGTTTAATGAAAATCCTGATTTACCCAATCTTCTTCTAGCACCTGAATTTAAACAATCAATTTTAGATCGTCAGTCTGCTTGGCGTGAAGTTCTGACTACTGCTAATAGCATGGGGATCGCTGTTCCTGCTTTCAGTTCTTCTCTAGACTATTTTGATAGCTATCGTCGTGAAAGCTTACCGCAAAATCTAACTCAGGCACAAAGGGATTACTTTGGGGCCCATACTTATGAGCGAGTAGATCGTCCCAGAGGGGAGTTTTCTCATACTGAGTGGACTAAAGTTGCAGAGAAATCTTTGCAAACTGGCACTACAGACTAATTAATTTAGCTCTACCAAATGAGTTTGGTAGAGCGATCAATCTAACTTTTGCCTTCTAATAATATTTCTTCTGGCTCTTTTGTCTCTGTTTCAACTTGATTTGGATTTTGTCCTAACTGTTCCTTCAGCATCAGGTTGATAATTGAAGCCTTCTCTAATAACCCGATCGCTTCTCCTGCTTCTCCGATTACCACTAGTTCACGAGTGTTTTTGGTTTCAATTAATTTGGCAACTTCCAATAAAGAGGTATTGGCGGGGATAGTATCAACTTCAGGGATCGGTTTAACTATTTCGCTAATATAGGTTTCATTCCACTGAGAAGTAGGAATTTTTTTAAAATCTTCGGTTGCGATCTCACCCTTTAATAGTTGATTTTGATCCACAACTAAAAACTTTTTCCAACGCTCTTTACCAATGACATATTCATTCACAAATTCTCTGACGGTGAGATTATCATTAACAATAGGACTATCAGGGATCACTGCATCTTGAGCAGTATATTGACTCAATTTATCCTGTACTGTAGCGGATTGAGCCGCAAAACCAGCATTGCGTAATAAAAACACACCAATTAGTAAAGTCCAAATACTACCTATTTGACTAATACCTAATACGGATAGAAGACCCAGAGAAATTGCCAACCAACCGATTACCTGACCAACTCTTCCGGCAAAAATTATTCCTTTGTTAGGGTTGCCCGTAATTTTCCAAACAATAGATTTGAGGACGTTTCCACCATCTAGAGGTAATCCAGGAATCATATTGAAAACTGCCAAGATGAGATTAAGATATGCCACCAAAGAAACGATCGCCTTTAAGGGCAAACTAAGGGGCAGATTTCCCGCTATCAAACTAAAAGCAATAAAAAGTAACAGACTAACTACAGGTCCAGCGATCGCCACTAAAAATGCCTGTAAGGGGGTTTCTGATTCTTTTTCTAGAGTCGCCAAACCACCAAAGATAAATAGAGTAATCGATTTGACAGGAATTCCTTGGGCGATCGCGACAAAACTATGACCTAGTTCATGAGCTAATACCGAAGAAAATAACAACAGAGCAGCAACTAAACCCAAAAACCAGGGCATAATACCTGTTAATTCGGGGAAACTAGTTAAACTAGAGCCATAGCTCCAAGTAACTAAACCCAACACAAAAAACCACGAGGGGTTAATAAAAAATGGGATACCAAATAAATTACCGATCCGAATGTTGCCGTTCATGGCATGCTCCTGTCTAAATTGTGAAATATTATTTCTCATATTTAATGAGAGGTTTTATTTATTTTCGCTTGCTAATTGAATTATTAAAATTGTAACGAACCGTAAACTAGAATTGATCTATCTGTTGTATAGTAAAAACCGTCCCAAAAGTTACGGTAACAATTTGAGGCATCTTAGGCATAATAAATAATAGAGAGACTTCTAATTACTATGTCAGACATTACTCCACAATACCCTGAATCCTATAGTCAAGAAGATATTCAGCAGATTCTCCAGATTGCGATCGCCCGCCATAATACCGATGAGGAGTTGACACGACAACAATTGTGGGAAATTGCTGGTGAGCTAGACATTAGCAATTCCACAATCCAAGCTGCTGAAAAAGATTGGTTAGTAGGGAAGGCTGACGAGCATCAACGTCGTGCTTTTGATATCTATCGTCGTCAAAACTTCAAGCAGAAAGCTACTAAATTCGCGATCGTCAATATCTTTTTAATCTCCTTAAATTTAATCGCTGCTGGTACTCTTTCTTGGTCTTTATACATACTCTTATTTTGGGGATTAGGATTAGCTTTAAGCGGCTGGAAAGCTTATCAGTCCCATGGAGAAGCATACGAAAGAGCCTTTCAAAGATGGAGTTTCCAAAACGAAGTCAAACAAACAGTAGCGACGGTTTGGACTCGATTACAAAAAGCTTGGCAAATTTAATTGATAACAAATTTAAACTTATTTAATAAAAGAAAATATTTTATTCTGGGGTTAATACCCCAGTACTTTATTATTGCTATTATTGGTTTCCTAACCCCAAGAAATTTTTGAGCCAATCTAAGAAATTACCCACATCCTTGGTAGAAACTTTCAGCAAAGAAAGTAAACCTACCAAAATTAAAATTGTGCCAATCAGAAAGTTGTTTTCATATAAGACCAAACCAACTACGACTACAAAGTAGGGAGAGGCTATTCGGCTAATTTTTTCTACGGTGCTAACCAGTTCATTTTCTTCCTCTTCGATGTTAACGGTCTCAGTCTGTAGGAGCGTATCTTGAGGAGAAGTTGAATTGACATTATTAGCTGGTGGTGAATTAGCTGGTGGTGAGAGTTTGATGTCTTGAAGATCAGATGCTTTGGGCTTTTGTGGTTCACGAGGAGACTTGCCGAACATAATTCAAAATTATTTTTAGGTAAATTTATCTGTTATTTAAGATAGCTTGAGTTTAAGGTAGATCTACCAATTATCAATTTTTAATTAAGTAATCATTAGTAATTGGGAAAGTTTATGCCCATCCATCATCATCTTAGATTTAAGCAAGCTTTGATTTCTTGCACCAACCAAGCTGCTTCATCTTGTTTCAATGCACCTCCTAAATTGTAAATGCGCTCTTGCCCGCGTAATGCTACCTGAAAAATCGAGCCAGTACGCTGTACAAAAACATCCTCTATTTTTTGGCTCGAGCAAACTGTCCTACTATATTGTAAACCGAAAATTTTACTGAATATTTTAGTTGCATTTGTATCAAGATAAATTTCAGTTTTTGAACCCATTAGAAGTCCCAGTTGACCTAATATTATTAAGAAAAATATTGAAGATAACCCAGGAATAGCTACAGAAAATCCAAGAGAGAAACTAAATAACACAAAATAGCTAAGTAACCCAGCACAGCCATTATTAAAAATCTCATCAATTCTATTAAATCCACCGGCGGGGATTCTTATTTCTAATTGTCTTTGCCCCTTTTTTAACTCAATTAATGTAAAAGGTATAGGCTGTTGAATTGTTGTTCCCAAGACAGTTTTTCTTTCTGAAGTAAACGATGAGGTTTGGGGATGATACTCAAATTTTCCTGATACTAGGGCTTTTTTAGCCTCTGAGGCTTTTTGAAAGCGTTTTTCTACCGTTAATTCCGTTATTTTTTCGAGCCAATCAATAAAATTTGATTTTAGATTAATGCGATCGCGAAATTGAATTCGAGAGTCTTTTTGAGGTAAATCCGCAGGAGATTTTCCCGTTAATAAATGAATTAAAGTAGCCCCAAGGGCATATAAATCTGAAGCTTCAACCGCTCTTCCCCAAAACTGTTCCAAGGGGGCATAACCTACCGTCCCGACTACGGTAAACGTTACTCCTGTTACGGCAGCCTGAGCCTGAACTGCTCCAAAATCAATTAAATATATGCAATCATTCTGTCCCAGAATTAAATTACTAGGTTTGATATCTCGATGTAATACTGATGGTTTGAGTTGATGTAAGTAAATTAAAATATCCAGAGTTTGTTTGGCAATATTAAGTATTTCATCTTCGGTAAAATGATGGTTTTGTTCTAATGATTCTTGTAAAGACAAACCAGGAATATACTGTTGTACCAAAGCAAACCAAGGTACACCCTGCCCCAATTCTCGATCAAGGTCAAAATAATCATAATATTTAGGAATACGGGGATGATCGAGAGCTTTTAAAGTTTGAGCCTCCCTTTCAAAAAGCTTCAACTCTTCCCAACGCATTTGCGGATTAAATGCCAACAACTTAATCGCCACTGATTGTGTATTAGTCCGATCTATTGCCAACCAAGTTTGATGTCCTGCGGCAGTACGCCCTAATTGTCTTTGCAGTTGATATCTAGAGTGTAAAACTTGCCCCTCTTGAAATACCATATGATGGATAATACCTCACTCAAACAAGACCCTCAATATATTTATTTCAGTCTGAACTTTTTTGGTTGGGACTGACAACTAATTTCTGAGATCTTAAATATTTCTTATTCCAAGCCGCAATTCGAACTTCTAACCTCAACGCTAATACTTTATCAAGCTGATTTACTTAAGATCTTGATATATTCCTGGACAGTATGAGAAAAACCCATTTCTAAAGCTTCTGCTGTCAGTGCATGACCGATAGAAACTTCTAAGATATTAGGAATAGTGCAAAATTTAGCGAGATTATCAAGATTGAGATCGTGTCCAGCATTAACTCCCAGACCTAATTCTTGAGCTTTTTGGGCTGCATTGGCAAATTGTTGCCAAATAAATTCTAAATTCTGCTTTTCACGAAAAGCAGTTGCATAAGGCTCGGTATAGAGTTCGATCCGCTCTGCACCAGTAGCAGGAACAAGGCTAATTTGCTCAATATCAGCATCCATAAACAAACTAACTCGGCTACCAAGACTCTGTAATTCTTGAATAATTGGTTTTAAACGTTCTTGATCTTTCGTCAAATCCCAACCACTATCGGAGGTAAAGGTATCTGGTGTATCTGGCACCAAGGTACATTGAGTTGGTTTGACTTGGCGCACGATCTTCATAAAAGAAGCTTCTAAAGGATTACCCTCAATATTAAATTCCACCGCAGTTACTACTTCTTCCAAGTCGTAAACGTCACCAGGTCTAATATGTCTTTGATCCGGTCGAGGGTGAACTGTAATCCCCTTAGCACCTGCATCAATACATATCTGTGCCATCCTAGTAATACTGGGAATACCAATATTACGAGTATTTCTAAGTAAAGCTACTTTATTTAAATTGACGCTGAGATTAGTCATGAGGTTTAGTTACCTTAGTCTTCAATACCGAGATTGTGATGAGAGATGTAAAAAGCTTCAGATCGTTTTTGATGATAGCGAAATAATCTTTGGCGGGATTTTAAAGTTTCTCTAGCAATATATCTAAACCATTGATCTACATTCGTTCCCGACTGATAGCCATCCAGCAGAGCTTCTTCGGCAAGATCTAACAATATCTTTACTAAATCTGAGGCAGAAATTTCAAGATAACGATTATACTTATTTAATTCTTCCTGCCAATGAGGCAAAGTCTCATCTCCTACACCCATATTTCGAGCTAATTCAATGAGATCGTAATGATCGATATACCAAACATTTTTGTAATCCATATCAGGAAAGATATTAGCTTGACTGGCCAGAATATCTATGATTTGGATAATAATACTATTAATTTTATTTTGTTCAGCTAATGTATAGTGTTCTTTAACAACTGCTCGCAGCATCTGCGCCAATTCACTATATCTTTGTTGAGCAATAGTGCGGGCTTGCTGGTAATTTTGATCGGCTAAACAACAAAATTTATCGTGTTGAGTTTTGGGTAAATTACTATGTCTTTTTCTTGCTTTATATAATTGAGGATTATATGTTGTTTCAGATAATAGATTTGGTAGTAGTTTAAGTAATAACATAATAAATCACTAAATGCTAAATATTGGGGCTAATTAACAACTAAAAAATATTGATTTCTGTGCTTTTCCGTATTTATATTTCAAAATTATTACTTAAATAGCAAGCTTAAGAAATGATTTCGATCGCTTGATTGAAAGATTTAAATCTTTAGCCAAAATTATGATGGACAACAATACCCAATCAACTGTTATCTATCCCAATCTGGAGGCAGCAGCGGCAGCAGTATGCCAAAGATGGTGTCAAAAAAATAGCTATACTAACCCTTTTTATCAAAATGGTAGTTGGTGGGCATTTCCACCTCACGGAGTGATGCCTGTCAAAATTCACGATGTTATTAATCTAGACCATACTAAGGCTCGGCGAGTTCAAATACAGCACTATTCCATAACTCTTTCTATTGCTCTTCTTCCTGATGGCTGTATTGCCCCTCACAATCATCCTGAAGTATAAGTTGTGATTAATAGTGCGCTGGCAAATCCAATTGAAACCGTTTTTCGTGATCTAGCCATTCCAATTAGTTGACCTATGATGAGAGATTTTGTTAGACAGATAATTATCGTAGGGGCGAACGGCGGTTCGCCCTTACGGCTAACTGTTACCTGTAAAGGTTTGAAACACCAGGCAAAAATAAGTAAGAGAGCATGAGCATTCTTCTGTTTGGTCTACTCTCTTACTCTGATTACCAAATTAACCTGGCTCTTCTTCATATTCAGGAGCCTTTTGTTTTTCTGGAATATTTACTGGAGGAGGATTATATGGCTCTGGTTTGATGTCGTCATCCCAAACATCCTCTGTTATCGTTTCGTCGTATTGATACTCCTTGACCGGTGGCTGGGCTTCATATACTGGTGCATCATAAACCTCAGGCTCAGCATCTTCCCAATTGTTTTGTTCGTAATCTTCTTCATAAGGAATTGCCTCCGCCTGCTGTTTAATAGGAGGTGGTGCAACACGAGCTTCTTGCCATTCATCATCATCCCAACGTTCTTCCATTACAGGCTCTCTAGTGTCAACTGGAGTTGAAATTGGCGGACGAATAGGAGTTCCTGTTCCCAGTTGATTTTCAGCTTTAATAGTTTGGGGATAATACTCTTCTTGATCGCTTTCCCAAGGAGGACGACCAATACCCAGACGCTCTAAAAGACCTACAGAAATTTGCTCAATACGTTCTTCTGAACCCTCAAAAACAATTAACCGATTAGGACCGCTGCTAACTACTTCTTCAATAGACAGTTCATAGGTACTAATAAACTGCTCTGGTATTTGGGGAATTCCCAGAGAAGCAATAATAATAGAATTTATGGCTCCATTTTCCGCATCAAACTGAAAATCTCTGACTTTGCCCAGAGGTTCTCCTGCTTCGGTAATCACCTCACAATTAACTAGTTTGCTGTAGGCTTCTATGTCAATATCTTCGATAACATTCTCATCATCTACTAAAATTACGTCTCCAGTCTGACGAATGCTATCTAAATACATATACTTGGGGATACCAGAAACCGAAAGTAAGTTATCTCTTAGTCCCAAAGCTACAATTTCTCTGCGATCTATATCTACCAAGACCTCTTTAACCACTCCTAACCTTTTACCACTGTTACGAGCAATCACTTGAGTATTGATAAATTCAGAACGTAGATGTATGTTTTCAGTTGTCATTTTATTGTTTGATTAATGTAAGCTATTGCTTGCACTTGTTGCTTATATAGTAAGTCTAAAATGTGAATTATAAAAAGTAAAAACTGACTTCAGAGGTTCATACCAACTGTGTAAGCTTTATCAGAAATAATCATAAGTAAGCTGATTCACACTGGGTATCTAGTATTTTTCCTAAATCTAACTGCTCTACCTCTATTTCAAAATAATTTCATCATGATTACCACTATATAAATATATAGTTCATTTTAGCTAATCTGTGAGTATTTGACTTATTGGAGCATGAATAGAATGTTTTGGCAAGATGGCAGATTAGCAATCCTAGTCTATTTTCAAGATATTTCTGCAAAACAATCAAGATTAGCACCTAAATATTGAAATTGTAATTGACTTAGGCAATTAACTTATTCGTAGCTCAACATACTTGATGTAGTTCAAGACAATCAGGCTTTTTTATTTATTTGCTGATGTTATTTAGAAGTTGCAAATGGGTACTCTAAAAGTGTTACTGCTTTAGTAGCCTTGAGAGCGCATGAATCAACCGCATCCCATCAATATAGAAAAAGACAAACAGCAATTTTTTACTGCTAACTTAGATGATCTTTTGGAGCAACTATTTTCTTTAAAAGAGAATAGTTGTTTACAGATTATTTATAATCCCACTAATTTCTTTGTCCATTTCAATAGAGGAAAGCTTATTTATGCGACTAATTCTCTTGCTCCTTTTGAGAGATTAGAACGTCATTTACGTCGTCTAAGCAATCAGAACTCGAAGTTAAGCAATGAAGTTATTAAGCAACCGCGGTTAAGATTTAGAAACGATTTGCAAACATATACTCAATTTCCTTCTGATTATCAGGGAATTATCTGGCTCGCAGAACAAGGTTATCTTGATTCTCAAGAAGCTATAACCCTATTGAGAAGAATTACTAGAGAAGTATTTGAATCATTACTATGTCTACCAGACAATTGTCAGTATCGTTTTTTACCCAGATCACAACAGATTACAGAATTATGTCAATTTGACATCCAAGCTTATATTACACAGTGTGAGAAAAGGTTAGAGGCATGGCAGGCTTTTTCTGAAAAAATATGGTCTTCTTATCAGCGTCCATACTTGGTTACGGAAAAAACTAGAGCCATTGGCGATTTAACAGCCGAACAAAACCAAAATATTTGCCAATTATTGAAAGGTTTAAATTTTCGTCAAATCAGCGCGATTTTAGATCTTGATGAACTAGTAGTAGCTAAAATCTTGTACCCCTCTATGCTTGATAATACTATCGTGGTGCGAGATCCTAAGCCTCCCTTTAATCAACTGCCCAAATTACCTCCAAAAAAAGACCTTAATCTGACATTAGAATCCACCTGGCGTAGTGATGATAGTGGTTTTCAAGTCAATTCTAATAGTAAGCAAACTGTGCATGTATTAGAGAATAACTGGAATATCGCTTGTGTTGATGACAGTAAATTAATTCAAGATAATTTGGAACAAAACCTTGATCGAAACTTATTTTCTATTCTGAGGATTCAAGATTCTCTCAATGCTTTTTCTGAGTTAATTGAATTTAAACCAGATCTAATTTTGCTAGATGTTGATATGCCTAATCTCAATGGCTATGAATTGTGTTCATTACTGAGAAATCATCATAATTTTAAAACAACTCCAATCATTATGTTAGATGAGGCACAAGGATTAGTAAATTCAACCAGATTTAGAATAGCTGGGGCAACCGACAGCTTAGCTAAACCATTCAACCGCACTCAACTGCTCAATATGATTTTTAAGTATCTACATTAAAAATCATTCGTCCCAGATTACTTGTTGATTGAGTAATTCTTGAAAATTAGCTTTGCTGGGCAGAGAAGACTGAGCGCCATTTTTAGTAACAGCTAAAGCTCCGCCAACTGTACCCCACTGTACAGCCTCTCTTAAAGATTTGCCTGATGCCAAAGCAACTGCTAATGCACCATTAAAAGCGTCTCCTGCGGCTACTGTATCTACCACAGATACGGGAATAGGTTTTATCCAATAACTGTCTTCTTCGGTACTGTAGAATGACCCCCGATCGCCTAAAGTAATAATGACGTTTTTGACTCCCATCTGGTGCAGAACAGATGCTGCTTGTCTTGCCGTAGTGACACCATCTACAGTAAAACCAACTAATTGACTAGCTTCTACTTCATTAGGCGTGATGACATCTACTAGACTAAAGAGTTCTTCAGGTAAATTGGAGTTTACAGGGGCGGGGTCGAGTATTAAAAAGCAATCATGGGCTTTTGCTTCTCTAGCTGCGGTTAAAACCGTAGCAATTGGAACTCCCAACTCAAGCAACACAATTTCTGCTTGAGGAAGCAAATTTTTCAATTGTTCTATTTCTCGTTCTCGGACTAAATTATTGGCTCCCGCAGCACAGGCGATCGTATTTGCTCCTGTTTCGTCGACTACAATTGAAGCGATTCCAGAATAAGTACTCGAGTTTACTGTAATACCGCTAGTATTTACCCCTGCAGTTTCTAAACTTTCTATTAAGGTTTTGCCAAAGCTATCTTCGCCAATTTGACCAACTAAGCTGACAGGGATACCTAATTTAGCTATGGCTACTGCCTGATTCGCTGCTTTTCCCCCTGCTGCTGCAAAAAAACGATGACCAATTACGGTTTCTCCTTTTATGGGCAAACGAGGGACTTCTACCACTAAATCTAGATTGATACTGCCAAAGACAACTACGGTCATTATGCTTAATATTTGAATCTTTGATTCATTGATTATAAGGCTTAGAATTCAAACTATTGTTTGAGCATTGCCGATTAGTTGTCAACATCGTCTTGATTTTGCGTTCTAAAGATTGGCAATATCGACTTTTCCCCTAAGATTTCTCTTGATTATTTAGGTTTAATTTATATGACAATCAAGATTAGTTAAGGTTTGATTATTGGTTTTAACTCCAGAGATTTGAGCGGAGAGAACTACTGTACCTTGAGGATTAAGATACCAACCACGGGCTGGAGATGGTAATGTAGAGTGTTTTGGGGGTGTTGTATTTATACTTTCTGCCGGAGAGACACCATTATTAAATCTAACTAAAGATTCTCCGCTTAATGACTCTTGGGGGCGGGGTGGTAATCCACCCCTACCCGTAATGGTAAGAATGCTACTATCAGTTTTTCTCTCTAGGGGACAGGCGATCGCTATTGTTTCTTGTGCTTGGGTTGGTTGCTGAGGGAGATCGCCTACTTCTTGTAACTGAGGATCTGGCTCTAGGTTTTCAATATTTACTCCTCCATCTATTCCTAGTCTGGAACTAGCACTAATTTGACATTCTCGACAAACGAATAGTCCTTGGGTATTAATCTGAATATTGCCTCCGATTCCCATAAAGGAATCAGCAATAACTTCGCTACCTTCTAATATAACTAGATTATCGGCATCAATAGTTATATTGCCACCACCTTCTCTTCCTGCAGCTGTAGCAGTAATAGTACTGTTTCGGCGCAAAAAAACATTCTCTGCTGATAAACTAATATCTCCCCCTACATCCAACTGAGTTGCTGCGGAAATAGAACTCTGACGATCCAAAGATATTGAATCAGTATTAATTTCTATATGTCCCGCATTGCCCAAGCTAAGGCTTTGTACATCAATGTTAGCACCATTGGTGACATTTAATTCTGGGGTTTCAATGCTAATATTCCCTGAAGAACCAATCGACACCAAATTGGGATATTCAATTCTGCCAGAGCTGGCTAGTAAACCACCTCGATTAATACCTCTATCGGTACCTACGCCAACGCCAATTAATTCTATTGAATCAGTAGCCTTGATTGATAATTGTCCCCCATTTCCACCTCCTAAAGTTGCTGAGCCAAATTCGGCGCCATCACGAATAATTAATTTTCCCGTCAGGATGGATAGATTTCCTGCGTCAGATGAGCTAAAAGTAGTTGTGCTAATACCGCTAATCAACGCAGGATTGGCAGGAAGTCCTCTAGCTTCAATACCTCGAGCAGCTTGGATATTGATATTGCCTCCCAAACCTCCTTCAGTAATAGTAGTACCATCAGCAAGTAAGCCCCCCGTATCACTAACAATGACTGCGTCATCTATGGTTAAGTTATTGGTATTGATATCGATATCCCCTCCTGTTCCCGAACCAAGAAAGGTATTAGTATAGATTCCTGTTAAAATAATGCTATCAATTGGGCTATCTCTGAGTTCTATAAATTCAGCAGCAGTGATCTTGATATCTCCACCAGCAGCATCGCCAGCGGTTCCATTTGCTATGGTTCCTCCATCTGCGACTATTAGGCGTTGAGTTTCTAGATTAAAGTCTCCCGATATAGCTGTCTCGATACTGTTTGGTCCTCCCCCACCTTGTAATGCCGAGGCACTAATTTCGATATCGGTAGCATTGACATTGATGTCTCCTCCTGTCCCTGCGGTTAAAAGTGAACTAAAAAAAATCGCCCCTTCATTGAGACTTAAAGAATCCGTATCAATGTTTAAATTTCCCGATTTACCAGTGGCTAAAGTGCCAATAAAAATCCCTGTACCACTTGTTTGTTGCAAAGTTCCATTTAAAACACCAGTCTGAAAATTCTGTTGAAATTCCTCAAATCCCATACCAGTCATATTGATATTTGATGCCAGTATGTTGATCTCTCCGCCATCACCCGCACCAAAAGTTGTGTTGGAAATGAAAGACTGATCGCTGATACTTAAGTTATCTGTCTCGATATTGATTACGCCACCTTGACCGCTAGCTTCAGTGCTAACTTCATTAAGTATCTGAGAGCCTGAGATTACTCCATCTTCCTTTTCACCCTGAAGAGATAATGATTCGGAAGCCCTAATGGTAATATCTGCTCCTGGTGAATCTCCTAAAGTAGGTGCTGTAATCTGCGATCGCTCTAAGGTGATATTTTTACCTTGTACTTGGATGCCCCCATCGGAATTATGAATTGAGTTCGGATTTTCTACAGAAGATTCGGATAATAAATGAAGATCGGCTAGCTGGGTGACTGCTTCATATCCCAATTGCCAACCCGCAGTTATATTAGTAATACTTACTTCTCCTGCGGCAACGCTACCAAGCTCAATTCTTCCTGATTCGGCAGTTACCACTCCACTGTTAAAAGTAATGCCATTTCCCACTAAAGCTAAGGTATTGCCGGGAGTTATAGCCAAGCTAGGATGAGCATCAAAATCCGAACCAATATTTTCTGTCCCTGTTACCTGAATCGCTCCCGAATTTTGCCCCAATTGCAAGCCAACGGGAACACTGATGGTTAGTACAGGTTCTACTGGCGCATTGGCGGCGCTAAATACCGTACCATCTTCAAAAATTACGCTTTCAGCGGTACTACCTAAAAACGAGCCACCAATATCTAGGCTGGCATTAGCTCCAAAATTAATCCCGCCGGGATTAATTAAAATTAAGTTAGTATGACCATTAGCTCTAATTAACCCATCGATATTAGAAATATTACCTCCCGTAACTCGACCGACAATGTTGCTAATATCCGAGGAATTATTAAAAAAGGCAGTAGTACCAGTTTCTACGGAAAAGTCTTGAAAACTATGAAATAGATTACTATCTGCTCTTGTTCCCCCGCTAATTTCAGTTTCATGATCGACAGTATTAACTTCTGTCCCGACAGTGCCATCGCTGGTAATTTGTGCTTTTAGAGGACTACTATTAACTAAACTCCAGCCTGTCAAACTACCAATAAGCAAAACCCCAGAAGGGATTTGTGATAGTGCCAACTTTTTACCTTGATTCTGAAGATCTCGCGCAACACACCGATAAAACTGGTTACGTAGCGTCTCTAAAGAGTAATCGCCGTGGGATTGATGCTCTGTGCGCCACATCTGAGCGATTCTCTGGAAACTCTCCTTGATTAACATCTTCATAAAAATATTATGCTGTTTGTATTTTAAAGAACTACAGCCTAAGTAACTTTAAAATTACAATCTGCTTTATTTAGATGAATTCAATGGTTGACAGCAATTGCCAAATTCCTTCCAGTAACGTAATTTGCTAATTTATAGTCACTGTAATTACGATAAAATATTGCGCTCAATTCTAATTACTCATCCTATCATTTTGCTAGTAATAAACCGCTCTTTTTGGAAGTATTAATTTCCTAGCCAAAGTCTCTCCGCTTAAGTTCGGAGTTAGTAACCTATCTTCACTAACTTTTTTCACTAAAATGCTGTGATAGCCAATATGATTAATAGCTGATTACAATGCGATCAACTAAACGTATTTTTACTGCTAAACTTTATGACTCAGATTATGACTTCAGCCCTTTTGTCAGTCGCCAATCTTAGAGTTGCCTATCCCCGCCAATCTCAGCAAGAGACGATCTGGGCTGTGGATAATGTCTCCTTTGATCTTAAGCCTGGGGAAAAAATGGGGTTAGTCGGAGAGTCTGGTTGCGGTAAGTCCACCATCGGTCGAGCAATTATGCGTCTTTTACCAGAAGGTAGTCAGGTAGAAGGCACAACAGTTTTTCAAGATAAATCAGTTTTTGAATTAAATCAGACAGAATTACGTCAATTTCGCGGCGAAGTAGTGGCACTGGTATTTCAAGATCCGATGACACGGTTAGATCCCTTAATGACTATTGGCGATCACTGTTTGGAAACCTTAAAAGCTCATCAGCCTCAGTTATCTAGATCTGCTGCCAAAAAATTAGCGATTGAAACCTTAGATACAGTTAAAATACCTGCAAATCGCTGGGGGCAATATCCTCATGAATTTAGTGGCGGAATGCGTCAACGAGTGGCGATCGCTCTGGCCTTATTACTCAATCCGAAAATAATTGTCGCTGATGAACCGACAACTAGCCTAGATGTTACGGTTTCGGCGGAAATTCTCGATGAATTAACTAGGCTATGTAGCGAAAGAGAAATGGCGTTGTTGTTAATTTCCCATGACTTAGCCATGATCGGCGAATATTGCGATCGCATTGCTGTCATGTATCAAGGCAAAATGGTCGAGACAGGTCAGGTTAAATCGATTCTTTACCAGCCCAAGCATGAATATACAAAATCTTTGTTAAATGCGGCGCTACTCCTGCAAGCAGTAGAAGATAAACCAGAAGATAGTAGTAGTGAAACTGCCCCAATTCTGAAGGTCAAAAATTTACAACAGCATTTTACTCTAGAGACAAATTTCATCCAGCAATTATTTTCTGCGGAAAAAGCGACGGTAATTAAAGCAGTAGATGATATTAGTTTTGATTTATATCCTGGAGAAATCTTAGGTTTAGTAGGAGAATCTGGTTGTGGCAAAAGTACTCTGTCTCGGACAATTTTGCAGTTGCTAAAACCTACAGAGGGGAAAGTAGCATTTTTAGGACAGGATTTGACTACTCTGTCTCCTCAGGCAATGCGTAGTCAGCGGCGACAATTACAGATGGTATTTCAAGATCCTCTCGCTTGTCTCAATCCTCTAATGAAGGTTGGAGATAGTATTGCCGATCCTTTATTGATTCATAAATTGGCTACTACCGCAGAAGCAAAACAGCAAGTGGCAACCATGCTCAATAAAGTGGGCTTAACTCCTGTCGAAAAATATTATCAACGCTATCCCAAAGAATTATCAGGAGGGCAACAACAAAGAGTGGCGATCGCTCGTGCCTTAATTACTAAGCCCAAACTAGTAATCTGTGATGAGCCGGTGAGTATGCTCGATGCGACCGTGCAAACTCAGGTATTAGAACTAATGTTAGCTTTAAAAGAGGAATTTAACCTAACTTATTTATTTATTACTCACGATCTTTGGGTAGCCCGTTTCTTTTGCGATCGCATCGCCGTGATGAATGCAGGTAAAATTGTTGAACTAGATACTACGGAAAAAATATTTACCCAAGCACAACATCCTTACACCCAGAAATTGCTATCAGCCGCACCATTATTGGCATCTTGAGAATATTGAATTCAATTAAATCTAGTTAAGATGAGTTGTGTTGGCAAATCAAGGATGCAAATAGTTAGAATACATGGAGTTGTTCATAATACAAAAACTGTAATATTTTCTTTTTAGGTTTTTACTTAGAATAATATCAATTTGGAAAATATCAGAGACACATAATATTTCGTAGGGGCGAACCGCCGTTCGCCCCTACAAACAATCTGTCTTATATTAAAAA
The DNA here is from genome assembly GCF_000332195.1 of Pleurocapsa sp. PCC 7319. Lineage (NCBI taxonomy): Bacteria > Bacillati > Cyanobacteriota > Cyanophyceae > Pleurocapsales > Pleurocapsaceae > Pleurocapsa > Pleurocapsa sp. PCC 7319. Next base: position 467,023 of record NZ_KB235922.1, read on the forward strand.
CTGAAATGATATAATTTGTATCCTCATCATCACGAAGAAGCATACTGTTGCCATGAATAAATCTTCTCTGCTAATTTCCTTCATTGGCATAGCTGCAAGTTTCAACTTAGTTCAGCCTGAGATAGCTATTGCCTTGGAACGGTCAGAAATATCAGCTTTGGCTAAACAGTATACAGTTCTCATTGATGGAGAAGAAACAGGTTCGGGGGCAATTATCGAACGGGATGGCAATACTTACACTGTATTAACAAATTGGCACGTGGTCGATACCCCAGGTGAATACGAGATAGTTACTCCCGATAAGGAAAAGTATCAAGTTGATTACAATCAAATTCGTTATCTTCCAGATATCGATGTAGCAATAGTCAAATTTAATAGCGATCAAAACTATACAGTTGCTGAATTAGGCAATTCTGACGAGATTGTTGAGGGAAATACCATATACGTAGCAGCTTATCCTGATACTTTTCCCGGTGTTCCCCAGCGGATTTATTTATTCTTCAGTACCGAAGTCAATGGGAAATTATCGGAGGCAGAGCAAGGTTACACGCTCCTTTATGCTCAATCGGGTACGCCAGGAACCTCTGGAGGACCTTTAGTAGATGAGAATGGACGTGTAGTAGGAATCAATGGCAAAGCTAGCTGGGAAGTAAGTACAGGTAATTCATTTGGTTTAGGAATTCCCTTGCAATTGTATGTTAGCGAACAAGAGAATTTATCCCCACCAAGTGGCGTAAAACCCCAAGAAGATCTTGTCAGTCAGGGCAAGAAGAAGGCTAAAGAAGGTGATTACCGTGGAGCAATTGACCAGTATAATCAGGCAATAGAAAATGAAGCTAATAATCGCGATGCCTATCTACAAAGAGGCAAGGCATATTTTTATTTACAAGACTATCAAGCAGCTCAAGAAGATGCTGAAAGAATATTACGCGAGAACAACAATGATGCTTATGCCTATTTAATTCTAGGTGAAGTTTTTTTGGCACAAAAAGAGTACCAAAAAGCCTTAACCAATCTCGATCAAGCACTCGAACTCGATCCTAACTTAGAGGCTATAGTTTATTCAGATCGAGGTGTTGTTTATTATGAATTGCAAGATTACCAACAAGCCTTAAGCAATCTTGATCGGGCAATCAAGCTTAATCCTGACTTGACACTGGCATATAGCAACCGATGTGCAATCCATAGATGGTTTCAAAAGTTTGAAAAGGCTCTTGACGATTGTAATCAAGCAATTGAGATCGATCCTAATTTTGCTCTTCCTTATTCTAATCGAGGTACGCTCTACTACTCCCTAGGTAGAGATAATCAAAAAGCTTTAGCTGATATCAATGAAGCAATTCGGCTCGATCCTGATTTAGTTGAACCTTACTTTACTCGGAGTTTAATTTACAGCGATCTCCAAGAGTACCAAAAAGCTTTAGCCGATCTTAACCAGACAATTGAACTTAACCCTAACCTGCAAAAGGGCTATTTTACTCGCAGTCTTGTTTATAGCAAGCTCAAAGAATATGACCAAGCCTTAGCTGATGCTAACAAGTCAATCGAACTTAATCCTAATCTCTTTGCCGGCTATAACAATCGTGGTCGAGTTTACTTAAAGTTAGAAGAATATCAAAAAGCACTCCAGGATCTTAACCAGGCAATTGAACTCAACCCTAGCAATTTTGAAGCCTATCAAATTCGCAGTTTAGTTTACTCTCGGCTAAAAGACTATGACCAAGCCTTAGCTGATACCGACAAGGCAGTTAGTCTTATTCCCGATCGCCCGGAGGCTTATTACTATCGAGGTCTTATTTATCATCGTCAAAAAAACTATCAACTAGCTTTAGCGGAATACGAACAAGCATTAACTAAAGGTGAAAAAGCCACTCCAGCTATTGGTAATATCGGTTTAGTTAAGTACGAACAGGGAGAAACAGAAGCAGCTATACAACAGTGGCAATCTGCCATTGCAATTAACAATAAGAAAGCAGAAGCGCAAATGGCAATGGCAGCAGCTCTTTATGCTCAAGGAGATAAAAGTAGTGCCTTCAAAATGGCCGAATCCGCTTTAGGTATAGATAAAGACCTCGCAGACTTAGAATATCTGAGAAACAATCTGTGGGGTAAAAAACTAGTAGCTGATGCCCAGAAACTATTAACAGCTCCTCAAATGGAGCAATTTACCTTAAAAAGCTTTAAGCTCTAAGCCTTAAGCTATAAGCTCTAAAGTTTACGCTTGGTAAACGGCTAACAGTGAGACAGTTCGTTGGCGGTGAAGCAGGGCGTTGGCGGGGTTCCCCCGCTTGAAGCCACTGCTGAACCCTTTAGGGGGTACGATGCGGCCATACGCCTGGCCTTTGTCCCGCTTAAAGCGATGAAGTGTGGTCTTGGGGGTTTCCCCCATGAACAACTTCATCAAGAAGAAACTGTCGAACCCGAAGGGCTTATAGCTATCGGGTTTAATGCCCCCAGCAGACGAAGTTTGGTGGTCTACAATTAGGAGAGGTTAAAGCCTCTTCTAATTGGCTTACAGCTTACAGCTTACAGCTTATAGCTGCGGCTCTGCCGCTTTACTAGTAATACTAGTGCCAAGAATGATTAATTGCTCTAAATTGCTTCCATTTCATCATCGAATTCTGAGCTTGTTGATAATAATGAGAATCTAAAGGTACTAGTGCTGCTGCTTTAATTGCTTGCTGATAATCTCCTTGAGCAGCACGATGATTGGCAATCAGATATATTTGTTTACTCCATTGTCTAATTAAGTTTTGGGCTTCAAGATGTTCTGCTACTCCTGGAGATATTTGTCTTAAAATCTTAATTGCTTGATTGTAGGATGAAGCATAATTGGGGTTAATTATTTTTTTAGCCGTTGCTAAGTAATTTTGGTGAAGATTCTGTCTTTTCGCTCTCAGTTGCCAATACAAAACTGATTCTGCTGCTTTCTGAGCAATAAATTTAGTAGAGGGTTCATCTTGAGGAATAAGATTAGCAGCAGCGATCGCGCCGGCAAAGTCTTCTCGGTTAGCTCTTCCTTGAGCAATATCTAAAATTACCTCACTCCAACGAAGAATATCAGCTTGTGCCTGCTGGTAATGAGGAGAATATGGTTCAATTGCTCTGGCTTTTCTAATTGCCCGATTAAAAGAGGAGGCCTGATCACTATGCAAATGATTTCTGGCACTATCAGGGAGACTCATTACCTGATGGGAATTCAATTCAATATAGATTTTTGCTTTCTCTAATAAGTTACTGGCAGGAGTAGATGCTTGAAACAAAATGGGCAGCATCAGTATGCTACTACCTATCAATAACAACCAACGCCACCAAAATCTTCTCTGTGCTCCAGTCTGGTAAGACATGGGTTGGATAACCCAATCCTCTGTTGGGTTGCCACGAAAATAAAAATTATCAGAAGATTTAGCGACTATTTGCTCACCCAACATATTTAGCGGAGATGCTGGTGAACGAACAAAATTAGGTAGCCTAATATTAGTCTCCAAGTTGATCGCTTTCGCCACTGGCGATTGTGAAGAATCAACATCCTTAATTTTAAAAGATTTAATTTTCACGCCAATAGGCAGAGGATAAATTTTGTTTGTTTTTTTCTGGCTAGATGGAGTAGGAAAGAGAAGAACTGGTTTTTGAGAGATGTTCAATGTTCCTTCACAGTTTTGCATATCAAAAAATTCCCACTCCAAAAACAAACTAGATTAAGATGAAAAATCTACCAAAAAATTCTCTGATTTTGGTAAATATGATGATGTGGGGACTCGAGGAAAACGGACTTTGCTTACTAAATAATTCATACTTGAATCATGGAATGACACCATAACAATCTTTCGCTTTTATAGTCTACTAGCTTTAACGAATTGTATTGTCAACAATTGTTAAGGACATTTATTAAGGACATTGAGAGCGGGAGCCTATCCCCAGAAATTAATGCCAGTACCAAAAATTTAGTTTAACTAAAAATTGAAATGATATTACTTGGTTAATTCTCTCGATCTGTTATCTCAGGTAATTAAACTATCTGATTATCAACACCTAAAAGATTTGAAACCTAGGCTCAATAAGCGATTCGACTATTGGTTACTATGGAACTAGTCAATTAAAAGCTGAAAGCTATAAGCTTTAGGCTGACAGCTTTTTTAAGTAATAATATACAGATGGACAATCAAACCTTATAGCCAGATCTTGAGAAAAGTGACAGAAGCAAAAAGCTACAAAGAAACCGTAAATCTGCCCCAAACAGAATTTAACATGCGGGCAAATGCCGTGCAACGTGAACCAGAATTGCAGCAATTTTGGGCAGAAAACGAAATTTACGAACAACTGTCACAGAATAATACTAAAGAGTCTTTTATTCTTCACGATGGTCCTCCATACGCTAATGGATCGTTGCACATGGGTCATGCCCTGAATAAAGTACTGAAGGATATTATTAATAAATATAAGCTATTACAAGGGCACAAAACTGAATATATTCCCGGTTGGGATTGTCATGGGCTACCGATTGAACTAAAAGTTTTACAGAAAATAAAATCTAAAGAGAGAAAAGAATTAACTCCCCTGAAGTTAAGAAAAAAAGCCCAAGAATTTGCTCTCAATGCTAAACAGGAACAATGTGAGAACTTTAAACGCTATGGCGTGTGGGGAGATTGGAAACATCCTTACCTTACTCTGACTCCTGAATACGAAGCGGCACAAATCGATGTCTTTGGACAAATGGTCTTGAAAGGACACATTTATCGTGGTTTAAAGCCGGTTCACTGGAGTCCTAGTTCTCGTACGGCACTGGCTGAAGCAGAATTGGAATATCCTGAAGGACATACTTCTCCTAGTATTTATGTTGCTTTTCCTGTCAGCAAATTAGGTGAAGGCGCAGCAGAATTAGAACCATATCTACCTAATTTGAACGTAGCTATCTGGACTACTACTCCCTGGACTATCCCAGGTAACTTAGCTGTGGCTGTTAATGGAGAATTAGAATATGCGATCGCCCAGACAGATGATTCAAAATACCTAATTGTTGCCAAGGATTTAGTCGAGAAATTAGCAGAAACTCTATCGACCGATTTAACCGTTAAAACTACTGTATTAGGTAAAGCTTTAGAGAATACAATATATCGCCATCCTCTATTTGATCGAGAAAGTAAAGTGGTTATGGGTGGTGACTATATTACTACTGAATCTGGTACGGGATTAGTACATACTGCCCCTGGACATGGACAGGAAGACTATATCACAGGACAGAAGTATGGCTTGCCAATTCTTTCTCCTGTGGATGACAGTGGGAAATTTACTGAGGAAGCAGGGCAGTTTGCAGGATTACAAGTAGTAGCTAAAGGTAATGAGAAAGTCAGTGTGGGTAATCAGGCAATCATCGATGCTTTACAGGAAGCTGGTGCCTTACTCAAACACGAAGAATATGCCCATAAATATCCCTATGACTGGCGTACAAACAAACCCACTATTTTCCGTGCCACCGAACAGTGGTTTGCTTCAGTAGAAGGATTTCGCGATCAAGCATTAAAGGAGATCGCCGGTGTAACTTGGATTCCTGCCCAAGGAGAAAAGCGCATTACACCAATGGTAAGCGATCGCTCTGACTGGTGTATCTCTCGTCAGCGTAGTTGGGGCGTACCGATTCCTGTATTTTATGATCGAGAAACTAACGAGCCACTTTTAACGGAAGAGACGATTAACCATGTGAAGACAATTATTGCGGAAAAAGGTTCTGATGCTTGGTGGGAGCTATCGGTGGAGGAATTATTGCCTGAGTCTTATCGCAACAATGGACATAGCTATCGCAAGGGAACAGATACGATGGATGTCTGGTTTGATTCCGGTTCCTCTTGGGCAGCCGTAGTTAAAGGGAGAAACTTAAAATATCCAGTCGATATGTATCTCGAAGGATCAGATCAACATCGTGGCTGGTTTCAATCTAGTTTGCTAACCAGTGTTGCCTCTAACGGGATTGCCCCCTACAAAACTGTCTTAACTCATGGTTATGTAGTTGATGAACAAGGCTTCAAAATGAGTAAGTCTAAGGGAAATGGCATCGATCCTCAAGTAATTATCGAAGGTGGTAAAAATAAGAAACAAGAACCTCCTTACGGCGCAGATGTACTACGTCTGTGGGTATCTTCTGTAGATTATTCTTCAGATGTTCGCATCGGTAAAAATATTATTAAGCAAACTGCCGATAACTACCGCAAGGTTCGTAATACTGCCCGTTTCTTGCTGGGCAACTTACATGATTTTGATCCTAGTAAAGATGCAATAGCTTATGCAGACTTGCCAGAGTTAGATAAATATATTCTGCATCGCATGACAGAGGTTTTTGCTGAAGTTTCCTCCGCTTATGAAAGCTATCAATTCTTTCGCTTCTTTCAGGCGATCCAAAACTTCTGTGTCGTTGATTTATCTAACTTCTATTTAGATATCGCTAAAGACAGATTATATATCAGTAGTCTTAATTCTTTTCGTCGTCGTAGCTGTCAGACAGTATTAGCGATCGCCATTGAAAATTTAGCCAAAGCGATCGCTCCTGTACTGTGTCACATGGCAGAAGATATCTGGCAAGCTTTACCCTACGATACTGGTTATAAATCTGTGTTTGAATCTGGTTGGGTAGAAACAAAAGAAGAATGGCACGTAGGGGCGTTTGGCGAAAAGCCCTCACAATGGGATACAATACGTCATCTTCGGGATGAAGTTAACAAAGTGATGGAACAGGCAAGAACAGCTAAAGCGATCGGTTCTTCTCTCGATGCGAAAGTATTGCTTCATATCCCCGATGTTGAATTCAAAGAAAAACTGGCTGCTTATAACTCTTCTGATACCATCAGCGAAAAAAATGTAGATGAACTGCGTTATTTTTTCCTCGCCTCCCAAGTAGAGTTAGTAGATTCTATAGGTGATTCTGAATACATTAGTGAATCAGATATGGTGACTATTGCCGTAGTTAAAGCTGATGGGGAAAAATGCGAAAGATGCTGGAATTATTCTCTTTCTGTAGGCAGTTTTGCTGACGATCCGACAATTTGCGATCGGTGTGAGGCAGCATTGAAAGGCGAATTTTAATTCTTGTTAGCGGTAGGGGTAATCTATAAATTATCCCTATTAAAATGAATAGAAAATTATAGATTTAAGCATTTTACTGGTAAATAACACTATCGTATTGATTAGCTAATGGTAACTACTACCAAAAAACTGATAACAGAAACTTGGGTGACTGCCACCTGGAATGAATATCTGGAAAATATTAAACATCCCAATTGTGAAAAAGCTAAAGGATATTATCACAATGGTAAATACAGAATTGAGATGACCCCAGTCAGTAATGAGCACTCACAAGACCATTCTATAATTAATCATGCAATTTACTTGTACGCTACTCTCAAAGGTATTCCTCTTACGGGGAAAGATAATTGGGGTGAGCGAAATTTACGGTGGCAAAACTTTATTTTCGCGTTGTTTAAGTAACAAGTAACAAGTAACAAGTAACAAGTAACAAGTAACAAGTAACGAATAGCTTTGTGCCGTTACTCGTTACTCTTTACTCTTTACTCAAAGCGACTAAGATTGTTTAATTCCCACGCCTTTTTTCGTTCACCCAGATAATTGCAGTTATCGTCAAGTTGGCTTGAGAGAATTTCAACCCGATCTTTCGTGCTATGTAGGAGATAAAGCTAATGTAATTCCCTGGGGAGTGGGAATAGTTAATTTAGATGAATATCCAGTACCAGATTTAGTAATTGAAGTTTCCAATAGCTTTCTATCTGATGATCTCGGAGAGAAAAGATTGCTATACGAAGATTTGCAGGTATCTGAATATTGGGTGATTGACGTGCAAAATGTAAGGGCGATCGCCTTTGCTATCGAAAATGGCGGAAGCAGAAGAATTTCAGTTTCTCAAGTTCTAGCGGGATTGAAAATCGAGATTCTAACTGAGGCATTACAGCGCAGTAGGAAAAATAACCACACAGAAGTAGGAGCATGGTTAATGAAACAGTTTAATCAGTGAATGCAATTCGCTATTATGCTAAATATTAACTCTGAAGAGATTTATGGGTCGCCTGGGATTCGAACCCAGAACCAATCGGTTAAAAGCCGAGTACTCTACCGTTGAGCTAGCGACCCTCACATTCAAAAGCTTCTTGCCTTTGCTTGCACGAGTAATCATCTTACCACGACTTTAAAAAAAAGATCACTATGTTAATTGATCAAAGCTTTTTCTTTTTTAAGCACAGCTTTTTGCAATGATGGAGATAGCCAAGAATAATATTGTGAATATACCGGTAAACGTGGTTTTAATTTCCAGCCTGCAGGTTGTAATATTTTATCCAATGATTCATATGTAGGATGAGCATAGTCTGGATTGACTTCATCCTTGGGGCTAATTCCTCCCAGATCAGTAGCCCCAGCTTCCAAACACTCCAAAAGAAAATTTGATTCTGGTACTAAATTTGGCGGAATCTGAATCGAAATACTCTCTGGCAATATTTTTCTGGCTTGAGTAATGATTCCGGGTAAATGCTCAGGGTTAAAACTAGGAAAATTTGATTCTTGATGAGTTCCTAAGCTATGAGGTTGCAAAATTACTTCTTGAATATGACCCCATCGTTGTTGAATTATGGCGATCGCCTTTAAGGACTCTGCGATATCGTTACTTGTTTCTCCAATTCCTAATAAGATTCCAGTTGTAAATGGAATCTTAAGCTTTCCTGCCCATTCCAATTGTCGTAAACGTACCTCTGGCTGCTTACTAGGTGCATGCTTATGCACTGTTTCCAAAAATTTGGGACTCAACTGTTCCAACATTAAACCCATCGAAACATTAACTTGTTTCAATCGATTCATTTCGTCCCAACTCAATGGTCCAACATTTGTATGGGGTAAAAAGCCTAGAGATAAAGATAATTCGCATATCTGATGAATTTTTGTAAACCATTTTTCTCTATCAGCAGATGAAGGATGAACTTCACCACTTAAAACCAACATCTCAGCAATTCTATTACTATCAAGCTTTTGTAGTCTATCAAGGGCATCCTGTAGGGATAAAAAAGAACCTTTTCCTGGATCAACACGAAAGTTACAGTAACTACATCGATTAAAACATTCATAGGTAGGAACTATTGTATAGGCAGGACTGTAGCTGATTACAGAGGTCATATATCAATAATAAATATTACTTATAGTTTGTATAAGATAATATTTTATTAAAATCATTTACAAAACTAAAAACATACTTTATACTTATTAGTGTTAGTTCAATACGAACCTCGACAATTAAATATTTAGCAATTATAAACACATGACAACTACTTTACAGCAACGCGAAACTCGTGGCGCTTGGGAGAATTTCTGTCAGTGGGTTACAAGCACTCAAAACCGCATTTATGTTGGTTGGTTTGGTGTCTTGATGATTCCTACACTCCTAGCTGCTACTACTTGTTTCTTAATCGCCTTTGTCGCAGCACCTCCTGTAGACATCGACGGAATCCGCGAACCCGTAGCTGGTTCATTGCTTTACGGTAACAACATCATCTCCGGTGCAGTTGTTCCTTCTTCTAACGCGATCGGTCTTCACTTCTACCCCATCTGGGAAGCAGCTTCCTTAGATGAGTGGTTATACAACGGTGGTCCTTACCAACTAGTAATCTTCCACTTCTTGATCGGTGTATTTGCATACCTCGGTCGTCAGTGGGAATTATCATTCCGTCTCGGAATGCGTCCTTGGATCTGTGTTGCATATAGTGCACCTGTATCCGCGGCCACAGCAGTATTCCTAATCTATCCTCTAGGACAAGGCTCCTTCTCTGATGGAATGCCTTTAGGAATCAGTGGAACATTTAACTTCATGTTGGTTTTCCAAGCAGAACACAACATCTTAATGCACCCCTTCCACATGTTAGGTGTAGCTGGTGTCTTCGGTGGTTCTCTGTTTTCCGCAATGCACGGTTCTTTGGTAACTTCTTCCTTAGTACGTGAAACAACTGAAACTGAATCACAAAACTACGGTTACAAATTCGGACAAGAAGAAGAGACTTACAACATTGTGGCAGCACACGGCTACTTCGGTCGTCTTATCTTCCAATATGCTTCTTTCAACAACTCTCGTTCCTTGCACTTCTTCTTAGGTGCATGGCCCGTAATCGGAATCTGGTTTACTGCAATGGGTATTAGCACCATGGCATTCAACCTCAACGGATTCAACTTCAACCAATCGATCATGGATTCTCAGGGACGTGTAGTTAACACATGGGCAGACATCTTAAACCGCGCTAACCTCGGTTTCGAAGTAATGCACGAACGTAACGCTCACAACTTCCCCTTAGACTTAGCAAGTGGCGAGCAAGCTCCTGTAGCTCTAACTGCTCCTTCTATCAATGGGTAGTTTAGTTTTAACAATCGCACTTCGATTTTGAAGTAAATAAATAAAAAAATGCTCTCCAGCAATGGGGGGCGTTTTTTTTTGCTGTTTTTACCACAGCGATGGTTTTCGCTTTGTGTAGGACAAAATCACTATACTGGTATTGTCGCAAGGGAGAATGGCCGTTCGCCCTTACAAATAATCTGTCTTAGCTAAAAACTGAAATGATATTATAGCTTTTTCTATAACTTTCATTTCTGCTTGTTCCGAGCCTTTGGTATTAATTGTAAAATACTTCTACTTATCGAATTGTTGTCCTATGACCACTGAGGAACAGAGTGCTATTGAGCAAGCATCAGAGTTAAATCAAAATACTGCTGATTCAAAGCTTAAAAAAACTACCCCCCGAAAACCTAAGTGGCAATTAGTGATTGGTGCGATCGCTCTTTTTATTGGTGGAATAGTAGCCTGGCGTTTAATTTCTAGTTCACAAGAATCAACCGTAGAAGTATCGGATGACATAGAACAAGCAAGGTTAACGGTAAAGACTGTCACCGCCAATTTAGAACCAATTCAAGCATGGAGTTATGGTGACGGTTTTGTCAGTGCTATTACAAAAAAACATCTAACTTTTCAAGCAGAAGGAACAATTGATTATCTGAAAAAAATAGATGGAAGAGATTTAAGAGAAGGAGATAGAGTCAGGAAGGGGGAATTATTAGCTAGAGTAGATCGTCGTAAATACGATGCAGATATTACCGTAGCATCAGCAGGACAAATTGAAGCCAAAAATCAAGTGCTTAATGCAATTGCTAGCCTCGAACAAGCAGAAGAATCTTTAGCACAAGCACAAACAGATCTTGAGAAAGCCCAAACAGATGAAGCCTTTGCTCAAGCAGATTTAAAAAGGTATCAGGAACTAGCAGCAGAAGGCGCAGTAGAACAGCGGCAAGTAGATGTTAAAGAAACAGAGTATAAAAATGCTCAAGCCGTGGTGAAGGCAACAAAAGCAGGAATACGCTCGGCTCAAGCTCAAGTAGCTGCTGCCCAAACTCAAGTAGAAACCGCCGAAGCAGGAGTTAATTCTGCTAATGCCAAACTTACTCAAAGTAATGTCGATAGCGAAGACACAGAACTAATTGCCCCTTTTGACGGTGTTATTGCTCGTCTTAATATTCGTGAAGGAGACTATTGGACACCTCAAATTGTCAATGTCACTGGTGACTATCAAGGAATTGTGGAAAGATTACCCATTATTATCATCGATCCCAATCGGTTTGAAGTTAACGTCGAGTTACCCGCTTTTCAAGGAGGACAGATCAAACCAGGACAAAGAGCGTTTATAATTCTCGATCGCGATCGCAGTCGAGTAAATTCAGGACGTATCACTGGTCAAGATTTAATGGAATTAGCTAGCGCACAAGGAACAGTGTTTTCTGTAAGTCCTTCCGTTTCTCCTGGAGAGAGATCGGTTCGAGTCACTATTCGGCTTAACGAAGGATTTGCTAATGTCCAAGATGGAGAACAGGTATCTGCATGGATAGCTACAGAAGAAAAAAATCAAGCAATAGTTGCACCTTTTAATGCGTTTATATATCGAGATCGCCAACCTCATGTTTTTGTGGTTAATGAAGCTGAAAAAATTGTCGAACAAAGAGCGATTAAACAAGGTATAGAGGGGTTAGCTAAACGAGAAATCATTGAGGGAGTTGAGCCAGGAGAAAAGTTAGTGACAGAAGGGAAAAATCGATTAGTTAATGGCGCACCTGTAGAAATTATTCCTTAACGACAACAAGGTGATGAAGCCTCTTCTAAAGTCAAAAGTATCATCTAACAATAATAAGTACACTCAATTACTAATTGCTTTAATTGCTAACTTTGTACTTGCCCCGTTCCTAAGAGGTAATCGTGGCGAGTTAGCTCTTTCCTTGATTTCTCTCTATGCCATTATTATTATTGTCAAAACTTTCTCTCTCAACCCCAAGTTTTTTAGGCTATATAGCGGTATTGCTTTACTAACATTCCTCCTCGAAATTGTCGGTCGGATGGAATTATATGGTTCTTGGAGATTAGCTTTTTTACTATTAATTCAAGTAGTTTATATTTTTTATTTAGGAATGGCAATTTATCTAATTTTGCGAGATATTTTATTATCCCAAGAAATAACAATTGATACTATTCGTGGTGGTATTTGTGTTTATTTATTAATTGGTTTTGTTTGGGCATTACTTTATGGCATTACTGCTAGCTTAGATAGCAATGCTTTTTCTCAACCGATCGTTGAAATTGAATCCTATGGTAGAGCGGTTTACTTTAGTTTTACCACGTTAACTACCCTTGGTTATGGGGATATTATTCCTGTAAGTCCTTTAGCTAAAATGCTAACTAATTTGGAAGCTATTATTGGGCAATTGTATCCTGCGATTTTAATTGCTATTTTAGTTGGAAGTTACATTTCTCAGAGAAGTAAGTAGTTTTAGGATTGCGTTGCGAAGCTATGCCGTTAAGCTTATCGCTACATAAATCTGCATTATCTAGTAATAATACTAAATCCGATTGATAAAAGTCACGATCTCATTTCTTTAAGTCCCCCAGATTTGGGGGATTTAGGGGGCAATCTTAAATAACCTATACGAACAGGATTTAGTATAATTAGTACAAATCAAAATGGCTCAGATCAGTAATGTAAAATACTTGAAAGTCTTTTCCATCCTCTGATGCCACATAGCCTATGAGTCAGCTAATAACCCCACCTGAAGAATCCCAGGAAAAACACGATGTCCCAGATCCAAAGGGCGCATCGCCATTTGCTAAGTTTTTCTTTCTTCAGACAGTATTTGCGATTTTGTTAGCTTTGCTGTTTGTCGTGGGTGGATTAATGGGTGCAACTACGATGGTAAAAGAAGGCGATCCTGATATTAATATTGCGATCGCGACTATCCAGACTGATTGGGGTGGGGCTGACCCTGAAACCATTGAAAATCAAGTTACAGACAAAATTGAGAAAGAGTTAAAATCTCTCAAGGGGTTAAAGGATTTAAGTAGTGCTTCTTTTGATGGTTCATCACTAATTCGGGTGGAGTTTGAAGCAGAAGCTCCCATAGCGGAATCTATTTCTTTAGTTAGAGCGGAAGTAGATGAAGCCAAACCAGAGATTTCTAGTGATGCAGAGGAACCCAAGGTAGAACAAATTTCGACTCAGGATACTCCAGTTTTAACGGTAGGTTTATACGGGGATATCGATTTAGCGATACTGAGTAAAGCCGCCGAAGATATTGAAGATATTTTAGAAACTGTTCCCAATGTCCGCAAAGTAGACTTGAGTGGTAATCGAGAAGAAGTAATCCAAGTACAACTGATTCCTTCTCGTCTGGTGACAATGGGAGTCTCCGCAACTCAAGTAGCCGATGCAATTCAGAAAGCAAATCGAGATTTACCGTGGGATCAAATTGAAAGTGACGAAATTGGGACGCAGTTAAGATATTATGGACGACTCCGAAGTTTAGAAGATTTACGCAACTTACCCGTAACCCGCTTGGAGGGAGAAGTAGGTGGTAGAGTTGTCAGATTGCAAGAGCTTGCCGAAGTTAGAAGAGATTTAGAGAGAGAAAAGAGTCGAGCTTTTTTAAGTTCGGATCGGGGAGAGTTTCAACCAGTAATCAATGTCGATCTAGTTAAAGTTCCAGGTTCAGACACGATTGAAGTGATTGATGATTCCCTAGCCGCCATTGAAGCAGCCCAACAAAATCCTAGTATTTGGCCTTACGGGATGAAATATCGGATCATTAATACGGATGCTGACCAAATCAACAAAGATTTGTTAAATGTCTTTAACAATGCTTGGCAAGGAGTTGTCGGGGTTTTTATCGTTCTCTTGTTTGCCTTAACATGGCGAGAAGCGATTATTGCAGGTTTATCAATTCCTTTAACTTTTTTAGGCACATTAGCGATACTATTTTTATTTGGTTTTACCCTCAATAAAATGGTTCAGGTAGGTATGATTCTGGCATTGGGGTTATTGGTAGATGTATTTATCCTGATGATGGAAGGAATGCACGACGGTATCTTTGTTGAAGGGTTGAGCTTTAACCAAGCTGCACTTAAAACCGTTAAAACTTATGCCGTACCTGCTTTTTCTGGTCAGCTAACTACTATTTTGGCTTTAGCCCCCTTAATGGCGATTAGCGGGACAATGGGTAAATTTGTGCGCCTGATTCCAATCAGTGCCATTGTTTGTCTGTTACTGAGTTATATCATTGCCTTGCTGGTAGATATTCCCCTTTCTCGATATCTGCTGGGGAATATTAAAGCTCAAGGACAAAAAAGTAGGATAGATCGCCTGACAAAAAAAGTTTCCGAACAATTCCGTAATTTTAGCTTAGCAACTACGATCCGCAATAAAACTACGGCTAGGATTTTCGCCTTAGCGGCGATCGCTTTATTTATTACTTCCACTATTTTAGTAGGAACTGTTCCTTCTAGTCTCTTTGCTGAGGGGGATACACGTAAGTTAAGTGTTAACATCGAATTACCTCCCACTACTACCCTTGATAGTTCTCAAAAAGTAGCGGATGAAGTGGGAGAATTATTACAGAGAAAAGAATATCTAGAAAGCGTAATTAAATTAGTCGGTCAACGGAGTGGTTTAGTCCAAGAAAGTGGAATTAAACCCAATAATGGTAATTACTTAGTCGGTTTTTCCGCTATTTTTACCCCTCAAGAAGAAAGAGAGCAACTTTCTTTTGAATATATAGATGATTTACGCTCAGAATTAAATACTTCCCTGCGTCAGTATCCAGGGGCATCTTTAGTAGTTAACGGACAATCTACGGGAGAAGGTGGCGATCCCATTGAAATAGAGCTATCGGGTACGGATATGGACGAATTGCGCCGTATCTCTGGGGAAGTACAATTAGCTTTAAGAAAAATTTCTGGAGCAATCGATGTTAGGGATGATTTAGGGGCTTTGCGACCAGATATTAAACTTCGTCCCCGTCGAGAAGCAATCAATTTTTATGGTTTATCCGATGAAGATCTCGCTCTGCAAGGACGTTACCTAATGACCGATAATGATATCGGTGATTTTCCTATCGGTGGAGGAGAAGAAGATTTAGAGATTCGCCTCAGTACCCAATGGGCTTCCCGTGATGGAGGAATAGGGGGACCAACTCGTCGCGACGAATTGTTGAGTCTGCCTATTTTTAATGACAATGGCAAAACCATATCTGGTAGTCAGCTACTAGAAGCAGAATTTGGTAATGCACCTTTATCAATTACCCATAAAGATGCCCAACGAACGGTTACTGTCTTGGCAAAAAATAAAGATCGTACGGTAGGGGAAATTGTTGCCGATCTCGAACCCAAGTTAGCAGAAATGAAAGAAAAATGGGGTCAAGGTTATGACTACAAATTTGCAGGAGAATTGGAAACTCAAGGAGAAACTTTTACTTCGGCAGGACAAATGGCAATTGTTGCTCTCTTCCTCGTCTTTGCCGTATTAGTAATTCAATTTAGTTCCTTTACTCAGCCATTTATTATTATGTTGGCAATTCCCTTTGCCTTCATTGGTACTTTTTTCGGCTTTTTTCTTTTTCAAATCCCGATTTCTTTCCCTGCGGTGATTGGAATTATTGCCCTGACAGGAATTGTAGTTAATGATGCGATCGTGATGATTGAAACTATGAACTCTCATCGAGCAAATGGGATGAATGTTCGTGACGCAGCAGCCAGAGGTGCAGCAGACAGATTACGTCCTATTCTCACTACCAGTATTACCACTATTGTTGGTGTTATTCCCTTAGCACTAAGCGATCCGACATGGTTTCCTCTAGCCAGTGCGATCGGTTTTGGTTTAGTTGCTTCTACTGTGATCGCTTTATTGGTAATTCCTTGTTTGTATTTATTACTGACTCCCAATAAGACAATATCGAATTTTGAATGAACATAAAACTCAAAAAATTAATTCATCATCAAACTGCCCAAATTCAGATAATCAGAATTGATCAAAAGCTAACAGCTAATAGCTTCACGGTTTTGAGATCAAGAGATTTTGGCTAAAGATTGCTTTGCTGCCGAAGAAGAGACAGGAAAGATTTTGGGTGAAGAAATAGCCAATGACAAATTTACATTCGTACCTACAGAAATAGCCTGATTGAGATTACTACGAGCATATAGTCTTTTCCCTGAAGGTGTTTCTACACAATAATGATATTCTTTACCTAAAAATTGTCTCTCTCTAACTACTATCTCAGAGGATAGATCCGGAAGTAATATGATGTCTTCTTGACGTAACATCAAATCCCCTTGATCGTAAAGTGCCTTTTCTGAGTAATCATCATTCTTAGCACAATCATTTTCTGGTATTTCAACTTCACCTATTTCTGTAATCCAAAATTGATTTTTGCGAGTAGCAGGTAAAAAATTGGCTTGTGTGACAAATTCCGCTACAAAGCGAGATGCTGGATTGAGATATATTTCCTCTGGCGTACCTACTTGTTCTATATTTCCATGTCGCATTACGGCAACTCGATCAGAAATAGCTAGAGCTTCTTCGCGATCGTGAGTGACAAAAATGGCTGATGTACCTGCTGCTTTGAGGATAGAACGAATTTCCAATCTTAAACGATGGCGTACTTGAATATCTAAATTACTTAGAGGCTCATCTAACAAAATTATAGTAGGCTGGGGAGCTAAAGCTCTGGCAAGGGAAATACGTTGCTGTTGTCCCCCAGAAAGTTGATGGGGATAACGACTTTCTAAACCAGTAAGTCCAACTAATTCGAGTACTTCGGCTACTCTCTGTCGAATATAACTCTTAGAAACTAGTTTTTGGGGAGACAATTCGCCGTAGCGGTTTTTACGTTTATTTTGGATGCCAAAGGCAATATTTTCCTTAACTGTTAAATGAGGAAATAGAGCATAGTCTTGAAATACCATTCCTGTATTGCGCTTTTCTGGGGCGAGAGAATCACAATTGGTACAAACTACTTTGCCTGCTATTTCTACTGTTCCTTGAGAAATAGGTTCAAATCCAGCAACTATTCTCAATAAACTAGTTTTACCGCAGCCCGAAGGTCCTAGTAAACCAAGGAGTTCTCCATGCTTTAAGGTGAGGCTAACATTGTCCAATACTATTGTCTGATGATGCTTTTTAAATGCAGAACCTGGTCGATGAGTATAAGTCTTAGTGATATTTTTAAGCTGAAGAATTACGGACTGTTTCATATTTATTCTAAAATATGACTGAAAATTAGCTAATTTTATGACTTTCAGTCGTTGCAGAAAGTTAATTTAAATCGATATTTTTAAGAATAGTTCTCAATTAAAGTTTAACCCATTAGCTGACAGTCAGTTACAATAATTCCTCAAGCCCAAAAGCGATCTCCTCTGGCACTGGCGAAGCCAATCGCTTTTAAAATAAGCTATACCTCTGCAATAAAGTTTCGACTAGCTTGGGTAAACTGTTGGCTAATTGTGTGGAATTTTTAAAGCTAAGTTGTTTATAGCCAGCCATATCAAAAGGCATTTCTCCATCTAAATCTGAACGCTCCATGTTGAGTAATAATATCTGTCCATTGTCTTTA
Source organism: Pleurocapsa sp. PCC 7319 (assembly GCF_000332195.1). Lineage (NCBI taxonomy): Bacteria > Bacillati > Cyanobacteriota > Cyanophyceae > Pleurocapsales > Pleurocapsaceae > Pleurocapsa > Pleurocapsa sp. PCC 7319. The sequence goes on from NZ_KB235922.1 coordinate 484,972, forward strand.
TGTTGAATTCCGTATCCCAATTCAAGACAAACATTGGGATCGATCAGCAACTTAGATTTTTTCTCCCCTGCAATATGGGAAATGGGAGTAACATCGGCAATTAATATTAAACTTTTATTGATTTTTCTAAATTGGCTGTTGCTAATGCGTAAAGGAGATTCTGATGTACGAGGAGTAATCTCCAAAGATAAAGGAACACGCGATCGCTGTGTTAATTTATCAATAATATTTTCTAAAGCTGAAATAATAGCTGTATTTGCAGCCTGATAGTGATTTTGAGGACAGAAGTAAATTATGGGTTCCAGACCAGAAGTACTATTACACTTTGTAAAGTAAATTTCCTGGGAAACCAAATCAATATTAGAAACAACATAGCTACCGCTTCCTTGGATATAAAACTCAATAGTTTTACCTGCTAAATACAATTGAAACCAGTCTGAACCTTCAACCTCAAGGCGATCGTTCAAGAAATCTACTCTTAGACCCGTCTTCAGCAAACTGTTTCTGCTTAAACGCAGAGTACAAGGCCTTTGGATTACGTTCTTGATTGGTTCGTATTGCTCTAAATACCAAGCTTTTAGTGCGATTATTGCCACGATTGTCTATAACCAGAGAAAAAAGATGTCTAAATTCTAATGCATCTTAACAGTAGACGCTCACATCTTCTCCACAGACATCAGCAAGATAGCAAATTGCTCGAAAACGAAGAGCAATTACCTCATCGTAAAGAGGATTTAGTTTACACATTGGTGGAATCCTTAGAACAGTGCGTCCCAAAACTTTGATCTCTCTCTCAAAAGGGCATTGGCTAGGAATCAATTTACAAATACGATGAGCAACAGTACTGTCATTGATTTCGATATTATTTAACCATTTGCGCAGTGGAGAGAGGGGATCGATTCTCCCTCGGGTTAGAAAAGATATTCTGTGCTGAATTTGATTAATCCAACCGCTTAGATGCAGGCTTTCAAATTTGTGATGTACTACGTTCATGATTGGTTATTTGACTCTAAATATTTGCTTATAGGTGAATTTAGTTAATTTATCTATTGTTTTTATATGTTGGAAATTTGGGATTCATGCTCTTAGCGCACTCCTCATATCAAATAAACCAACAGTATTGAGTTCTGATTAAGAAATTTAGGCTATATTCAAAAACAATAGAATTATTGGCTGATTAACTATTTATTTATTCATCTAATATCCTGCACGATCTTTTTGCTTTTCAACATGAGCAGTATTACCTAATTCGAGTAAAGTTTGCTTGAAGATATAGTTAAGGTTTTGTAAATATAAAGAAATGAGATTATTAAGTATCAGAAAAAAATTATCCATCTATTTATAGCAAATAAATATCAAATATATTGTAATCTCTGTGACAGCTAAGAACTTTATGTGAATCTTGATACATTGAAAATCAAGGGCGATTCCATCAAAGTAGCAGGGTATACCGTTTATAGTTGCGTTTATATTTAATTAATACTATGAGAGAAAAAACATTGCCAAACAGATAGCTTATGATCATTCTATAAGCCAATTTTTCTAGTTGAATTTTATTCGATTAATAACTACTTAAAGTGAAACCAACTACTAGCAAGTGAGTAAAAAGTAATGACCATAAATGGAACTATCAATTCAGCTTGTCAGTAGACTAAAAATCCAGAATATTGCTTTTATGGAAAGTAGAAAATTTAGAATAATTATCTTGTAAATCTCTACCCAAATTAGTATAGCCTCATTAATCTGTAAGTGGTATACAAATTGTGTATCAAATACTACAAAATATTAAATTCCCTATTACCCTTGATGTGAGGAGATGTGCAAAAAGTTATCAAGATGGCAAAAAAGGTAGCGTTAACCGCCAATCACAAACAGCAACAAGAAAATCAAAAAGCCGGCAAAAACTTGTCTCAGGAATTAAACCGCATCTAGTTTGAAACCTGTAGTTTTTAATGTAACTGTTCGAGAAAGTAACAAGTAACAAGTAGCAAGTAGCAAGTAGCAAGTAAAAAGTTGTTCTTGATTCTTCTAACTCAAACTTTATTTAACTAGCAAAACTCCAGTTTTCAATGTGAACGGGGTTTAAAAGGGAATTTCTAGCCCAATACTAGATTTAAAGTTACCGTCTTTTTCCACATCGGCATTTAAACCAATTGAGCCTGCTCCAGTTTTTGCTTTCCAAAAGGCACTTCCTCCGGAAAAGCTTGTTTCTTGATCGACATTGGCTTTTATTCCCAGAATACCCAAACCAGTTTTAGTATCTAATTTTATGCTACCGCCTGAAAAAGAAGTATTTTCATCAAATTGACCACTAACTCCAATACTGGAACCAAATATTAGATTGGTATCCCAAGATGCATCACCACCAGCAAATCTGGTTTGTTCATCGATTTTGACATCAGCAGCTAGAGAACCGACCAAAGCTGTAGTAGCTACTCTGATATTACCCTCGGTAAAAGCACTGTGTTGATCGAAATTTCCTTGAACAGCCAGAGAACCTATATTGGTATCAGCTTGCCAAGCAGCATCAAACCCAGCAAAAGCAGTGTGTCGATCAAAATTACTATGAACAGCTAGAGAGCCTACAGGTGTTTTCGCTTGCCAGGTTGCATTACCCCCAGTGAAAGCGTTGTCTTGATTAAAGTTTCCATGAATAGCCAAGGAACCAACAGAAGTATCAGTCTGCCATGCGGCAACACTATTAATAGGTTTTATTTGACTATCTAGATTAATCGTTAAATTAACAGAACCTATATCAGTATTTCTTCTCCACAAAGCTTTTCCTTTGGTTAAATTTGCTTGGGCATCAAACTTGCCATCAAATGTCAGAGAACCAATTTTGGTATCGGTATTCCAAGAAGCACCTCCTGCTTTAAAAGGAATTGGTTGCTCATCAGTATAATCATGATTCGGTTTGTCTAAGTTAGAACTGTTGCGCTTTACAACAATTGGTGCGATAGATGAGAAATTAGCTACAAGAGGTTGATAGATGGTTATATTTTCTGGCTTTTCAAGAGAATACTTGGCAGATATGGTTTGAGCTTCAGAATACCGAGCAACTAAAAAAAGCTGGTGATTTTTTGTTAGACCTTGACTTCTGGCGGCTGAGTACTGAAAATTGCTGTTGATCTGAGTCGGTTGCAGAAAATTTATCGCTGTTCCGAGAAATATTCCTGTTCCTAATAACCACATAAAAAAATCTTGAATAAATGATCAGAAGTTGAGAAGTTTGCTTGATTTTCTCTAGTTTAGGATTTCAATAGTGACAATCATGTGATCTCTCGACGTAATTATGATCCAATTGATTTCTTGAGCTACAAGTAACTGGAAACTGAGCGTAATTCGTGAGGAATTGGTATATTTTCGGGAAACTCTAGTAACGTCTCTCCATTTCCTAGGTATCCAGACTCAGCAAATGAAATTAACATTCTTGACAAAGCCACCCAAACTTCCGGATCATATTCCCAGTCTCGATCTCTAGAAGTAAAACAGGCAATTGATTGTAATGCCCAAAAGTAACTATTCCGAACTATCGAACCACCTTTTTTATACGCCGGTAGATCTTCGCGATCAATCAACAGAATATTGTCTTCCAATTTTACTCTCATTTTTAACAGTCCTTAAAGAGTTAAATAGATATAGATATATTGTGTGTATCGGTTATTAGGCAATAAGTTATGAGTAATAAAATTGCAGTATAGGTTCTCAGAATATGCAAAAGTTATTAGTTACGGGAGCAAGTGGTTTTTTAGGCTGGAATTTATGTCAATATGCTCAAACAAGCTGGAAGGTTTACGGAACATACTATAGCCATAAAGTTGAAATTCCTGAAGTAACTTTAGCTAAAGTAGATTTAAGGAATTTTAATGCACTTCAAGAATTATTTCAAGAAGTTCAACCTCATGCTGTAATTCATACAGCTGCCGCTTCTAAACCAGATTTTTGTCAAATTCATCCCAAAGAATCTTATTCAATCAACGTTACAGCTTCCTTAAATATTGCTCGCCTCTGTGGAGAAAGGAATATTCCCTGCGCTTTTACTTCTACTGATTTGGTTTTTGATGGTCAAGGTCGATTATATAAAGAAACCGATCCCGTTTCTCCCGTGACTATTTATGGAGAACAGAAAGTAGAGGCAGAACAAAAAATGTTAGAGATATATCCAGCGATCGCTCTGTGTCGTATGCCTTTAATGTTTGGCTTGGCACCTTCTGTATCTCCCAGCATGATTCAGGGAACGATTGGTAATTTGAGAAAAGGAATAGAACTGAACTTATTCACCGATGAATTTCGTACTCCTACCAGTGCCACTTCAGCAGCACAAGGACTACTATTAGCAATTGAAAAGAAGGTTGGCGGAATATTACATCTTGGAGGTCGAGAAAGAATCTCTCGATATGATTTTGGCTTATTGTTGGCAGATATTTTTCAATTATCCAAAGAATTAATCAAACCAGGAAAACAAGCCGATATTGATCTGCCTGCCCCGCGATCGCCTGATACTTCTCTTGATAGCAACAAAGCTTTTGCTCTTGGTTATCAACCTTTAACCTTGAAAGATGAGCTAACCCAGCTAAAAATCAACAATTTATGACCCAATTTATTTGCCTAATAATTTAACTGCGCCAATACCACCAAAATATAAGCCTAATACAGCTCCAGCTAGCAAAGACTGAGTTAAGGGATCGGTTGAAGGAGTTAAAATTGCCCCCAGGATTACGGAACTAAGTACCACATATCGCCAACCAGCAAACATTTGCGACGATGAAACAATACCCAGAAAACCTAAAATCAATTGAATAACTGGAATTTGAAATGCTAAACCGGTACTAAAAAGTAATAGCAGCACAAATTCGAAATATTTATCAATTGACCAAGACTGATCGACTACATCACTACCATAATTGATAAAGAAATTTAGTGCCGCTGGAATCAAGGCAATATAGGCGAAAAACAAACCCACAAAAAACAGAATACTAGAGCCAAAGACCACCGGGGCTAATAAACGCCGTTCCCGTCTGGTCAATCCTGGTAAGACAAACTGAACAATCTGATACAGAATAAAAGGACTGGCTAAAACCATGCCACTGTAGCCAGCCACCTTGATGGAAACAAAGAAAAATTCTCCAGGAGCAAGTTGCAGAAATTGAACTCCCTGGGCGGGAACTTCCAGGATACGAACTAAAGGTCTCACAAAAATGAAACAAGCAATAGCTGCGATCGCCACAGCAATTAGAGCATAGAAAATCCGTAGACGCAGTTCTTCTAAATGCTCAAACAGAGACATTTCTACTTCGTCAGGAAGTTGGTCTAAGTAATCTTCTTTTTCTCGATCTTGGACAGAGGTTTCTAAATTAGATGATGGCATAAAGGCTGGACAGAATTAATGGATCGATTTATTGCTTAGTTGAGTGCAATCACTGTAGTCGTTTCAATAATTATATCTTCACCATCTCCTATTTTTCCTTTCTGTCTTGGGGCAAATAGAATAATTCTAGATGTCCTTTGGTAGAGCTGTTTCTTCTCCCATCATTAACCATCCTTTTTCTGTAGCAACTTGATATAAGTAATCAATTCTTGCCTGAGTTAGGGGATGAGTAGAAAAATAAGCTGATAATTTACCCCTGGAATCTTGATTCTCAGTTTGAATACGCTTAAAAAAATCGAGACTAGCACCACCATGACCATACAAGTGAACGATCGCTGATAAAGCATAAACATCAGCTGCTGATTCTTGTTGGCGACTATAGTGTAAATTAGTCAAAGAACCTGTAAGACCAACAACGTCTGCATTACTAGAGCCCATACCTAAGGCGCTAGCTACAGTCAGAAAAACTAGTGATCGCCCCAATGCTTTAAGAGGATCTCGCGCTTCGTGATGTCCTAATTCATGAGCTAGAACAAAAGCCAATTCATTTTCTGATTCGGCTTCTTCAAGTAAAGCTGTCGTAACTATAATGTGTCCCCCAGGAATGATGGCAGCGTTAGGATGTTTGTTTTTTTGAATATGGATAGACAGCGGAAGAGAATTCCTCAAGTTTTCTGTTTGCAGAGAAGATAATAATCTTTCTAGGTATTGCTTGTACTGGGAATCTAATTTTGTAGAAGTGTTAGGTACAGTAGATAACAATTGTTGACCGATTTTGGCTTCCATTTCAGGAGAAATACGAGTTACCAATTGAGTCGCGATAACTCCTAAACCCAGATAAACTAATGCACTAAATACTACTACTGTAGCCAATAAATAAGCAAAATTGACCAGAGGATGGACCGGGGTAACATTAATATCATCAGGAATTTCTTTTGGTTCATACACCATTACTATCAATATACTTCGAGATATTTAACGAATTCCTGTCCCGTAAGCAATTACTTCAATAGCAACTAATCCTTTCCCTCCGTTTTGATTGCCGATACTAGCTGTTTCTAAACGAACATTAACAACTTGATTAGCTCCCCAGGCGATCGCTTGCTCTTTCATGCGCAGTATGGCTTCTCTGCGTCCGCGATCTAGTAAAGTTTCATAAACTAGAACACGACCTCCTACAAGATTACGTAAAGCAGAAGCAAACATTTTGAAATAATCAGCAGAGACTACTACACTACCCAAAAAGAGAGCAGCTTCATTAGCTGGAGGAACTTTTTGTTTTGCACCAAAACTTACTACAGGTAGATGCAAAGTTTGGCGTTCTCTTTTTTTGATATTTTTATAATGCTTCTTTTCCAGAAAATTGCCCGCAAAATAACCAAGAAAGAGCAAGCTGAGGATAATAATTAGATCTGCCATAATTATTGCACCTTAACTGCTGTTCCATAAGCAAAAAGTTCTGCTGCACCTTGAGCCACAGAAGAAGTAGCAAAACGGACATTTACAACTGCATTGGCACCCACAAAATTAGCTTGTTGGAGCATTCTTTCCACTGCTTCTTTTCTGGCTTCTTGTAATAGCTCGGTGTATCCTTTTAACTCTCCACCTACCAGATTCTTCAAGCCCGCCATAATATCTTTACCAACGTGTTTGGCACGAATAGTACTACCCTGCACTAAGCCAAAATGCTCGATTATTTCTTTCCCTGGTACTCCTTCCAATGTAGTTATAATCATTTCACTTTTTCCAGATGAAGTTTGATTAATAGACCTTGATGTCATGATGAATCGATACCTTCCTCAATTTTTTTAGTAATTCTATTTGTAGAGTTCCCCAAAAGAAACCAACAATCAATAAATTAATTATCACCAAAATAATTCGGGCATCAGAATATGATAGTTGAAGTAAATACCAGGATTGATCGTAATCAAGCTCGATGAACCAAGAATTGAAGAATTTGGCTGAATTATACAAAAACACCTTACTTGAGAATATTATTCCCTTTTGGTCACAGTATTCTGTTGATTGGCAACAAGGAGGGTATTTTACTTGTTTAGATCGAGAGGGCAATATTTACGATACAGATAAGTTTATCTGGTTGCAAAATCGTCAGATTTGGACATATTCGATGTTTTACAATCGTTTGGAGCAACGAGAAGACTGGTTGAAAATTGCTGAAAATGGTGCAGAATTTTTGGCTAAGTATGGTCGGGATGAAGAAGGTAATTGGTATTTTGCTTTGGATAGAGCAGGAAATCCTTTAGTACAGCCCTATAACATTTTTTCTGATTGTTTTGCTGCCATGGCTTTCAGTCAATATGCCTTAGCTTCTGGGGATGAAGGTGCAAAGGAAATTGCTCTGCAAGCCTATAACAATGTTTTACGCCGCCAAGAAAATCCTAAGGGTAAATACAACAAAGCCTATCCAGGAACGCGATCGCTCAAGAGTCTAGCCGTCCCCATGATCTTGGCTAATTTATCGTTAGAAATGAATTGGTTATTATCTAGCAATCAACTTGAGGAGATCTTAAGCCAAACAATTCAAGAAGTAATGACAGATTTCCTAGATGCTGAAACAGGTTTGATGTATGAACATGTAACCCCAAACGGCAAGCACTTGGATTGTTTTGATGGAAGATTAATCAATCCCGGTCATGGTATCGAAGCGATGTGGTTTGTCATGGATATTGCTAAACGTACCAATAATCTAGATTTAATCAACCAAGCTGTAGATGTAGTATTAAATATTCTTAATTTCGGTTGGGATCGCGAATATCAGGGTATTTACTATTTCATGGATGTCCAAGGTCATCCTCCTCAGCAGCTAGAGTGGAATCAAAAACTTTGGTGGGTACATTTAGAAACCTTGGTCGCTTTATTAATGGGATTTGATCTAACCGGACGACCAGAATGTCTAGAGTGGTTTCAAAAAGTTCACGATTATACCTGGGGGCATTTTAGCGATTCTGACCATAGTGAATGGTTTGGCTATTTAGATCGAAAAGGAGAAGTTTTATTAAATCTCAAAGGTGGCAAATGGAAAGGGTTTTTTCATGTTCCTCGTGCTTTATATCTTTGTTGGCAGCAACTAAAAACTTTAAGTTAAACCTAAAAAATAGTTTCGTATTAGACATAAATTCTTTATCAAATCTAAATTTGCAATCTAAATAAAAGCATTTATAATCTTCGTGAAAGATAAGCAAAATAGTAATTTTTTGATTATATAAAGGAAATAATTATGGTTAGACGAGGAACACAAGCAGCAGGTGGCTTTTTAGCAGGTTTTCGCGATTTTATTATGCGTGGTAACGTTGTTGATTTAGCTGTCGCAGTAATTATTGGTGCCGCATTTAGCAAAATAGTCGATTCTCTCGTAGCAGATATAATTACCCCAGCAATCCTGAATCCAGCAATGAAAGCGGCTGGAGTAGATAAATTGGCAGATTTGTCTGCTAATGGTATTCAGTATGGTTTATTTTTGGCAGCTATTTTAAACTTTTTAGTGATTGCTTTCTGCATCTATATTTTGGTGCAAGCATTTGAAAAAGCTAAAAAACGCATGATTCGTGAAGAAGCTCTGGCAGAAGAGACTCCCGATCCTGCTACATTGGTACAGGAAAGATTGACCAATTCTATTGAGCGTTTAACTCAAGTAATAGAGAATAAATAGCAGCATTTTGAGACTACAATAATCTGTATATTTTGCATTACCAGAACCTAATGTACCTTGAAGATTTAAAATCTTGAGGTAGCTTGGTGAGTATTAATTCTAACGAAGCTTAGATTGAAGACAATGTAATTTAAATTAATTTGACTCCCTGTCTGCTAAATGAGGGAGGGGGTAAACTTTAGATTTTCGATTTATATTAAACTTGTAAATTAACTATTTTCTATATTTCGGTGGGCAGGAGCATAAAGGCTAAAAGATAAAAGTACAATTATCAAGGAAATACTAAGTCCGGTCGCTATACCTGAAACCATGATGTTGTCGATATTTCTGAGCGAGATCGCGATTAACGCCCACATAAAAACACTAGCATAAGCAAAATCCAGTCGGGGAATGCTGACAAAATGAGTTATTAAGGCCGCAAGCAACAACATAATAATTGTCCAGAACTCCCCACTGAGTCCCCAATAATTCCATTGCCAAGATTCTAAAACAGTTGCTCCATTGACTATGGTTGCTACACTAATCCAAGCTAAATAAATACTTATTGGAGTGCGAATTAACCATTTTTGCCATCTAGAAATAGTAGTGTTAAAAGGTAAACATAAGTAGGCACCAATTAACGGCAATAATATGGCTAGCATGGCTAAAAATGACCAACCATAAAGTCGATCAAGAAAACAAAAGACCCAGATAATTTGAGCGATAGAAGCGATCGCTAATTTATAACCAATTTGTCTAAGAACAGGATTTAATCTTTGACTAGGTAAGGCTTGATAAATAGCGAAACTGATTAATCCTAAATAAATTACTCCCCAGATTGCAAAGGCATAGTTTGCCGGAGTGATTAAAATATTACTAAAAAACTGATTGGAAATTTCACCAATAGTCAAACCATTAAGGGGATTGACATTGGCTAAAATATTCATCCCAAAAGCACTCAAAATCGAAGTCAGAGTCACTATTTGCCTAATAATGACGGGCTTACTGTTTACTATATAGCGATCGTACATGAGAGGATGATAATGACTCTGATGATTAACAAGGCTATTTTATTTTAGATATTTTGCTAAATAAAAAACAATTTTTTTGAGAAAATTTGTTTTCTGATCGAGATTACTTTAATTCTTCAATTTTCTGGAGAACGTATTGGTATAAAGTCTGATTTTTCTGTTGTTTGAATAACTCGGCTGCTATTTGTAAATTTTTAACTGCTTGCTGCTTTTCTGCTAAAGCTTGAAAAACCAAACCCAAATTACCATAAGCTTCCGCATAGTGAGGTCGAAGGCGAATCGCATTCTGATGATCGGAAATTGCCTGCTGATATTGATGAATTTTACTATAGGCAATAGCTCGATTATAGTAAGCCTCAGCATATTCTGAGTTGAGATGAATCGCTTGAGTAAAGTCAGAGATTGCCTGTTGATACTGCTGAGAGGTTAGATAGGTTGTGCCTCTATTGTAATAGGTTGGTGCGTGATGAGAATTATAGCTAATTATTTTAGTATAGTCGGCGATCGCTTCGGGAAACATCTTAGTTTTATGATAAACATTGGCGCGATTATAGTAAGCTTCAATATCTTGAGGATTGAGCAGAATTGCTTGATTGTAATCGAGAATCGCCTGTTGATATTGTTGCAGTTTATTGTAAGTATTGGCGCGATTATAATAGGCTTCTTCATCTTGGGGATTAAGCTGAATAACCTGGGTATAATCAGCGATCGCTTTTTGATATTGATTTAAATGATTGTAGGCAAGACCTCGATTATAATAAGCTTCTAAGTAATTGGGGTCAAGTGAAATTGCCGCAGTATAGTCAGCGATCGCCTCTGGATATTGGGCTAATTGATTGTAAATTGTGCCTCGGTTGTAATAGACTTTAGCATAATTGGGATAAAGATTAATCGCCGCAGTATAGTCAGCGAGAGCTAATTGGTTGTTTTGGAGCTGTCCATAACCGTAACCTCGGAGCACATAGGCCATCACCTCATTGGGATTGCGCTGCAAAATAGCATTGAGATCATTTATTCCGGCTGGATAATTTTCCTGAGTATAGTAAAATTCGCTTCTACTATAGTAGGCGGCTATGTTATCAGAATCTTGATTCAAAGTCATATTTAATTCTGTCAACTGATTCTGATAATCTGGTGATTCTAATTCATATTTATCCATAAGCAATGATCTTTACTACCTAAAAACCTGGTGATTTCCAAACAGCTTTTGGATCTTATTTCGAGTTTGTTTGGCTAAATTTACTTTGCCCTGTTTATGAAATAGATCGGCAGCTAAAGCTAAATCTTTAAGAGCTTTTTGCGGTTTTTGCAGACTATGGTAAACCAATCCTCGATTGTAATAAGCATCGCTGAAATCAGGGTCAAAAAAAATGGCCTGAGTATAATCGCTAATCGCCTGGCGATATTCCTTTAATTCTTTGAAAGCATTACCTCGATTGTTATAACTAGGGGCAGATTGGGGATTAATGGCAATTGACTGATTATAATCGGTAATTGCTTGTTGATATTGTTCCAAATAAGCATAGGTAACACCTCGATTATAGTAGGCGTTACCATGCTCTCGATCCAAACTAATTACTCGAGAATAATCGATGATTGCTTGTTGATACTCATGCAGCAAGCTATAAGCACTGCCTCGACTATAGTAAGCTTCGGCATTCTCGGGGTTTAAATCAATAGCTGTGGAATAATCAGTGATCGCCTGAGGATAATCTTTAAGTTTGCCATAAATATGAGCTCGATCTTGATAAACAGAAGCTAATCTTGGCTGAAGATGAATCACCTCATTGTAACTATCGAGAGCATTACGATAATCTTTTAGTTTTTGATAGGCTTTCCCCTGATTATAGATTGACTGTAGATCTTGAGGATTAAGCAAAATTGCCTGACTAAAATCAATAATGGCATTACGGTGATATTTGAGCTTTAAATTTGCTTTTCCCCTACCACTATAGGCTTTAGCATGGTCAGGATTGAGGCGAATTACTGCCGAAAAGTCGGCGATCGCTTGATGATATTTTTCCTGTAGGTTGTAAATACAAGCTCGATGATAATAGGCTGCTACATTATCAGCATTAAGTTCAATCACTCGGCTAAAGTCAGCGATCGCTTTTGGTAGTTCTAATAAACCCTTGTAAATACAGCCACGATTGTAATAAGCCTGAGTATAATTAGGGCTGAGCTTAATGGCTTGCTCAAAATCAGCGATCGCCTGTTCATAATTGTGCAAAATACCATAAGCAAAACCACGACTACGATATGCTTTAGCCAATTGAGGGGCAAGGCGAATTGCCTCGCTATAGTCAGCAATCTCTTGTTGATAGTTTTTTAGTTCACCATAGGTATAACCCCGAATTAAATAAACCCTAGTATCCTGGGGATTGAGTTGAAGAACAGTATCAAAATCTTTAATCGCTGCAATGTAATCTTTCAACTTAAGATAAGTTTTACCTCGCTTATAATAGGTTTCAATAAGATCTTGATCGAACTTAGCAATTGCATTGCGATAAATCCGCTGAGAGTTCTTGTTCCTCGCCTTCATGATCTGAGACTAGCTAAAGAATTTCACCAAACAAATGATACTTAAGAAATTTAAAATTTCCTCATATTGTAAGGAGTCGTGAATATTGATGCTTAATTATTAACTATCAATTAATGACTTGCTTGATGAGCTAAAAAATCTAAAATAACTAGCAACGCAAAACTCTTTAATCGGAAATAGGATAAAAGTTAAGGGATTGATGGTAACAATTATGTTCCGCACATCTCTTTGAGCGAGGTTAACAATTTGTTTAGCTACCCAGCTAGCAGACATTACACCCACTGGATTAAGATTACTTTTAAAAGGTCCTAAAATTAGTTTACGCATTACACAAGGGGCATCTAAACGACGCATCGTTACCAAGTCTCCCATTGTCCTTTTGCTCAGTTCATAAAGAGGGCTAAAAGCGGGATTAACTTCTGCTTCGGAGGTGTTAATCCACACTTCTTTTCTGATCATGTCGCGATCGCTTTTGATAGTTTTAAAGAAAGATTCCATGAGTCGCAAGCTAGAAAAAGCATTAACTTCATAGGACTTAGTAATCGCAGCTAGGTCTCGCTGTTCGTGAACATTAACTCCATGATTAATTACTAAAATATCAATCTGTTCTAATTCAGCAACTAGTTGCGCTTCCTGTCCAATTTGCCAAGATAAAGTTTTGAGCGGTAACTCTTTCCCTGGCACATTTAAGACAATCGAGTTGCCAGAGGAGGTAAGTGCAGTAACTTTTGCTCCTGCTAAATATAGTTGGGTCAATAATGCCTGACCTAAAGTTCCCGAAGCTCCGGTCACAGCGATACGTTTATTTTTTAAAGATAGTGCTGTACCCATTATTTTGTCTACCAAAGTAAAAGTGCCAGAGAAGTAAGCATCCTGATTATCAAAATGATGTCGCCAATGATAGGGACGATTAACAAACCAACGGGCAGGCAAACTAGTAAATTCTCCCGGACGATGAGTCACATCGGTTAGCTCATCAACTAAGGGGATGCCCAAACCACGACCGATCGCACCGAGTAAAAAACTGAGAGTATATAACGAGCCTGTCCAAGCTGTCCATTGAGGAGACAGATTACCAGTATGAACAATAACCCAGGGCAGAATGCTCAGTAACAACATAACTAGACATTCAGGAAGATCGTTATACCAATGAGCCTGGCGATAGATCTGATCGCTTACCACTGATAAATCACGCCGAAATACTCGATGATGCCACACATGAAGACGATATAGAGGCTGCCAGAGGTGGGACAAAGTATGGTAAACATCTCTGACCAGCTCTACCCATAAAACTGAAGCCAAAGCGATCGCCAATCCCATTCCTAAGCTTATAGTCATGCTAAAAAATTGATATAAGTTCAACTAAATTTAAAAATGTTTAAATATTGCAACTGCTGATTAATCTAACCAAAAAAAGGTCAAACAAACCAGGGGACTGTAGAATTTAGTAAGTTTAATCTTAAATTTTAGCCAAGAAAGTTTACAATCTTCAGATACAATTGAGCCAACACGAATTTATCATACAGACTGTTTAAATCAGCTTATAACATTCCAATTACCGCATAAAGAACAGAATAATAACTATGGCAGAGAATTATTGGCGCAAAAAAGAATCAGAATCAGAATTCGACCCCATTAACTCTCTCCTATCTGAATTTTCCGATCCAGAAGCAGCAGAAGAGGAATTTAGAAACGACTTTTTCCAAGGGTTAGCAGGGCGTAGGCAAAAAGCGGCTTTCTTGCTAATGGTGATTTGGATTGTGATAATTTCTCTTCATTTTGTCAGTTGGGGTAAATGGTTAGTGTTGGGTTTTACTATTATTGCTGGGATCCAGATTTTACGTTATCTCTTTACTAAAGCAGAGGTAGCACCTCCAGCCTTAAAGCCGAAAGATTTTGTCTCTGCTCCTAAGGTGTCGCTTTTGATTGCGGCTAGAAATGAAGAAGCCGTCATTAGTGAACTAGTAGAAATGCTCTGTAGTCTCAACTATCCAGAAGATAAATATGAAGTCTGGGCAATTGACGATCGCAGTACTGATAATACGCCTGCTATTTTAGATAAATTAGCCCGAGAATACTCACAACTTAGGGTAGTTCATCGTGCTGCAAATGCTGGAGGGGGTAAATCAGGAGCATTAAACCAGGTACTACCTCAAACCTTTGGCGATATCATTGGCGTATTTGATGCGGATGCCAAAGTTACCCCAGACTTATTAACAAGAGTAGTGCCCCTGTTTACGGCTCAGAAAATGGGTGCGGTCCAAGTGAGAAAAGCGATCGCCAATTATAGCGACAACTTCTGGACTAAAGGACAAGCAGCAGAAATGGCTCTTGATAGCTACGTCCAGCAACAAAGAATTGCCGTTGGCGGTATTGGTGAGTTGCGAGGCAATGGTCAATTTGTTAGTCGGGCTGCTCTAAATAGCTGTGGTGGTTGGAATGAAGAAACTATTACCGACGATTTAGACTTAACAATTCGCCTCCATCTAGATGACTGGAAAATTGGCTTTTTGTTAACTCCACCCGTATTAGAAGAAGGAGTTACCAAAGCCAGTTCCTTATGGCATCAGCGTAATCGTTGGGCAGAAGGAGGCTATCAACGCTATCTTGACTATTGGCGTTATATCTTTAAAACTCCAATGGGTTTTGGCAAAAGAATTGATTTGCTCTGTTGGATGTTTCTTCAGTATATTTTGCCCGCAGCTAATGTTCCTGATGTCATCATGGCGATCGCCCGCCACCGTTTTCCCTTACTCAGCCCTCTAACTGCTCTCTTATTTGCTTGGGGCTTTTGGGGAATGTTTCGCGGTTTAGTCCGAATTAGTGTCTCCGAAGGCAAAAGACTTAATTTGGCTGTACTGCTAAATATTTCCTGGCAATCCTTGAGGGGTTTAATTTACATGATTCATTGGCAAATTGTTATGCTGAGTATTACCGCCCGCATGTCGATCCGTCCCAAGCGTCTTAAGTGGGTCAAGACTGTCCATGAAGGCACGTTATCGGTGAGCAGTGAGCAGTGAGCAATTAGTTAGCGAAGTTTTACTTTTTGCCAAATAAATAATGTTACCTTCACCTATTCTTTGATAGATTGCCGTTCAATATCTAATAAGAATGGTTGCTCAAGATCGAGTACCATTTCACATTTAGCTTTAGAAGAGGCTTGGCTTAGAAGGTAATTCTTAGTTGATTTGAGAGTGTAGTTATACACTTCAAACAATATCTTGCCATCAGCTAACTGCTCAATAGATTTAGCTCCGTCAATAAATGTATCCATCGAAGTTGAAGGTGGAAGTCTAATAACAGTTTTAAAACTCTGTTCAATTTCAGCTAGGATCATCTTCCGTGAAATAATCCATAAAGGTGATTGAACATCATCGGGCATCATCAGAAGTTCAAACCATTGGTACTTAAGATCTTTGGGTAGATAAATTGGTTTAAAACCAGGTTCAGCTTCAAGTTCCATTAATAATAAAGGATCATCTGGGGAACGCTGGGAAAATTTGCCGATAAAAGTTCTCTTACCAAGGGTGTGCTGAAGATCCCAGTCTTGGAAGTTTTCACCTTCTTCAAGCTTGAGAAAATCATCGGAGAGATTGGTAACTGTCACTCCATCATACAAAAGAGCTTCCCCTGAAGAATGTCGAAATAATGCCCCATTCCACTCAGGAACATCGGCAACAAAACTGGTCTGTGCCAGTAGCTCGGGAACAGGTTGTTCCTCTCCCGAAATTACTTGCAAATGAATATAGTTTTTTTTCCCCCAAGATTTGCGGCGATAACCACTGACAAAAGAACGACTAAGGGTTTCACTGTAATTGGAATTTCTCTTTCCCTCGCATCTATTTAAAAGACGCTTAATTGTATGACAAGGTTGAGAATATAATTCTGGCAATTCCATAGGAGGATTAAAGTAGGCAGCTCTTTCTTTAAAGCTGACCTCCAGCATGTAATCAGCCACATTTCCGTCAATCCAAAGCCAGTTATCTTGACCGAGAATCAAGTTGGCGATAGTTCCTCCCTCTGGAGGGAGAATTAATTGGTCAATCGCTTCTGTCTCTCCTTCTCTAATCAAGAATAATTCTCTGTGATTATCATCATTGACAGCTATGGTAAATACCGCTCCGTTTCTCGATACATTTATCTTTGGTGGAGGTTCATCTTCTAATAAACTCGTCAATGGTTCTGGGGATTTCTTATTTTGTTCTATTTGAGAAAGACAATATTCTTCTAAAGATTCGGCAAAAGCACTTGGAGTGATTGCTAAAGTTGTTACGAATATTATCAAAGGTCGAGCCAAGTTAGGTTTCATGAACGGAAATCTTAAGTAATGAAAAACCAATTAGAGAATTAAGTTAGGCAATACTAAGTTAGGCAATACCAGGAAAACGACGATATTTCAACAAGAAACCACAAATCATCAGTAGGATAATAATTCCTGTTCCAATACCAATGGGGCTAGGTAGCCAAAAAACAGCTTTAATATGATTGATTTCTCCTGGATGAAGTTGCCACACTAGACTTTTTTTGTTCAGACTATCTATTGGTTTGAGATTGTCTGCTTCAGAGATGCTGTGAGCAATCCAAGGAGTATTTAACTGAAACTCTAAGTTAGCCAAAGAATCAGGATCGACAACGATCTTTTCTTGATGGGTTAAAATTCCTAACGCTCTTAAGTCGATCAGCAACTCCAAACTATTACGTTCGACAAAGATCAAATTACTTTGATGCAAAGATACCTGAGAATTTAATTGAATTAAATCGACTTTATCTTTGGGAATAGTAGCATTAGGAACGATACTTGTCTGAAAAAGCTGGTTAAATTTTTGGGCTAATTCTGCGCCATTACCAAAGGGAATTGTCAGCAAAAATTCTTGAGAACTAACCTTTTTTACCCTGCCTTTTAGCTGTCGCGATCGCGCTTCTAAACTATTCAACCACTTCTTGGTATCTGATGGGGCAAGACTGGTAAGTTGTTGATTAACTTTAATGTGCTGAGTAATTTCTCCTCTGTAAGGAGTCGCAAAATTAACTCCCACATCATAATCGACACAGCCAGTCAACAAAGTTGTCAAACATAAAACCAGGGGCAACAAAAATCTCACAACATTGCTTTTTTTCATGATTAATTGCTTACTGTTCAAGGTTTACCTTTAAGAGCTGTAAGCTATTAGCTTCTTGATGTAGTCGCTCTTTGCTGGAAACCAACAAGACCGCGCTACATCGCTATTAGCTTTAAAGTTTATCTCGTAGCGAAGTTATGCCGTAGGCTTATTTCGCTTGATGTTATGCCCTTGTGATACGAGACTTAAGTAAATGGCTTATAGCTTATGGCTTATAGCTTATAGCTAGGGCGAAGCCCGTTACTGTCGGGCGGCAACTCCCAATTGAGCAAAAAGAATATGAGGAACATAGGCACTGCTTCCGACCCATTCAGGTTGATCGCTTAAATCAACTAAATTATTAAAGGCTTCAAAAATATTTCCAGCCACCATCGTATCTTTGACCCTGCCGACAATTTTTCCTTGCTCAACTTTATAACCAAGATCTACATTGACCGAAAATTCTCCTGCCAGTATATTAGATTGTCCTGCACCAAGAACCTGATCGACGATAATACCTTCTTCTATTCCTGCAATTAAGTCATCTACTTTGGTTGTACCAGGGGTGATGCAAACATTGGCTAAACTAGGACTAGGACGAGATATACCGCCTCGAAAACCATTACCGCTAGATTGTACTCCCTGACGTGCTGCCCAACGTCTATCCCAATAGAATTGTTTAACAACTCCTTGGTCAATTAAATTTTTCTTACTAGTAGGTACTCCTTCATCATCAAACTGACAAGCAGAAACTCCTAAACTAGGATCTTCAAAGACAGTAATTTTAGGATCAAAAATCTTTTCTCCTAATTTTTCCGTTAGGGGAGATGCCTTTTGCACCACAGATTGACCGGAAAAGATCGTGCCAAACATTCTCCCCATAGTGCTGCTAACAGCACTGGGAGTAAACAACACGGGGTAGGTTCCACTACTGATAGTTGCTCCTCCCTCGGCACGCTGATATTTTTGAATTAGTTTATTTAAGATTGCTTCATAATCAGGCTGGCGATCGCGGGTTACTTCATAGGTATAAGCTTGTAAAAAGTCTTCTCCCCTTACTAAATTTCCCGATAAGATCGCGCTCAAGCTTTGGTTATTCTGCTCTGTATAAACATTCGTCGTTGTGGCTAACTTTACCTGACTAGAGCGACTATGAAAGCTAACATCAACTAAAATGTCGGAATTATACTGATGAACCTTGCTGATTAAATCTTCCCCTACATTGACTAATTTTTCAGTACTAGGAGGTTGATATTCGCTGTTTGGCTCAACTGAATTGACATCTTGAGTAAAATCAAACTCTACTGGATCGCCAATTGACGCAGTAGCGATCGCCGCATCGACTAAATCCTCTAGACGAGTTAAATCTGTAGAGCTAGCAAATCCCAGTTTATTATCAGCAATTACCCTCAGAGCAATTCCTTCTGAGGCTTTAGTTTCCAAAGATTTTAAACGATTGTTGGCAAACTCAATGGGCGTATCTTGACTCGCAACATAATAAACTTCTGCTTCGATACCCTGTTTATTTGCCCGGTCAATTACCTGCTCGACTATCCGGTCTTTCAATCTCTTGCTCCTTTTAAATTACTTTGTTATCAGTAGATTATTCTCAAAATAAGTTATTGGGATTGGGGATGAGAGATTGCAGACTAGGTAAAGCAAACTTTTTGCCTCTGTACGGGCGAACAGCCGTTCGCCACTACGACTGACTTATTACTTGCTCTTCGTTCCTCATCCCTCATTCTTCATCCTTTATCCTTTAAAAATCACTCCTCTTCCCAATCGCCATTGCGGGCTTCACTGCCACCGCCAACGGTAACTAGGTCAATCTGTTGACGATAATAGTCAACGCTTTTAACTTCTACCTCCACGCGATCGCCTAAACGGTAAGCAGTACGATTTTTTCTTCCTACTAGACAGCTATTACGGGAACGATATTCATACCAGTCATCTTTAAGTGAACTAACGTGAACTAAACCTTCTACCAGTAAATCCTCAATTTCGACAAAGAAACCGTAAGACTGTACTCCCGTGATCAGACCTTCAAAGATTTTACCGGTACGTTCCTTCATTTGTTCGGCTTTTTTTAACCCTGCCAGGTCTTTTTCGGCATCTTCTGCCTGCTTTTCCCGATCGTTTAAAAAGGGCAATTCAGTTTGAATATCAGTTTCGAGCTGCTCTTGAAGATTAGGGGGAAGTACCTTCCAGTTAATTTGTCCATGACAACTACTGCTTGTAAGATCTACACCATTTTTAGCTCTGCTATGACGGCGATCGCGTCCATGTTCAAAGACGGCTTTGAGGATACGCTGAATAATTAAATCAATGTATCTTTGACCGGGAGAAATGTAGTGAGTATAACCATCTTCGTAAGCTAAACCAAAATGCTTACCTGGTTCAGTAAGATACTTAACTGGTTTGAAAGTGCTTTGCAGCAGGTAGTTTAAAACCATTACCGCAGAAGAGGTAGCAAACTGTTCAGTGAGCCGTTGATAGTCTTGAGAAGTAACGTTGCCCTCAATATCAAGGTCTAGTTCTAGACCTAAATTACTGCCTAGCTTGAGCAAATCTTCTAAGTCTTCAACATCTGGTTCTGCTTGAGTACAGTAAATTCCAGGCAGTTCTAAAGCCTGCAAATGTTCAGCAACTACTTTCCCCGCCAGTATGGTTAATTCTGTGAGCATTGAATGTACAGGTAAAGTAGCAACCCCTAAGATTGTTCCTAAACGCCCTTCGTCTTTATAGAGGCTATTAATTTCTGGTGTACTCACTTCTAAGCCACCCCTCTGTAAACGTTGAGCTTTAACTACAGGACTAAGGGTAAAAAATAGTTCCTTGAGAATAGCAACTAGGGGAGCTAGCTTTTTACTTGGTTTTTTATCTTTACTAATTAGTGCTTGAGTTTCTTGATAGGTGAGCTGATGATCGACGGTAATTACAGTTGGTGCAATCGTATATTCAATAATATTGCCCTGGGGGTCAATGGTGATAGTAACAGAAATGGTTAAACGGTTCTTTCCGGGTATTAAGGAACAAAGCTTACTTACTTTTTCGGGAAATAATGGTAAAACTTGTTTGCGTAGATTGACTGCAGTGCCACGCTTTCTGGCTATTCGATCCAGAATTCCATCTTGCTCTATATAGTGAGCCACATCTGTAATATGAATACCTAATTGCCAGTTTTCGTCCTCAGTTTTTTCTAATGTAAAAGCATTTTCTACCCAATGAGTATTGCTTAAATTAGATTCTGCTTCAATCGAAAAAGTTAACTTATCTCGTAGATCTTGACGACGTTTAATTTCTGCTGCGGGAATACGCGCATTAGGCAATTTGGCGGTAGCAGCGAGTGCTTTTTCGGGAAAATCCTGGGGTAGGTCGTGTTTACAACTGATAATATCGACATCGGCAGCTTCTTCAGCATCACTGCCTAAAACTTTGGTCACATTACCAAGGGGTGGATGTTGCCCCAGGGGATAACGTAATACCGATACATGAACTAGATGCTCTAATGCGGCTTCTAAATCTTGACCATTTTCTTGGAGGTCTAGTTCAAATAAAAGGCGGTCATCTAAGGGTATGGCTCGATATTTTTCTTCCTTAGTGGTGATGGTGGCTAATAATGAGGGATTAGAGCGTTCTAAGATGAGCTTCACCTCTCCTTCGGGAGAGCGACGACGACTACCCTCTTTAATGATTTTGACAAAGACGCGATCACCGTTCCAGGCATTACTGAGATGACTTTCTCTGACATAGATATCATCAGCGTTCTCTTCATCTTGGATGGCAAAACAAAATCCTTTGCTGGAACAACGCAGCTTAGCTTCTACTACGTCATCCTCGTAAACGCGGCGATATTTACCTCGTTCTTTAACGAGAACACCAATTTTTTCCAGAGCATTCAAAGTAATCTGTAATTTTTGAATACTAACTTCGTCTTCACAACCAAGTTTTTTTTCCAGATTTTTGCCCGCGACTAATTTATCATCGACGAACTGGGCTAAAAGTGTAGCGATTGAAAATTCCATCTAAAAATTATCCTTATCCAATTGATTCGTTTAGTAATTACGACAGAAGCGAAGAAGACTATAGTTAACTCTTACTTAATGCTGGCACTCTTAGGTACTAATCTATCTCCCGCCAGGGTATTCTGAGATGGAAACTACCTGTTTCTCGGTTTGGCTTTCCCTGGAATTAGTGGCTTTTTAACCTAACAGAGATAATATAACCAAATATTGCTCTTAAGATTTTGACTCCAGATTGATTCTGTAAGATGAGTTGGAAGCTAACGGGTATCTAAATTTGTTGCTTTAGCAGCATAATGAGAAATATAGACTGCCCCATAATTTTTTGGGTTTGCTTCACAATTTCCTACTGATGGTAGTCAAGAAATAATTTGATTATGGATTTTAATCACTAAGATGACGAGTTAATTTATAGTCAATTCAGTATCTATTTTAAATTCTCTATGCTAATTGGCAAATTTCTTTTTTCAAATGGCAATCAGTAGTAAATTGGTACTAATTTAAAACTCTAAGTTGATAGATTTAAAGATATGATGCTAGCTAAATTTCGTCACCATTATCCCCAAGGAAGTCTGCTCAGTGAACTAGTGAAAATTGATCGGGGGCTTTTTATAGTCAAAGTTTCCATCCAAGTGCAAGATCTAATTTTGGCGACTGCTCTGGCAAGCGCAGATTGCGTCGAAACTGCGGAAGATAAGGCCAGACAAAGAGCGATCGCCGCCTTAATTTTAGACAGTGAGCAACCTATTTCCCCCCAATCAGTTATCAGCAAGTCGGCTGTGCCAGTGAAATCTAGATCGACTTCTAGATCTTCTCCATCTTCAATTCCATCCAGTCAGCCGGCTTTTACCTCAGAGTCAACAGTCGAGAGTACTAGCAACCATACTGCCAATAACAAGTTTGTCGCTCATAACAATGTGGTCGACTTGGCTGAACATCAGACTGAAATGATAAACCAGCATCGTATCTCCGAGCAAACCAATAGCTCTCCTACTCCAATGATCGAATCTCCCATACCTCAGCCTAGCATGGAGTCTCAAGTCAAGGATACAATTCAACCAACTACCGATACTAGTAGTTTATTTAGTGAAGTTTTAGTGTCCGAAACTTCGGAAACATTAATTCTAAATGACTTTAATCATCCTGATGCCGAAACTTCTTCCCCAGAAATCCATTCGGAGAGTAACATTGAAGTTGACGAAATTGACTTTAATGAAATTAAGCAAAAAACTGATATCGAAATCAAAAGATTGGGCTGGACTAAAGAAAATGGACGTGACTTTCTTAAAAGCCGTTATGGTAAACGTAGCCGTCTCCATCTGACTGACGATCAATTGCTAGAATTTCTTCATTACCTGGAAAGTTTACCTAACCCTAGTTAGGGCATGTCATCAATAATTAATTATTTAATTAATGATCTAGGATTTGTTAACATCAGGTATCTAAAGCAAAATTGCTACTTGTATCTTCGAGCCAAAATGGCAATAATATACAGTAAAGCTAAATGAAAGTTATAGGAGTTACTCGCGTAGGAGAAACCCATGTTACACCGCAAGATTTATCAACTCTGTCAAGATGGTCGTGAAGTTTGTATTTTCTTGCGGGATCAACAACGCTGGATCGAAGGCGGTCGTATTGTTGATTTCGAGGGGGATATTGTGACAATTCGCTATGAAACAGAGGAAGATGAAGAAATTAGCTCTTGGGAAGAAATGGTACGTCTAGAGAGTATTGGTGCTGTCACTCAAAAACTTGCTTCAGTATCTAAAACCAGTACTGAAATTGCAGTTTCTGACGATTGTCCAGAAGCCGAACAAATTCATCCCCAATCTCCGGAACCTAACCAGGACTGATCATACAGATACATATGAAGTTCTTAAGTTATTTGGTTTCTGGAATTGCTTCAAAAACTGGGCAATAGCCTTCAGGAATTACTTTAAAACCGTATAAAGGGGAAACTCGATTCCAACAACGTTGGTTACTGTAATGGCGACAACGATTGCAACAGTCTAGATCTGATGATATACGAGCTTGACTATGAGAGTTGAGCAGTTCTCGTTGAGATAATCCCCGAACTACCAATTCTTCTCCCTGCCAGCGAACTTGAACAATGCCAGTATCAGCAATGTTTTTCCAGCGAGAATCGTTACTAATAGTATCTGGCAAAGTGATTGCCAGCATTGAACCAACTTCATTGAGTTCACCTTCGTAATATACAGGCTGAGGTGCTTTCGGTTGCATAAAGCGATCGCCAATAGGTAACTCAACTAGTATTCCTTGGACTGGAGAATGGATTTGATAGCGGTTACGTAATTCTTCAAGGCTCGCTAGCTCTAGCAAATAGTTTAATGAGCCATGAACAAAAATCACGTGTTGCGGGCGCAAATTATGTATTAGCTGAGTAGTGTTACGTCCATCACTATGTTCTGCTAGTAAATAAGTCTCAATAGTCACATAGGATAAATTGTGCAATAACTCTAATCTTGGAGAATCTGGATGTAAATATTCTTGGGGGTGTTCAGGCAGCAATATCAACCATTCTTCTGTTTCGGCAGCAAGGTATTGCCACAGATTGCTTTTGTAATCTACTAAAACTACTCCAGGATTTTTGCTGAGAAAATAGTAGCGAGGATTCCTAAGTCTCCTCATACGGGGACAAATTCGTTCATCCCAAAATAAAGATTGATGTTTAGCAAAGTTTTGGACAGATACAGGAAACTGAGACAGTAACTCTAAATAAATATCGCAAGTCACCGCAACGGATTCATCAACCCAAATATCCAGATCGCGCCCAGTAAACTGATGATGAGAACGTAGCAGCTTAAGTATTTCTTGTCCTAAGCCAATGGCTGGAACAGGTAATAATACATTTTTTGATTCAGCGATGGCTTGGTTGATGCGTTCCATTAACTGCTTTTCTTGAAGGCGACGGTGAGGATGGCGCACCGTACCGTAGCTACCTTCTAAGATCAGTACATCAGGAGCTAGTCCTCGCAGATTTTCAATCGAAAGTCCTTCCACTAACTGAAAATTGGAAACGGAAAAGTCTCCCGTATACATTACCTTATAGCTACGCTCTGGAGTATGGTGAGTGATAATAATGGCCGCGGCTCCAGGTAAATGCCCCGCAGGAACTAGCTCTATTTGGATATCTTGACTAACATTGAAAGGCGATCGCCAGGATAATGTTTGACACCAATCCAAGTCTGGCACAACATCTTCATTAATCCAATGAGAGGGTAGTAATTTAGCTGTAACTTCGCTAGTGTAGATTGGCAGTTGAGGAAAAGCTTGATGTAGATCTAATAAACCCCGACAGTGATCTTCATGAGCGTGAGAACAAAAAACTAAATCTGCTGGAGGTTGTTCCTGATTTAGCAAAACTTGCAAGTCTTCTAAACCGCAATCTAGTAATATACGGTAGTTACCGATACGCAGAAGCAAGCATACCCCTTCATCTTCGTGACCTGCCGCATACACTTGACAGGATAAAGGCAGGGAACTAAAAAAAGCTTGTCCCTGACTTTTACTCATACAAAAACTCCCAAAACTTAGACTTAAAAAATCAGTAGACATCAATTGTCTCTTTGTTATAAATCTTAAGTTATCGGCGAGACAAAGTTTAATTTAATCTAAAGAGAGATTAAGTTTGAGGGCGAATCAAGGAAGTTTTCAGTACATAAACACTGCAATCAGACTTTGAGCACTGTAGATTAATCTAGTGTGCGGAACCATTACCATCATATTTATCAGTATCGTAATAACCGCCCTTAGTGCCGAAGAACAAACAAGCGATCGTAAAAATCCCCGTCAAAACAAGCAAAACTAACTTGACATCCATAATTTTTAACTGTTAATACTAAATTCCCTTATACATAATAGTCCTTTCTATCAACTGTAATTCTGCAATAAATCTATCATTCTCAGCAATGTTATTTTCAATACCAATAACTAAATAGCTTCTTCGATCACTTCTGAAGATTCTTGTGATATTGGTGCCGCCAGAGGAATTTCTTCTACTTCGGGTAGCTTTTCTAATAGTAAACGAGAAGACTGATTTCCTCCAGACAAGCGCTTTAATAGCTTCGGTCTAGGGTCGTGGATCAAATAATAAATTTCGTCACCTATTTGCCAGTCTTCTGCTGCTACGGCTACCTGGAGACTACCCCGATGTCTGACTAAAAGTGGTAATACTTCTCCCGCACGAATTAAAGCACGTAGATGAGCTAATTTAAAGGAAAAATCCGGCTCTTTTAGCACTGTCCAACCTAGTTTGATTTGTCCATCGTCAATATAGTTATTCCAGGTTTTGATTTGTAATTGGGGAATCAATGCTTGATTTACTTTGGTTTTACCATTACTTTCTAGCGAACTATTGCTAGGAAATGCAGCTAGTACTCTAGGAGGCTCAAATTCTTCTACCGCTCGTTGAGCCAAGACTAAATTAACTTCACCATTATTGGTAAGAGCCAAAAATGTCCCCATAGATTCAATTCCTGCCTCTGCCAATACCTCCGTATCCAAGGCACTACTTTGAAACACGGGCAATCGTTCTGCCTCAGCTTTTTTACAGGCTTCGGGATCAGTATCAATCATTACTACCGACTCACCCAATTGTTGAAACAGACGTCCCACAAAACGGCCTAAAGCATTACAGCCAATAATTACTGCTCCCTTGGCATCACTAGAGGTAATTTGTAGCCAACCTGCTACCCAGCGTGCTGTCAAACCTTGGAAAAATACGGTCATCAAAATAGTTAAAAAAACTAAAGCTTTGATGGCATCTCCACCATTAATCCCTTTCTCAGTCAGTAAAATAGCGAATAAAGAGGCTACTGATGCCGAAACAATACCTTTGGGTGCAACCCAAGCTAAAAATATTTTTTGTCGCCAGTTCAGAGTGCTATTCCAAGTACAAACAGCGATACTAATTGGTCTTACTACTACCATCAAAACAAAAACCGCCAATACGCTACCCCAACCCAAAGCGAAAACACTGTCTATGGATAGGTCGGCAGCCAACAAAATAAATAATACAGAAACACAGAGAACTGTAAGCTGACCTTTAAATCTTTTCAATAGTCTTTCTTCGGGAATAGCTGAGGCTTTGAGCATAATACCAGCTATAACCGTTGCCATTAACCCCGACTCGCTACGTAAACTCTGCGAGAAAACGAATAGTCCCCAAACTGCAGCTAAAACTACTAAATTTTTCAGCTCTTCTGAGAGATTATTCGCTTTTTTAAGTAATAATCCCAATAACCAGCCGCCAACGCCACCAACAATTGCTCCAACTCCCAAACGCAGTACTAGACCGCTCATTATTTCCAGAGGGGCAGCGCTAGTACTGAGAATTGTATTGAGGACTACTACTGCTAAGATTGCGCCAACAGGGTCAATTAGAACTCCTTCTCCTTCCAAAAGAGCTGCTACTTGACGGTCTACCCTTACCTGTTTTAGTAAAGGACCGATTACGGTAGGACCTGTTACTACTACTAAAGAGGCGTAAAGAAAAGCAATAGACCAGGGAAACTCTGCTAGCCAGTGAGCTGCCATTCCCCCTCCTACTAAGGTAATTAGAGTACCAACAGTTACTAGATTTCTTAAGCTACCAGAAACTTTGCCTAAGTCTCGTAGTTCTAGGTTTAATCCACCTTCAAATAAGATGATTGCCACCGAAAGAGCAACTAATACTTCTAACCCTACACCCAGCTCATGAGGATGGAGTACGCTGAAACAATCTGCTCCTAACAAAATGCCAAACAATAGTAAGAAGACAATGCTGGGGACCTGAAAATACTCTGCTACCACTTGCGCACTAATACCTGCAAGAACGGCAACTGCTATTTGTAGAGTGATTTCAAAAGATCCTTCCATAAGCTGATTACAAAGGTTAGCGTTCGAGACAGATTATCAGTTCGATTACTAGAGAAAACAATTTATTAAAATTGCTTAACTTTATCAAGAATTTACTTACTTTATTTGGTCTTATTTATTGTAATTTAAGACTATTGATTTTCAGGAAAAACAGATATCAAAATTCAACTTAGTACAGAACTGTTTTTTTCTGGAAATATTCTAACATCTCCGTTATGAATAAAAATTTAAAACACTTTAAAAAGCTCTTATCCATTGCAGCAGAATAAAGATAGACTGGTGATGGCTTATCTACTGACCAGAGAAAAACTAAATTTAGAATTGAATCAAGGTTATAAACAGGAAAATTATTGATAAATATTCTAGATATTTACTACCTTAATTGAAAAAACCAAGAATTTGCACTTTTTAACTGTCTCAACTTATGCCTTCTCATCCTACACCTACATCGAGACGCTTGCCTGATCAACTACGCCAAGGTGAAATTTGGTTAGAGTACTTTTGTATTGCTAGTTTGTTTTTCGCCGCTTTAATTTTATTTTTGGTTAACTTAGGCAATCTGCCTCTATTGGATCCAAATGAAGGAATCGTTGCTCAAGTTGCTCAAGAAATTTATCAGGGAATGGGGACATCGCTCAACTCTATATTTCCTACTTTGTGGGGAAGACCCTATTGGGAGCAACCCCCTTTAGTTCATAATCTAATTGCGATCGCCTATAAAATTGCCGGGGTTAATGAATTTGCCACTCGTTTACCCGGAGCTTTGCTGGCTTCTATTTCGGTAATCTTGATTTATCAAATCGGTCGCGAAATTTTTATCGCTCGCCTTCCTGCTTTATTTTCGGCTTTAGTTTATTTAACTTGCCTGCCAATTGTGCGCTTAGGACGCCTGGCAATGTTAGATGGTCCCTTACTATGCTTCGAACTCCTGGCGGTTTGGGGCATTTTACGCTCACGTCGAGACTTAAGATGGTCATTGGTGGCTGGCATTGGTTTTGGATTGATGAGCCTGACAAAAGGAATTGTTAGCTTACAAATACTGGTAATTGTTCTGGTATTTCTATTTTGGGATACCCCTCGTTTGCTGACTTCTATTTATTTGTGGACTGGGTTGGCACTAGGGGTTGCCCCTGGCGTTGCTTGGTATGTTTGTCAGTGGTTCCACTACCCAGAATTGAAAACCGCTATCGATTTTGTCAACTTGATCTTCGGTCAGATTTCTCTGACGAAATCCGAATTAAAGCAGCTGCAACCAATTGGCTATTATCTGATAGTTGGCTTGCAATACGTCATCCCCTGGTTGATAGTCATACTTGCTGGTCTAAAATCAGCTAGTAGAAATCTTCAATGGAGCTGGGGAAAGTTACTTACGGTTTGGACGGGAGTTTACCTGGTCCTCAGTTTTTTGCTAATTAATCAAAATTATTGGTCTTTTATACCTCTATATCCAGCATTGGCATTGGCAGCAGGTAAAAAGCTGGACTTGATTCGCAATTTACCCAGCTATATTGTTTATCCCCGTACTTGGAGTTATGGTTTCGCTTTGATGGCAGTATTAGCAGCTTTTGCCGGACTACATTGGGGTATACGAGACTATGTCGATTTTTACTTGCCGTTTATCTGTGGTTCATTAGCGATTACTTTTGCTGCCACGGCCATTGTACTCACTCAACAGGAACAACAGTTTATTCCTTTGCTTTTTTGGGGGCTTTTTATCTCAATTTTGATCTTAGTTATTTCTCCCCATTGGCTGTGGGAACAAAAAATAACTGAACCCATCAAGCCTATTGCCGAGATGCTTAAAAAGCATACTCCACCGCAGACTATAGTCTATACATCAATGCTAGAACCTAGACCTAGTCTGAATTTTTATAGCGATCGCCAAATTATTCCTCAGAACCCTGCTCAGCTCAAGCAGTATTGGCAACAGAATTCGACAGCTTACTTACTGTTGAAACCTGACATAATAAAGCGTTTAAATCTGCCTCAAGAGGCTGTAATCAAAGATGACGAGTTTAAATCTCTTACCTGGAAACTAGTCACCAAATTACCATAATAATTAATTTTAACAATGACAACTATATAGATAGTAGGATTTGACAATTATCACCGTCGTCTAGATAATCGAATATAAAATTGAGGATAAACGGTTGACTATTGAAAACTCAACCGTAACCCTCTGACCAAAAATTAAATTATATTTTGAAATTTCCAAATAACTATTTTGCAGAATACCTTACAGATATTTATTTAAAGCTTATTCTTCTTCATCCGCTCCAATTTGTCGTAAATGAATATGCTTCCTGCCCAAAGTTATTTCAAACTCATCTCCTTGTTTTAGACCCATTTTTTTGGTGTAAGCAGAGCCAATTAACAAGTTACCATTAGATTGAACGCTAATACGATAACTAGCAGAACGTCCTCCTCTACCTTGACCATTAGAAGTGCTGTCTAATTCAATTCCTTCAGCATCAATTAGGGCATTAAGGAACTTCATCATATTGACTCGTTCTACACCATTTTTGGTGACTGTATAATATCCACACCTTTTCGCTTTTTCCTCCTTAGGGAGATTACCAAGCTCTTTTACTTTATCGATTAATATTGCACCTACTAAAGGTTGAGGTTGGGTTGCTTTTGCCATTAACTTGAAACAACTAAAAATTTATTTGGTTTACAGATTAGCTTTTAGCTAAAGTTATACAAAGGTAAAATGTTTTGCTTTGCTATCTTCAATATAGAACTATATTACACTTATCGAGCATAATTAACTAAATTAAAATTTAAAATTTAACTTTGATAGGTATAGTTGACACTTTTAAAAATAACCTAGTTAACTTTAGTCAAAAAATATCGAGTTATCTACATAAGATTTAACTAAGGATTTAAAACAGTAATGAAATTAACTACTCGTGGTCATTATAGTGTAAAAGCATTATTAGACCTTAGTTTGCAGCCAGAATATCAACCAACATCAGTAAAAATGATCGCCCGAAGACAGGATTTACCTGCACCTTATTTGGAAAAATTATTGATTGAAATGCGTCGAGCAGGAATTGTGAAATCAATTAGAGGAGCAAAAGGAGGTTATCAATTAGCCAATAAACCAGAGCAGATTTCTTTAGGAACAATTTTAGAGGCTGTGGGAGAAACTATTGAACCTTTAGCTAATTACTCTCCTGATAATAATTTAGCTGAAGATTGGGTGACGTTTAGTTTGTGGCAAAGATTACATCAAAAAATAAAAGAAGCTCTTTATACTATCACATTAGCTGATTTATATTACGATGCTCGTAGCTGGCAAGCTGCACAAGGAGAAGAGAATAATTTTGTTGTTTAACTCCATAAATATTTATGACTAAACTCCAAGAACCCATAGTTTATGAAGGCGGTTGTCATTGTGGTGCTGTAAGATTTCAAGTATTAGTCGATAGCTATGTAGTACACGATTGTAATTGCTCTATTTGCCGCAAAAAAGCCTTTTTACACTTGATTGTACCCCAAGAAAATTTCACCCTGTGCCAGGGTAAAGATGTCTTAACTTCTTATACTTTTAACACTAAAGTAGCTAAACATACTTTTTGCTCAATTTGTGGTATTCATTCTTTTTATTATCCGCGTTCTCATCCCGACATGATTGATGTTAATATTCGCTGTTTAGATCGAGATTTAATCGACAAATTTACAATTAGACCTTTTGATGGTCAAAATTGGGAAAGGAACATCGATCAAATTCGTGCTTAACTATCTAGAACTTGCTATTTTTTTCGACACTATCAATTCAATATTCAGGTTGGATTTTACTTTTGGCAGCCATTGAAGACTATTTAATTGGGGACCCCTGGGAATGGCCTCATCCCGTACAAGTCATGGGCTGGCTGATTAAAAACTACACCAATTTAGCTCTTAAATTCTGTCAACCTGGTTGGCAACGACGTCTTGCGGGAGTATTTCTTGGCTTAGGATTAATCGTTGGTAGTGGATTAGCAGGCTGGCTCGTAATTGAGAGTTCTCAAATTATTCATCCATTCTTGGGCTCCGTTATGGAAATAGTTTTACTGGCTAGTTGTTTTGCGGGCAAGAGTCTAGGAGATGCAGTCCAAGACGTATTGCAACCATTCTTGGCTCGAGACTTAGAGACTGCTCGTTCCCGCCTGAGTAAATATGTGGGTCGAGATACCGATAATTTAGCAGAGTCAGAAATATTGCGAGCACTGCTAGAAACAGTGGCCGAAAATGCAGTCGATGGGGTTACTAGCCCTCTTTTCTACGCTATTCTAGGCTCCCTAATTTCAGATTTGGGAGTAGTTCCCTTAGCCTTAGCTTATAAAGCTGCTAGCACCCTAGATTCGATGGTCGGCTATCGTCGTGAACCTTACACTGATCTAGGATGGTTTAGCGCGCAGTTAGAAGATCGTTTAACGTGGATTCCCTGTCGTTTAACTGTACTTACTCTGAGCTTATTTTCAGGTAGACCTCGACAAGTATTGGCTATTTGTCGTCGAGATGGCATCAAAGATCCTAGTCCCAATTCTGGTTGGAGCGAAGCTGCTTATGCTGCAATTTTACGGGTGCAGCTAGGAGGGAAAAATACTTATCGAGGGATTATCCAAGAAAAACCTCTGGTGGGGGATGGAGAGTCTACGATTTCTGAGGAGAAAATTAATCGCGCCCTCACTCTAACTCGCTACTGCTTCGTGTTGTGGCTGGCGATCGCACTTGTCATCTTGGCTTGACTATAACCTTAAACAGTCCAAATTCTTATTTATTTCTCAGGATTTAGTTAGCTTGCTTTCAGCTAATTTGGAGAATTTAAGATTGTAAATTACACCCAAAATTGTTCGGCAATCCACCTCAAGTTTGAGGTTTTGCATAACTGTTTTTGATAGATCATATTTATTAGTGAGTTTAACTGTCACGGTAGTTTCTGTAATCGACAATATATCAGCTAAGAGGAAATCAATTTTTAATCATAAATAGTTGAACCTTTAATTCAGAACAAACGTCTAAAAGTATAGTCGGACAGTTCAAACTAGTGAAGTATCGCTGACTTTTAATCAGTTTATAAGGAGTCATAACTGTACAGATGCCCAAAGCCAAAATTGACAAATCAACCCCCAAAAGTAGCTATTCGTCAGATATGGTTAGAACCTATCTACATGAAATTGGACGGGTACCCTTGTTAACCCACGAGCAAGAAATTGTGTTGGGAAAACAAGTACAGAAAATGATGATCCTGTTAACCGAAAAAGAAGAATTAGAGCGTCAGCTAGAAACTAAGCTCAGTCTGAAGGAGTGGGCCCAAAAAGTCCAAGTGAGTGAAATAGAACTTAACAGGATTATTCAAGAAGGTCAAAGAGCCAAACGAAAAATGATTGAGGCCAACTTGCGTCTGGTAGTAGCGATCGCTAAAAAATACCAAAAACGCAACATGGAATTCCTCGATTTGATTCAAGAAGGCAGTTTAGGTTTAGAAAGAGGTGTAGAAAAATTCGATCCCACCAAAGGATATAAATTTTCCACCTATGCCTACTGGTGGATTCGTCAAGCCATTACTAGAGCGATCGCTCAACAGGCTCGCACAATCCGTTTGCCAATTCACATTACCGAGAAGCTCAATAAAATCAAGAAAACTCAACGAGAATTAGCTCAAAAGCTAGGGCGTAGTGCTAACCCTGAGGAGATAGCTCATGAATTGGATCTAAAAACGGCCCAAATTCGCGAATATCTCAGTATCGCTCGTCAACCAATTTCTCTCGATGTGAGGGTTGGCGATAATCAAGATACAGAGTTATCAGAATTACTCGAAGATGATGGCATTTCTCCAGATCGTTATGCAACTCAACAGCTATTACGTCAAGATTTATTTAGTTTGATGGCGGATCTATCTCCTCAACAACAAGAAGTGATTTCTTTACGTTTTGGTTTAGAAGATGGTAAGGAATTATCCTTAGCAAAAATCGGTCAAAGAATGAGTTTAAGCCGAGAGAGAGTGCGTCAATTAGAGCATCAAGCTTTAGCACAGCTTAGAAGACGTAGAAGTTATGTTCGGGAATACGTTGCAAGTTAAAACTTTCAAGATATTTCCCCTAATAACTGGCGATCTACACTAGTTTGTTATAAATTCGATCTATTAATCTATAGATCTGTAACAGAAAGTGAGGTCGCCATTATATTAATATTACAGACCGAACAACTAACACAAACCCCTGCTGGATACCCTAGTATTTTGGCAGGGGTTCATGGCAAAATAACCATCGAGTCCGATAATCATGGTCTGGAAGGTGTCGGCTAGACCAAAAAACAAGCGATCCTTAAGATTCGCATTCTCTGCGGTTGGACAAGTGCCCCACAGTGAATTCTCAATTTAAGTGGTGTAGGAGTGAATAATGACACTATTCAATGAAACGTTAAATGGCAACAAAGAAAGCAAAAACATTTCTAGTAGTAGAAATGGTAAATTAAACAACCTCAGTGTGATTTCTCGAGCAGAAGAAATACAAGGTTGGCTAATTGATAAATTGGCGGAAGTACTAGAAATTGAACCTAATCAAATTGATGTTCAACAAGATTTTGAAGAATATGGCTTAGAGTCGGCAGAGGCAATTAATTTGTCAGGGGATTTGGAAGATTATCTTAGTTGTCGCTTACCACCAACTTTACTTTGGGATTATCAAAATATTGAAGCCTTGGCCCAATATCTAGCGACGAGTAATTTACCTCAGAATCAAATAAATTCTGCCAATGAGCTAGATCTATCCTCTTCTAGCACCATAGTTGATTTATCAAGCAATCTTGACAAGAATCATCAACCTGAAATACCTTCAGAAAATTATAAGTTTGAAGAATTTCCTGAATATAAAAAGTTATTAGCACAACAACAGCAAGTGCTTAACTTGGGTAATGGCAATCCATTCTTTGTTACTCAAGAAACCGTAGTCAATGATCGCACCACTGTTGATGGTCGTGAATTAATTAACTTTGCTACTTATAACTATATTGGCATGTGTGGCGACCCGACCGTAACTCAAGCAGCCCAGAAGGCGATTGAGCTTTATGGT
This sequence comes from Pleurocapsa sp. PCC 7319, assembly GCF_000332195.1. Lineage (NCBI taxonomy): Bacteria > Bacillati > Cyanobacteriota > Cyanophyceae > Pleurocapsales > Pleurocapsaceae > Pleurocapsa > Pleurocapsa sp. PCC 7319. Next base: position 519,621 of record NZ_KB235922.1, read on the forward strand.
ACCTCTGCTTGCGCTAGTCGCTTAATTTCCGGAGAAAAACCGATACACAGAAAATTAGAACGAGAACTTGCCGACTTTATTGGCGTGGAAGACAGTATTGTCATGGTAGGTGGTCATGCCACCAATGTCACCACTATTGGTCATCTGTTTGGCAAAAATGACTTGGTTATTTATGATTCTCTAAGCCATAACAGTATACTTCAAGGATGTTTTCTCTCTGGGGCTAGCTTAGTTGCATTTCCCCATAATGATGCCGATGCTTTAGAAGCAATATTAAGCGATCGCCGACATCGCTATCAAAGGGTGTTAATTGTAATTGAAGGTGTATACAGTACCGATGGCGATATTGCGGATCTACCTCAATTTATCAAACTCAAGCAAAAATATAAAACTTTCTTGATGGTTGATGAAGCCCATTCAATGGGAACGATTGGTCAGTCTGGTCGTGGTATTAGTGAGTATTTCAACATTAATCCCCAAGATATCGATCTCTGGATGGGAACCCTAAGTAAATCATTTGCCAGCTGTGGAGGATATATTGCTGGTTCTCACGCACTGATTGAATATCTGAAGTATACAGCTCCTGGTTTTGTTTTTAGCGTTGGTATGTCACCGCCAAATGCTGCCGCCACCTTAGCTGCAATTCAGGTTCTCAAAGCCGAGCCAGAAAGAGCAACCATTCTTCAGGCTAGAGCCAAACTTTTTCTCAAATTAGCCCAAGAAAACAATCTGGATACAGGTATGAGTAATGATTCCCCTGTAGTCCCAATTATCGTTGGCGATTCCCTTAAATCAATTCAGCTATCGCAAAATCTGTTTAAACAAGGAATTAATGTTCCATTTATGATTTATCCTTCCGTTCCTCAACATGGTGCAAGGTTACGTTTTTTTATTACCTGCAATCATTCTGAGGAACAAATTAGCTTTACAGTAGATACTCTGACTAAAGAACTCAATAAACTTAATGATTTGTAACTTAATTTAAAACATAAAACTAAAAAACACAGGAATAGTTAATACTATTCCTGTGTTTTTTTGGGCTCTAATTTTGAATTAGATAATATCTATTGCCGATGAAAATATTCTAAATGATCATAATCATAACTAATTAATATCTAAAAAACTTGGCAATTAAATAATTTAAAGTAAGTAGTTTATTTTAACAAATCAATTGAAAACATTAATCGTTTTTATGCGTATTTGCTCGTAGTCAAAAAAAAACTAGTAAAGTTTTTCCGTAAAACAACTATGGTATGGATTTTTTTATCAACAGAAAATGAAATTTAGATTCCCATATATAGATTGTTGATACTAAAAACTTTACTTTTATGACTACTCAAAATCTTAGTTATCGTTCCATGGAATTTCTTCAGGTATATTACCGCAATCCATCTTTAGAATTACGTAATAAATTAGTTGAGTTAAATACTGGTTTGGTAAGAAAAGTAGCTCATCAAATTAGTCGTAAATGTGCTGAACCTTACGAAGATCTTGAGCAAATTGGTTATTTGGGTTTAATCAGAGCAATTGAACGTTTTGATCCTCATCAAGGTTCTGCATTTAGTTCTTTTGCTATTCCTTATATTCGTGGCGAAATGTTACATTACCTGAGAGATAAAGGTAGTATGATGCGGATTCCTCGTAGATGGCAAGAACTCTATACAAAAGGTAAAAAACTACGCAAAGATTTAATCGAACAGCTAGGACGTTTACCTAAAGATACTGAATTAGCTGAGGGTTTAGGAGTACCCTTGGAGGAATGGAGCGAATGTCAATTGGCTTTACAAAATCGTTTGCCAATTAGTTTAGATGCAGTAGTTAACAATGCTATGGACTCTTCCATAACTTTTGGAGATACTATTGCCGATCCTCGCTACTATCAACAGCGCAGATTAGAAGATGATAAGTTACAGTTACAAAGAGCAATGAGCCAGTTGGAAGAAAAAACTAAGGCAGCAATTGAATGCGTATTTCTCTGGGATTTACCCCGTAAAGAAGCTGCCAAGCACATTGGTATCAGCCCTATGACTGTCACTAGACATCTGCATAAAGGAATTGAACAATTAGGGGTTATGTTAGAACCAAAAGCAGCATAGGTCTAGAAAACTTAGCTTAACTACATAATTTAATTCACTATAAAAAGTCTATAAATACTTATGAATCAGTAACAACTAAATTGAAGTTTATATTTGTAGAAATAATAACTCACACTATAGCTTTAACAATAAATTTCTCCAAGCATTTCTGACGAGATGCTTTTTTATAAGCATAAATTTTAACTGTTTTATTTGATGAAATTTTTTGATGATATACAGGATTTAGTATCAGACCTATGTAGCAATACATAAAAACAAGGAATAATAAAGAGAGTCAACAAAGTAGCTAAAGCTAAACCAGAAAAGACAACTATCCCTAAAGGTTGTAGTAATTCTGAACCAGTACCAATACCTAGAGCTAGAGGATACATACCCAAGACTGTAGTAATGGTGGTCATTAAAATAGGTCTTAGCCTAGCAGTTGCGGCTTGGATAATAGCCGAAGTGGGATTAAGCTGCGACCTTAACCTCAACTGATTGGCAAACTCTACCATTACAATCGCATTATTAACCACAATCCCCACTAGCAATACTGTTCCCACCAAGACGATCGCACTAATTGGGGTTTCAGTGATTTGTAAGCCGTAAACTCCTCCTGCCAAAGCCAAAGGCACGGTAAAGAGAATTATTAAGGGATCGATCAGTGAATTATACTGAACTGCCATAACCACAAATACGAGAAACACGGCTAAACTGCCCATAATTCTGAGGGAGTTTTGAATCTCTTGATTAGAAGCAACGGCATAACTAGGTAAAACACTTATTCCTTGAGGTATTTCGGCTTCAGCTAAAATAGAATCTAATTCCGCCATGGCATCATTAAAATTGGCATCTTCGGTTAAATTACCCACAATGATAAAAACATTACGTTGATTAATCCGTTGAATTTCTCCTGGTGCCTCACCCAGTCGTAGACTGGCTACATCGCTTAACTGAATCGAATTATTATTATCGGTTAGTAGGGGTAATTGTCTTAATTGGTCAATAGACTGACGATAACTTTGATCCAGTTGTACTTTGACGTCAACTAGACGTTGTTCTCGTTGTAGTTGTGAAGCAACTTGACCATTAATTGCAGTTTGTACTGTTGTCCCTAAGTCAGATACACCATAACCTAAATCAGATAAACGATAATAATTTGGTTCGATCTGTATTTCTGGTTGTCTACTGTCGGCATCTCCCCGATAACGGGCAAGAGTGGCTTTTTGATCCAGGATTTTTAAGAGCTTTTCACCTGTTTGCTCTAAGAGAACATGGTTTTTTCCTTGCAAAATCAGATCTAGATCGGCACCAACAGGAGCATTATTGAGATTTAATCCTCTGACTCGACTGGGAGAAAGACGCAGACGGGTATCTACTAAATTGAAAGTGTCGAATTCCTGATTAACACGTTCAACATAAGCCTCAATATCACTATTGCTATCTAAGGTAATGGTACTAGAGCTACGCAACAGATTATCAATGGTATTATTGCCAAATAAAAATCCTCCTGCGGCAGTAAAGACGTATTCCGTTTCTGGCTGGTCTAAGACAACTCGATCTACTGCTTGCATAACACGGCGATTATCTGCCAAATTTGTTCCCGAGGGAAAACGAGCAAAAATCTGTGCTTGTCCTGTATTCAGGTCAGGCAATATTTCTTGAGGCAAATTTTGCCATATTTGATAGCTACTAGTTCCCAGAATAATAAATACTAAGATAATTACCGCCAGACGAAAGCGAATTACTTGACGCAGTATCTGCCCATAATTTTTAGTTACCATCACAAACTGGCGATTAAACCAGACAAGCAGACCAAATTGCTCGATTTTACTGCTCTGAGGAATACTCAACAGACGAGAAGCCAACATGGGGACTACTGTTAAGGCAATAATCAAAGAAGCGGCGATCGCGAAACTAATTGTTAAAATTAGTTCCCGAAACAATAAGGAAAATAAGCCACCGATTAACAAAAAAGGTAATACTGATACTAAGTTAGTGGCAGTCGAAGCTATTAGCGCTGATTCCACTTCAGCACTAGCGGAGATAGCATTATCGATCGCCGATGTTTGATTCCCTCTCTCCTTACCCTGATTACTAAGAGCAATATTTTCCAGCATCACAATGGAGTTGTCCACTACAATACCTACTCCTAAAGCCAAACCTCCCAGGCTAAAAATATTTATAGAGAGGGAGAATAATTTCATCAGGATAATTGCCATTAAAGTTGCTAGAGGAATAGCAATGACAATAATAAAAGTCTGACGCAGAGAGCCTAAAAATAAAAAAACGGCGATCGCCGCTAATAAAGTTCCAATTGCTCCGGCACTGGCAACATTGGTAATTGAATTACGAATAAATCCCGATTCATCTCTAGTAGTCACCAACTCCAGATCTGCAGGAATCACCCCTAACTGACGTAGACTAGCAATTTTGGCTTTAACTCCGTCTATGACAGCGATGGTATTAGCATCAGGTTGTTTCTGAACACTTAGTTTGACCGCAGGCTCACCGTTGAGAGTGACAAACAAAGTCTGTTCCGCTACACCATCATTAATGTCGGCAACATCTTGTAAACTAATTATCTGACCTTCAGTGTCTTGGTTAGGTAGGTCTAAAGTTAAATTGCGAATCTGGTCTATGCTTTGCCATTGCCCTAAAGTTCTGACTAAAGGTTCTCCAGTTTCGCCCCTGAGTCTTCCTCCAGCTAAATCGCGATCGCCTTCTTGTAACTTATTAGTAATAGCATTGAACCCCAAACCCGCAGCTTGGAGTCGATTTAAATCCACATTGACGGTAATCTCTTCAGTGACACCTCCTGAAACATCTACTGATGCTACACCAGGAATAATACTCAATTCGCGGCTTAATTCTTCCTCGGCAAAAATTCTTAAAGCTAAATCATCTAATTTGGTCGATTCGATTGCAAACTCGTAAATTGGTTGTTGAGAAGGATCGAATTTAAAAATACTAGTGTTGGTGACCAAATCGGGCAGACTACCCCGATTGCGATTAAATATCGCCGTAGTATTGGCCAAAGCTTGGTCGATATCGTCTCCTGGTCGAAAATAGAGGTTGAAGCGAACCCTACCTTCTCTGGTTTCGGAAAAAATTTGCTCTAATCCCTCGGTAGCATTTAAAGCTTGTTCTAGGGGTTTAGTAACTTCTTCAAGAGCGACTTCAGGAGAAGCCCCGGGAATATTGACTGTTACACCAATGCGAGGATAAGTAATCGGCGGTAATAAATCTACTTGTAAACGAAAAATAAAAAAAATACCAAGTACAAGCATGGCGATCGCCAACATCAAAGTACCGATATGACGGCGAATGGCGATCGCGCTAATCAATTGTCTGGTAGTTGATTTCATTGGGACTAATTGAAGTACTTAAATCTTTGCTCTATTCCTCAAACAATAACAAAAAGAGCAAACATTAAAAGATACTTAAGGCAATTAGCGGCTGAAATTGTGTTTTGAGTGAGATAAAAAATTCAATTGATGGATCTTTTATCAGCAATGGGCACCAAAAAATAACTAACACTTGGGTGCCAAAGTTTTTAATCAGAAAATCTACGGGTGCCGCTATCAGAACTACTAGATTCTCTTGGTCGAGCTTTATTAACTCTTAGGGTACGCCCCATCCATTCTGCCCCGTCCAAGATATTAATAGCTTCTGCTTCTTGGTCGTCGTTCTCCATTTCTACAAAGCCAAAACCACGTTTGCGCCCTGTTTCTCGGTCTGTAGGTAAATAAACCCGCTTGACAGCTCCATATTCTCCAAAGACTTCCTGTAAGTCTTCTTGCGTAACCTCATAGTTGAGATTACCAACATAAATCGACATTACTCTTGTTTCCTGTTCTTAATATTCCAATCCCATCGAGAAGCAAAAACAGCCAAGATCGACCGATAAATATCAATCAAAATTAGCCATGCAGATCTCGATTTTCGACAATTATATTAGCATTTTATCTCTAACTAAATTAGTGTCAGCCTTATCTTTGCGCTTCAGCCAGGAAATGAAATTCTGTGGTATTTTAATGTAGGTAAAGATAAGTAACGAAAATTAGGAACACCCCACTCAACCAATAATATATTTTGACTGTGACATCTTCTTCTAGCTCTAACTGCGCTCCAACAACCTCAACCAATGTTCTCGGCTTACCTCTTCAACAAAATTATGAGCGTCAAGCTTGGCGAGTATTTTTCTCCGCTTCTTTTTTAGTTTCTGTACCAGTATTTTTTCAAGCTCCGATTGTCAGGCTATTCCCATGGTTTAGCTTGGCATTAACTCTATTCTGGATTGGGTTGGGCTGGTTACTTTATCGACGTCCTCAAAGTCGTTGGTGGGGAGATATTATTTTAGGCTTTAGCTGGAGTTGGCTAGCAGGTTCAATCTACTGGGGTTGGCTAAGAGCTGAACCATTAATTCATATCCCTGTTGAATCTATTGGTCTACCCTTTGCTCTATGGTTTATTTGGCGAGGATGGGGAAAAGTTGGTAACTTTTTTTATCTTGGCTCTCTCCTGGGTACGGCTATTACCGATCTATATTTCTATCTAACTAATGTCATACCCTACTGGCGTAAACTAATGACGGTAGATTTAGAACCAGCTTTGGCTTCTCCTATTTTCAAAGCAGCATTAGCTCAAGTACAAACTGCCTGGGGCATTAGTTGGGCAATCGTGCTAGTTAACATTTTACTGGCAGTTAGCCTATGGTCTCTTAGCAAAACTGAGCTACACTGGTGGGCATTCGCTGGAGCAGTTTTGAGCACTATATTAGTGGACAGTTTATTCTGGATTGCAGCCTATTTTGCTTAATTACTTCTAAGCTATTATTTTAAAGATCAGTTCCACAAATCTAAAACCTGAATCAAAATTCGGAATTCTCAACTCCGAACTCCGAATTCCGAATTCTCAACTCCTCCAGTTTTATTGATGGGTTAATGCGAGGAATCTATGGCTCAAACTAAGGATATTGTCGCCCAGTCACCACTATCTCGACTCCAAAATATCTTATATAGTGAGACTACTTTATATATTCTTAAGAGGCTCATGCAGGCAGTTTTAACTCTGCTACTAGCCTCTGCCCTGTGCTTTTCCATCGTTGAGTTAGCACCAGGAAACTATCTTGATACCCTGAGAGAAAATCCCCAAATTTCTCCAGAACGCATTGCTGAACTTACACAGCAATTTGGTTTAGATCAGCCACCTATAATCCAATATTTTCGTTGGCTCTGGCGGGTGATCACTCGGTTTGATTTTGGTGAAAGCTTTGTTTATTTTCGTTCTGTCTCTTCATTACTAGTTGAACGTATTCCCGCTACTCTTTTACTTGCCATAGCTTCAATTATCATTACTTGGACGATCGCCATCCCTTTAGGAATCCTCAGCGCGGTTAAACAGAATAGTCGTCTTGATAAAATCTTACGGGTATTGAGTTATTTGGGACAGGGTTTTCCTAGCTTTATTACAGCCCTAATTTTCTTATTTATTGCCCAGTTATTATCTCCTCTATTTCCTGTTGGTGGCATGACCAGCATTAACCATGGGGAATTATCCCTAATCGGTAAGATTCTCGATATTGGCTGGCACATGATTTTACCGACTCTTGCTCTCAGTATTACTAGTTTTGCAGGACTACAACGTTTAACCAGAGGGCAGATGCTAGATGTACTGCGGCAGGACTATATTCAGACAGCCCGTGCTAAAGGCTTACCTGAAAATAAAGTTATCTATGTCCATGCTCTGCGTAATGCAATCAATCCTCTCATTACCTTGATTGGTTTTGAATTCGCTAGTTTGTTGGCAGGGTCATTTATCGCTGAGTTCTTTTTTAATTGGCCGGGTTTGGGACGTTTGACCTTGCAAGCCGTTACCGCTCAAGACAAGTATTTAGTGATGGCAAGTCTCATGATGAGTGCAACGATGCTAATAATTGGTAACTTGCTGGCTGATTTGCTCCTCAAAGCGATCGATCCTCGTATTAAGTTAGAAGATTTAAAATAGTTCGGATATTAACTTAACTGATTAACTCTTACTGATTTTGTTGGTGAGCAGTAAAAAGATAAACTGGAGAAGTAGTTTATTTCAGAGGAATAACAGGAATAACAACATCAGCAACAGCAAGGCGAAGACAAGAGGGCAATCATGTTATTACAAGTTAATTATTTAATTCGTTCCAAAAAAGATGGTAAGTATTTAGTAGCCCGTCTACCAGAACAAAGTGGTATGGAAGCCTCGTATTTATTAGTATTTGAACATGATTATGATGCCCTAAGTTATATTAATGCTCATGGTCAAGAATATCGCGATCGCCTGACAGTAGAAACTGCCTCTCCAACTCAGCTTAAAAGTTTACTTCAGCGATGGAATTATGCTGGTTTTGGCATTGTCAAAGATCCCCTACTACCAGACATTCAATTTGTATCTTAAATTCTCGGTTGTTCCCAAGTTGTAAAATTTCTGTTGACCCAATCCATACCCATTTCATTATTTAACTTGATTTTTTGTGGTGCATCAGAGTAAATCTTGTTTAAGATACCTGCATCTTGCTCGACAACAATTTTACTTAGCCCGAGAAATTGATTTTTTAAAAGTTTAGCTAATGGATTGCTGGCTTCTCCAAACAATAAAATATAGGTTCGAGTTTTAGTTAATGATTCGGGAACAAAAAGATGACATTGGGCAATTTTGCCAAAAGGACTATTGCCATAAAAAATAACCAGAGAAGGAAAATAATTTTCTAAATGAGCTTGAATCACCTCAGGAAGTAAAAATTGATTGGGTTGTTTGAGTTTTTCCCAGAAAGTTTTTGGTGCAGTGGGAGTATTAAAAAAAGCTTCGGAATGGTAGCCATTGTCGATAAACTTTTCAAACCTGACCTCAGTAATTTCAAATAAGTCTCGATGTGTCCCATTTTGATGATTGTAATCGTGCATAATCAACAGCATCGATCGCAAGTCTGTCTCAACACTAGTATTAGCAGTAAAGCCAATAAATTCATACTTCCCAGCGATCTGCTCTAAAATATCGGGAATGGGTATCTTGGGTTGATAATCACCATAAGACCAAATGAAATCACCCTGAATAATCAAATCTAAAGGTTTTAACTGAGGTAAGGTCTTTTTATCTGTTCCTGGTAGGATAGTGCAGCCATGGCGATCAAATTCTAGAGCATGAAACGGACAAACTACCGCACTTGTGCCATCTGCTTCAGTTTCGCACCAACCCTCAGATAGCATTGCTCCCATATGGGGACAAATATTTGGCAAACCGTTAACTTGACCTGTCTTGTCTTGCCAAATCACATAATCATTACCGTAAAGTGAAACTTTTTGCGGCTGATTTGTTTGTAGCATCGATTTATGCGCCAATAGCCAAGGCGCACCCTCTAACATAGACATCTTTAATTTCCTTAGTTAAAAATTTTGAGCAAATAAATCTATCGCGACAAGTAAAATATAAACTGTCGCAAGTTACGAACTGCTGTAGTTTTACTAGTGCCTACAGCTAGAAAAAGCTTTTATTGACTCTAAATATATGACATATTATTCGTGTTTGTCAATATGAAATCTGATAACCAAACATATCCAGATCGTCGTCCTTTGCGTCGTCAACCTCAACAAAAACGTAGTCAGGAAAGAGTTGAAAAAATATTGGATGCAGCAGCCATAGTATTTGATGAGGTGGGTTTTGAAGCTGCTACTACCCATGCGATCGCAGCTCGTGCAGATACCTCTGTAGGGTCGCTTTATCAATTTTTCCCTGATAAATTGGCGATTTTCAATGCTTTGGAGCTACGACACGTCGAGCGCGTTTATGTTATTTGGGAGAAGCTATTGCGACCTGAAATTGTACAGCTACCATTTCCTGATTTTATACACACTATTGTCACTCAAATACAGCAACTATTTGAGCAACCCACTTCTAGGATTGTTTTTACACAGTTTTTTACCTCTCCGAAAATTTTTAAAAATATCGATGATAGCTTTACTCAAGAAGCAATTCAATTTATGGCAAAGTTATTAAAAAAGCGTAATTCTGCTCTAACAGATAAAAGGAGTAAAATATTAGCGGAAGTCTGCGTTAATTCGACTAATACTCTAATTTTAATTGCTTTAAGAAGTAATGAATCCCATAATAAAGAAATTATTCGGGAAATAGAAGCTTTAATGAGAGCCTATTTAGAAGCAGATATTGGCGATAGCACTATTAATAATAACTCTAACGATTTAGTAAAAAAACTTGCTTCCCTTTATGAGTTAAATCCTCGTCAGTGCTTCATTCTAAAATATGCTAGCAACAATCAAGAAATCACTATCAAAAACTGTGAGGCTATGTTTCCCGAAGTATCTCGACGCACTTTACAAAGAGATTTGAAAGACTTAAGTCAGCAAAAATTGCTACTTCCTAAAGGTAATACCGATCAACGTTATTATTGTTTAAATTGTAAGCTGGTAAACTTGTGACAATTAACGACACTAATATTCAATTTATTTATTCTGAGGCTTTGGCGATGATTTTTCCTCGATACATATTCATACCACAGGTAAAAGTATATTCCCCTGGTTTTTCAGGCATAATTTCGACGGAAGTAGTTTGATTTAAGACCAAATCTAACGCTCGATTAAAATCAGGTAATAAAACCTGTTCTAAGCAACTACTTGGGTCTTTACGCAAGAAATTTAGCCTGACTAGTTCTCCCGATCGCACTTCGATTCTGTCTGGTGTGTAGCCACCGTCGACAACAATATCCACTGATTGAATTCCCTGTTTAACCTGTGCTTTCTGGGATTGAGTTTTGCTAAACATAAACCACCATAGCTCTGCGCCAATTAAGCCCAAACCGCTTAAAGCAATAAATATCTTTAATCCTAAAGGCTGTTCTATCTTACGAAACTGGCTAGTTTGTTCAACCGCCGAAGCGGGAATTTCAATATCATATTTTTTTTGTGCTAATGCACTACTAGTCGATAGAGCTATTAGAAATCCTAACCCTACTAAACTACCTACAATTCTTATTAAATTAAACATACCGTTCGCAAACAGATAATTTACATTTGATAGCTTAGAGCTGATGGCTAATAGCTTAGAGCTTAGAGCTTGCAGAAAAATTACGCAGACGGAGAGCGTTTGTTACCACTGAAACCGAACTGAAAGCCATTGCCCCTCCAGCAATAATGGGATTGAGCAGCCAACCAAAGAAAGGAAAGAGAATACCCGCGGCGATAGGAATACCCAAAACATTATAAATAAAAGCAAAAAAGAGATTTTGACGAATATTACTGATAGTCGCTTTACTTAACTCTATTGCTGTTACTATGCCCTGTAATTCTCCCGAAATCAAGGTAATATCACTAGCTGCGATCGCCACGTCTGTTCCTGTACCAATGGCAATACCTACATCTGCTTGCGCTAGTGCAGGAGCATCATTTATGCCATCTCCGACCATTGCAACTATTTTTCCTTCCTGCTGTAACTCCTTTACCTTGGTTGCTTTTTGCTCGGGACGAACCTCAGCCTCTACGCGAACTATTCCTACTTCACGAGCGATCGCTTCGGCAGTTTTTTGATTATCTCCTGTCAGCATTACTACTTCTAAATTTAAGTTACGTAATGCCCTAACTGCTGCTGGAGAAGTGGGTTTGATTGCATCGGCAATACCCATAATTCCGTCTAATTCTCTATCTACAGCAATTAGAACTACAGTTTGACCATCGGCTTCCCAAGTATCTTTGTGTGACTGAAAAGCAGTCGATGCAATGCCTAACTCGGACATCCAGCGTTGAGTACCTATTTGTACCAAGTGATCTGAGACGACACCCTGTACTCCACTTCCGGCGATCGCCTTAAAATCATTAGCGTCAATTAAATCAACATTCTGCGACTGAGCATATCTAACAACTGCTTCTGCAAGAGGATGTTCGGAATTACGTTCTACTGCTGCTACCAAACCGAGTAACTTAAGTTCGGCACTGTCTGTAATACCTTTTATCGTAGCGTAATTAGTAACAGTAGGTTTGCCTTGAGTAATCGTGCCAGTTTTATCTAAAACAATAGTTTGAATTTTGTGAGCCAATTCTAAACTCTCTGCACCTTTAATCAAAATACCGTTTTCGGCACCTTTACCCGTCCCTACCATTACCGAAGTAGGAGTCGCTAAACCTAAAGCACAGGGACAAGCAATAATTAGTACCCCAACAGTAGTAATCAAAGCCAAAGACACATTACCCATGATGACAAACCACAAGACAAAAGTAGCAATGGCGATCGCAATTACTACAGGCACAAACCAACCCGTTACGCGATCGGCTAGTCTTTGAATCGGTGCTTTGGAACCCTGGGCATCTTGAACCAGTTTCACTATCTGCGCCAAAACTGTATCTGAGCCGACTCTGGTAGCTTTAAATTTAAAACTGCCTGTCTTATTGATAGTTGCCCCAATTACTTCATCCCCTGGTTGTTTTTTTATGGGTCTACTTTCTCCTGTTACCATTGCTTCATCAATGGTAGAACTGCCGCTAATTATTTCTCCATCTACAGGGATCTTTTCTCCGGGGCGCACCAAAATAGTGTCACCAATTTGGACTTCACTTATAGGAATATCAATTTCCTTTTCATTACGAATAACTCTGGCATTCCTCGCTTGTAGACCAATCAATTTACGAATCGCTTCTGAGGTTTGTCCTTTGGCACGATTTTCAAACCACTGTCCTAAAAGAATTAAAGTAATAACTACGGCAGCGGTTTCATAATATACTTCTGGCATCAAGCCCCGATCAAGAAAAAAGTTAGGAAAGATAGTAGCAAATAGAGAATAAAAATAGGCTGCACTAGTACCCAGGGCAATCAATGTATCCATCGTGGCAGCATGACGTTTAAAAGCTTTCCACCCACCAATATAGAATCTGTATCCACACCAAAACTGTACTGGGGCAGTTAAAATCATTTGTAGCCAAGGGTTATGCAACCATGCAGGAATAAAAGAAAGTTTTAATCCTGTCATCATCGGCAGCGAACCGATAACTAGGATGATGCTAATTACACCACCAACGATTATTTTGCGAATTAAATCGCGGGATTCAGCTTGACGGACTGCTTTTTCGGCATCATCCTCGCTCGTAAACATTTCTTGTGACTGAAACAAAGTAGAGGAATATCCTGCTTCTTTTACTGCCTCTTTGATGTCCTCAATACTTGTTTGGCGGGGCTCGTATATCACGATAGCTTGTTCGGCACCGAAATTAACGCTACATTCGGCTACTCCAGGTACAGCCAGAATTGCATCCTCTATGCTACTGGCACAACCAGCACAACTCATCCCAGTGAGTTTGAGATTGATTTTTTCTGTATTTGTTTTCGTGTTCATAATTGGTACGAAAGGTCGAGGCAAATAGCGATTTTTCCCTACATAATTGCGTATGCCATCTATTTCAATTCTGAGTGGATTTTATGAGGCTAGCACACAACCGGTAGCCATTTTGTGTTACAAATCGAGTCAAAAACTCTAATCATCTCACTTGATTCCAAATAATTGTTCATTTGAATAGGCATTCAGGTTTATGATGAGTATCATTATCAAAAAAGTACTATTTAAAACTGCATCAATATAAAGTTATTTGAGTAAATGTATTTATTTGAATTGGAGGATGAAGAATGAGCAAAGTTTCCCGAGCAAAACAACAGGTCTCCTCAAAATCCGAAGCGCCGACTTGTGACTCTTACCTAGTTCACCTAGAACAAGTGCGTCAAGTACAATCTGAAATTGTTACCACAGAAAAAGCACAACAGATGGCTCAGTTTTTCGGCGCAATGGCAGATCCTCATCGATTAAAACTTCTTTCTGCCCTAGCTCAAGCTGAACTTTGTGTCTGCGACTTAGCAGCAGTAGTCAAAATGAGTGAATCGGCTGTATCCCATCAGTTACGGTTACTAAGAAACCTCCGTTTGGTCAAGCATCGCCGTGAAGGGCGAAATGTTTATTACCGTTTGGCAGATGCCCATATAGCTAATCTTTATCAGGAAGTAGCCGAGCATTTAGAAGAAGCTTAGGATGTATCATCATTATTTCTGTTGATTGCTTAATTACTTTTTTTTGGTTAATATCTGAACAAGTATTCAATTGTTCAATCTTTTAACAATTAAATTATTTGAATAATGTCAGGTAAACATTCTACTGGTTGCTGTTCTCATCATGAAAGTCACGAACATGGTGAATTTGATTTACGTCGAGAGCTAATCCCCCTTAGTATCGCTCTAGTTCTATTTCTCATCGGGTTAATCTTTAACCAGCCTTTGCACGATACCCCGAGAGCGATCGCCGAGTATGTAGTTTTGATTCCCGCTTACCTGATAAGTGGTTGGATTGTTTTAACCAGTGCGGGACGTAATATTCTGCGGGGTAAAATCTTTGATGAAAACTTTTTAATGACTATTGCCACCTTGGGGGCGATCGCGATTCACGAATTGCCCGAAGCTGTGGCAGTGATGTTATTTTTCCAGATTGGAGAATTGTTTCAAGGGTTTGCCGTCGGGCGATCGCGTCGTTCGATTAAATCATTACTAGAAGTTCGTCCCGATAGGGCAAATTTAGTTATTGACGGGGGAATTAGAGAGGTAGCGCCAGAGAAGGTAGCAGTCGGAGATACGATTATTATCAAACCAGGAGAGAAAGTTCCTTTAGATGGGGAGATATTATCGGGGAGTTCTCAATTAGATACTTCAGCACTTACGGGTGAATCCGTACCCCGAACTGTAAGAGAAGGAGAAATAATTTTAGCAGGTGCGATTAACCAAACGGGAAGTCTGACAGTTAGAGTTACCAAACTATTTGCCGAATCTTCCATCGCTAAAATCTTAGATTTGGTAGAAAACGCCAGTAGTAAAAAGGCCCCGACAGAGAAATTTATTACTCGTTTTGCCCGTTACTATACCCCCGTAGTAGTTTTCCTCTCTCTAGCAGTTGCCATCTTACCGCCCTTATTAATTCCTGGGGCAACTAGCGAACAGTGGGTTTATCGAGCGTTAGTTTTATTAGTTATATCCTGTCCCTGCGGATTAGTTATTAGTATTCCTCTGGGTTATTTCGGTGGGGTTGGTGGTGCAGCCAAAAGAGGGATTTTAGTAAAAGGTTCAACTTTTCTCGATGCCTTAACTGATGTCAAAACAGTGATTTTTGATAAAACTGGAACGCTAACTGAAGGGGTATTTCAAGTTACTCAAGTAGCTCCTTATAACGGCTATAGCAAACCTGAATTACTATCCATTGCTGCGATCGCCGAATCTCAATCCAATCACCCCGTAGCGCGCTCGATTGTGGAAGCTTACGATGGTGCGATTATTGAATCTGATGTTACTGACTATGAAGAAATACCAGGACACGGTATTAGTACCAAAGTCAAAGAGATGTCAGTCTTCGCAGGAAACGATCGCCTCCTGCATCGAGAACAGATCGAACACGATACCTGTAACGTAAAAGGTACGGTGGTTCATTTAGCAATAGATAGCAAATATGCTGGCTATATCTTAATTTCCGACAAACTTAAGGAAGATGCAGCCAGAGCGATCGCTCGATTAAAAAAAGCGGGAGTTACCGAAACCGTTATGCTAACGGGAGATAATCAAGTTGTAGCGCAAAACGTTGCCGATAAAATTGGATTGGATACCTACAAAGCTGAATTGCTACCAGAAGACAAGGTAGACGCGATCGAGCAGTATCTTCGTCAATCAGATAGAAATAGCAAGGTGGCATTTATTGGCGATGGTATTAATGACGCACCCGTGATAGCCAGAGCCGATGTGGGAATGGCAATGGGTGCGTTGGGTTCCGATGCAGCCATTGAAACCGCCGACGTGGTAATTATGAACGATGCTCCTTCTAAAGTAGCAGAGGCAATAGATATAGCTCGTAAAACCCACACCATTGTCTGGCAGAATATCATCCTGGCAATGGCAGTAAAAGGATTATTTATTTTACTGGGAGCAGTTGGAATCGCAACTCTTTGGGAGGCAGTGTTTGCCGACGTGGGAGTAGCTTTGCTGGCGATTCTTAATGCGAGTCGGGTTTTAAAATGATGAAGATTTAAGAGCGATCGCGCCATAGATTATTTATGTCAGATATTCCTACCCTAGTATTTAGATAGAGATACTGAAGGATGGTATTTATTCAAATAGATATCTTAAAATTGTTTTTAGTCGCCATACAAAACCTGGACTAGCTTCTGCGACTTCATTTATCTTGTCGAGTGCATCGGCAAACTCAGCCATGATTGGGTTGTCTAAAGGAGCTTTCATCAAAGCAATATTAATTTGAGCCAGATAATATTTTTGCTGTTGTAGTACGTTGGCTTTTTGTTCGGTCATAGTTTTTAGTCTCGCCTTCAAACCATCACCTGAAGTATCTAAAAATTAAGGTTAATCCGTCTTGAATGATGTTGACCTCAATTAAAAAAAGGCATAGCATATTAGTTCGTCGCACCTTGGCGATAACAACCAGGAGTAATTCCAAAAACTCGCTTGAAATGACGATTAAGATGACTTTGGTCTGACATTCCCACGGCGATCGCTGTATCGGCAATCGACATTTCTTGGCGGAGAAATTGCTTAGCAAGTCGCATCCGAATTTGGTTTAAATACGCGTAAGGTGGCATTCCTGTGGCTTGACGAAAAACGCGAATTAGGTAGTAACGGTTTAGGTTAGTAATCTGTACCAGTTGTTCTAAAGAGATATTAGAACTGAAATTATCGTAAAGGTACTCTTTAACTAAATGAACGGCTTGATGTTCCTGTTTGAGTTGAACAGAGGGAAGTGAGATACCTGAATAGCGGTATAGAATTGCTGAAAACACTTCGACCAATAAAGATTGTCTTTCTAAAGAGTTTTGCGATCGCTCTAAAATTTTGTGTAGATAAAAAATCTTTTTAGCCAGAACTTCATTTTGTACAACAGCATCCTTAAAATAAGGAGTCTCAGTTATTTGAGCCTCTCTAGCTATTTGAAGAATAAGATCGGTACTTGGGTAAAACATCCGATAAGTGAGTGGCAATTCTTTAGCAGAATAACCTGTATGGACTTCCTCTGGATTCATCAAAACAATACTTTTGGGAGGAGCTAGATAAGTACTTCCCCGATAGTAGTTTCCCCCTACTCCAGACTCAATAACACCAATCGAGTAGCCAGGGTGAGAGTGACGATCATAATTGTAGTGAATTGCTTTTGCCCGAAACAACTCCAAGTTATCAAACTCTTGAATCAAACAAAATTTTGTATTCAGCATAAAAAAGAAGATTGACTCTTTTTTCGCGGTGTAAATCAATATTAATATAGCGTTTCTTAATGTTACTAGGGTTTAAAAAGTTGACTAACTATTTGAATCAATATTTCTACCAAAAGCAATTTGATAAAATAAATCAAACTAAATATTAAAATAACAGCTTGATGAATATACCCGATTTAAAATACATATCCGATGAAAAAGGCGATCGGATTGCGGTAATTGTTCCAATCGAATTATGGGAAGAGTTAACCAGTGAGGATGATATCGATGCAACGGAAGAATTACTAAGCATTGCTGGTTTTGAGTCTGCCTTTAAAAAAGCCAATCGACAAGTAGAAGAAGGAAAAACTAAAGATTGGCGAGCAATTAGAAACGATGTATAAAGTTCGGTTATCTTTGGATGCTGAAAAAGTTTTTGCCAAATGTAACAAAGCCCTAGCTAAAAAACTAGCAAGATGTTTTAGTAATTTAGAAAATAGCCCTCGTTCTCATCCTAATATTAAGCCATTAAAGGGTTCTTATTCTGGCTATTATCGTTACAGAGTCGGAGATTACAGAGTTGTTTATTCTATTGAAGATGAATTAGTTGTAGTTAACGTAATTCTTATTGCTCATCGCAGTAAGGTTTATGAATAGTTTTCTTTTCCTCTAAACTACGAAAATGGACAAAGAAGCCACTATTCGGTTAATTTTTTTCTTCGGCATTTTAGGGTTAATGCTGCTGTGGGAAATTATCGATCCGTTTCGCCCACTCTCTGTTCCCAAGCCAATGCGCTGGTTTAGTAATTTAGGTTTGGTAGTTCTAAACGCTGTCATATTAAGGGCTGTATTTCCTTTAACGGCGGTAGGGATGGCAGCGATCGCAACAGAGAAAAATTCGGGTCTATTTAACGTTATCACCCTACCCCAATGGCAAGTTGTAGTATTGTCAGTAATTGGGTTAGATTTAATAATCTATTTGCAACACGTTTTGTTTCATACTCTACCTACTTTATGGCGATTGCATAAAGTACATCATGCAGATCTCGATTTTGATGTTACGACGGGATTGAGATTTCATCCCCTGGAAATTTTGCTTTCAATGGGAATTAAAATTACTGCCATTTTGCTGTTGGGTGCTCCCGTCATAGCCGTTCTCATATTTGAAATTCTGTTAAATGCAACGTCCATGTTTAATCATGGTAATGTCAGCTTGCCAGCAAAATGCGACCGACTCTTACGATTATTTTTAGTTACGCCAGATATGCACCGAATTCATCATTCTGTGCTTCCCCAGGAAACCAATAGCAACTTTGGCTTCAACCTCACCTGGTGGGATTATGTATTTGGTACTTACCGTGCTTGTGCATTGGTAAGCCAGCAAGATATGACTATTGGGCTATCAGAGTATCAAAAAAATCTCCGAGTTGAGCAATTACATTGGATGCTGATTCTGCCTTTTCTCAATAAACCCAGTTGCTATCCGATTAATCAAAAGAAACGTAGTCTTAACTCCCGATCTGGAAGCAAGTAATGCTTAATGCAGCCACATGATGGACTGCGATATATGATCGCTTCTTTTTGTCCTGAGTAATGACTCACGGTTCGCTTAAATCAAAGATGGCTAGAAAAATAAAACAGCTCAACTGTATGCTGAGAAAGAAGTTGAAAGAATAGAGAGACCAACCCGTCTTGAAAGGAACTAACTCAGAAAGAGCAGATGATCTTCCTCTAATTATTCATTGGCTAAAGCAAATGGAAATAGCATCAATAATTGATCGAGAGCTACCTGTTCCTCATGGGAATCGAAAAGGATTAAGCTACGGTCAATTATCAGTCCTATTTCTAAGTTATGTAGTGAGCCAATCAGACCATCGATTATGTGCCGTAGAACCATGGGTAGAAAAACATCGGCAAACCTTAGAAATAGCAACAGGATGGAACATTGGGGGCAAAGATGCCACAGATGACCGACTAGCTGACTTATTAAGTGTCATCGGTTCATCGGAAAATCAAGGGCGAGAGAAAGTAGCAATTCAATTGGGACAAAGCACAATACGAGCTTATGAATTACCAACGGACAAAGCCAGAAGCGATACCACAAGTTTTAGTGTCTATCATCAGCCCACAAAAGAAACAGAAGGAACTAACTTGCTGAATTTTGGTTATAGTAAAGACCGCCGCCCTGATTTGGTTCAATATCGTCAAATGTTAGCTACTCTCGACCCCATGGGAATGCCTCTATTGGGAGCTACATTATCAGGAAATGGAACAGATGAATCTCATTATCTACCAACATGGCAACAATTGGTGGAGATTATTGGTCACAAAGATTTCTTGTTTCTCGCCGATTCTAAAGGCTCTACTTGGAATAATCGGGGGAAAATTAATCAACAAGGAGGAATTTACTGTTTTCCGCTAGCGATGCATCAGCCTCGTCCCAAACTGTTATCGCAATGGGTGGCTAATCCACCAACAGCAGTGCAAGAAATTTGTCTCAACTCCGAAGCCGAGTCAGAATCTCCCATTGGTAAGGGTTTTGAAGTTCCGTTGGGCAGTCTCTGGTATGAAAAAGAACATCAAAAGTGGCATCGTTGGTCAGAACGATGGTTAGTGGTTTGTTCTTATGCTTTACAACAGCGTCAACTTAAAAGCTTGTCAGCTCGTCTGAGTAAAGCGGAACTTGCCCTAGAAAAACTCGCTAAAAAACCACCACAAGATGAGGTAGCTCTACAAACCAAAGTGGAGACTATTCTGAAACGTTATCGAGTTACGGGGCAGATCTTAACTGCGATTGAGAAGAAAATTGGCTATCAAAAAGTTTATCAAGGTGCTGGTCGAGGAAGTAAGAATCGTCCCTCTCGTCGTGTTCGTCAAACTACTCTTTCCTTGACTTATCAACGTTGTGAGACCGCTATCACCCATCAACAATCCATCGCTGGTTGGAGATTGTATGTAACTAATGCTAATTCACAGCGTCTTTCTCTTGAGCAAGCTGTTAACTCTTATCGGGAGCAATGGCAACCTGAAAGAGGTTTTCATCGTTTTAAACGAGGTCGTCTTCCCGCTTTACCCATCTATTTTCAAGATGAAGAACGGATTCGAGGGCTGATGTTTTTACTAACGATCGCCCTGACTCTGTTTACCTTGATGGAATTTGTGGTTCGTCGCCAACTAGCGGTGACAAAGCAATCACTTCCTGGACTTTATTCAGGCAATCCCAAGCGCACTACTTTTCGTCCCACTGCTGAACAATTGCTAGCTGCTTTTGGCGATCTAACTTTGTATCTTTATCCTGATGGCTCTACTGAAATTAGTTCTCTTAATTCTCTTCAAAGACAGATTTTAAATCTGATGAAGATTCCTGAATCGATTTACATTCTTCCCCAGCTAGTTCCTGATTGACTCCAATCCAGCAAATAATTGCTGTGACTTGATTCTATCCTCTTTATTTGATTCAATGCATTTTATTTAAGCGAACCGTGAGTAATGAGTAAAAAAAAAAATAAAAAAGATGATGCTAGAAACCATTGCTACTTCTAGCATCATCCTCAAAAATATTAATAAAAAGTTAAAGTTACCAAATAACTAAGGTTTAAACTTCGCTTTAAACCTTAGTGGCAGTGATGGCTTACGATTACTTAGTAAGACTTAATAACGATTTTGGTTGGGCTTATAAACAATGAAACTAACTGTTTGACATTGCTTGATGTTGTCGAAACCAACAACACGAATGTAACAATCAGAATATTCAGAACGACACTCACGAACTTCGTTCAACACATCTTGAGAACCACGAGCATCGAATAAAGGTAATTTCCATAGAGTCCAGTGGTGAAGATCTGGAGTAGGATCTTTCTCAAACTCCACACCAGGAATATAGCCTTGGTCGATCATGTGATCGATTTGCTTGGCAATTTGCTGGTCAGTTAAAGGAGGTAAATAAGAAAGGGTTTCGTAACGACGCTCTTTGGGTAATGTTTTCATGGTTTATCTTTGCTTATATTGATTTTATTCAGAAGATTCTTCAGTTTCCGATGTCGCTTCTGATGCATCTGACTCAGATGTTTCGTTAGGCGATCGGGTAAGACGTTCCAAAAGATGGCGACGATGAATCAAATTATCTTGCTTTACGGTCGAAGTGACCATCTCAGGGATAAACTCTAAAGTTTGCTCTGCTATATTGTCGCGAACGGTCATTATACGCAGTGCCAGCTCTTTTCCCCTTGGTTCAGACATTATTTCTTCGATGTAGGCTTCTGCATCTCGCAGTTTCCCTCCTGAAGAATATTGCCTTAACCAAATGGCTTCTCCTGGATTAGTCTCTGCTAGTTGTTCAATAACTAGCATTACCGCTTTGTAAGTTAAATAATTTTGGACAACTTTTGCCGTATCTTTTGCAATATCTTTTGGTTGCATTTAGTTTTATACAGTTAATCTGAGATTATTAATTATTGATTATTTTGAATCTTTATTGTCGATCTCAGAATTAACTGTTAGCTGTTCACAAATAACTATTCTCTTGTTTAGAGAGTATCTACAGCGTCAAACTCAAATTTGATTTCTTTCCAAAGTTCACAAGCTGCAGCTAGCTCAGGACTCCAACGACAAGCTTCACGGATAACATCATTACCTTCGCGAGCCAATGAACGACCTTCATTACGAGCTTGAATACAAGCTTCTAAAGCTACACGGTTAGCAGTTGCACCAGGAGCATTACCCCAAGGGTGTCCTAAAGTACCACCACCAAACTGTAAACAAGAATCATCACCAAAGATTTCAACTAGTGCTGGCATGTGCCATACGTGGATACCACCAGAAGCGACAGGCATCGTACCAGGCATAGAAGCCCAATCTTGAGTGAAGAAGTTACCACGAGAGCGATCTTCTTCTACATAGTCTTCACGCATTTGGTCTACAAAACCTAGAGTGATATCTCTTTCACCCTCTAATTTACCCACAACAGTACCAGAGTGTAGATGATCACCACCAGACATACGAAGACACTTAGCTAGAACCCGGAAGTGAATACCATGATTTCTTTGACGGTCAATTACAGCGTGCATTGCGCGGTGAATGTGCAACAATACACCATTTGCACGACACCATTTAGCTAAAGTAGTGTTAGCAGTAAAACCACCAGTCAAGAAGTCATGCATAACGATTGGAGTGCCAATCTCTTTGGCAAAATTAGCACGCTCCATCATTTGCTCACAAGTAGCAGCAGTTACGTTAAGGTAGTGACCTTTAACTTCATTGGTTTCTGCTTGAGATTTTTCAATTGCTTCTTGCACAAATAAGAAGCGATCGCGCCAGCGCATGAAAGGCTGAGAATTAATGTTTTCGTCATCTTTGGTGAAATCTAGACCACCACGTAGACATTCATAAACTGCACGACCATAGTTTTTGGCAGATAGACCTAATTTAGGTTTGATTGTGCAACCTAATAAAGGACGACCATACTTGTTTAATAAGTCTCTTTCCACAGTGATACCGTGAGGCGGTCCTTGGAAAGTTTTCATCAAAGCTACAGGAATACGGAGATCCTCTAGACGTAATGCACGTAAAGCTTTGAAACCAAATACGTTACCTACCAAAGAAGTGAGAATATTGGTTACAGAACCCTCTTCAAACAAATCCATTGGGTAAGCGACAAAACAGAAATACTGGTTGTCTTCTCCAGGAACAGGTTCAACTTCATAACAACGACCTTTATAACGATCTAGGTCAGTTAAACCATCTGTCCATACTGTTGTCCAAGTACCAGTAGAAGATTCCGCAGCTACCGCAGCTGCACACTCTTCAGCAGGAACACCAGGTTGAGGGGTCATGCGGAAACAAGCCAAAAGGTCTGTATCCTTGGGGGTGTAGTCTGGAGTGTAATAAGTTAGGCGATAGTCTTGTACACCAGCCTTAAATCCAGCACCTGTCTTAGTTGCCATGTTCGGTCATTCCTCCATAAATAAAACGCTTAACTTTTACTTTCTTTTAGAGTCACTTAACTTATCAGAACTCTATTACCGTTAAAAAAAAATCAGTAGAAAGATATCTCGCGATCCTAAAAAATCGTTGCTTTAAATAGCACAATTAGCTACTTTGTTCGGCAATTTCTTATGTTAATACCATAACATGGATGCTAATTCTTTATTAAGTATTTTTTAGTCGGTTTCAATTTGATTATTTTCTAGAATAGATTAACTAAACTAATGGTTATTTAACGTAGTCATAAAAACGGTTAAGAATTATTAATATTCTCTTTATTACATTTAGTTTGAAATTTTATTTGCTTAATTAAAAGTTAGGGATTGCCGTAAGTACATCTACTTAAACATCTTTAATTAAGTTCATTATTTTAGACTAAAGAGGAGAGTAAACGCTATTAACTGAGAACAATAATCTATTGTAGTAAATAACCACAAAAACAACGAAACCGATACAGCCTCATTACTATATCGAAAAGTAAGTAATTACGTTCAAAAATTGTATATGTATTTTGTATTTACATCTAAATAAATACACAAAACTTTAGTATTAATTTAGTCTACTCTAATGATTTTTTATGGTGGGAATTTAAATCTTTATTGTGAGGAAATAAAGTAACCAATAGTTCGTTGATATAAACCTGTCCAACCACTGGGACTTTTTCTTTTTGAACCATAGGTTCAACTTTTTCTACTTGGGGAATTGAAGATGAGTTTGGTTCTTGATTAGAATCTGATGCCACAGTTTGATGAGGTTGTTTGGCAGAACGATTATTAGAGTTACTAGTTCTTCGGGGATCTTGGTCAGCGTTATTTGGCTTGGGAGCTGAGTAGTCATTAACCTTAGTAGTCTTGGGCGTTTCATCTAAATTTACTTGACGAGAAATATCACCAATAATTGAACCTGGTTCAATTACAGTCATTGCCGTCACAGTAGCTTGAAAAATTGTGGTTGAAGTACCAACACAAGCATTGCTACCAATCTTGCAGTTACCAACGATTAGAACTCCAGAGCCCAAAATAGCTCCACTATCTATTTCGACTGAACCCTGACAGGCATTAATAATTACTCCCATACCAATACAGACATCAGCACAAATAACAATACGGCAATTGGGAGCTGCTTGTAAGATAACTCCAGGCGCTAAAGATGCCGTAGGATGAAGCTCGACATCACCACTAATCCGTATGTCATTATTCAAAATAGGTTGCGGTGGTGGTAAGTAAATCATTGGGGACAATATTTTAATGATTGACGCGGGAACAGTTGCTTTAGCAATATTGACAACTACTTACAAAATAAACAACTGCTCCTTTGTCCTGTAAAAGAGAAACGCAACCTTTCAAGTGCTATTTATGGTCGTTGAATAATGGTTTCAGCCACTCTTCTTTTATTTTTGGGGTCTATTCCCAATACACGAACATATTCACCCGAGTGTTCAGATAAATAAACCTTTAGAGAAGCAACCACGTCTAGCTCATGGCGACTGTCAATAGGAGGGCAGCTTTTCCAAGATTTAGTTTTAAAACGCCGTTTATCAGCGTGTTCTACACCAATTTTATAGCCAGCAGCCAGCAAAGAACGAATTTCCTGTACTGATTCATTACTCAACTGACGCTGACTAAAGTCGTTATAGTGAGCTGGCTGATTATTGTGCTTATCGCTACTAGTGTAATCGGCTACAAAGTAGCTGCGATCTTTGCCATTACCATTAGCTTTGGGATTGTCATTAGGTCTTTGGATAATAGTTTCGGCAACTCTACGTCTAGCTTGAGAATCGATACCTAACATCCGAACATATTCACCTTTATGTTCTGCTAAACAATCTTCTAAAGCAGCAACTACTTCTGATTCTCGGCTACTATCAATGGGAGAACAGGTTTTCCAAGATTTAGTTTTAAAGCGTCGTTTATCTGCATGTTCTGAGCCAATTTGATAACCAGCAGCCAATAAAGAGCGAACTTGTTGAACTACTTCTGAATCTAAACTACCGCTACCACCGTTACTGCTGTAACTAGCTCTACCACCATTACCATTACTATAGTTAGAACCTGAATAACTTCTAGAAGACTGTACGGGAGCTTGTCCCGGACGCTGAACAATTATTTCAGCCATTCTTCTTTTGGCATTATTATCAGCACCAACAACGCGAACATATTCATTAGGATATTCGGCCATAGCTTGCTCAATGGCGCTAAATACCTTATTGCTACCGCCCTCAACTTGTCCAACTGTCAACCAGGATTTGGTTTTGAAGCGACGCTTACTCGCGCGTTCGATACCAATGCTACAGCCTTGATTAATTAAGCTATCGATCTGCTGTGCAACATCACCACCTAAATTGCCGCTAGTACTCGTGCTATAGCCAGAGCGATTTCTACCACCGCGATTTCTGCCCCTATTATGGGTGGCAATAGTTTTGACTGTTCCCTCTCCTGGGCTATCTTCAGGACGTTGGACAATCATCTCCACCACTCTTCTTCTGACTTTGGGATCTACCCCAATGAGCCTAACGTACTCTCCTTGGTACTCTCGAAGCACAGATTCTAACTCACTCACTACATGATTTTCATTACGACTTTCGATTCGCTCGCCAGTGAGCCAGGATTTAGTTTTAAAACGGCGTTTATTAGCGTGTTCAGTGCTGATAATACAGCCTTGCGCCAATAGCGATCGCACTTGGGTCCTAATATCTGAACTTAAACTCATATTCCCTACTGAATTTTTATAATCATTCTCATTTCTGACATCGGAAATTAGACTTGCGTCTGCTTTATTTCGTTCGCGAGCGTTGTAAGCCTGGGGATTAACACAGGCATTATCATCGGCACAACGATAACCAGCCAAAAGAGCCTCGTTAATTTCAACAACGTGGTGAGCAAAAGAGCGATCGCTATCAATAACATTTGGTAAGCGTTCGGCTTGCTGCTGATTGACAATTACTGCCCCCGAAGGAACATACTTGCCTGGTGGAATTTCCACATCCTGAATTAGAGCATGCATCATTACAATGCAACCATCTCCAACTTTGGCATTAAATACCGTGGAGCGAAAACCAATAAAGCATTCATCTCCAATGTAGGCTGGACCATGAATTAGTGCCATATGGGTAATACAAGTATTACTGCCAATCCAGACAGAATACTCCTTACCATCGTCACCAACTACCCGACCCTTCTCCAAACCATGGATAACAACACCATCTTGGATATTGCTACTTTCGCCAATATAAAAAGGTGTTCCCTCATCGGCTCTGATGGAACTGCCTGGAGCCACAAAAACGTTGGCTCCGACCCTAACGTCTCCAATCAATCTGGAAAAGGAATGAACGTATGCACTTTCATCTACTTGTGGTGTTGCTGAATCACTCGACCATGGAGTCGGGGGAGCCGCTTTAGTGCGGACTGCCATTGTCTCAATTCCTCCTAAATTAACTCAACCATCTTGTTTATTAATTCAACTAAGCTACATTTTTGGCCATTAATGATAAATGTCAATGATACTTTTGCTGATTAAGCCCTAAGACAAACGTTCTGCCTCTTTTTTACTGTAGAGTGCGTTGCGGTCCACGTTGACCGTATCAATAATGCCCACGATTGTGGCATCTAGAGGTTTAGATTCTTGACCAGCCTCAATACGAGCCGCACTACCTCGACTAACCAAGACCCACTCATTAACACCAGCACCAATCAAGTCTCCTGCTACTTCATATTTAGATAAAAGTTGTCCCTGTTCATCTATATATTGAACTAGAAGTAACTTAATCCCTCTCATACTAGGGACTTTGTGAGTGCTAACAACTGTACCGCGAACTTGGGCTATTTGCATGCCTTGCTGCTCAAATTAACTTATGGTCTTCTCAGAGGACGAGGATTTACGCTTTCACGAAACTGCTCGACAGCTTCGGTATAACGAATGGGTAAGACGTATTCAAGATTTTCATGAGGACGAGCGATAATGTGAGTCGAAAGGACTTGTCCTCCATTTACTCGGCTTACATTTTCTGTGCCCGCAGCAACAGAAGCTTGTACTTCGGATACATCACCACGGACAATTACAGTCACGCGTCCTGTACCAATTTTTTCGTATCCTACTAGGGTAACCCGGGCGGCTTTTACCATGGCATCTGCCGCTTCTACTACCGCAGGAAAGCCTAGCGTTTCAATCATTCCAACTGCAATTGACATATTTTTACTCCTGAATTATCTTAAGTGGGAAATATTGCCTGATTTAGTTACTTCCCTAGTTAAACTTTTAGCTCAACCAGTTTCAAGTTCTCGCTTAAATACTACTTATTAATAGGTACGAAACTGTTCTACTTCTTCGGTGTAGCGAATTGGCAGTACATATTCGAGGTTCTCATGGGGACGAGCAATGATGTGAGTCGAAAGAACCTGACCGCCGTTTACTCTAGTCACGTTTTCTGTCCCCGCAGCTACGGAAGCCTGCACCTCAGATACGTCACCACGGACAATTACAGTTACACGACCTGTACCAATTTTTTCGTATCCCACTAGGGTAACCCGGGCGGCTTTTACCATGGCATCTGCTGCTTCTACTACCGCAGGAAATCCTAGCGTTTCAATCATTCCGACTGCAATTGACATATTTTTACTCCTTATTTATAAATAGCGATCGCCAATTAGGTTTAATTAATTAACTGTTGTTTGATTTTGAGACTGAAATGAAATTATATTTTTTACTCAGGAATCACTAATAGGAGCGAAACTGTTCTACTTCTTCGGTGTAGCGAATCGGTAGCACATATTCTAAGTTCTCATGGGGGCGAGCAATGATGTGAGTCGAAAGAACCTCTCCACCGTTTACTCGATTAGCAGAATCAACTCCAGCAGCAACTGAAGCCTGAACTTCAGATACATCACCACGCACAATTACCGTAACGCGACCAGTACCGATTTTCTCGTATCCTACAAGAGTGACCCGAGCTGCTTTGACCATTGAGTCTGCTGCCTCTACTACTGCGGGAAAACCCAAAGTTTCGATCATTCCTACTGCGATAGGCATTTTTTATCCTTTCCTCTTCAAACCGAATATTAATAATTATGAGTAGCCCAGCTATGTCTGGCAAAAAGCCTCAACTTAGCTACTAATTGTGTTGTTCCACTCCTAGATGTGGTTACCCAACCCATCTTTTCAGACTCATCATATTATGAGTTCTATTATTTTCACCAAGATTATCAATTGTGGCAGCTTACCTTGCCCTGACAAAATACTTTAGTCAAAACAATCTGGTATTGGCTAATTTACCACCTATGATCAAGCATAAATAACCTTGACTCCTTTGACAACATAAAACATGATTATATTTTTTAATTTGATTGTTAATAAGAATTAATACTTGTTGTCTAAACAACAGTTTCTTATCCAGCTCAAATCATGATAACTAGCATTAAATATACTTTTTATAATTTATTTATAATAATTACTATTTCTGGTTAAGTAGAGTTCCTAAATAATTTTCTGCAACATAATTTTGACTTAACTTGCTTGAGACGTAGACTCTTACAACCCTAACTAAGCATGGATTGTAAACTTTTAAGGTTTTTATTTAATAGCCACCTCAAGCATATTGTTTCAAAATACAAAAATACTTCTAGTCGGACTGAGATTTTACTTGACAAATCTAACAAAAGCCCAATTTACTGATAACTAATTGGTATAAATACTCAAAAAAGCTATAGTATAGCGGCACTAGTAAAACGATCAAGAATAAATATATCCATCAAAACTTGAAGATAATCTGCAACCATAATAGTTGATTAAAGGGTTTTTGTGCTCAACTAGTGACCAGATCTTTAAATTTTAAAATAGTCAAATTTAAATGATATTTAAGAGCAGAATAGCTGTTAGAATAAGGTTTTAAGAAAATATAGTAAATCACAGCTTAGTTAAGACTAAGAAGACTAGCTAACTTAATATTTGATCACTATAAATTTTGGTGTTGTAAGTTACCCAACAGTTTTGATGACTGACTTTTTATTAGAAAAATCTTGGATCATACCCTTATATGGCTTAATAGGTGCAATTGTGACTTTGCCCTGGTCTTTGGGCATTATTCGCCAGACAGGACCTCGTCCAGCCGCCTATTTCAATATTTTTATGACCTTGTTAGCTTTTATTCATGGGTCAATAATTTTTAACCTAATTTGGACTAGGGAAACTCAACAATATGTTTTTCATTGGTTACAGGTAGCAGATTTAGATTTAACTTTATCGATCGAGTTATCTCCAGTTAGTTTCGGTGCCTTGGAGTTGATAACGGGTATTAGCTTGCTCGTGCAGATTTATGCTTTAGGTTACATGGAAAAAGACTGGTCTTTGGCGCGCTTTTTTGCCCTGATGGGATTTTTTGAAGCGGCTTTGGCGGGCTTAGCTCTCAGTGATTCTCTGTTACTCAGTTATTGTTTGTTAGAGGCTTTAACTTTATCCACATATCTCTTAGTCGGTTTTTGGTATGCTCAGCCTTTAGTAGTAACTGCTGCCAGGGATGCCTTTCTGACTAAAAGGGTCGGAGATATTGCCTTACTTATGGGAATAGTGGCTCTTTCAAACTACGGAGAAGGACTAAGTTTTTCGGAGTTAGATACTTGGGTAAAAGGACATCAGTTAGACCCGAGCGTAGCTGCCTTGTTGGGTCTAGCTCTAATTGCCGGTCCTATCGGTAAATGTGCTCAATTCCCCCTCAATCTCTGGTTAGACGAAGCGATGGAAGGACCCAATCCAGCAGGAATTATGCGTAACTCGATCGTTGTTTCGGCTGGAGCCTATGTGCTAATTAAATTAGAGCCGGCGACAACTTTATCCCCGATTTCTGCTGATGCCTTGATTTTGATCGGGACAGTTACGGCTATTGGTACATCTTTGATGGCAATCGCTCAGATTGATATTAAGCGAGCTTTATCCCATTCTACTAGTGCTCACATAGGTTTAGTCTTTATTGCCGTAGGACTAAGGCAAGTAGATATAGCCTTCCTATTGTTATTTAGTCATGCGATCGCCAAAGCTTTATTATTTATGAGTGCTGGATCAGTCATTCTCACTTCTAATAATCAAAATGTCAGTGAAATGGGTGGTTTGTGGTCAAGGATGCCTGCTACAGGAATGTCTTTTGTGGTAGGCGCAGCAGGGTTAATTGGATTTGCGCCCTTAGGTATGTTCTGGACTTATCAACGCTGGTTTAGCGGCTCTTGGGATGTAGACTGGTGGCTGTTGCTGTTGGTGATGTTTGTTAATACTTTCTCTGCGATTAACTTGACAAGATTATTTCGGATTATTTTTCTGGGTGAGCCACAGGTTAAAACCCGTCGTGCTCCTGAATCTCCTTGGCTTATGGCAGTACCGATGGTTGCCCTGATGGTCGTTACTTTAATTGCTACCTCTGCTCCTATACAATGGCCTCTCTGGTTAAGTCCGAATACCCCTTTACCTCTGGATCAACCAGAATTAATTAATCAATATGCAGTACCGTTGTTGATTGCCTCAGGGGCATTAGGGTGCGTAATTGGTTCAACTATATCAGTACGTCAAGCCTGGTCAAGATCTAGTAATTTTGCAGTTCGATTTGTTCAGGATTTGTTAGCCTACGATTTTTATGTAGATAAATTGTATGAAGTAACAGTTGTTGCTGCGGTTTCTGCTTTTTCTAAATTTACTTCTTGGATTGACCGTTATGTAGTTGATGGAGCAGTGAATTTAGTCAGTTTAGCCACAATCTTTAGTAGTAATGCCTTGAAATACAACGTTTCTGGACAATCTCAATTTTACCTTGCCACGATTGTGATTGGCGTAGGCTTGCTGTTATGGTCGATGCTCCATGGTCAGTGGTCAATAGTTACTAACTATTGGTCCTCAATTATGTAATGGTCGTGTCGATATTATTCAATCTTTAAACATATTTGTTCGGTCAATTTTGTTAAATTCCCAGAGATAATCACAAATTATGCTCAGTGCCTTAATCCTTATTCCTTTTTTGGCTGCGGCGATAGTAGGTTTAACTCCCTTAAAAGGAACAATTTGCCGCAATATTGCTCTTGTTACAGCAGTTACTACTTTAGGTATCAATATAGTTCTTGGTTTTCAGTTTGATTTTCAACATCCAGGATGCCAGTTTGCTCAAGATATTCCTTGGATTGAGTGGATCGGTTTAAACTATCATCTGGGAATCGATGGTCTTTCTTTTCCCTTATTATTACTCAATAGTTTATTAACTTTGATTGCCATTATTAGTACTAGCCAGGGGATTCAAAGACCCAGATTGTATTATGCCATGCTCTTACTATTGAGTGGCGGTGCAGCAGGAGCCTTTTTAGCTCAGGATTTACTACTGTTTTTCTTATTTTATGAGTTAGAAATTGTTCCACTATATTTCTTGATTGCCATCTGGGGGGGAGCCAGAAGAGGTTATGCAGCCATGAAGTTTTTACTTTATACTGCGCTATCGGGAATTTTGGTATTAGCTTCCTTTCTAGGCTTGGTTTGGTTAACTGGAGCAAGTACTTTTGATTATCAAACATTGCGAGATTACACTCTACCTCTTGGTAGCCAATTACTATTACTAGCCCCACTCTTAATTGGAGTGTTTATTAAAATCCCCATTTTTCCCTTCCATACGTGGCTGCCAGATGCTCACGTAGAGGCATCCACCCCCATATCAGTATTGCTCGCCGGAGTACTACTCAAGCTAGGAACTTATGCCCTCTTACGTTTTGGAGTCGGTTTATTTCTCGAAGCTTGGGTTTATCTTGCTCCCTGGTTAGCAGTATTAGCCGCAATTAGTGCTTTATATGGAGCTTCCTGTGCGATCGCTCAAACAGACATGAAAAAAGTAGTGGCGTACTCCTCAATTGCTCACATGGCCTATATTCTCCTAGCGGCATCTGCTTCTACTCGTCTCAGTATGACTGCTGCTGTGTTTCAAATGGTCAGCCATGGATTAATCTCAGCATTTTTGTTCTTACTGGTGGGAATGGTATACAAAAAAACTGGCTCGCGAGATGTCAATTATTTAAGAGGTCTGCTTAATCCAGAAAGAGGCTTACCTGTTACTGGAGGAATGATGATTCTGGGGGTAATGGCTAGTTCAGGATTACCAGGTATGGTCGGCTTTATTTCCGAATTTTTAGTATTTAGAGGAAGTATTGCTATTTTCCCGATACCAACTCTTTTATGTATGGTGGGAACTGGTTTAACGGCAGTCTACTTTTTATTAGTTATTAATAAAGTCTTTTTTGGTCGTCTCACCGTTGGGTTGCCTAAAATCCCCCCTGTCAAGTGGAAAGAACACGCTCCTGCTTTTGTCCTACTGTTGCTAATTTTCGCCTTTGGTCTTAAACCAGATTGGGTTACTCACTGGAGTGAAGTACAAGCGATCGCCCTTTTAACAGGAGGCTAACACCGCTTCGCTTAAGTGGAAAATAGAAAGTAGCCATCATGAACTGCGTACACCAGGACGCATGAAAATGTATTTATAAATCAGAAAGTAGGAAGTAAGATATCACAAGATAATTTTATTATGGTCAGTACTGAGGTTAAACGTTCTAAGTCTTATTTCATCGATGAATACATTGCGAGATTGGAAAAAGGGGATGCTCTTCTGGACGATACTCCCCAAAATCTCGTGGAAGTAGTTGGTATTTTGAAAAGTTATGGAGTAGTCTTAGACGCCTATTCCGTTAACTTGTGCTACATTGCTGACACACAATTTTTAAAGTTATTTCCCTTCTTTAAATATTTTAACGGAGATGTCAACACTAAGAAATTTCTTAAATTTCTTTGGCATGATCGCATTAACTATGAATATGCAGAATATTGCATGAAAGCAATGTTTTGGCATGGTGGTGGCGGCTTAGATGCCTATGTTGATACCCCAGAGTTCGCTGCGGCAACAGAGGAACTAATTAAAGCCTACTTTAAATACAACCCTCTGATGATCGGATTGCACAAAGCATTTAAAGACTTTCTCCCCGAACAAATGCGCCAGATGGCTTATTACAGTGGGCTAGGACAGTTTTGGCGAGTAATGAGCGATATTTTTATTAACTTATCCGATAGTTATGATCGCGGTGAGATCAAATCTATTCCCGACGTAGTAAAATTTATTCTAGATGGGTTGGTAGCAGATGCCGCTCGACCAATTACCTACACAGTAAAAGTTCGTGACCAAGAATATGATATCCTTCCCAAATCAGCGGGGTTAACCTTTTTAATGGATACTGGTGTCCCTTATGTAGAGGCTGTTTTCTTTAGAGGAACTCCCTTTAGAGGAACAGTATCTTACAATGCTCAAGCTTACGAAATTTCCTATGACTTGGGAATGTTCAATTACGGAGCATTATACGCCGATCCTCTCCCTATTGGTGGAGCAGGAATTCCTCCCACCTTACTGATGCAAGACATGCGACATTTTTTACCTGATTATCTACAGGATATTTATCGGCAAAATGTT
This sequence comes from Pleurocapsa sp. PCC 7319, assembly GCF_000332195.1. Taxonomy (NCBI): domain Bacteria; kingdom Bacillati; phylum Cyanobacteriota; class Cyanophyceae; order Pleurocapsales; family Pleurocapsaceae; genus Pleurocapsa; species Pleurocapsa sp. PCC 7319. The sequence continues at coordinate 553,400 of NZ_KB235922.1, forward strand.
CGAGGTGAAGGAGATATCAGAATTCAGATTTGTGAAAGTTTCCAGAAATCTATGTTCTGTGTTACCACTGCTGCAGTTCAAGGATTAGCACCTCATCCCTTGAATACTGAAGATCCAGAGGAACAGATGGCTAACCGTAAATATCTCAAAGGATGGCTTAATCGAATACTAGAATCCCAAATACTTAAAGTTAATAACCAAAAAACTGCAGAAGTATCTTAATACACATTCTCTTGGTCGTAATTGTTCGCGATTGTCTTTGCTACTGCCCTTCGGGCAATCGCCAAAGTAAATCTGTCGACAAACTTACAAGTAGAATGAGATAATCCTTCAAAGACTGTTTATTAAAGAAATCTTAATATGTTCCACGAATCTAGTTTTTAGGGAGTGAGCAGTTTTAAACACACAAGAAAATAAATATAATTTTAATCAATGACAAAAACAGCATGGGTATTTCCCGGACAAGGTTCTCAAGCATTAGGAATGGGAATAGATTTACAAGATATTTCCCTGGCAAAATCCAAATTTGAAATTGCCGAAAAAGTTCTAGGTTGGTCAATATTAGACATTTGCCAGGGAGATGATGAGACCTTGGCTCGTACACTCTACACTCAACCATGTCTATATGTTGTTGAATCAATTTTGGTAGACCTATTAACTGAGAGAATTGGCTTACCTCAGTTGGTAGCAGGTCATAGCCTAGGTGAATATGTAGCTTTATATGCGGCAAAAGTTTTTGATTTTGAATCAGGACTCAAATTAGTCAAAAAAAGAGCAGAATTAATGGATAGTGCTGCTGGCGGAAAAATGGCTGCACTAATGAAATTTGATCGCTCTCAATTAATGACAGCATTAACCGAAACTTCTGATGTAGTCCTAGCCAATGATAATAGCGCAGGGCAAGTAGTCATATCTGGTACTCCAGAAGCTGTAGCAGAAATACTAGGAAAAGTTAAAGCTAAAAGGGTGATGACATTAAATGTATCTGGTGCTTTTCATTCACCTCTAATGCAAGAAGCTTCAGAACAATTTCTAGATGTACTAAATTCGGTTAACTTTAATGATGCTCAGGTTCCAGTACTATCAAATGTTGAACCAACTCCAGCTACCAGCCAAGAAGAGTTGAAACGAAGATTAGTGCAGCAGATGACAGGTTCAGTGCGTTGGCGAGAAATAATGTTGCAATTTTCTCAGTCAGAAATCACCAACATTATCGAAGTAGGTCCAGGAAAAGCTTTGTGCGGTTTGATTAAAAGGACTTGCCGTGAAATCAAGCTAGAAACTGTTGGCACCGTAGTACAATTAAATGCTAAAACTCTAGTCATGAGTTCTTAAATTCACTTTGCTTAAATAAACTAATAGCTATTAGCTATTGGTTTGTAGCTTTAGTGTAACTTTGTTATTATTTGTTTGTTTCCACGTCTCGACTCCACAGAGCCAATCCGCCACCCCTACCTCTGGCGGCAATCAAATTTTCTTGGATTAAAAAATAACTAAAAAATGCTTGTTGACTGAGGGGGATCTGCTCAAACTCAGCTTCTTTAGTTGCTCCGCCTCGAATGTATCCATCATAAAGTTTCAAGCCAAATACAGCTATTGTTATGGTAGTAAAATCAAAAGCTAAAATATTTTTGGGAGTTATAAACTTAACTGGACCAGTTAGAGACAATTGAAGAAAAGCTAAGTCTACACAATTTTTGACTCTGCCTGCATCTGTATTTGGCTGCTTACCATTCTCATAAATAATTTTAATCTTAACTAATGGGGGTATATATCGCCCTGCACCCAATACAATACCTGCTTTTTTCCTAGTTTTTTTGGTTCCAGTGATAAAGCGTAAGTTCCAGCTACCGATTAAATCAGGAAATGAATAGCGTAATTGCTCTTTTCTCGCTTTTTTTTCCAGCTCAAGCAAAGCTTCAACAACTTGTGACGGCTTGGGCAAATTTGATTTATTAGTTGTTAAACTACCTGCTTGCTCAAGTAAAGACAATTGTGTCAACATGATCGATATTAAGTAGCTCCATTTAATTAACCAGAAAATATACTTTGAGGCTGGTTTATGCGAAAGTGCATCATCACCAACGAAAATGTATAATCATAAACAACTTTTGCAAGCATAAGACAAATATTTTTTGTTGTACTAAGAGAAAAATATTTTATCTTCAAAATAATTCGTTTAACTTACCATCTAAAATCACCTTGATTTAACGATAAAACATCTTAAAAGTAACAGAAAACTCTACGTATTATTATCAACTCTAAACTATAATTGTAGCGAAAATACATACTTTAAAACAATATCTTTAGTTATTTTGTATGTAACGCAAATAAAATTCAAAAAAGTTCTTATTTGACGGACTTTGAGTAGGATACTTGAGCGACTAGTGTAAAAAATCTTTAAAAAAAAAGAAGTCCTGTATTATCAGACGGTGATCTGTAATTTCTACAATAAAATTGCTAGAGTTAATTGATTAGATAGAAATTTTGCGAATTAGATCGCTTATTGAGCTAAATATTTTAATCATAGTAATTTATACTTAAATATTTATTAGTTACAGACCTGAAAATTACTAAGGTTTTGACTAACGAAATAATCGTATATTTAGTATAGATTGTGCTTAGACACTAATGTAATTGACTTATTTCTAAAAAATACTAATTAGTCACACAACAAAAATATTACTTATAATTCTTAAAAATCACCTTTTGTTATGTCATTAGCCACAAAATTATTTAGTTTTCTTGGTTTAGAAAAATCGGCAAAAGAAAAAGAGGAAATATTTTATTGGCTTAAAATAAGTACTAAAGTACCAAAGTGTATTTACTATTTTGGTCCTTTTGATAGTCATTTAGAAGCTAAATCATTGCAAGGTGGCTATATTGAAGATTTAATGGCGGAGAATGCCCAGGGAATACATATAGAATTAGAACATTGCTCACAACCTACAGAACTAACTGTCTGCGAAAAAGAGTACTTTTGACAAGTGTTAGCCACAATTCCCTTAAACCAACCTGGGTGCAATAATAGCTGACTCACTTGGGGTAAAAGTAAATCAGGTACAACTAGCTCAATCTTAGTGGCAGCGATCGCAGTATATTGAGGTTTTTTCAACCAATCTTCTATACCTTGTTTGAAACGCCGATAAGTTTAGTTTTTCCCTGTAGAGTAAATTTGACGTATTTAAAAGCTTTTTTCCGTTTTTGGGCAATTTTTTTAGTAGCTTTAGACAAATATTTTTGCTTGTCTGACGGCAAATTTGGCTGATATTTAGTTTTCAAAGCAAGTTGTAATACATCTAAATCTCTCAATTCACCTAATACTTTGCCGATTTTACCAGCTATTTTTTCAGTTGCTATTTTCGGTAAGGCGATCGCCGGAGCAAAACCAATCATGGCAACTTTTCCAACTTCTAAGGTCGTGCCATTTTCCAAAATAGTGACTAGAGAGATTAAACTTTGTTGTGGAAAATAAACGTAGCGAATGTTTTCCTGAGGCTGATAGAGAATTTGACCCGCTACTAGTCTAATTAATTGTAGTTGAGGTAGAAGACGTTGATATTCTGATAAGGGCAAAGCTGCTAATAACTGATTATTAAAGTTGAAATTCGTAATTGACATGAAATAATTGCTCTGAAATTAGCCAAGTTATGGCAATAAACCAAATCTTGCTAAGGGTAAATAATTAATCAAAGCAGTATAAAATAATACAGTTAATTTAAAACTAATGAAAAATTAATAAATGATTATTAAAATTCCCCATTATTGTATTTGATTAGATATGAAAGAAGGAAAGTACAATGGTGAATCCAGGTTTAATATTGGCGATCGCATTGGCTTTAGTTCATGGATTTGCCACACGCTTACCCATTTTTTCTATCATTCCTCGATTTCGCTGGATATCATTCGCTGGTGGAGTATCCCTCAGTTACGTATTCCTGGAAGTATTTCCTGAATTAAGTCATGCTCAAGAAGAACTTCAGCATTCTGAAATCCCTTTGATGGAGTACTTGGAAAATCATGTTTATATCATGGCACTGTTGGGCTTGATGGTATTCTATGGATTAAATTTATTAGCTCTGCGAGCAACATCTCCTCAGCAATCAACATTTTCAACAGAACACAACAGCAGGACTATTTTTTGGATTCAGATCACTGGGTTTGCCCTTTTAAACGTCATCCTGGGTTATCTGCTACAGGACTTGAGCGAACACAGTATACTAGATTGCATCTTATTTTTCGTTTCCGTAGCCCTTCATCTATTTATCATTGACGATAATCTTAGAGAACATCAATCATACCTCTATGACAAACTAGGTCGATGGTTATTAGTAGGAGCAATCATTTTTGGTGCCATAATCGGTAGACTGGCACACTTAAACGAAGCGGCGATCGCCCTCGTTTGGTCATTTCTTGCAGGAAGTATTATTCTCAATGTCCTTCATCGAGAACTACCTAATGAAAAGGAAAACTGTTTTGGCTCCTTTGTTGGTGGTGCATTTCTATTTACGATTCTCTTGTTGTCTATGTAGTTTGCCTAATGAAGGTAGGAATCAACCTACCTCATTAAATCTAACTCAAGCCTTCAATTAACTTTTGTTTTGCAGTATCCAAAGCTTTATCTAACTTACTGGCATCTCTGCCGCCAGCTTGAGCGAGATTTGGTCTGCCACCACCGCCACCGCCGCAGATTTTGGCAATACCACCAATAAATTTTCCGGCTTGTAGTTTCTTTTCTTGGATAACTTTCTGACTAAAAGCAGCTACTAAACTAATTTTTCCTTCCGAAGGTATGGATGCAATTACTACGGCTGATTCTCCTAGTTTTTGTTGCAATCTTTCTGCTGCCGACTGTAAAGACTTTGCATCCATTTCTCCCATATTGGCTACCAGAATTTTATAATCACCGACTGTTTCGGCTTGGGATAACAAACTGTCAGATTTGGCTAGAGCTAGCTCCTGTTTTGCTGCTTCTAATTCTTTTTGAGTCGCTTTGAGTTCTGCTTGTAAACTATTAACTCGATCGCCGATTTCTTCGGGTTTGACTTTAAAGCGATCGCTCAATTCTTTAACGACTTTATCCCGTACTTCTAAATAATCTAAAATAGCTGCCCCAGCTACAGCTTCAATCCTTCTTACCCCAGAAGAAATACCAGTTTCCGAGATAATTTTAAATGCGCCAATTTCAGCCGTATTTTTAACATGAGTACCGCCACAAAGTTCCATAGAAACTCCCGGAAAATCGATTACTCTCACTTCAGCAGTATATTTTTCCCCAAACATAGCCGTTGCACCTTTAGCCTTAGCATCTTCTAAGGGCATAATATTCACATCAGCTTCATGGGCTTCGGAAATCCAAGTATTAACCAATTCTTCTACTTGTTGTACATCTTTCGGTTTTAAAGCGCGGGGAGAATTAAAGTCAAACCGAAGGCGATCAAAACTGACTAACGATCCAGCTTGAGATACGGAATTATCAACTACCTTCTTCAATGCTGCCTGAAGTAAGTGAGTTGCAGTGTGATTTGCTTGCACGCGACGACGACAAGCACGATCAATAGCTGCGTTAACTGTATCTCCCACAGTAACACTACCGCGCTCAATTTTTCCGTAATGAACAAAGAACCCAGATTCTTGTTGTACATCTTGGATACGAATTAGCAGGTTATCCCCAGAAAGATATCCTTTATCCCCAATTTGCCCTCCAGATTCAGCATAAAAAGGAGTTTGATCGAGAATAAGTTGAATTTCTGCTCCTACTTCAGCAGCTTCTGAAGATTTCCCTGAGATTAATACCGCTTCAACTTTTGCCTGGGATTGAAGTTCGCCGTAGCCGGAAAATTCTGTAGGATGAATATGTTCTGCCAGTTTATCGATACTTCCCTGAACTGTCAAATCGATGGTTTCGTGTGCTGCTCTAGCCCGAGTACGCTGTTGTTCCATTTCTGCTTCAAAGCCTGCTTCATCAACAGTTAAACCTTGTTCCTCGGCAATTTCTTGAGTCAATTCAAAGGGAAAGCCGTAAGTGTCATAGAGAGTAAAGGCATCTACTCCAGATATCTGCTTATTGGTGCTAGCAATAATTTCTGCTAATAGTTTTTCCCCTCTATCCAATGTCTTCAGAAATTGTGATTCTTCAGTGACTAACTGATTTTTTATAAACTCTTCCCTTTCCCTAACATTAGGATAAGCTGATTCCGAGAGAGCGATCGCAGTTGCTGCAACTTGATTAATAAAATTACCATTAATCCCAATCAATCTGCCATGACGAATTACTCGCCGTATTAAGCGACGTAAAATATAACCGCGATCGGTATTAGAAGCAGTAATGCCATCGGCAATCATATGAACCACTGCACGAACATGATCGCCAATGACTTTTAAAGAGGTTTTAGTCTTCTCGTCAGCTTGATTGTAATCAATTCCTGCAATCTCAGCAGCAGTTTTAATAATCGGGAAAATTAAATCAGTTTCATAATTATTGGGTACTTGCTGAAGGATTTGCGCCATCCTTTCCAAACCCAAACCTGTATCGATGTTTTTATTTTGTAGAGGGGTTCTATTTCCTTCCGCATCTTGGTTGTATTGCATGAATACCAAGTTATAAAACTCGATAAACCTGCTGTCATCTTCTAAATCAATGTTTTCATCGCCCAATTCGGGATGAAAATCATAAAATAACTCCGAAGAAGGACCACAAGGACCAGTAGCACCCATTGTCCAATAGTTATCTTCCCCCATGCGCTGAATACGATTTTCGGGAATACCTATCTTGTCGCGCCAGATAGCAAAAGCTTCATCATCACTATGAAATACGCTAGGGATAATGCGTTCTGGAGGTAACTTATACACTTGTGTAGATAGTTCCCACGCCCATTCAATAGCTTGTTCTTTAAAATAATCTCCAAAGCTAAAATTCCCCAACATCTCAAAGAAGGTATGATGTCTGGCGGTACGTCCCACATTCTCAATATCATTGGTACGAATACATTTCTGGGAGGTAGTAGCGCGGGGTTGAGGTGGTTTGCGCTGTCCCAAAAATATAGGTTTAAAAGGTAGCATCCCCGCAATAGTCAATATTACTGTTGGGTCTTCTGATATTAAAGAGGCACTGGGTAAAATTTTGTGTTGTCGGGTTTCAAAGAATTTGAGGAACTTGTCGCGGATGTCGCTACCGCTTAGGTGAGGAAGATCAGCCATAGTAGTTTATGTAATGCAATTAGTTTATTTATTTATTTTTGCATTTTTAGGGGATGAACTACTTTAGGCATTGGTAATATAATTGAGTAACAGAGCGATCGCATTTCATCAAAATTGGTAGGGGCGGTTCGCGAAACGGAGGGGCTGTCGCCTGTGGTTTCCCAGGCGTTTATAAGCCCCGTCCCCTACAGGGTTTATCGGTTTCCCACATTACCATTTTGACGGATTGTTGGGATGCAATTGATCAACATTCCAAGATATTGGATTGTTAATAATATATTGGCGGATATTGTTTAATGATTTTTGATTACGAATAATGTGTTCGTAATAATTACGTTGCCATACTGATGAACCTGGTGCGTTGCGAATTAGATTGATTTTTTTGGTGGAAACGGTTTTGAATGCCCCAATTAAACGTCCCAATGGTTTACGTTTTGGTTTGGAATTGATTGGTGGGGTAGGGGCGTTTCGCGAAACGCCCCTACAGGGTTTGTCGGTTAAAACGATAATCCCGTGAAAATGATTGGGCATAATAATCCATTCATCGAGATTTATATAGGAATAACGAAATGACAACGATTGATAGGTTTCGGCAACAATCTCACCATATTGATTTAACTGCATCAAACCATTAACAATGTCACCAAATAAACATTGTCTTTGATAACAACAAATGGTGACAAAATAAAATCCTGCCTGAGAATAATCGTATCCTTTAAGCCTGATGGAGCGTCTATGATGTCTTGTAGAATCATATTTCATAGACTAAATATACCCATTTTTGCTTCGCAGACTAAGGAGAAGCGTAACCGCATTTTCTCGACGAATCATAAAGAAAATCAAACAATCACATAACTAACTACTCATTGCTGAAAGAAAAGACGTGGCACAATAAAGAAAGAATAAAAAAACTTAATAAAAATTAAGAGAGAGGCTATGGTCGCAACACCAATCAAAACCCAGCCAAGATTAACTATCGAAACTGCCGCGATAACTCCCGACACCACAGCAATTCGCTCTCTAGATTGGGATCGCGATCGCTTTGATATAGAATTTGGCTTACAAAATGGTACAACTTATAATTCCTATTTAATTCGTGGCGATAAGACTGCCTTAGTTGATACGTCTCACGCTAAATTTCGTCAGTTATATTTGGATACTTTAACTGGCTTAATCGATCCTAAAGAGATTGACTACCTCATTATTAGTCATACCGAACCCGATCATAGTGGATTAGTTAAAGACTTTTTGGAACTAGCACCCCAAGCGACAGTAGTTGCAGCGAAGATGGCAATTAAGTTTTTAGAAGACTTAGTTCATCAACCCTTCGAGAAACAAATCATCAAGAATGGTGAAACGATTGATTTAGGTCAAGGTCACGTAATTGAGTTTGTTAACGCTCCTAATTTACATTGGCCCGACACCATATTTAGTTATGACCAGAAGACAGGTATCTTGTTTACCTGCGATGCTTTTGGGATGCACTATTGTTCTGATGCTACCTATGATGAAGACTTAAAAGCGATCGAAAAAGACTATCGCTTTTATTACGACTGTTTAATGGGTCCTAATGCTCGTTCCGTACTTTCGGCAATGAAACGGATGGATAATTTAGGAGAAATTAACACCATTGCCAATGGACATGGTCCTCTATTGCGTCATAACCTCCAGGAACTCTTAAACCGCTATCGCGATTGGAGTAAAGCTCAAACTAAAGGAGAAAAGACAGTAGCGGTTTTTTATATCTCCGACTATGGCTACAGCGATCGCCTTTCCCAAGCTATTGCCAGAGGAATCACCAAAACTGGAATTGAAGTAGAAATGGTGGATTTGCGTTCAGCCGATAGTACTGAAGTCCATGAAATCGTTGGTCGTTCCGTGGGTCTGGTATTGGGAATGCCTCCCCTCAGTAGCAACAGCCAAGAGGATATTACTACCAATTTAGGAACAGTTTTAGCAGCATCTAAAGAAAAACAAATTATTGGTATGTTTGAATCCTATGGTGATGATGATGAGCCAATTGATCCTCTGTCAACTAAATTCCGTGAAGCGGGTTTAAAGTCGGCTTTTCCAGCAATTAAGCTTAAGGATACACCTACCGAAGCAGATTATCAGTTATGTGAAGAATCGGGAACTGACTTAGGGCAACTCTTAACCCGCAAAGATCTAGTCAAGCACATGAAATCCCTCGATAGCGACCTCGATAAAGCAATTGGTCGCTTAAGTGGTGGACTATATATTATTACCGCAACTAAAGGCGATGTTAGCAGTGCCATGTTGGCTTCGTGGGTATCCCAAGCTAGCTTTGAACCACCTGGATTAACTATTGCCGTCGCTAAAGATCGGGCGATTGAATCTTTGATGCAGGTAGGCGATCGCTTTGTCTTAAATATCCTGGAAGAAGGTAAGTATCAAAACCTAATGAAACACTTCCTCAAGCGATTTAAACCAGGTGCTGACCGTTTTGCCGGAGTCAAAACCCAAACCGCAACTAATGGCTCGCCTATTTTAAACGATGCTTTAGCATATCTAGAATGTGAAGTCATGAGCCGTATGGAATGCAGCGATCACTGGATTGTTTATAGCAAAGTTGATTTAGGTCGAGTTTCTAACCCCGATGGCTTAACTGCAGTCCATCACCGTAAGGTAGGAAATCATTATTAACTTGCAATCTAAAAAAGCTATCAGTCTATAGCTTACAGCTCTCAGCTTTGGGCAACAGTTGGAACATCGGATTCTATCGCTTAAAGAAACTGTAAGCTCTATATAGACTGATAGCTGATAGCAAACACTGAACGTCTGGTGTGGGTTAGAAAAAAGTGGGTAGAAGACAGAAGATGAAAGTTATCAAGTTGTCTATCTAAAAATCTTTACTCATTAATAGAATAGACTTTGAAAGCCTTTTATTGACTACTCCCCATAGTTACAGTGAACTTTGCTTTCGCTACGTTAACTTAAAACTAGGGGATTCTCCAGAGCTAATGCTTTGGATTACACTGAAGATGAGGCTCAAATCTCACTCCAGAGGGGCTAGCCATAAGCCCGACTACTGGGATTTCTCCCAGATACTTTGCTCGAATATTAGAGCATCCAACTCCGTCCCTGTGCCACCTAAAACCACACAAACACTTGTATTCGCGGTTTCTAGGTTTGTTTCTTTTTCGACACGATAAATATTCTTGAGAAGTGTATGCTTCTGAAATTAATTCAGTATTGATTCCAGCCTTGGCGCATTTATACTCAAGTTTTGCTCTAATCGAACCGAAGTTCCATTGATGTAGTTTTTGATTAACTTTCTTGCTGTATTTAATATTCTTCCTGATATCACGAACATCTCCTATCACTAACGTTTGAATGCTCCTCTCTTGCAGCATTGAAACAGCTTTGCTAGTTAACTTATGTTCGATATCTTTGATTTGATTTACAACCTTGGCAAGTTGTTTTTGTTTTGATTTGATTATTTTTTGGCGTCTTTGGCTACCTCTTTTTTTTGTATCAATTAAATTAGATAATTTAGCTTTGAGCTTGTTTTGATACTGGCGTTTAGAACGAAGCAATCGACCATTTAAAATATCGGTATCAACGCCATCTGTAAATACCATTGGATGAATTTCTCCCAGGTCACAACCAGATACGCGCCCATTCTTAACTAGTCTTACCTTTGGTTCAGAGTAGCAAGCTCGAAGTTCGTAACACTTATTTCCTTTATTCCAGCCAAGTTCTACTTGTTTTGGTTTGTCCCAACACCAATTAACTATTAATGGTTGATTGCCTTTTCCATTACTCAACCTAAGCTTTCCATCTTTGAGCTTAATAGCTGAAGACTTCCAAGTTAGTTTGTAATACCATCTACGTCGTCTTGGTGGTCTAGAATTTGGATCGGTTTTTCGTCTTGCTCTCCAAGACTTTAAACTGGCAAAAAATGACTGTGTGACTGCATCAGAAGAATGAGCATGAAGCTTATTTGACACCAGCCATTTCTCCATTGTGTAGCCCGACAACCAAACATTCTTTTTCCGAACAGTACGCCAAAAACTAACTAATGTTTGTGAGTACAATTCTCCCGCAGCATGAGCTAATTCATTTAGCTGTTCGAAGTATTTAAGTTTAAGTTTTCTCACGGTATAATTTGCCATAGGATAATTATACAGAACGAAGCTATATAACACAATGGTTCAATACAAAAGCAATAACAATATTGTTTACAACTGTAAGTATCACGTTGTCTGGGTCGTTAAATATCGTCGTCCAGTATTAACAACTGAAATTGAAGCCAGATTCAAAGAAATTCTTAAAAATATAGCTGCTGAAATTCAAGTAGAGATATTAGAAATGGAAGTAGGAGACTTGAACCATGTCCATCTTTTGTTGTCTTTAGACCCTCAGTTTGGAGTACATAAAGCAGTAAGGAGGTTTAAGGGTGTTAGCTCTAGGTATCTTAGAAAAGAATTTCCTCAGTTAAAATCTCGTCTCCCGACGCTATGGACAAACTCGTACTTTGTTTCTACTGTTGGAGGCGCACCTCTGGCTAAAATAAAGGAATATATAGCCAATCAAAAGCGCAGTCGCTAAACCTCGTTCGGGCTAACCCCATGTCTGAAGCCAGGGGCTTGCGCCCTTCAAGGTATTTGGTCAAACTCAGTTTTGATTCTGGTTTACCGCTACGGCGATACCAATAACGAGCATTACTTAAATCTCCCTCTTTACGGTGTAAGTAAGCATGAACCCAAGCACAGTCGCGATCGCTTCGGGTATCAATCAATTTATGTGATTTGTGCCAATCATCATGATAGTCAAACCATAATGCTTTTAGGGCAAGGGGATAACTTTTTATTTGTTGCTGAGTTAGTTCTACAAATTCTTCGATACTCATGACAAAAAGAGAGGGCTTGAAGATCTTATTTCAGTTTAGCTAGTTGGAGGCATAATAAATTTAGATAGCATTAAATACTCGTTGCTCGGAGATTTTGCTCAAAGCGTCTGCTCTTTGAAGTATGAATTTTACTAATAAAACCATTATTATTACTGGAGCTTCTGCTGGAATCGGAAAAGTTTTAGCAGTCAAACTAGCACAACAAGGTGCCAAGTTGGTTTTAGCAGCCCGCAATCAAGCTGCTTTAGAAATAACTGCTCATGAATGCATCCAAGCTGGAGGTCAAGCTATTGTCGCCCCTACTGACGTAACTAATCCAGAAGCTTGTCAAAAACTTATAGAAGATAGTCTAGCTACTTTTGGCGCGCTAGATTGTTTGGTGAATAATGCAGGAATATCTATGTGGGCGAGGTTTGACCAGCTCAAAGAGATCTCAATGTTTGAGAAGATAATGAAGGTTAACTATCTTGGAACTGTCTACTGTACAAACTATGCTCTACCCCACCTGAAAAATTCTCGCGGTTTGTTAGTGGCTATTTCCTCTCTATCGGGGAAAACTGGGATTCCCACTCGCAGTGGATATGCAGCCAGTAAACACGCTGTACAAGGCTTTTTTGATTCTCTGCGGATAGAGTTACGAGGCACGGGAGTAGATGTATTAGTTGTTTCTCCTGGTTTCGTAGCTACAGACATCCGTCAGCATGTTTTAGGAGCAGATGGAAAACCTGTCAAAGCTAGTTTAAATAACGAGCAGCAGAAGGCTATGTCTACAGAACTATGTGCCGATTTGATTATTAAAGCAATGCGCAAGCGAAAAAGAGAGTTGGTAATGACTCTCAAAGGCAAGTTAGGTCTTTGGTTAAAATTGTTTTCCCCCAACTTAGTTGATACGCTCGCAGCTCGTGCTGTTAGCTCTCAGAAGAGGGAGATTTAGCTAAAACGAATTTCTTATGTTATGAACCCTAACAAATTGTCACAGCTAATCACCAAATCAATCTATTATTTCTAGACAATTAAATTTAATCAAAAACTTTTTATTTAAAAATGTTTAGCAAATATATAAGCTTTAGTATTAGCTTAGGAATTTTAGCAGCAATTCTAGGTGGAATTGTTCAATGGTTAAATATATCCGCAGGTAGTTTAGTTGATTGGTTAATTGGAATTGCTTCTTTTTGGTGGCTGTTGATTATTGTTACTATTCCCTGGAATATCTATTTTGATGCTCGCGAAACACTAACTGAGGCTGAAGTATCTCAAAAAAAAGGTCTTAAAATCGAGCTACAGCCCTTAAACTATGTTCAGAAAGTAGCTCGCTGGTCGATCATTGGCGCGATTACTTTACATTTAATTTCAGCTTTAGCTCTTTATTTATTGGCTGCTACTGGTATCAGTAATGTAGGGTATGTCAGTTCTGGATTAACTTTATTGTTAACAATTTTGCGTCCCACAATTCGTGGCTATCAATATTTAACGACCAGATTATTAACTATTAAAAAAGAGATCAAATATCCCCGTGAGGACGCTATTGAACTTAGTAATAGAGTGAAAATTTTAGAAACAGCAATTAAAAAAATAGAATCCCTACTAGATTCAAAAAATCCCAATTCTTGGGTCAGTAAACAACAGCAAGCAACTCAAGAAAATCGAAATCAGCTAGCACGTCAAAAAGCATTACTAGAAGAGTATCAAGCCAAAAATACAGTCGAACACGAACGAATTTCTAGAGAAGCCATAACCGCTGTTTCTCAACTAAGTGAAGACAGTCAATTTTTAAGTCATGTTAGGGAAATTATTCGCTTTGTCAAAACAGCATAAAAGCGATCGCTCTATTATTTCTCCTGAGAATCTAAGTATTGCTAAAATTACAGCGATCGCATCAATTTCAAATAGCATCTCATCACTTGCCAATCGGGGAACGGGAATTAAAGTGCTAGCTGGCTTGTATCCTACATTTCGCACGTTACAAATGAAGCACAATAGATTATCGTAAAAATCGCTAATTTTGCCAAATTTTCATTGTCACATCTTGAACTATTCTTGATTTTTCGCGATGACATGATTTTGTCTCAAATCACTAAAACTATTTCAAGGCAATGGTTTTGAATGAAATTCATTAGAAGTATAATGCAACTCGCGAAATGTGGGTTGTATAGCAATACGAACTTTTATTAGGACACTCATTACTTGTTACTCGTTACTCATTACTTACTAGCAATCAAATAAACTTGTCCTAACGTAACTTTGTACGGCTATAGTTTGACCAAAAAGACTTTATTTTGGCAGAAATCAATAATGCCCAGGCTAATAGCTGATTTGCAAAGTGACAGAAGCTCTGACTGTTTGTTCTCCACCGATGATAGGCGTATTTACTTGAGCATCTGCTCTTGACAATTGCTCAACTTGAATAGGCTTTGGTGGGGGGACACTGGCTTGATTTACTTGAATACTAACAATCTCTTTTGACGTAAGATTAAGAGTCTCCAAAACAGTATCTGCCATAGCTTGAGCATCAATAGTTGCTTTACGGAGTGCATCTTTTTGAGCAGTAGAGATTGCTTCAGGGGTAGCGGTAAAACTTACCCCATCGATGCGGCTGGCTCCCGCTTTTACGGTTTCATCTAACAAAGTTCCAACCAGCTCTGTCTGGAGACGAAAGCTGACCGTATTGGTGCCAATGTAACCCACTAAACGCCTTTGCTTATTACTGTAGTCATAATTTGGTTGCAACCGAACGCCAGTGGTTTGTAACTGTTCAACATTTTTTGAGCGTAGTAAATCCACCACAGCTGATGTACGAGAAGCTACTTCCTGTTGTACTTCCGTCGCCGTTTTTCCCTGAATCTCAACTCCCAACCTGACTTGTGTAAGGGTGGTGGCAATCTTTTCAATCCCATTTCCAGTTACTGTCAACGTTGGTAATAATTTTTCTGAGGCCATAACTGGATTAATCAAAGTCAAACTGAGAAAACTGCAAATGGCGAAGCCACTACTTAAACGCAGGTTCGGTACCGTAAATTGACTTATCTTCAATTGTTTTCTGTATTTGCTCATTGTTCACTCTCTACCTTCATTCGGTTTTCGTCAACTGCCAAAACTTCCGAAAAGATCCATCCCTGATAATATCAACATTAACAATCTACTTGATAATGCGATCGCTCCTATGTTACTGAGCTAAATAGTTTTCTTTAGTGAGAGAAAATAGCTTTCCTTGTTCGGGGATTCCTTTAAACTCGACTAATCCTTGGTAAACAGTCCCAATTTCAGTTGTTCTGCTCATGCTATTGTCCTAACCTTTTTCTCCTCCTTTAACACTACCTATTAATAATTTCTTTTCTTTAATGGTGGTGGTTCTGTTGATCGGCTTTTTCATCCTTCTTTCTTTTAGTATCTCTGACACTAAGATAGCGGTCTAGACGTATATTCTGTAGTAAAGAAGCTACTTCTCTTTCTTCTTCTCCCAGGGTACTTAAAATCTGTCTGCCCATTTCCAATGCTGCCTCAAATTCTGGCTGCACCACCTCAGTTGCACCTAGTTTGGTTAACAGGTCAATTTCACTATCACTATGAGAACGGGCAACTATGTCGATACCTGGGGCAATTTCCATCGCTTGCTTCACCAAAATACGTGTACTAGACGGATCGGGTAGAGCGATCGCCAAAGCTTTTGCCCGATCTAAATAAGCTTTTTCTAATACTAGTTCCGCATCAGCATCTCCAAAAATGTAGGGAATGGATTCTTGTCGCAAACGTCTGATGGCAGCTTCGCTATTTTCAATTGCCAACACAGTAAAACCGCGATCGCGCAGGACTTTAACAATTACTTGTCCTACTCTACCGTAACCGGCAACGACTATATGGTTGCAAATAGTTTCGGGTACAGATATGCCTCTAGCCTGCTGTCTACGATCCAAATAGCCGGCAATTAGAGGAATAGTTGCCAACTTTTGGGCAATTTCGGCAGAGAACTTCATCCCAATAGGAGTCATTACCAGGGTTATCGCCGTTGTACCGATTAAGAGATCGTATTGATCTTGATTGATAAATCCTAATCTAGCTCCCAAAACTGCTAGAACAAAAGAAAATTCTCCGATTTGATTTAGTCCTAAGCTACTAATAACTGCGGTTTTAAAAGAATAGCCAAACTGCCAAATAATGGGAAAAATAATAGTTGCTTTTCCCAGCATGACCAAAGTAACTAAGCCGATAATGATGCCAAAATTTTGCCAGATAATACTAGGATTAATTAACATCCCAATCGAAGCAAAAAAGAGACTGGCAAATGTATCTCGTAAAGGTATGACTTTAGCTAAAGCTTGATCGGAATAATCAATCTCCGAAATAGTTAACCCCGCAACAAATGCCCCCATCTCAATCGATAGACCTAAACTAGCGGTAATTAATGCCACCCCAAGGCATAATGCAATTACCGTCAGCAAAAATAATTCACTGTTTTCGGTTTTTGCCACAGCGCTCATTAAACGAGGAATGATCCAATAGCCCGCAGCGATCGCACTTGTAAAAAACAGTACAGCTTTAATCACCGCCGCAATCAAGGCAGGAGCTAAATTATCTGGTTGATTAAGAGCAGGTAATACCGCCAGCATTAACCCCAAAGCTAAATCCTGGGCAATTAAAATTGCTAGCATCACCTGACCATGAATCGTATTTACTTCTCCTCTTTCGGTTAGAGTCTTCAGTACTACTGCGGTTGAAGATAGAGATAAAACTGCCCCCATAAAAATTCCTTCTATGGGAGTCTGTACCCAACCCCACAAGGTTGTAAAAACAGCAACCAGAGCAATAGTGAAACCAATTTGTAATAAACTGCCTTTGAGGGCGATATCCTTAACTCGTTTTAGTTCGGCTAGGGAAAACTCAACCCCTAAAGCAAATAGAAGAAAAGCAACACCTATTTGGGCTAAAGATTCTATCTGCTCTATTTGAGTTACTTGCCCAATGATTAAACCTGATGCCAAATAGCCTAAAAGAACAGGCTGACGAAGACGATTAGCAATGTAACCCCCCAACGCCGAGGAGCCTAAGGCAATTGTCATGTCAAAAATGAAGCTATTGTCTACCCCGGCCATCTATATTGATCAGATTGCTATATGTTCTATTTAATCTTAATTTCCTTTACTCCAGAAATTTTAGCAGTCGCAATAAAAAAACAGGAGACAAGCTTATTATGCCTCCTAAATAACTTGGAATGAAATATTTTGCCAGATATTCTAGATAATCACCTTCTCGATACAAAGACGAGTTTTGGCAATCAGAGGAATAGTATTAATAGAGCGATATTTTACTGCTCCCAATGAGTGGTAAGTATGCAGATGTTGGACAGTTATTTTTATTTCATTGTTCCCGTAGAACCAAAGCCTCCAGTAGCTCTAGAAGTAACATCAAGTTTATCTACTAAGGTTACATTGGCTTGAATAATTGTCGCAATAACCATCTGAGCAATTTTCATACCAATAACAACTTGAAATGGTTTTTTGCCATGGTTAATTAAAATAATGCCAATTTCTCCTCGATATCCAGCATCAATTGTGCCAGGAGAATTTAACACAGTAATTGAATGTTTTAATGCCAATCCACTTCGAGGACGTATTTGTGCTTCAGTACCTGGAGGAAGAGCGATCGCGATCCCCGTATTGATTAGCTTAGTTTCTCCTGGTAGTATTTCCTGTTCTTCAATTGAAAAAAGATCTAAACCAGCATCCCCAGGATGACTATAATGGGGAACGATTGCAGCTTCATTTAATTTGAGAATCTTGATTTCCATATATTATATCAAGTACGGATAATTAATTGAAATAAACAGGCTTATTGCAGACCTAAAAAACTTATTACTTGTTACTTATTACTTGACCTCATTCTTAATTTAAGTATTCAACCGAACTTGATATTACTCATAAGCGATCGCCAGATCACCTAACTATTGTTGGTAATTGATGTTATCAAAAGCTTTGGGATACAGTTTCGTCTTTAAAATAACCTTGGAATCTGAGGAGACAGTTAAAGTTGAGGGAATTTGATCACGAGCATTAGTTTGGGTGATCGGTGAAGATAAAATATAAGTATTATTTTTATTCTGCCAAGTAGTTTTGCAAACACCAGTCCGACAAGTGATTTTCCCCCCAGTTAAATAAATGCAATTACAATTACGGTTGCACCCATAGTAACTAAGATTACCTGTGTTGTTTCTGCCAGTCCAAGAATGCTCGTTACCAATAGATACAGTCCAGTTATCGTTACTAAGAACATCACTGTAAGCAGGAATTTCCCAGCTTAAAAAAAATATCAAAATACTAAGACACAAGAGGCAACATTTTTTCATAAGATCTTGATCTAAATGCATAAACTATTAAATTAGGAGTCCGCTTCTTGACGAAAAACTCGCTAAACTGTTGAAAGATATGGAACTGAATCATTTAGTAGAGATACCCGCTTATCTCCCATAAGTCCTTAATCCTTATTCTTCATTCTTACTCCTTTCGTTGACCCCTGATACTTCAGTATCATGAAGGTTATGATTCTGCTCATATATCAAGCAAAACTATAAATCCCATTATTGATGGTGTAGTTTAAAATTAATGAAACTTCAAGACATTTTTAATGCTGGTAGACGTTGGTTAGCTGCAACCCCAGAGAGAGCTCTAGACGCAGCCTATCGTGCAGCAATTAAAATTAAAGCGATCGAGGACGATCATTTTGATGGTCAAATGGTATCTGCTAGCTCGGTGGGGTACTCCGAAAGTGTAATTAAAGTTTTTCGGGGAGATGTCAATAACTACCTCACCACAATTAAAGCCAGATTGACCGAATTTAAGATTAGTCGGGGTTTATTAATTTTTTCTGATACTAGACCCAATAATTCCAGTCAAAGTATTGTCAGATATACTAACGGCTTTGATGATAGCCGAGAGCTGACGGTAATTGAAAAACTAGCTTATATTGATGCAATTACCGCCAAATACAAAAATCCAGTTGTTGAAGAAATCGAAATTCGCGCGACTCGTCCTTTAGATCTTAATCAAAAAGATAATCGTTTAATAATTAATAAAAAAGATCGCTCGCTGGCTTTAAACAAAGCAACCAAAGATGATAACGGTAAAGACCCTAGTACTGAAACAATTACGGATAAAACCAGTGTCCTGCCACGTTCTTTCATGCGGACGCTAAGCCGTATTAGACAAGAAATTGATCCTAAGGCAGAAGATACGGAAGAAAAAGTAGTCAAAAAATTTCGTAAAAGTCGTAATAAAACCGCAATCTCGATTCGTTTCTTACTAATTCTGATTATTGTGCCGTTACTAACTCATCAGGTGACTAAAAGTTTAATCATTACTCCCTTGGTGCAAAAATATTTTGTCAATCACCAAGAACAAGTCTTGTTTATTAATGAAGATATGGAAGAAGAAGCTTTTTCGGAGCTACGTCGCTATGAAGAAAAGCTTCATTTTAAAAGTATGATTGGCTTGATACCTCATCTTTCTCCAGAAGAAGAAGAAGCAGAACTAAAACATAAAGCCGAAGAATTATCCGCTGAATTTCAGGGACGAGGAATTAATGCGATCGGCAATGTTTTTGCTGATTTTTTCTCTTTATTTGCTTTTGCAGGTATTGTTTTTTTCTGTAAGCGCGAAATTCAAATTATCAAATCATTCTTGGATGAGATAGCTTATGGTCTTAGTGATAGTGCGAAGGCTTTTCTGATTATTCTGCTTACCGATATGTTTGTTGGTTATCATTCCCCCCATGGTTGGGAAGTCATTTTGGAAGGTATTGCTCGTCACCTAGGATTGCCCGAAAATCGGGAGTTTAACTTCTTATTTATTGCTACATTTCCCGTGATTTTAGATACGGTTTTAAAATATTGGATTTTCCGTTATCTCAATCGTATATCTCCTTCTTCTGTAGCAACCTATAAAAATATGAATGAGTAAGAATCAACATAAAAGTCATAGATAATTAATTGTTGCTTCATAATTGAATAGTTTTACGCCATCTGGATCCATGTCCTTATCCAGCAAGCTTTTGAGACTTGCTCAATTTGCTATTCGCTTAATGCGTAAATCCTGATAAGGTGGTTTGAGCTAATGATAGCGTATGTGCTACCTTATGAAGGTGGCTACAAAAATTGTAAACACGTAAGATTAAAAGCATTGGCTAAATCAAGAGGAATTAGTCTAAATAAATTAATGGAAGAATTTTCCACTATTGCTTTAACCGAATTTGATGCGGAGAATCGTTTTAGGGCTTTAGCTGCTCAAGGAGATCCAGAAGAAGGCTTGAAGATTTTGGATAAGTTGGATCGTTTACATCATTCTGAATAAAATAGATACTTCTCAAGTAGAGAGCAAAGTTGAGGAAGAGCAAAGTTGAGATAGCGAAATTGGTCATGTTCGTGAAATAGTTGATTTCTTGATGATCGCTGGTTCTGGAGATTTAAGTGCGACTGCTCACGACCCAATGAATACTTTTTAGCTTGGGGTTTTAGTTACAATAGCTCTCTCTAATTTAAACTTTAGCTTTATATCTCAATCAAGATTTTATTTCTTAGCCGACTCCCTAGATATAATAGAAGAATTAGACAATTAATACTATCTAACTTTTCAATTCGGTATGGTTAATCGGTTTGTCTTTCATAGATTTAACACCCTAGTTGCTTCAATTGCTCTTTGTACAGTAGGATTGCAGACATTACCTGCCCAAGCCGAATCCAAGATTTACGATCCACCTTCAATCAGCTCCGAGCAAGTAATCTCAGATACCCTTACCGAAAACGATATACCCACAGGAGAAGGTGGTTTTGCTCGCGATTATTTTGTGCAGTTAGAGAAAGGAGATCAGGTCGCGATCGATCTAACTTCAGATAATTTTGATTCCATGGTGACATTGATAGCTGCTGATGGGGCAACTATTGCTGAAAATGATGATGGTCCAGACGGTACAACCAATTCTCTACTTTTTTCCCGCATTAACGAGGCCGGTAAATATATTGTGCGAGTTCGAGCTTTTGGAGAAACTAGCGGTGGTAAATTTACCCTAAAGTTAACTAAACTCAAACCTTCCTCTAAGTAATAAATAAGGATTGCACTGCAATAGTTAAAGAATTCTTACCAACTTCGTAAATATTAAAATTACTTTGGGAAAATCGGCGTTACAAATAACTTTAGTAAATTCATACGGTAAATAGTAACTATGTCGGAAGCAACAATAGAATCAATCTTACAGGAGAAAAGAGTATTCACTCCATCGCTAGAATTCTCTGAAAAAGCTGCTATTAAGAGTATGGAAGAGTATAAAAAACTTTATACTTTAGCCAAATCAGATCCTAGTGGATTTTGGGCAAAATTAGCGGAAAAAGAATTGCATTGGTTTGAGAGATGGGGAACAACCTTAGATTGGCAACCTCCTTTTGTCAAATGGTTTGTCAATGGCAAAATTAACATTGCCTATAACTGTCTAGACCGACATTTAACTACCCATCGCAAGGATAAACCAGCCCTTATTTGGGAAGGAGAACCTGGAGATTCGCGAACTTTAACTTATGCCGAACTGCATCAAGAAGTTTGTCAGATGGCAAATGTAATTAAGCATCTAGGAGTAAAAAAAGGCGATCGCGTAGGAATTTATATGCCTATGATCCCGGAAGCGGCGATCGCTATGTTAGCCTGTGCTCGAATTGGAGCCGCCCACAGTGTTGTTTTTGGGGGCTTTAGTGCTGAAGCTTTAAAAGCTCGTCTGCAAGATGCCGAAGCCAAATTAGTAATTACTGCCGACGGTGGTTGGCGTAAGGATAAAATTGTGCCCCTAAAAGATGCGGTAGATCAAGCGATCGCTAGTGATGTTCCCAGTGTCAAAAGCGTCCTGGTGGTGCAGCGCACAAAACAAGATATTCAGATGCAGCCCGATCGAGATTACTGGTGGCATGAACTAAAAGCCAGTGCTTCCGATCATTGTCCTGCCGAACATATGGACAGTGAGGACTTACTATTTATTCTCTATACCAGTGGTACTACGGGTAAACCTAAGGGGGTAGTTCACACCACTGGGGGTTACAACCTATATACCCATATGACTTTTAAATGGACATTTGATATTAAAGATGATGATGTCTATTGGTGTACTGCTGATGTTGGTTGGATTACAGGTCATAGCTACATTGTTTATGGCCCTCTTTCCAATGGTGCAACTACTGTCATGTATGAAGGTGCACCTCGTCCTTCTAATCCGGGTTGTTTTTGGGATGTAGTGCAAAAATATGGTGTCACGATCTTTTATACTGCCCCGACAGCAATCCGCGCCTTTATCAAAATGGGTGACGAACATCCTAATCGTCGTGATCTTTCTTCTCTACGTATTTTAGGTACTGTTGGCGAACCAATTAATCCTGAAGCTTGGATGTGGTATCACAAAGTAATTGGTGGTGAACGTTGTCCTATTGTGGATACTTGGTGGCAAACGGAAACTGGAGGCTTTATGCTAACTCCTCTACCCGGAGCCACTCCAACAAAACCGGGCTCTGCTACTTTGCCTTTCCCTGGCATTATTGCTGATGTTGTGGATATGGAGGGAAATCCTGTGGGGGAAAATGAAGGAGGTTATTTGGTCATCAGGCATCCTTGGCCGAGTATGATGCGCACTGTCTATAAAAATGACGATCGCTTTCGTCGCACCTATTGGGAACACATTCCTCCCAAGGATGGCAAATATCTCTATTTTGCAGGAGATGGCGCACGCAAAGATGAGGATGGTTACTTCTGGGTCATGGGTCGGGTTGACGACGTGATGAATATCTCTGGACATCGTTTAGGCACCATGGAAGTAGAGTCAGCTCTGGTATCCCATCCTGCTGTGGCTGAAGCTGCGGTAGTCTCTCGTCCCGACGAAGTAAAAGGGGAAGATGTTTATGCTTTTGTCACTTTGGAAGGTACTTATAGTGCTAGTGATGAATTAAAAGCAGAACTCAAACAACACGTAGTCAAAGAAATTGGCGCGATCGCCCGTCCCGGGGAAATTCGCTTTGCCGATGCGTTACCTAAAACTCGCTCTGGTAAGATTATTCGCCGTTTCTTACGTAATTTAGCTGCCGGGGAAGAATTAGTAGGCGATATCTCCACCATGGAAGATCTCAGCGTGTTAGATAAATTACGACAAGGTTAATATGATTGATTTGGGATGAGTGTCATGCTCATCCAATCGTGGTCAAATACTTGTATTTCCTCTTGGGTGTATATTTTGCCTTTTTAAAGCCTTCTATGAGCGGTTGCTAGAAAAAGGTAAACTCAAAAAAGTCGCTCTTACTGCTTGTATTCACAAGCTTTTAATCGTTTTAAATGCTATGATGAAAAATAATTTACCTTGGCAACCTCGAACTGTCAGTTAACTCTTTCAATCGTTCTGAAGTTTTAAACATCACATGAAGTTGTTATTGTGATAAGCGGTTAGCTTGCCTGAATTGTCTGGTTCGCGATCGCCCAAAGCCCACAATTACAATTAAATACCTTATTACTCAAACTAACCCCATTGAAAAATAGCTGCCCCCCAAGTCAACCCTGCTCCAAACCCAGAAGCTGCGATCGTATCGCCTGGTTTCACTTTGCCTTCTCTAACCGCTGCATCCAAGGCGAGGGGAATAGATGCTGCAGAGGTGTTACCATATTCGGCGATATTACTTAAAATCTTTTCTGAAGGAATTTTGAGGCGTTTGGCAACTGCATCCATGATACGCTGATTTGCCTGATGCAAGAGTAACCAATCAATATCATTAGCAGTCAGATTGGCATGAAACATGGCTTTTTCGATCGCTTCGGGAACTCTGGCTACCGCAAAACGATATACTTCTTTCCCATTCATCGTTATAGGATGATACGTTCCCTGCTGAGCAATAATACCATCTACTAACGCTTGGCAATCACTTTGATAATTCAAATTGAGAGAGTCATTTTGACTACCATTACTATACATGCCATAACTTAATAGGCGATCGCCGTCAGAAATGCCCTGACATACTGCTGCACCTGCACCGTCTCCAAACAGAACACAACTAGCACGATCTGACCAATCTACCCAGCGAGAAAGTACATCTGCCCCTATAATTAGGACATTTCTGTATACTCCATTACGGATAAACTGAGTAGCATTAATTAAAGCAAAAAGAAACCCAGAACAAGCGGCAGTTAGATCAAAAGCTACGGCATTAGTTGCTCCAATTAACCCTTGTACTTTGCAAGCACTACCAAACATATCATCAGGGGTTGAAGTCGCCAGAATAATTAAATCAATATCGGTAGCGGAAATCCCTGCCATAGCGATCGCATTTTTGGCAGCAACAGCTGATAACTGACTTAGAGATTCAGTAGGGGAGGCGATATGACGATTGCTCATTCCGGTTCTGGTTTTGATCCACTCATCAGAAGTTTCTACCATCTGAGCTAAATGATAATTAGTTAGAATTGCCTCTGGCGCAGCTGAACCACATCCAGTAATCGCAATACCCGCACCCATATTGTTCAATGTCTTACTCCGTTACTTATTAGGGCTACCTGTCTATTACTTTGAACTAGCTGAAGCCGTTTCAGTATGATTTTTTGCTTCTTCTATTTGTTGATTGTTATTAGCTTTGATTTTTTCTAAAACCTCGTTGTCGATCGCCTCTTTAGCTAGGCGAATAGCATTAAACATTGACCCCCGACGAGAACTACCGTGACTAATAATACAAATTCCTGCCACTCCAAACAATAAGGCTCCACCGTGTTCGGCTCGATCAATACGCCGTTTAATATCACCTAAATTAGGCTTTAATAGAGCTGTTCCTAGCTTACCGCGCCATCCCTTAGGTAATTCTTCCTTCATAATTTGCAACATCACTTCCCCGATGGCTTCAGCAAATTTGAGCACAATATTGCCCACAAAACCATCACAGACAATTACATCAAACCCACCAGATAGTACATCTCTGCCTTCTGCATTACCCAAAAATGGAATCTGAGGGTTATCTGTCAATAACTGATGGGTTTGTAGAGCCAATTCGTTGCCCTTGGAAGATTCTTCACCAATATTAAGCAAACCAACTTTGGGTTCTTGGTGTCCCAAGACATATCTACTGTATATTGTGCCCATCAAAGCAAACTTTTCTAGATACTTAGCTTTGCTATCAACATTTGCCCCTACATCTAATACGATTACTGATTTGTCTGGAACAATGGTCGGTAAAACAGCTCCAATTGCAGGGCGTTCAATGCCTTTTAAGCGACCTAAACGCAATAAAGCAGATGCCATAGCTGCTCCTGAATGCCCTGCAGAAACTACTGCATCCGCTTTTTTCCGCTTCACTAGATCCATTGCCACGTTAATTGAAGCTTTGGGCTTACGACGAATACCCGTTAGAGGTTCTTCCTTCATGGTGATCACATCTTCAGCGTGGATCACCTCAATCTGTGCTAGGTCTTTGACACCATGTTTTTTAACCAGGGAGTCTATTTGTTGTTTATCTCCCACCAGTAAGACATCTAAATCCAATTCTGCTGCAGCCATAATTGCTCCAGCAACAATTTCTTCGGGGGCATAGTCCCCCCCCATAGCGTCTACTGCGATTCTTGCGCGAGTTAATCCCATTTAGCAAATTTTATAGAAGCCTTACAAATTTTAACAGTCTGAGGTTAAATATCCCTACTATCTGTGGAAGATGGTCAGGAAATCTCACCTAGTGTTCCTACTCTTAAAGTAGAAGAGTTATAAATATGTTGACATTGAATAATGTCATTTTAACTTTCAACTGCAACAAGTTCTGATTTAAATAGAAACAGAAATTATTCGATGCTAGATTTAATTGCTCTAATTGTTCCCTGGCTCAATAATTTTCGGCAACCAAGCAATAGCCTTAAGCCTCTAGAATTATTACCCTGGCAAGAGACAGCCATCTTCACTCTCCCTCCTGGCAGTGATGATCGCCTGGCATGGTTAGAATCTAATCGCCTTACGGAAAGTATTGTTAGAACCTATCTCCAAAATTTAGCAAGTCAGGGAATTAATTCTGAGAAACAAGGGATATGGGTACAATCTGATTGGGTATCAGTAGTCAGTAATCAGGGCACTACTGCTCTGCCAGCAGCTTCTCTAACTAAAATTGCCACTACTTTAACTGCCTTGGGCAAATGGGAAGCAAATCATCAATTTATCACCAATATTTACCTCACAGGAGAAATTAAAAACGGTGTTGTCAGAGGAGATCTAATTGTAGAAGGGAGTGGCGATCCCTTGTTCGTCTGGGAGGAGGCGATCGCTTTAGGCAATAAGCTTAATCAATTGGGTATCCGTCAGGTTCAAGGTGATCTTTTGGTTACAGATCGATTCTATATGAATTATCAAGCTCAAGCTCAAGTGGCAGGAAAGCTATTGAAACAAGGATTAGATCGAAAATTATGGCAATCTGAAATCACTCAACAATATCTCCAAATGCCCCCTGGTACAGCACAGCCAGAAGTAGCGATCGCTGGTGGAATCAAATTAATTGCTCAAGTACCAGCTACAGCTCAACTAATAGTTAATCATCAGTCTTTACCTTTGGCCGAAATCCTGAGACAGATGAATATCTACAGTAACAATAAAATGGCGCAAATCTTGGCAGACTTAGCTGGTGGCGCAACAAATGTAGCTCAATATGCAGCCGAACAAGCTAATTTTGCCCTGACAGAAATTGAGCTAATCAATGGCTCTGGATTAGGTGAAGAAAACCGTATTTCTCCCCGTGCTGTATGTCAAATGCTGATGGCTATCGATCGGTTACTTGAAGATAACGCTTTAAGCGTGGTCGATCTATTTCCCACCGCAGGAAGAGATCTTGTCGGAACAGTACAGGATCGGGGTCTGCCTCCTGGCACAACGGTTAAGACAGGAACCTTAGATAATGTAAGTGCTTTAGCCGGTGTTATTTCCACCAGCGATCGCGGTAAAGTTTACTTTGTGATTATCAACAATGGTCGCCAGGTAAAATATTTTCGCCAGCAACAGGATCAATTACTCAATGAGTTAGTACAGACATGGCAGCTAATTCCTTATAATGTCGATCTCGCTCAAAAAAATGATTGGTATTTAGGCGATCCCCAGCGTAATCTTATTCAAGGGGAATAGGGAATAGGGAATAGGGAATAGGGAATAGAGAACAGCCTCGGTAATGAGTAAATAGCTGTAAACCTAATCCTATAGTTTTTATTGAGAAATTATGTAAAAATTAGCTAGCAAAACAGATATTTTGACTAAACTTTAGTTACGAAGGGGCTTGGGGAAGCCGTCACTTCCCCAACAGGGGGTCTGGGGGAAAGTTCCCCCAGAAATAAATCTGGTTTTGAAGAATTAATTACTAACAAAATAGTTCATAATAATGCATCATTAATCCACAACGGATTAATATATTTGCTTTGAGCTTAACAGTACCCTTAAGTGCCTGACGATTGAAAACTAATGGCAATGCCTTACTTAAATCTCGTCGGTCAATATTTATCGCCACGGCAATTAAGCCCACAAATAAAGCTAAATATTGACTTAGAGCAGTAGCCAAACCAGCTCCCATACTTGACCAGCCCCATCGAGTAATCATTAGATAATCTAGTAACACGTTAGAACTATTGGCGATCGTCGAAATCAGTAAAACAATGTTGTTCTTTTCTCGTCCCAAAAACCAACCGATTAAGACAAAGTTAAGCAATACTGCGGGAGCGCCCCAAATTCTAGCGTTAAAATACTCTATGCCTGCGAGTTCAATATCCTGTGTGCCAGATAAGATCGCAAATCCTAATTTTTGGATCGGATATTGCAAACAAAGAATTAATAAAGCGATCTCCCCTGCAATTAATCCGCTGCGTAAACCCGCTAACCAAACTCCTACGGGATCATCTTTACCTGCTGCTTGAGCAGTCATCGCATTAGTGCTATTACGCAAAAACTTGAGAATACGATATAAATAGTCAAATAAAATACTTGCTAAAATCACTCCAGCCAAATACCTTAGATCTTGCAAATGTCCTAAAAAAGCTGTGTCCCATAGTCCAGCTAAAGGCACCATCATATTAGACATGACGCCTACAATTGCTAATCGATAGAAACGAGGCAAAAAGCTACAGTATGGATTAGATCTGATTTCTGTTATTCAACTTTGATCAACTATTATTGAGGATGCTCGGGAAAGGGCTATACTCCACTGTTAAATGCTATGGTTAACATTACATCAAGCATTAATCAATATTGAGTTAACATCCCATCAACATTGAATAAAAAAAGTTTATTAAACTCAGATAGCGAGACATATGAAACTGTCAAGACAATCGAACAATCTTCATCGTGGGAAAAACTAATTGCCGATAGTTTAAGTTTAGGGATTTTAACCTTAGCAGTAATTGCTCTAGCTTTTTCACCTATATTTACTAAACTCAGTGAAATAGAAATTAGTCCAACAGCAACCATCTTTAATCGACTATGGATTGCAACTATTATTATGAGTTGCTGGCAACTAATAAAAACTCCTCCAGAATTTACCCAGTTTCAATTCCCAAAATACACTCCTGACTATAAGCAACAGGGTTTGTTAATCCTTGCTAGTATTGCTGCTACTGCCTCTGCTGTTTTTTGGGCGATTTCTTTCACTCACACTAGTGTTGCTAGCTCAACTGTATTGCGTAGTCTGACACCTTTATTTATTAGTTTTGGGGCTTGGTTAATCCTCAAACAAAGATTCAATCGCCAATTTATGCTGGGCATGGTGTTATCCATAATTGGTGGTACAGCAATAGGTTGGGACGATTGGCAACTGGGCGCAGATCATTTAGTCGGTGATGGTATTGCTTTACTTTCCGCCGCTCTTCATGGAACCAATATCTTAATTGTCGGTTATTTACGCGATCGCGGTTGCGCAACTTCTAAAGTTTTGTTTTGGCGATGTGGCTTTGGTGCTTTAATAGTTTTGCCTATAGTTTTATTGACAGACACAACTTTATTGCCTGTTTCTCTAGAAGGTTGGTTAACTGTTATTGCTCTAGCAGTTGTTTGCCAAACTTTTGGACAAGGTTTGTTAGTTTTTAGTTTGAAGCAGTTTTCTTCTAGTTTTGTTGGGATATTTGCATTGTTAAAACCGATAATTACGGCACTTTTAGCCTGGGTGATTTTTACCGAAAACTTAAGTCTAGCTAGTGGTCTGGCAGTAATTTTAATTTTAGTTGGCATTTATTTGGCGAAATCCAGTGACTCTACCAAAGTTTCGCCCTTGAAAGAATAAGATGAGAATAAAGGTTTTAATTCTATTAACCAGAAATATCGTTAATTAGTTTGACAATTTGATGATTGTTGAGCCACTTCACCAGATATATCAGAAGCATTGTGAGCCACGAGTACAATTTTACCTTGGTCGTTAATAATCCAACTATTAGCTTCAACTATCGGTTCAGTGTTCTCACTTTCGACTTTTAATGAGCTTTCATAAGAGCTGGAAGTCGAGGTCAAACTATTTACTTCTTCCACTCGCCAATCTTCCAGACCAAAATCACCATCAAGATTAGCCTCAGGAGATTCGGGTAAACCACCGCGTCCAGTAACTACAAATTCACTCTGATTACCATCCTTGTTTGGTTCACAAGTTTGAGCAATCTCAGTCTCAACTGGTGTGACGGTTATGTCTAATGAATCTTGGCTGGGATCGACTTCGAGAATATCAATTTCTACTGTTCCAGACAAACCAAATTCCGAACTAGCATTAATATCGTTGGTTGAATTACTCAAGGGTCTTTCTTCAATACCGAATAGTGACTTAGCATTGATGGCAATATTTCCCCCTTGCCCTTGTTCTGCGCTAGCTAGAATATCATTACCAAACTGTGACATCGAATCAACAGCAAAGTTTGTCTCTTGCCCTTGTTCTATATCAACTAAATTATCTTCATTCTTAGGAAAAGCAATAATAAATCTAGCATCAATATTGATGTTACCACCATCGTTGTTGCCTGATGATTGAGCTGAGATTGGACTGTTATTTCGCAAGATAATATCTTCTGTAGCAGTAATATTGATATCTCCTCCATCCCCTGTCTCTCTGGTACTGGCAACGTCAATTAGTCCTCCATTAGCTAGATTTAGATTGGTAGTCAAAATATTTATATCACCAACATCTCCTTGTCCATCCTTGTTAACTCGACTAGTAACACCACTGCGATCTCCTTTTAAGGTTGTACCATTAAAAGTCATATCTTCTGTAGCGGTAAGTTCGACAAAACCTGCATTTCCTTGACTTGAGGTACTAGTATCAATTCTTCCTCCATTAGTCAGATTGAGATTAGTAGTAGAGATAATCACCCCCCCCGCATTACCCTCTCCATCGGAATCAACTCGACTAGTAACTTCACTTCGGTCTCCTTCTGAAGTGGCACCATCAAATGTGATATCTCCTGTGGCATAAATCTCGACTAAACTTGCATCCCCCTTACCTTTTGTACTGGCATTAATTCGTCCCCCGTTAGTTAAAGTCAGATTAGTCGCAGAAATAGTCACACCTCCAGCGTTGCCCACTCCCTCGGAATTAACTCGACTAGTAGCACCGCTGCGATCTCCTTCTGAAGTGGCACCATCAAATATGATATCTCTAGCAGTAATCTCTACTAAACCTGCAGTTCCTTGACCTGAGGTACTCGAATCAATTCGTCCTCCATTAGTCAGATTGAGATTGGTAGTAGAGATAATCACCCCCCCCGCATTGCCCTCTCCATCGGAATCAACCTGACTAGTAGCCCCACTGCGATCGCCTTCTGAACTTGTACCATCAAAAGTAACATCTCCTGTGGCGTTAATCTCAACTAAACCTGCATCCCCTTGACCTGAGGTACTAGCATCAACCCTTCCCCCATTGGTCAGAGTCAAATTGTTGGCAGAGATAGTTACACCTCCAGCAGTTCCCTCTCCATCGGAATCAACCCGACTAGTAGCCCCACTGCGATCGCCTTCTGAACTTGTACCATCAAAAGTAACATCTCCTGTGGCGTTAATCTCTACTAAACCTGCATCCCCTTGACCTGAGGTACTAGCATCAACCCTTCCCCCATTGGTCAGAGTCAAATTGTTGGCAGAGATAGTTACACCTCCAGCAGTTCCCTCTCCATCGGAATCAACCCGACTAGTAGCCCCACTGCGATCGCCTTCTGAACTTGTACCATCAAAAGTAACATCTCCTGTGGCGTTAATCTCAACTAAACCTGCATCCCCTTGACCTGAGGTACTAGCATCAACCCTTCCCCCATTGGTCAGAGTCAAATTGTTGGTAGAGATAGTTACACCTCCAGCAGTTCCCTCTCCATCGGAATCAACCCGACTAGTAGCTTCACTGCGATCGCCTTCTGAACTTGTACCATCAAAAGTAACATCTCCTGTGGCGTTAATCTCAACTAAACCTGCATCCCCTTGACCTGAAGTACTAGCATCAATATCTCCGCCATTTATTGCTATTAGAGAACCAGTAGTAATATTGATAGAACCTGAATTACCAACTCCATCTTCATTAACCCGATTCCTAATTCGACTCTCATCAAGGGTTAGATTATCAGTGAGGTTAATGAAAATATCTCCTGCTTGAGCATCATTAGAAGTTGAATCTTGATTTATTCCTGCGTCCAAGAAACTGCGGGATATCAGCTCTAGATTGCGAGCGTTAACGGTGATATTTCCTCCACCTGTCCCTGTCACATTGACTACAGCACCATTGCTTAATGTTATATCTGCTTTGGCTATATCTTTAGGAAAGATCAGACTACCATCTTCAGCAATACCTATTATCCCTGCTGCTGATAAACCACCTAATTCAACATTACCTCCTGGTACAGTAGCGTGACCTCCTTCAAACTTAATATTGCCCCCAACCAAACTCAGATTATTTCCTGACGAGACTTTTAAACCAGGAGGATTTGATTCACTATCTTGGACAGTTGAACGATTGACTATTTCTGCGGGATTATCTGGCAAACCTAATCCTATCGGTGCATTAATTGTTAATAAAGGAGGAGTATCTAAATCTGTGGCGCTAAACTCTCCATCATCAAACAAAATACTATCGGCAGTACTGCCCAAAAATGAACCTCCAATATCTAACTGAGCATTCTCTCCAAAGATAATTCCATTAGGGTTAATCAAAAATAAACTTGCACTACCGTTGGCACGAATCAAACCATCTATATCCGAGATATTTCCTCCCGTAACTCGACTAAATATATTCGAGATATTATTGGCATTATTAAAATACGCTTCATTACCTGTTCCTACAGAAAAATCTTGGAAGCTATGAAAGAGATTCCCGCCTCGCGTTTCCCCTCCTGTAATTTCTGAAACGTTACCATCGAAATCTACTTGAGTGTCAAGGGTGTTGTCGGGAGTAACTTGAGCCTGAGTCGTATTAGCACAGAGACAGTTAAGAGTACATAGTGAAAACAAAAGTAGGGAATGTAGAGATGTTATCTGCATGGTTAGATATTATCTTGGATTGTATCTGTAACTTCCAGAAGCATTTGCTCTAACAATGCTTGCTCATTGGAGATCGTCTCTTCGAGGAAGACTAGCATACAAAGCATTTCCTTTAACAACTTTTTAGTTTTTTGTATTTGTTCAGCCTCTAAACTAAGTTCATCAAAATCGGTTTTAAGATTTTCGACTTCAATTAATACTTCTCTACTAATTATCATCACTCACCTCTTACTTGTGAAACTAATTTGTAAAACTATTGATTTTGCGTTTTTGCTCTTTGGGAAATTTAGCGATCGCTCTGGTGAAGAGAGGCGTAAATTAGAAACTAATTTCAAATGCTTTTAATTTTTACTTTCAATAAATTCTGACTTCTGACTTGCGCACAGCGACACTAGTCACTGGATAATTGATACATCTATGATTACCGAAAGCCTCAAAGTCAAACAACTAATAAAACTAATAAAACTTAAATAATACAAAAATATTTTTTAGGATGACCATAATTAGACATAAATAATTTTGCTCCCTACTTCTTCCCGATTCTCGTTTTTAATATAGACAAGTTAACCGATAGGAGAAAAAAATAATCAAATTACCCTTCTTAGGTCTAGCTTATTCTGCTTAGCATTGTTCAAATAATAAAAACCAGGATTTACACTCTATTCTCACAATGCAAACCCTGGAAATGTTCGAGAAGTATCTTTATTTATATTAAGTATTGTTGTTAATCAACACATCAGCCATTTTGCCTATTTTAGCTGGTTAAAATAATAGGTTTTTGCTGAGTTGAGCTGAATTGCCCTAATTGGCTATATTTTGACCTCTTAGATAAAATCGAGGATTCTCAATCTGATTCTCTTTTTCGTCGCTATAGAAGTAGTTCAAGCCAACATCTAAACCAATTTCAGAATAAGATGGTTTTACTCTTTCTCGGTTGTCGGCATCGACTAAAACTGACAATAATAACCATCAGCACGTCAAACTATTCGTACTTAAGAACCAAACTAAATCTTGAAACCCTAAGTATTAGTTGATTATCTACTACATCTAAAAATTTTTTTAAATCATTGAATGTTATCTGATGCTTAGTTACAGTATAAATACTGGGAAATTTTCAGTAGGTTTCTCTTATTAAGTAAAATGTAAAAAAATATACTTCATATTTTAACTAATTTTCAGTGTCTTAAGTTAGCATGATTGTCAACTAAAGCTCCTCTTGAGTTCAATCTTACAGATTATAGTTTTCAATATATAAAAAACAATAAGCTACCTACCAATCATTTAGTTTCATACTTATTTTCACAATCGGTATTAATGAAAACAAGCCAAGACATAAAACAATATCATTTGAGGGTTAGAACTGATTTAGAAGCTTTAAAAGAAGTACTACAGTGGTTTGAAGGTTTTGTTTTTCCTTTAGTTCCGCAGAAAATGGGTTGGCAATGCGAGGTGGCATTAGTTGAAGCGTTTACCAATGCGGTACGTCATGCCCATAAGAATTTACCTCAAAATACACCTATTGACTTAGAAGTAAATTTTCTACCCAACTTCTTAGAAATGCGAATTTGGGATCGAGGAAAACCATTCGATCTTAAAGCTAAATTACTAAAAGGAGAACAAGACGCTAATTCTATGGAAAAAGAAGGAGGCAGAGGATTACAATTTATCAAGAAATTAACTGATGAATTGCAATATCTCAACCTACCTAACCAGCGTAACTGTTTAATAATGCGCAAAAATTATCTCTAGATAGATTATAGATTGCCCTAAATTTCATCAAACGCTCGTTCGATTAGCCTTCTAGCCAGGGTTTGTGTTCCAGTGTGTTCGTAATAGTTAGTGGACATATCGATAAAAGCGGCTACATAATCCAACTTATCATCAGAAAACTCCAAAAACCCTTGAAGATTAGTCATTACTTTCTGGGGAGTTAGGTTTTTGCTAGCAACAAAATCAGCCATCCAGCCTTTTACAGAATCAAAGCTTTCGCCAATAAAATCTAGCTTTCCTCTAGTATTACCTCCAGGTATTGATTCTTGAACACCCTTAAAAGTTGAATTAGACTCTAAATCTTTGGGTCCAATTCCGCCAATTGTTGACTGTGCTTTGAGTAAAAAATCGGGACCTAGAGGAATTAATCCATCCACACAGACTAAAGCTGCCATCCGCATCAATGATTCGCCACTATAGTCTCCTAAAGCTCCCACAAAATCGCCAATGCTATCTCCAGGTATGCCGTTGATCTGACAAAAAGCCACTAGTTCTACTACTAATTTAATACATAGATCTAGAGACTGTGCTTTATCGGGATTAGGGGTGACTTTGGTTAGCAAACCGCCGATCAAGGGAATCTTGTTACCCACTTTATTAGCTAGAGCCGCAGATCCTAAAGCTTTATCGGTGCGATCCACAGTTTGATACAGCCACATAGCTCGACGATATCCTTGGGATTTATCATTATAGAGCCACACAGCGCGATCGCCAATTTGCTGAATTAGCTCTTCGTCAGTTTCTCCAGTTACTTTGCGAATTGTCTCGACAAATCCAACTGTATTTTCCCATTCACCAGGAACGATGGAGTCTAATGATCTCAGCATCATTGTGGTGATGTTATTGCTTGGCAAATTATCTACCAATTCAAAAATAGATTCGCTCACTGCTTGCTCCTCAAATTGATTAATATCTGGTTTTTTGATGAATTAAATAGTTCAATTTATTTGGGGATTGCAACCTCAATTCAGCTTTGATAAGCCTCTTAGATCAAATCTCCCTAACCATTTTTCGCGATCGCTGGCAGTAAAACTAGAATCTTTCGAGCGAATTTTTACTTGATAGCGGTTATTAACTAGTAATGCTGTTCCCGTGCTTCCTTGACTTACGACAGGATAGCCATTGATATTACTAGTACTTTGATTGAACTTATCGACTGTACTCGGATTATTTAAAACATCAGAAATTGATAGGATGGCAATTTCTTGCCCGTTTTGTTTGAGCTTAGCTTGAGCAAAACCTTTCTTTTCTTGACTATAAACTCTTTGATAGCCATCAGCAGCATCGGGAAAATAACGGTTAAAACTACCCCCAGATTGCGATTCATCTACTACTGCGGTTGCACCTTTACCGGTACTTTCTTGTTGCGCTCCATCAAAACGAGAAGGGGCTTGCTGCGCACAGGAAGTCAAGAGCAGGGAGCTAGTTAGAAATAATGCTACTAAAAATTTACGTAAACTAATCATTATTTTAGTTTGTATGCATAGGCTACCTCATTTTATCAGGAATGCCTTGACATCTGAATTTAATGCCAACGCGGGATGATGATCGTTAATTAACTAAAACCCGATCTGCCAGCAATTCTTTAAGTCTTTCCGGTTCGGAAGAAGCTAGTTCGACTACAGCCTTTTCTTTACCACGCCATAGTAAACGAACACTACGAATCGATATTTGTTGTTCTCGGCATTGTTTCATCAACATAGCAAGAGTCCCCGCTTTATCTTCCAGTTCGACTAACAAAGCATCACCACTAACGGCTTGATAATCAACACGACTTAAAATCTGGGTAGCTTCATTAGTATCAAAAGGAAGAGATTGTCCATAACAACGACCGATATCTAAAGTCTGATTTAAAATCTTTAACGAGCGATCGCGATCGCTAACTTTTAGTTTAACTACATTTCCTTCTCCTACTTTAATGGCTGTTAAGTCCTCAATCGAAATTCCTGCTGAAGCCAATGCTGCTGAAACATCAGTGAGTATATTAGTATCTTCGTTACCGACCAGAATGATATCTTGACCGCTGCCACCAATGGCAGTTTCGCAGGCAGTAAAAGAGTCACAAGTTGAAACTGGGACTGGTTTAACTGCTTTAATATCGTCAACTAAGCGATCTATTTGTATAGTTGTTACGTGGGGCATAGTGATGAGGTGAGAAATTCCCCCCTGACAAGCTAACTGCCAGCGTTGTGTTACCGAAGCTAAGGGACGATCAAATACGACAGTATTAGAGTAGGAATGTCTCCAGGCATGACAGTCTAATTGGTTGAGATGCTTGATCGCATAGTCTGACATTTGCAGACAATCAGGGATAATCTTTTTAAATCCAGAGATGCCAACAGTGTGAAACGCATACCAGAGAAATAGGGGAGTCAGAGCATTTCGAGAACCACTTAAGGTTGTATCCAATGTGCCAATATATTCCACACTTTGAGCAATACGATCTACATTGCGTTTTTTAGCTAATACCACCCCACAAGGAATGGGAGAACCAACCATTTTATGACCGCTAATCGAGATACTATCGATTCCAGATAAGAAATTCCAGGGAGGCGGATTATCAATAAAAGGAAGAATCATTCCGCCCAAAGCAGCATCGGCATGGAGATAATGGTGATTGAGAGCTAAATCATGAAAAATCTCCCTAATACCCACAATGTCATCCACTGCTCCTTTCATGGTCGTGCCGATAGTTGCACAAATAATTGGGGGGACATCTCTATGAATGCGGAGAGTTTCGCGGAGATCATCAAGATCCATAGTGCCATCAGAGGAACTGCGGATCATAATGCTATTTAAACCTAAACAGCGTAAAATCTTATCAATGGAATAGTGCGCGTCCTGAGAATAATAAACTATGCCATTAGGTAACAGTTCCCTTGCCAGAAACAAACCATAGTGATTACCCTCTGTCCCCCCATTGGTAACATATCCCCAAGTATTGCCTTCGGGTGCTTGAGTTAACTGCTGAAAAATGCCCAGAACTTCTCGCTCAAAATCGTGAGTATTTAAATGATAATTACCCGGTAAGTAAGGATCTCCTACATTATTGAGGGGATATTGCAAAAATCGATATAAGGGAGAATAATCAAATATTCCATTGCAAGGATAACCCAGGAACAGTTCCGATTCTTGCTGAATGTCTCGATAAAAATTATCTAAGCGTTGCTCGTCTTTTTCAGAGAGCGCAAATTCTGAAAGCCATTGCGATCGCATTATTTTTCCTCCATGAACAATAAATGGAGTTAACTAGCAAGCGTAACCCTAACGGGAGCAGCTTTTCCCCACGGTAAAGCTTGTGATTAGTACTATTCCTATTTTATTGCCAATATTTGCAAGTATTATATTTTAAGTACAATACTTTTATAATACTGTTATTCTAACAATTTTTGCTTAGTACTGAAGTCTCTTACTGTTGATCAATTTAGTTTAGAGACGTTAGTCATAGAGAAATATACTTAGTTGTCAACGAAAGTCTTAGAAGATTTACCTCTTTCGTTGAGGCATGATTCAAGACGTTTGTCAGATGTTTTTCCTTTGTTGAATCTCTACTATTAATTTAAAAGAATTTGAATTAGAAGAGATTAATTATGACATCTACACAGACATACGAAGATAACAGTAACTTAATTCTCGGAACAGATGAAAACGATACTCTCAATGGCACTGAGGGTGACGATACTATCATTGGTAATCCAGGTGACGATCTCAAAATTGGTGCAGCAGGAAGCGATCGCTTTATCTGGAATAACGGCGATGGTAGCGACATCAATGAAGGTGACGACGGTTACGATATTTCGGAAATCAATGGCGCACCCGATGACGGAGATGAACTCGATCTCCGTGCCAACGGTGAGCGTGCTTTATTTGAAAGGTTAAACCCAGGTCCCTTTACCGTCGATACCGATAATGTCGAGCAATTTGAAATCAATGGTCTGGGTGGTGATGATACTCTAACGGTTCAAGATTTAACTGGTACTGATATTCAACGAGTTGTCTTTAATGGTGGCGATGGCATTGACTATCTGGACGCTAGCCAGACTTCTGTAAATATGGTAGCTCGTGGCGGAGAAGGTGATGACACTCTCATTGGTGGTAATGGCAACGACATTCTCATTGGGGACACAGGAAGCGATCTCAAAATTGGTGGTTTGGGAAATGATCGCTTTATCTGGAACAATGGCGATGGTAGCGACATCAATGAAGGTGACGACGGTTACGATGTTTCGCAAATCAATGGCGCACCCGATGACGGAGATGAATTCGATCTCAGTGCCAATGGTGAGCGTGCTTTATTTGAAAGGTTAAACTTAGTTCCCTTTACCGTCGATACCGATAATGTCGAGCAATTTGCAATCAATGGTCTGGGTGGTGATGATATCCTAACGGTTCAAGATTTAACCGGGACTGATGTTCAACGAGTTGTCTTTGATGGTGGCGATGGCAATGACAACCTAAACGCTAGCTACACTGACACCGATATCACCGCTTTGGGTGGAGCAGGGGATGACACTCTGACTGGTGGTAGTGGCAATGACTTAATCAGTGGCGGTGACGGTCTAGATATTCTAACTGGTGGTGTTGGTGCTGATACTTTCGTTCTCGGTTTTGAGGGGGTTGATACCATTGCTGACTTCAATTTCTCAGAAGGAGACACAATTCAAATTTCAACTCTGGAATTGGGTATCTCATCAGTCGATTCTTTAGGCTATGACAATAATACCAATACACTATATTGGGGTGAAACTGAATTGGCTACATTGGAAACTCCTTTAGCAGAATTCACTCCTTCAGAGTATATCGAGCTAGTCTAGGATTTAGAACATAGAAGTGGTTAGAGACTCCGAAATACGTAAGTTTTACTTAGAAGTTTTGCGTCTTCCGGAGTCTTACTAGCAAGAGGTCTTGAGAATTCGGAGCGTGTTACTATGAACAATCTTCAACAAAGCAATGTTGTCATTATTGGGGGAGGACCTGCAGGATTAGGGACTGCCTTGATGCTAGCTAAAAAAGGCTGGACGGGAATTACCGTTTTAGAAAAAAGACCATCGGCAGATTATTATGAACCAGATAAATCATTTAGCTATCAAATTGACGGCAGAGGTCAAAAATTAACCGATTTATTAAATCTTACGCCAAAATTAGCTAATTTAAGTGTTCCTAGTACCGAATTTTATTTTACGCTCATAAAACCAGACGGAAATCGCAAAACTTCTAAATTACCCATTGCCGATTCTAATCGTAAAACTGCTTACTGGTTGCCCAGAGCCACTTTCGTCAATTTATTTTATGATGAAATCGAGCGCAATTG
This sequence comes from Pleurocapsa sp. PCC 7319, assembly GCF_000332195.1. NCBI lineage: Bacteria > Bacillati > Cyanobacteriota > Cyanophyceae > Pleurocapsales > Pleurocapsaceae > Pleurocapsa > Pleurocapsa sp. PCC 7319. The sequence continues at coordinate 593,050 of NZ_KB235922.1, forward strand.
GCAAAATTCGATTCAAGTTTTATTCCAAACTCGATGTGTGGAAATTAATCTAAATAGTGATTCTGCCTCTTCGGCAACTAGCGCAACCAATAGCAGCCAAGCTAAACGCCTAGAGATTATTGCTCAGTCTCAAGATGAGCAACAATTAACTTTTACACCCAACCTGTTAGTAGGTTGTGATGGTTTAAATTCTATCGTGCGCCAAACTCTGCATAACTGGGAACAAGGCAAATCCCATGACTTTGAAATGCAGCAATTTCCCTCTCCCAGCGCAGGTTTGAAATATAAAGTTCTGACTGTACTACCCCGGTTTCCCCTATCAGAGACCCAAGAAGATCTAGCTGAATCGACGATGGCTTATGGTATTAGATCGACTTTTAAAGGGCGTAAAAAAGCAATTTCTTTGGGTTTACTACCTTTAAAAGACCCGGATATAGAGAGAACTGCGAATATTATTACCTATCCAGACCATCATATTTGGCAGCTAAAAACTCCAGAAGCATTGGGTAATTATCTTACTCAAGCTTTTCCTCAACTTCCTCTCGAAAAAATCATTTCCTCTGAGGAAATAACTAGATTTTTCTTCAGTAATGGAGGAACGTTTCCCCTGCCTCAATATTGTTCGCGACTATATCAAATCTGGGGACAACCTGATGATAATCATGGCACAGCTATAATTCTATTCGGAGATGCGGCGCATTGTTTTCCTCCCGATATTGGACAAGGTGTTAATTCGGCATTAGAGGATGTCTATCTTTTCTCCGAAACTTTAGCCGAAGTTGAAGATAATCTTGCTCTAGCTCTTCCTCGCTATCAAAACTTACGCCAACCAGATATTAAAGCTCTAATTCGCTTAGTACAAATTAGTTATCCTTGGCAATATGGTCAAAATCTTTGGCAAAAAAGATTATGGGGTCTTAACTTTTTACTACGTTTACAGCTCAGTCGTTTATTTCCCTTTATATTTAGTCCTCATTCCTTTTTGCTAATTCAGAACCACGAACTATCTTACTCAGAAATTTTGGCTAAAAGTAATCGAACCACTCAATTTCTGTATATCTTAGGAGCTTTACTAGTATTAATTGTTCTATATATAGCGTTTCTTAAATAAGTGAGGTACAAATATAAACTTAGTTAAAAACCTTAAAACCCCTATTCCCTATTCCCTATTCCCTATTCCCTGACTCTACCAAGATGTATTTCATTAATACGAGAAACGCTATATAGCGGTTATCAGATAAGTGGTGATACGGAATATATTGGTTTTAGGGATTAAGGACTAAAGATTGTTGCTCATATTTTTGCCAAGCGATCAGCTTCGCTGGTGGGCGGAGCCCAATCGCTAATTTAACGTGTGAGTGAGAAATCCCCCTGTTCGACGTAGTAACTGGGGGATGAGAACGAACTGTACAACGTAGCCCTTTGGGACACCCTAAAGGGTTCAACAGTTGGCGACACATCTGCGTGAGCTGTTACAATTTTATCAGATTCATTTTCTTCTGATAATGCTTAAAGCAGTAAAAGTGAGACTATATCCCAATAGCGAACAGAAACGGCACTTAGCACAAAGCTTTGGTTGCGCTCGTTGGTATTGGAACTATAGTCTTGCTCTTACTCAAGAAACATATCAAGAGACAGGAAAAGGTTTGAGTCGTGGTGCCATACAGTCGCTCTTACCAGGCTTGAAAAAAGAGTTTGAATGGCTAAGTGAACCCTATTCTCAGTGTCTTCAAGTAGTAGCACTTAATTTATCTAATGCTTTTATCAATTTTTTTGAGGGCAGAGGTAGATTTCCTCGGTTCAAAGCCAAAGGGAATAAGCAATCTATCAGCTATCCTCAGAATGTAAAAGTGCTAGATGGATACATCAAATTTCCTAAACTCAAATTAGTTGAAGCCAAGATATCTCAACCAATCGAGGGCATAGTCAAAACGGTGACGATATCTCAAGTGCCAAGTGGTAAATACTACGCCTCGATATTGGTTGATCATGAAATTGAAATTCCTCAAGCCAGTGACCAAGGTAAAGTTGTGGGTCTAGATGTGGGTATATCTGATATCTGTGTAACTAGCGATGGCTCTAAATATAACAATCCTCGCTGGTTCAAGAAGCATCAACAAAACCTGAAGCGTAAACAGCAAAAGTTAGCTCGTAAACAACAAGATTCTCATAGAAGATATAAAGCCAAAAAACTAGCAGCAAAGGTATATGAAAAAGTAAGTAATTGTCGGTTAGATTTTCTCCACAAGCTATCACGTAGGATAGTTGACGAGAACCAAGTCATTGCGGTGGAAAATCTTAACGTCAAAGGCATGGTCAAAAATCCCAAGTTAGCATTAGCGATCAGCAATGTGGGTTGGGGAATGCTCAATACCATGCTCAAGTACAAGGCTGAATGGTCAGGAAAAATCTACATGCAAGTAGACAGGTTTTTTCCCAGCAGCAAGCTACATAATAAATGTCTATATCACATAGACAAACTTCCTCTCGATGTTAGATTCTGGGATTGTCCCAACTGTGGCGAAAAGCACATAGACATAGACATTAACGCAGCTCAGAACATTAGAGACGAAGCACTACGATTATTAGCCTTGGGGCGCAAGGCTACTGCTCATGGAGGAATTGTCAGACTAGGGAGTGGACGTGAAAAATCTACGACTGAGCAAATTCTAAGGAAGTGAGAATCCACCTGTTCTAGCGACCGATAGGGAGCTAACTGGTGGAGTCGTCAACCCGATCTTAAAGGTCACTATACGAAAACTTAAAGATTTTGATACATAAAAGATAAATCACCTGTATCTCATGAGTCTTACAATTTCTATATAGGAATCCTAATTTCAGTAATTAAAGTCTTATGTGGGATCTAGAAGATTGTGCTAAAAGTTCAGCTGCTCAATTTATATTGCCACAAGAATTAAGGGAAGATTTTGATTTAAATGACGAGGAGTTCATTCTAGATGTTGGTTTTGATGATGACAACATTACTGCTGATTTAGTCACTACTTTACCAGTAAGTAAAGTGGCTGATCTAGATAGCTCTTCCACAAAGAGCTTCTCTGCCAAGAAAAATAAGCAAAATAATCGTTGTCCCAGTCTTTCAATTATTTCCTGTGGAGGAAAAGGAGATGCTTTAGGAATTTTACAAATTTTCTTAGAATTGATTAACTCTAAGTCGTGTGATGTCTATTTTAGTAAATTTCATAACCCTCAATTCTTGTATGGACTTCAAGATTACCAGATCTGGTTGCAAAAATCTGGCTTTGAAATTAAACGTTTAGAGCTGGTACCTCAAGATATGACTCGAAAAGAGGGATTAGCTGATTGGATACGAACAATTTGGATGTCTTTTACCAAAAGTGTATCTGAAAATAAACGCGACAATTCTATTCCCCAGTTTGTAAATTTATACTTGGAAAAAAATCCCTCAGCTCCCAAAGGATCGACTCATATTTCAATGGTTAGATTAGAAGTTGATTCTGCTAAAACAAATATGAAATGCGTATCCGAAAACTTGCGGGAATGTTAATGATCATTTCTGGAGTAACCCATAATCTCCAGTTGCTTGTTTATGCTAGGGAGGGTCATGTTTGGGGGGCTGCTGCCTTTGGTGTAGCTTATTTTATTATTGGCTTGATGCTGTTACGGTATAGTCGTCTGGCTTTATTGTTAGGAGCAATTTTGCCAACCATAGGTGGTGTGTTGGGAGTGTATCGGTTTTTCTTTCTGCAACCTAATGGGTTTTCTATTTTTCATGTGGCGATCGATTTAATCGTAGTTCCCATCTGTATTTTCTTGTTAAGAAAAAAAGTGGGATCTGAAACTAGATAATTCTGCTCAAACTCTAATTATTCTTAGTAGGACGAAAAGCATTGAGAAAATTGAGCAAGGGATAGAGATTGCGCGACTGAATCCATAATCTGCCTTCACCACTAAAGCGACAAACTAGACCCTCGCCACCAAATATTCCTGTTCTCAAGTTACTAAATGAAAGTCCGCCAATAACTTCTACATCATAGTTAAGAGTATCTTCAAAGGCGACGATATAACTGGTATCCACCACATAATTACCAGCCACGGGAATTTCGATAATTCCCCCATAGGAACTAAACCAAAAATCACCAGTTCCCGATGCTCGTAGCAAAAATAAAGATTCCCCACTAAAAAAGCCTTTTAAGCCTTGGAACTTACTATCCAATTCAATATTAGGACTACAGGCAACAAAACCCGAGCCTTGAACCATTAAGTTAGATTTACTAGTCAAATAATAATGTTGAATATCCCCAGGAATATTAGGAGAAATATATAATTCTCCGTTTCTGTCTTGGGCAGTAAATTCGTTGACAAATAGAGATTCTCCTCCCAGCATTCTGCCAATGCCTTTGCTCAATCCCCCCTGAATTTTAGATTTCATTTTTAAGCAAGTATCCATTGCTGCCATCGCTGATGCCTCCACCAACACCGTCTGATTTACTGGTATATCCAATACCAAAGACGCATAAGCTGGAGCATGTTCAATGCGATAAGGAATGTCATTCATAATTAGTTATTAGTTAATCTTTCTTAATTCTTATCTGGCGGGAAGTAAAGAACCAATAATTGAACCAAACGCACTAACACTGTGAGTTTGGCAATATACTTTCCCCTGTCCCCGAAAGCGACAGACTAAACCCTCTCCTCCCAAAAATGAACCAATCCAACTGGAACTAGCTTTGGTTACGTTAAAATCAAGTGTTCGCTCAAAAGCGACAATATGCCCAGTGTCAACGGTATATTCTCCATCTACAGGAATGGCATATATACCACCAAAGGAAGTCAAAATTGCTTTGCCATAACCAGAGAGGGTGAGCCAGAAAATTGACTCTCCAGAAAAAACTGATTTAATGCCCTCAAAGCCCAAATCTAAATCTACTTTAGAACTACAGGCTAAATAGGACGTGGCTTGGACAATTAAATCCTGTCCTTCCATGTCATAAACTAATAAATCACCAATTAACTTGGGGGCTAACCAGATTTCGTTACCATCCTGGTAGGAACGAAACTGACTGAGAAATAGAGATTCCCCGGCAATCATTCTTTTTAAGCCACCCATAATACCACCGCCTCTTCTTCCCTGGCGCATGGTGGTATTTACTTGTAGAGCATCACTCATGGCGATCATTGAACCCGCTTCGGCAATAATCTCTTCTCCTGCATCTAGTTGGATACGAGCGATCGCACTATCCGGTTGATGTAATAATTCAACTTCCATCTTGGAGAAACCTCTCGGCTAAATTACTGGATTGGGACATACGGCGATTTCTATGACCAAGTTTGAGTATTTTTGGGCTTAAAAACCCGATTAATCCACTCATACTGCGAGATTGTAGATAAATATCGCCATTGCCCGATAAACGATTTACAAAACCTTCCCCAGAAGTCAGTGAACCAATCAACCCCCCAGAAAGTCCAATCCCCATCTTAATTACCGGTTCGTAAGCAATGAGGTGAGAATTATCAACAATAAATTCTCCTCGAACTGTTTTTTTAGTAATACCTCCATAACCACCAAAAAAAACTTGTCCCCTACCTGAAAGCTTCAGTTTGAACCAACCTTCTCCGGCGAAAGCACTCTTAAAACCTGCCCAACGCACTCCCATTTTGACACCTGGGGTATGGGCAATATAAGCCCCTTTTTGAAAAAAGATCGCCTTTCCCCGAAGATTGAGTGATTCAATATCCCCCAGATTAGATTGAGTTAAAACAAGACTTAAATTTTGTCTAGTTTGGTTAGTAAAAACATTGACAAATAGAGATTCTCCACCAAAAAACTTCCGCATCAAAGCCGAAAAAAAACCACCTGAAAATTCCGTTTTCATGGTTAATTGGCTATCCATGCTTACCATTGCCCCAGCCTCGGCAGTAATACTATCCCCTGGTTCGAGAGTGATAAATATAGCTGCGAATGCTGGTTTATATCTAATGTCGCACTGCACAATTATTATCAATAAAGTTTTACATAATTTGATTTGCTTCCAGTATGTCTAATGATCAATTAATGTCAATAATTGGAGAGTAAAATTGTTAGTTACAGTAAATTTTATGGTGATAAAATACTAAAAAAGTCTTAAAATAAGCGATCTTGCATTTAAGAATGTTTAATCTTAGTATTAATTATATTAATTAACGTACAACAGAATAACCAGGCTTCTAGGGTTCCGATTTAAGCAACAAGATTTAAATGACTGGTCCGAGAGAAGCCAACTACCCTAAGCAAGTTTGGTTAGTCTTCTAAGACTCCTGACCTCTGGTAGTACACGGCGGGAAAAAAGCCCGGGAGATATTGGCAACTTTAGCTAGTTGTTGAGACTCCTGGGTTTTGTTTTTTGTATAGACTAATCTGGAAGAGGAAAATCAATATGAGTGAGCCATCGTTTTCTGCCCCTAATAATGATTCCACCGAAGCTCAAAGAGCATTAGAAAAAGAAACTAGACTGCCACTTACTGGCTGGCAACAGGAAGTTGAGCAAGGATTAGAATACGGTTTAGAAGCTGCCGAAAGTATTCGCGATCGCTCTATTCCTAATTTTTCACGGGGAGAATTACCTCACTACGCAGGGATTAACACCTTTCTCAAAGCTCCCTACCTGGAAAATGTCAACAATGTCGGACAATATGACGTAGCAATTGTTGGTGTTCCCCACGACTCAGGTACAACTTATCGTCCAGGAACAAGATTTGGTCCTCAGGGAATTAGGCGGATTTCAGCACTTTATACCCCCTATAACTTTGAGTTAGGAGTCGATTTGCGCGAACAAATTACCCTCTGTGATGTGGGAGATATTTTTACCATTCCTGCCAATAACGAAAAATCATTCGATCAAATTTCTAAAGGTATCGCCCATATCTTTAGTTCGGGGGCATTTCCCATAATCTTAGGTGGAGATCATTCGATTGGTTTTCCTACAGTTCGGG